>JAISCA010000035.1 GCA_031265875.1 Propionibacteriaceae bacterium
CGCCTCAGCCTTGAACTGCGACGAATACCTCCTAGGCGAACCCGGACCCCTCTGCTGCGTGGACACTTCGCCATCCTCCTAACGGATCAGTGTCTACAGAAAGCATGACACCCCAGACGTCTCACCACAGTCACCACGGGTGGCTCCCGCCCCCGACGCCCCTGGCCTCCAGCCACCCTGTCGGGCGGCCGGACCAGACCGGCTTACCGCAGCTTCGGCTGGCGTGGGGATATGGTCTTCCGGTTGGGCTGGGGGTTCGGTTCCCGGTGGCCGAGTTCCTAAGTCCGCCGCCGAACGGCGGGTTACGACGAACGACACGCCGGTGGCGCTGGTCGTATGTGCTCTGTGAGTCGCCGCAGCCTGACACCGCACGGCGAACGGCGGCGGGGGACACTAGGTCGGGAGAACGAAATCGGGGGTTCGGCTAGCGAGTGGTCGCTGGCGGGCGATCAGCGGTAGGCCACGTCGATCCGGAACTGGTCCGGCCCGGCCACGGGACTGACGCTGGTGACCTGGCGGCCCTCGTGCTCTAACGCGATGACGGCGTGGCGGGTCGCGATGCCGAGCGAGACTTTGTCCATCTTCTTGACCAACAGCCTCGACCACGGACCCCGGCGGGTGTGGATCAAGGAGACCAGCCCCTCACCGAAGCGCAACCGCCAGGGTTGATCGTTCATGCCGGACGGGGCCAGCCGGACGGCTTCGGCCACGGCGCCGGCCTGATCGGACAGCTCCGCCTGGTCGGATATCTCCGCCAAAGCCAGACGCTTGAAATCAGCGGCCGGGCGCGGCCCTTCGTCGGTCCGGCCGAAGGCCAGCAGGATCGTGAAGCCGGCGGCCTTGACCTTGGGCTTGGCCAGACCGATCCAATGCGAACCTAACCCCTGGGCCTGGATGGCCAGGTCGGCCTGTTGCAACACGTAACCGGCGTCGGCGAAGCCAGCGTCGTCCTGGACTGTGAAGGCGAGCAGATGGTGCGGGGCCGAACTGCCTTTGACCTGGTCAGCCGAAGCGACTTCGATTCTGGCCGCCTGGTCGGTCAAATGGTCGGCCTGGCGGGCCGCTTGGACGATGGCTTCGAGCGTCGCCCGGTCCAGCGGAGCGGGGTCGAAACTGTGGACGGAATGGCGGGTGAAAATGGTGGGGTAGAGGTCCATGGCGTCCTATCTTGCCGTAATCGTCCCGCTCGTAGCCGAGCCGGTGGTCTAGCTGAAGCCGGGCCAAGGGAAAGTCCGATATCCAGGAGCGACCCGCTGGACCTGGCCGCTCGGACGGCCCAAGCCAGACCCGGCCAGAGGAATCACGAGTTCAGGCGCGACCATCCTGCCCCTACTCGGACTCCTTCGCCAAACGCTCCCATTCCTCGATTTTCGCTTGACAGGCCCTGATTTCCGCATTGAAATCACGAACATCTTGTCTTGCCCAATCGAGGTGCTGCAAGTCAATGACTAGGGATATATCGTGCTTGAAGCTAGCAATTCGTTCCCGCTCGTTTTGTATTTGCCTCTGGTAATACTCATCCATGGTGTTCTCCCTGTGTCTGCTTTGAGTGTGTGCCGGCGAAGCTGCTTCACGGCAATTCCAGGTCTCTTGATGGCGCGATGCTATGCGCCGTCACCGCCCGTTGTGTCTTAAGCGGCTTGGCGGGTCGCGGCGGCGACACTCAGCCTAGCCCCGTGCGAGTGCCCCAGAGACTTCGGCCCAGCCCAGAGCGCGTAGCCCAGCGACCCTCAACCCCAACCCCGGTCACATCCGCGTCAATCACGATCGACCTGGGAGTACCCGCAGACGACCCTCAGCCCCAGCCCAGGGCGCGCAGCCCGGCCGCTGCCCCGGCGCCGGCCACCACCACGACTAGGAAGGGAGCCCGGCGCCAGAGCAAGAGGGCCGCCAGCGCCAGCGCCGCCAGCCGGGCGTCCAGGCCTAGTCCGCCGTCTTGGCTCAGGGTCTGCGTCACCACCAACCCGGCCAGCAGGCCGACCGTCATCAGGCTCAGGCCGACGCGTACCCGCTGGCTGTCCAGCCAGGCGCGGGGCACCCAGGCCCCGGCCAACTTCAGGCCCAGGCAAGCCGCCGACGCCACCAGCACGACCAGCCACAAGTCCGTCACGTCTCACCCCTCTCCCCGACGGCCCTCGACCTCATGGCTCCACCCCTGTAGCCGTTGTCCGACCGCTCAGCCCGACCGCCAAGCCGACCGCCCCGGCCGCCAGCACCGGCAGACCGGGCGGCGCCAGCGGTAGGACGACCAAGGCCACCAGCCCGGCCAGGACGGCCGTCAGCCCGGTCCGACGATCAGTCAAGCGGGGCCACAGCAGGGCCAAGAAAGCGGCCGCCGCCGCCGCGTCCAAACCCCAGGCCTTGGGATCGCCCATGGCCTCGCCAGCCAGCGCCCCCAGCGCTGTGCAAGCGTTCCAACACAGCCAGACTCCGGCCCCGGCCCACCAGAAGCCGACGCGGCGGGAGGCCTGATCCGGTTGGGCCAGAGCCACCGCCGCCGACTCGTCGATGGTCAACTGCGCGCCCAGCCACCGCCGCCAGCCCTTCAATTCCAAGACCGGACCCAGCTGCACCCCGTACAAGCCATTCCGGCTGCCCAACAGGGCGGCCCCGGCCACCGCCGCCGAGCCCAAGCCACCCGCTCCGATCACCCCGATCAAGGCGAACTGCGATCCGCCCGTGAACATGACCGCCGACAGGAATAAGGTCTGCCCCCAGCTCAGTCCGGCCGCCACCGCCAAGGCGCCGAAGGAGACGCCGTACAACCCGGTCGCGACCGCGACCGAGACGGCTTGACGCCGGGCCGCCGCAGTGGCGTCGCCGGCCGATCCGCCCGACCGTTCCGACATCGCCCACCCCCTCGCTCGACCAGACCCGCCCAGCCTAACGACCGCGCACCCACCGACAGACTGTTACGACACTGAGCCGGACCGGACCCGGACCGAAGGCCCGCTGGGGACATGGTCCTGACGGCGTCTCCGCCATGTTCCCGTCAGAGAAGTGGTCGCAACTGCTCTGTCGCGTGACCCACCACCGCTCACTGGGCGGACCCGAAGGCGCCGGACATTAGGCCGGGCGTAGCCGTACGACGTGGGCGGGCTCCAGCTCGGGGTGGAGCTGGGGGCGTGACAACTCGGCCCGTAGCTTGTACCGCCGCAGGACCGGCTCGGCCGCCTCGATCTCTAAACCCGCCCGCTCGCCTTTCAGGGCCAGCGCCTGGCCGGTCCGGAAGAGGTGAGCGGTGGCCTCGACCAGGCGGGACAACCCGGCCACCGCCCGGCACACCACCACGTCGGCGGGGGACGCTGGGCGATACTCCTGGCTGCGCGCCCGCACCACCTGGACCCGCCCCGCCAAGCCCAACTCATCCACCAACAGGTTGAGGAAATCGCTCCGCCGGAGCAAGGGTTCCAAGAGGACGATCTCGAGGTCCGGCCGGCTCAAGGCCAACACCACCCCGGGCAAGCCGGCTCCGGAGCCGACGTCGATCAGACTGGCGCCGGCGCCGATCAAGGGGGACAGGGCCTGACAGTTCAAGATGTGCCGGGTCCAGATCCGCTCGGGCTCTTTCGGCCCCAGCAGCCCCCAGACCACGCCACGGTCGCACAGGATGTCGGCGTAACGCCGCATCGGCTCGATCTGGTCGCCCAAGACGTCCGTCAGCGCCGCCGGTTCGCTCTCGATCAGCCGTTCCGGCGGTGGCGTCCCGGCCGACCGCATCTAGCCCACCGCCTCAACCGACGGCCCCTGGGCCACCGACCCGGCCGACGACGCCTGGCTGATCGACTCGATCAGTCGTTCTGGGGACGACGCCCCAGCCGAGCACGTCCGCCCCACCGCCTCGGCCGATGTATTTCGGCCAGTCGAACCGGATGGTCGCCCCGGGCCCGCCGATCCAGCCGGCGAATCCAGGGGCGGCGTCCCGGCCTCGACCGACGGGACCCGGCCCATCGACCCGGCCGGCCGCGCTTGGCCCACCGCTCAGGCGGCCAGGCGCACGATGACGTGCCGCTTGGGCTCTTCGCCCTCGGACTCCGAGAACAAGCCGGCCGCCGCCACCACGTCGTGCACGATCTTGCGCTCGAACGGGTTCATGGCCGCCAGTGATTGCGGCTCGCCCGACTCCTTGGCCTCGGCCACAGCCGCCGCCGCCAGCTCTTGCAGCTCCACCCGCCGCTTCTCGCGATACCCGGCCACGTCCAGCATCAGACGGCTACGGTGCCCCTGCTGCGTCATGACGGCCAGGCGGCAGAGCTCCTGCAGGGCCTCCAGCACCTCACCGTTGCGCCCCACCAGACGGTCTTCGGTGGTGACGATCGAGATGTGGGCCCGCCCGGCCTCGATGTAGGTGTCGATGTCACCGTCCAAGTCGGCGATGTCCAACAACTCCTCCAGATAATCGGCCGCGATCTCGCCCTCGACGTCGACGGAATCAGCGGTCGAAGCCTCGGCCGGCTCAGCCTGATCGGACGATTCGGCCGGCTCGACCGGCTCGACTGATTCGGTCGGCTCGACCTTGTCAGCCTTGTCAGCTTTGCTGGACTTGCTGGCCTTCTTAGCGGCCTTGTCTTGCTCGCTCATGATTCTCCTTGCCTCCCCCGGCTGCCGCCGGCGTGAAAACTCATCGTCGCGGACTCTTGCGCTGAGCCCTGGACTGCTTCTTGGGTTGTGCCCGGTTGACCACCTGGCGCTGCACGGCCGAATCGTCGACGGTCTGGCGCTGCACGCCGGAGGCGCTAGTGGTGGTCTTGGCTTCGGCCGGCTTACGGGAATGCTTGGCCCGTCGATCGGCCGCGATCTGCTTGGGGTCCCGCCCCTTCTTGACCATGCGCTCCTCCCAGTCGATGTAGGCCGGAGTGCCAGGGGTCGGATTGTTACGGATCAAGATCCACTGCTGACCCAGGGTCCACAGGTTCGAGGTCACCCAGTACATCAGCACGCCGATCTGGATCGCCACGCCCATGAAGAGGTACATGGCCGGGAAGAGGTACAGCATCATCTTCTGCTGCTGCGCCATCGGTCCGGTCAGCGACGCGGCCGGCATGTTCTTGCTCATCAACTGCTTCTGGGTGATGAAGAACAGGCTCGACATGACCAGGATCAAGACCGCCGCCACCCACTGGGTCGGCCCCCACAGCCAGATCTTCCAGGTGTCCCCGCCCTTCCAGAAGTGCCCGGCCAGCCGGGCCCCGAAGATCGTCACCTGGCTGAGCGAGTCGGTCACCAACTCGGGGTGCTTGACCAGGTAATAGCCCCGGGGCACACCGTTGGCGGCGGCCGCCAGGACTTGGTACAGGGCGAAGAAGATCGGCATCTGCAGCAGCAAGGGCAGACAGGAGGCGTACGGGCTGACGCCCTCCTCCTTGAACAGCTTCTGCGTCTCTTGACCCAAACGCTCGCGGTCGGCGCCGTACTTCTCCTGCAGGGCCTTCATCTTGGGTTGGATGGCCTGCATGTTGCGGGAGGAGTTGATCTGACGGACGAACAGCGGAATCAAGATGACCCGCACCAAGACGGTCAAGGTGACGATGGCCATGACCCAGGTCAAGCCTGTGTCCGGCCCGATCACCAGGGACCAGAAGCGGTAGGCGTAGCCCAACACGAAGGAGATGGCCGCGTGCAGCGGCGTCATCAAGGAGGAGAAGAAGTCTCCGATTCCGAACAACAACAGTGGGGTCATGCCTCACACCTTCCCGCCCACCAGGACTGAACGCGCCTGGCTCTCGTCCGCCGGCGCCGCGATCTCGCTGCGCGCCGACTCGGTCCTAACCTCGGCCTCGGCCGCCTCCGCCTCGGCTTGCTCGGCCGCCCAAGCCTCGGCCGCCGCGGTGCCCGGCACCGGGTCGTAACCGCCCTGGGACCAAGGATGGCAGCGTGCGATCCGACGTACGGTCAACCACGAGCCGCGGGCCGCGCCGTGCACGCGCAAGGCCTCCAAACCATAGGCCGAACAGGAGGGATAGAACTTACAGACTTGTCCGTAGAGCGGAGAGATCAGCAGCCGCCACAATTTGACGAATCCGATCAGGACATACTTCATGGGCGCGGCTCCCGGCCAGCGGTCGCCGTCGGGCCGACCGGCTGCGGCCGCCCGGACGCCGCTCCGTCTTGCCTCCGTGACGCTCCCGCCCCAGTCCGGTCCGGCCCCGAGGCGCCGCACTGTCCGGCGGCCCAGGCCCAGGCCGATTCGAAATCTCTCCGCAGCCGCTCAGCTTGGCTCGAAGCCTTGGGCAAGGCCCGGATGACGATGTCGGCGGTCTGGGGCAGGTCGTCCAAACGACTGGCCACCAGGTGGCGTAAACGTCGTTTGACCCGGTTGCGTCGCACCGCCGAGCCGACTTGCTTGGAGACCACGAACCCAGCCCGCGAGCGTTCGCCCGACGTCGGTTTGACGTACAGGATCAAACAAGGCCGACCGGTCTGCCGACCGCCGCGGACGGTGGCGGCGAACTGGGCCGCGTGCCGCAGCCGGGCCGAGACCGGCAACATCTCGCTCAGGCGCTCAGTTCAACGCGGCCCTTGCGACGGCGAGCCGACAGAATGGCACGCCCCGCCCGGGTCCTCATGCGGGCCCGGAAACCATGGGTCCGACTGCGGCGCCGATTGCTCGGCTGAAAGGTCCGCTTGCTCACTTTCAGCTCCCAAACTTCAAGAGTCTTCGATCCCGCTGTCAGAGCAGCAGGGGAACAGCCGCTCACTACAGCGACCCCGTAACGATACGCGCTGAGCCTGACTCCCGGCAAACCGCCTCGAATTCTGCCCCTCGATCCGGCTCGGCCGCGATCACGCGACACGCCCGAACTATCGTCTCAGTGTGACCCTTCCACTTGCGTGTCTTTCCCCAGCCCGACTAACTTTGACACCTCAGCCCGCCTGTCCCAGCGGGAGAACCGGTCCTATCGCGCGACCCACAACCTGTGGATAACCCTGTGGACATCGGTCAGACGCGACCGTTCCGGAGCAGTGCCGCCAACGGCAGAGAGGAGCCTGTATGACCCTCTCGCCGCCCGACCCCAAAGACACTCCGCGTTTTCTCTGGGACGCCGTTTTGAACCGTCTCGAAGGTCCGGCCAAGGCCCTCATGACCATCTGCCAGCCGCTGGCCGTGAGCGCTGACGAGTTCCGGGTCTGCGCCCCCAACGACTTCACCCGCGACCGCATCGAGCAGCGTTTGCGCGCCCAACTCGAGCAAATCCTGCAGGACCAGGCCGGCCGGCCCCTCCGGTTGACGGTCGAGGTCTCGCCCGACGCCGCTCAGCCCGAGCCGCCCCCGCCGCCGGTCCCCGCGCCGGCCACCCCGCCGACTCCCAGCGCCCCGCCGGCCACCCCGTCCGCCAGCCCTTTCCGGACCGGTGAGGTCAGTCGCCTCAATCCCAAGTACACCTTCGACACCTTCGTCATCGGCCCCAATAACCGTTTTGCCCACGCCGCCGCCTCGGCCGTCATCGAGAGCCCGGGTCAGTCCTTCAACCCCCTCTTGATCTACGGCGACTCCGGTCTGGGCAAGACCCACCTGCTGCACGCCATCGGCAATTACATCTCGACCTACTCGCCCCAGTTGAAGGTCAAATTCGTCTCCACCGAGGAGTTGACGAACGACTTCATCAACGCCATCTCCGAGAACCGCACCGCCCAGTTCCGGCGCACCTACCGGGAGATCGACGTCCTCCTGATCGACGACATCCAGTTCTTGGAGTCCAAGGTCCAAACCCAGGAGGAGTTCTTCCACACCTTCAACGCCCTGCACGGTGCCCAGAAGCAGATCGTCATGACCTCCGACCGAGCGCCCAAGTCGCTCCAAACGGTCGAGCCGAGGTTACGCAGCCGCTTCGAGTGGGGCCTCATCGCCGACGTCCAACCGGCCGACCTGGAGACCCGGATCGCCATCCTGCGCCGTAAGACGGTGGCCGAGCGCTTGAGCGTCGAGCCCGACGTCTTGGAGTTCATCGCCTCCCGTATCCACACCAACATCCGGGAGCTGGAAGGCGCTTTGACCCGTATCACGGCCTACGCCTCCTTCAACAACGAGATCGTGAACGTGTCTCTGGCCGAGATCGTCTTGAACGACCTCATGCCGGCCGGCGTCGACCGGCCCATCACCCCGGCTTTGATCATGGCCCAGTCAGCCGAGCAGTTCCAATTGTCAGTCGAGGAACTCAAGGGTCCCAGCCGTTCCACCTCGGTGGCCCTGGCCCGCCAGATCGCGATGTACCTCTGCCGTGAGTTGACGGAGCTGTCCCTGCCCAAGATCGGCGCCCAATTCGACCGCGACCACACCACTGTGATGCACGCCTACCGCAAAATCAGCGACCTGATCCTGACCGACCGGCCCGTCTTCACCACCGTGACCGAGATCACCAACAAGGTCAAACAGCGGGCTCAGTACGCCTGACTAACGTCCCTCACCGAAAGTCCCTGGTGGTAGAAGGGGCGTCAGTCCGTACGCCTCCATCGCATCGGACAGCCGACCCATTGCCACGTCCGACCCGCTCGCTCACCTCGGATCCACGATCACGCGCTCTCGATAGTTATCCACAGCCGCCTGTTGATAACTCCCTCCCACCCGCCAAAAGCTGGGTACAACCGGATCGATCCGCCGATCTGTCCACAGCCATCCTCAACGCCATCCACAGTTTCAAGCCCGAACCACAGTCTTGTGATTCAGAACCGTCTACGTTCTCTTCAAGTTATCCACAGTTCGCACAGACGCTATGACTACTACGAGAGTGATCTATCTAAAGAACTTCAAAGTCAGTTTTGGCCGCTCCTGTGCACAGAACCCAGCGCTGACCGGATCGGTCGCTCCACCTCGACGGCCACCGCTGCGGTGCCACTACAGTATGAGTCACACGGAATCGCCTCGGAGGAGTCAGCATGAGAGTCCAACTCGACAAAGATGTGGCGGCCGAGGCTGTCCAGTGGGCCGCCCGCAGCCTGCCTCTGCGACCCAGTCTGCCGATCTTGGCCGGTCTGTTGATCCAGGCCGAAACCGACTCGGTCACTTTGTCCAGTTTCGACTACGAGACCTCGGCCCGTATCACGGTCGCCGCTCAGGTCGAGGAGCCCGGCACAGCGCTGGTGTCCGGGCGCCTGCTGGCCGAGATCATCCGTTCCCTGCCGGGGAAGCCGATCAGCCTCAGCAGTGACGACCAAGCTTTGGAGCTGGTCTGCGGTTCGGCTCGTTTCGATCTGCAATTGCTGCCGGCGGCGGATTACCCAGACCTGCCCCGGATGCCGCAGACCAGCGGTTCGATCAAGAGCGACGAGTTGGCCAAGGCCGTCAACCAGGTGGTGGTGGCGGCCGGCCGGGACGAATTGCTGCCCGTCTTCACCGGGGTGCGGCTGGAGTTCGAAGACGAGCAGGTCTCGCTGCTGGCGACGGACCGCTATCGCATGGCTTTGAAGGAGCTGACCTGGCGGCCGACCAGTCCCAACTTGAGCGCCGCCGCCTTGGTGCCGGCCCGGGTCCTGTCCGAGATCGCCAAGTCGCTGGTGTCGGGCGATCAAGTCACCTTGTCCTTGGCCACGGCCGGCAGCGGCGAGGGTTTGATCGGCTTCGAGGGCGAGGGCGTCAACGGGCACCGTCAGATCACCACCCGGCTGTTGGACGGCGAGTTCCCCAAGGTGCGCCATCTCATGAACATCGCCAATGAATTGTCGGTGCGGGCCAACGTGGCCGAACTGCTGTCCGCCGTCAAGCGCGTCGCGCTGGTGGCCGAACGCAACACTTCTTTGTCTATGCTGATCGGCGACGACGGCGTCACCCTGGAGGCCGCCAGCGGCGACCAGGCCCGGGCCTCCGAGACCGTCACGGCGGTGGTCGAGAACCACGCCGGCGGCGATCTGCCCCTGGATCAAGCCGGTTTCAATCCGCATTACCTGTCCGACGTGCTGTCCGTGCTGGACGCGCCTTACGTCCACCTGTCCTTCTCCGGTCCGGGCAAACCTTGCTTAGTGACCGCCTTGGAGGACATCGACGGCGACCCGCTGCTGAACTATCGTCACGTCATCATGTTGATGCGCCTGCCCCACTGACCGGGCCGCCCGGTGATCGTCACCGCTCTCAAGCTGACCGACTTCCGCTCCTACGCCACCGTCGAACTCGAGTTGGGCGCGGGCGCGACGGTCTTCCTGGGTCCCAACGGCCAAGGTAAGACCAACCTGGTCGAGGCCGTCGAATACCTGGCCAGCCTGTCTTCGCACCGGGTGGCCAACGATCAACCCCTGGTCCGGGCCGGCGCCCAACGGGCCGTCCTGAGCGCTCGGGTCCAAGCCGGTCCGAACGATCCGCGTAACTTGGCCCTGGATTTGGAGATCCGGCTGGGCGCGGCCAACCAGGCCCGCCTGAACAAGGCTCCGGTTCGTCCGCGCGATCTCCTGGGCGCGATCAGGGTGGTCCTCTTCGCGCCCGAGGATCTGGCCGTCGTGAAAGGCGATCCGGCCGATCGACGGTCTTTCATCGACACCTTGTCCACCACCCGGTGGCCGCGCTTGGCCGGTGTCAGAGCCGATCTGGAGCGGGTCCTTAAACAACGTAACAGTTTGCTGAAAGCTCTGTCCGGCCGGGCCGCCGCCCGCTCCTCGGCCGGCGACACCCTAGCGTTGTGGGACGAGCGATTGGTGGTCTTTGGGGCCGAACTGGTGGCGGCCCGGCTCGACACCATCGCCGGTTTGGAGCCGTTGTACGCCGACCGTTACGCCAGTCTGGCGTCGAGCGCCAGCCAGGTCCGGCTGGCCTATCGCAGCGCCGTCGAGCCGGACTGGTCCACCGGTCTGGGCCCGAGAGACCCCGACCAGATCGCGCGCCGCCTGAGCGACGCCATCGTCCAGCGTCGTGACGAGGAGATCGCCCGCGGCCTCAGCTTGGTCGGCCCCCAGCGCGACGACTTGGTCTTGGAGCTGGACGGTCTGCCCGTCAAGGGCTACGCCAGCCACGGCGAGTCCTGGTCGGCCAGCTTGGGACTCCGGCTAGGCAGCTTCGACCTGCTTAGGCAAGACGGCGTCGAGCCGGTGCTGATCTTGGACGACGTCTTCGCCGAATTGGACTCCAGCCGGCGGGGCCGGCTGGCCCAAGCCGTCGGGGCCGCCCAGCAGGTCTTATTGACCGCCGCCGTCGAGCAAGACGTGCCAGCCAGTTTGGTGGCGGAGCGCTTCCGGGTGTTCGACGGTCAGGTCCGTCCCGACCAGGCCCGGCCGTCGGCCGCGCCCAAGCCAACGGAAGACGGTCCTGGACTGGTCGAGGATGGTCGGGATGTGGCTGAGGAGAACCATGGTCTGGTCGGGGACGGTCAAGACTCGAGTGAGGACGGTCGTGACCCGGTGGACAGTTCTGCTGAGGTCGGTGATGGTTTCGATGGGGCTGGGGCGGTCCTAGAGTCGGTCGGGGACGATCGAGACCTGAGTGGGGACGGTCTAGATCGGGCGGGAGGCGACCATGACTCGATCTGAGCGCGACGCTCTTGGACCGACCGCCGCGCCGCCGGCCGACCAGACGACTGTCACCAGGCCCGTTCGAGACGCGCAAGATTTTGTCCCCGGACTCGCCGCAGACGAGTCGGCTCCGCCGCCGGAGCCGGCGGAGCCGTCAGACGATACGCCGGCCGACCCCGCCTTGGCCTGGGCCGAGCATGATCCGACCGGGCTGGAGTTGGCTCAACGGGTGGCCCAGGGGGCCAGGGGGGGCCGCCCGGCGGCCCGCCGCCGCCCTCGCCCGGCCGTCGACCCGGCGACCTGGTCCGGTCCCGGGCCATCCGAGCGCGACCCCCAGCCGGTTGGACGGTTGATGGACCGGGTGATCGCCGACCGGGGCTGGGGGACCGACCTCTCGCTGGCCTCCCTGCTGGGGCATTGGGCCGATCTGGTCGGAGCGGTCAACGCCGACCACTGCCAGCCCGAGGGCTTCCGGGACGGGCAGTTGACCATCCGGGCCGAGTCCACCACCTGGGCCGGCGCCATCCGGCTGATCGCCCCCGCCATCTTGGCCCGCTTGAACCAGGCCCTGGGCCAAGACAGCGTCACCAGCCTGCGCGTCCTGGGCCCGACCGCCCCCAGTTGGAAGAAGGGCCGCCGCTCCGTCCCCGGTCGCGGCCCCCGCGACACCTACGGTTGACTCAACCCACCGGCCGCCAGCCCCAGGCCAGCCGACTCTCTACTCAAAGAGCGCTTAGACACGATTGAGGCGAACGTCGAGCGCTGGCGCTCGTGAGTGAGCCGATTGAGTGTTTGAGACTCGTCAGAGTCCAACGACCTCCGACACGCCAGAGACGATGGTTCTAAGTGTCGCTCGCGTGAAGGGCTGGGGGCGAATGGCGGTCACAGCGCCGGTCGGGGGGCTTTGCTGCGTAGGCTGCGCCGCAGGCTGGCCGAGGACAGTTCGGACCAGGGCTGGTCGAACTCCAATTGGCAGCAGGTGGCGGTGGGGAAGTGGGTCCGGATCAGGTCGACGGCCACAGGATCGGAGCTGTCCGGGTCGAGTAGGCGCTGGACGGCGGCGGCGATGTCCGGGTTGTGGCCGGACACCAGGACGCGGTGGAGGTCGTCGTCCAGTTGGCGGACGCGGTCGATCAGGACCGAGCAGCCCCCGCCGTACAAGGCCGGCACGACTTCGACCGGCGCGTCCAAGCCCAGTTCGGCCACCGTTTGGCGGGTGCGGGCGGCCGGCGAGGTCAGGACCCACTCGATGCCGGCGTCGGCCAGCGCGGCCCCGAGGTGGCGGGCTTGGTCGCGGCCGATGCGGTCGAGCGGGCGGTAGAGGTCGCCCAGGGCGCCGCCGGGAGCGGCGTGGGCGTGACGTAGCAGGTACAACTGTCGGCTCACGTCAGCTCCAGTGGTTTAGTGGCTACAACGATATCTCGATAAATAGAAGAATCGACTCTATGGCCGAAGAGTTCCCAGGGGCCGCCCTGGCAGGCTGTCAGACCGGCTTGTTGGACCAGCTCGATCAGATCGGCCCGGGGCAGACCGAGGCTGTTCCAGGACAGACCCAGGGCGCCGCCGGGGGCCAGTTGCCGGCTCCAGACCGGCACGGCCTCGGCCAACAGCTGGCCGGCCGAGCGCTGGCGGCCGGACCCCGGCCCCGAACGGGAGCCATGGACCACCCCGTAGGGCGCGTCCACCACCACCGCCTGGAAGCGACGCTTGCCCCAGAGCACGGCCGACTGACGGGTGTCGCCGCTGAAGACGGCCAGGTGGCGGGTCTGATCCCCGAACTGGGCTTCGACCTCCAGCCGCTTGCCCAAGTTACGGCCGTCGCGGCGGACCGGGTTCAACTCGGCCCGGTGCTTCAGCCTCTTACGCCTCAGATAGGTCTTGAGGAAGGCGGCCAAGGCCTCGACCGCGCTCGACTCGACTTCGACCCCGGCCGCGTCCCAGCCCAAGCGCCAGGCCGTGGTCAAAGTCGTGCCCCGGCCGCACATCGGATCGAGCACGGTGACCGGTCCAGCGGCCCGGACCTGGGACAAGGTGACATTGAGCAGCAATTGGGTGAACTGCTCATTGGTCTTGCCGGCGTACTTCGGGATCGTCACCAGGTCCTCCTCGACCGGCCCCAAGGCCGGCCAGGGCAGGGGCCGTAACAGAACCTGGTCTAGGTCAGCCGGGTCGGGCAGGGCCTGGTCTGGGTTCGATAGGTCGGGCACGGTCTGGTCCGGGGCCGCCGGGTCGGGCACGGCCTCGAACAGGGCCAGTCCGGCCGACAGCCGGCTCAGCGCCGCTGGGTCGACCGCCGCGGCCTCGAAGCCGAGGCAACTCAGACCGGCTAACCGGTGCGGGCGCATCGTCCAGCCGCCCACCACGGCCGCCTCGGCCGCCGCCAAACGGGGAGTCTGGTCGGCGTAGACCCGATTGGCCGATGGAGCCAAGAGCAATTCGTACGTGGGCACGGGCCCTGGCGCCGTTCAGGCCAGGTTGACCAAGTGGGCCTCGTAATGGGTGCCCTTGGCCCGTTCGTAGGAGGCCAGGATCTCGGTCTCGGCCGCCACCCGGCCGGACCACGAGGCGCCTTCGACCGACTTGCCCGGCTCGAGGTCCTTGTAGACCGTGAAGAAGTGCTGGATCTCCAGCAGCTGGTACTCCGGAATGTCGGTGATCTCCTGCAGATGCGCCTGCCTGGTGTCGGCCGTCGGCACCGCGATGACCTTGTCGTCGCCGCCCTTCTCGTCCGTCATCCGGAACATGCCGATGGCGCGGCACTCGATCAGGGCGCCGGGGAAGGTCGCCTCCGGCACCAGCACCAAAGCGTCCAGGGGGTCGCCGTCGAGGCCCAGGGTGCCTTCGATGAAGCCGTAGTCGGACGGGTACTGAGTGGAGGTGAACAAGGTCCGGTCGAGCCGGATGCGGCCCGTCCGGTGATCCAGCTCGTACTTATTCTTGGAGCCCCGTGGGATCTCGATCGTGACGTCGAAGACCAAGCTACTGGCTCGGTCGAGGGACTCGAACTTCAGCGTTTGCCGCAGCGAGCTGTCCATCGCGGCTCCCCTTCCTATCATGTAACTGACACCCACCGGTCTGACGGAGACGAGAGCAACACTATGCCTAGCCAGCCCCTGGAAGCATCCTCGGCGCGGCGACGCCGCTGGCGTCGGGGCCTGACCGCGGCCGGACTGGCCGGTCTGTTGGCGACGGCCGGACTGGCCGGACCGACCTTGACCAGGTGGAGCGGCCTGACCCCGCCGGCGGGCGCCGCCACCATCGACCCGCTGCGTTACGCCACCCCGGCGCCGACGCCGACGCCCCAACCCGGCCCCAGCGGTCTGTCGGTCAGTTCAGCCCGTTCCACCCTCGATCCGGCCCAGGTGGCGGCCGGCCTGGCGGCGGCCGGCGCCGTCGCCGGCAGCTTGGCCTGGGCCGTGCTCGATCCGGCCGACGGACGGGTGCTGGCCCAGCGGGAGGACCAAGCCGCTCTAGTGCCAGCCTCCTGCCTGAAGATTCTGACCGGGGCGGCCGTCTTGGCCAGCTTGGGTCCGACGCACCGCTTCGTCACCCGGACGGTCTGGTCCGGCGACGACCTCGTTCTGGTCGGCGGCGGCGACCCCTACCTGACCGCCAGCAGTCCCAGCGACTACCCGAACCGGGCCTCCTTGGTCGACCTGGCCGAGGCCACCGCCGAGGGGCTGCGCCGGGCCGGCCGCACCAGCCTGGCGGTGGGTTGGGACGACAGCCTCTTCACCGGTCCGGACTGGAACCCGTCCTGGCCCGCCAGCTACAGCAGCGAGGCCGTGCCCACCAGCGCCCTCTGGCTGGACCGGGGCCGTCAGGCCGGCGTCCGTTCCCGCACCCCGGCGGCCGACGCCGGGGCCGCCTTCGTCCAAGAGCTACGCCAGCGCGGCATCGAAGTCCAGCCTCTGGGCCGGGTCCTGGCCCCGGCCCAGGCGGTCGAGTTGGCCCGGGTGGAGTCCGCTCCGCTCGACCTCGTCGTACAGGAGATGCTGCGCTACTCCGACAACGACGTGGCCGAGGCCCTGTTCCGGCACATCGCCCTGGCGGCCGGCCGCGACGGTTCCATCGCCGCCGCCCAAGCGGCCATGGCCGAGCGTTTGGGCCAGCTCGGCCTGTGGTCCGACGGCATGGTGATAGACGACGGCTCCGGGCTCTCCCGGGCCAACCGGGCCACGGCCTCGGCCCTGGCCCTGGCCGTCGTACGGGCGGTCCGGCGGACCGATCTCAGAGCGGTCTGGGCCGGCCTGCCGGTGGCGGCCGGCGACGGCACCTTGAGAACCCGCTTCGACTCCTCCGCGGATGGGCCCGGCCGGGGCCGGGTCCGGGCCAAGACTGGCACTTTGAACGGGGTGCATACCTTGACCGGCCTGGTCCAGACCCGCTCCGGCTCGGTCCTGGCCTTGTCCTTGCTGGTCAACCAGGCCGTCGACGCGGCCGCCGCCCGGGATTGGTTGGACCGCGCCGCCGCCGAATTGGCGGCGCTTTGAGCCGCCGGGCCCTGAGCCCGACCTGCCTCAGCTTGGTCCGGGCGCTGGAAGACCAGACCGCCGCCGCCTTGGCCGAGACGGGGGCCAGCCGGATCAGCCTGGGCCTGTCCGGCGGCCCGGACTCCCTGGCCTTGGCCGCCGCCTTGGCCTGGGCCACCCAACGTCGGGACGGTCCCTTGGCCGGTCGCCCGGCCCAAGCCCACGTCGTCGACCATGGGCTCCAGGCCGGCTCGGCCGAGGTGGCGGCCGCGGCCGTCCGTCAAGCCGCCCAGCTCGGCTTGGCCACCCGTCTCAGCCGGGTCACGGTGCGGCCCAGCGGGGCCGGTCCGGAGGCTGACGCCCGGCGGGCCCGGCTGGCCGCCCTCCTGGACCAGCCCGCCACCGTGGTGCTGCTGGGCCACACTCTGGACGATCAGGCTGAGACGGTCCTCCTGGGTCTGGCCCGGGGCTCCGGCCCCCGTTCCTTATCCGGCATGGCGGTTCGCCAAGGCCGATTGGTCCGGCCCTGGCTGGGCCACCGCCGCAGCGACACCGAGCGGGCCTGTCTGGACTGGGGCTTGCGGCCCTGGCGCGACCCGACCAATCAGGATCCGAGGTACGCCCGCTCGCGCCTGCGCCAAGGCCTGGCCGAGTTGGAGGACCGCCTCGGCCCCGGCCTGGCCCAAGCCCTGGCCCGGACGGCCCAGCTCTGCGCCCAGGACGCCGACCTGCTGGACCAATTGGCCGACCAGGAGCTGGACCGGCGGCTGGCCCAGGTCGACCCCGGCGGCGGGGCGGCGGCCGACCCGACGATCCCACTCCCCGGTGGTCCCACTGAGGCGGGTCTCATCTCGGCGGGTCCCGCTCCCACGGGTCTCGCTCCGGCCGGTTCCGCTCCGGCCAGTCCTATTCCGGCCCGCCTGCCCCTGGCCGGATTGTCCGACCTCCACCCCGCCCTGCTCGGGCGGGTCCTGTTGGCCTGGCTGCGCCGGGCCGGCGGGCGGGACCTCAAAGCCGCCCAGATCGACGCCGTCGCCCGTCTGGTGACCGACTGGCGCGGCCAATCCCACATCGCTGTGGCCGGCGGTCGGGTGCGCCGGCTGGGCCCGGTCTTAGAGTTCCAGCCACTGGTGGAGCCGGAACCGGCGGCGCCCCCGTCGGCGGTCCGCTGACAGTGCCGTACCCCCGTCGTCCGGAACCCGCCGGTCGCAGGCGCCCCCGTCGCCGAGAGAGCAGCTCCGACCCGCGACACGCTGAAATACCGGTTGTAACTATCCGTTCGCGTGATCCCTCCGATGGAAGCGCTGGGCGGTGGTCCGGGGAGTGGGGATAAAGTTGGGGGGTGGACAGCGCAGATGTCATATCCGACCTCAGTCGAGTGCTTTACCAGGGCCCGGAGATCCAACGCCAGATCGCCCGGTTGGCGGCCCAGATCGACGACGATTACGCCGGTCTGTCGGAACAAGACCTGATCCTGGTCGGTGTCCTCAACGGCGCCGTCATGGTCATGGCCGACCTCTCCCGTTCACTCAAGACTCATTGCCAGATGGAATGGATGGCGATCTCCTCCTACGGTTCCGGCACGACCTCGTCCGGCGTCCTTCGGATCCTCAAGGACCTCAGCGTCGACATCGCCGGCCGTCACGTCCTGGTGGTCGAAGACATCATCGACACCGGCCTGACCCTGTCCTATCTGATCGACAATCTGCGCAGCCGGGGCCCCGCCAGCGTCGAGGTCATGACCGCCTTCCGTAAGCCGGAGGCCAGCAAGTGCCCGGTCGACGTCAAATACGTCGGCTTCGACATCCCGGCCGACTTCGTGGTCGGCTACGGCCTGGACTACGCCGGGCGCTACCGTAACCTGACCGATCTCGGCGTGCTCGACCCCAAGGTCTACACCCGCTGACACCACCGCCTGGACCCACCGCCCCGGTGGGTCCAGCCCGGCTCGGCCACCGTCGCCCCACCCTTTCAGCGGCCCGGCCGACGCCCCTTCCGGCTGTCCTCCACCGCTCTCAACCCCTCTCGGCCCGGTCGTTCAGCCGGCCCTGAGGCCCGTCCAGGCCCGGCTCGCAGCCCGGGCGGGACGGAATCGTATCCGCCGATCAGATCGATTCAGGTCGCAGGTCTATTGCTCCGGCCCAGCTTGTGATGGGATGTAGTCCAAGTACACCGTCGTACGGAAAGGTGGTGCCTCCCAGCATGGAGACCTATCAGCAATTTATCAACGGAGCCCTCGTCGACTCCCACTCCTCCGATTTCATCGAGGTGGAGAACCCTTACACCAATCAGATCATCGGCCGCGCCCCCAAGGGCGACGTCGAAGACGCCAACCGCGCGCTCGAAGCGGCCAAGCGGGCCCAAGGCCCTTGGTCCAAGACCTCCGCCGCCTACCGCGCCGGCTACCTCAAGCAGTTCGCCCAGTTGATCCGCTCCCGCCGGGTCGAGCTGGCCCATCTGCTGGCCAGCGAGCAGGCCAAGGTCCTGCCCTTGGCTCAGGTCGAGATCGACTTCACGGCCGACTACTTCGACTACTACGCCGGCTGGGCCATGATCTACGAAGGCGAGGTCATCAACTCGGGCGACCCGCGTGAGAACATCTGGTTGTTCCAGAAGCCGATCGGCGTCGTGGCCGGCATCTGCCCCTGGAACTTCCCCTTCTTCGTCATGGCCCGCAAGGTCGCTCCGGCCCTCTTGACCGGTTGCGCCATCGTCATCAAGCCCTCTTCGACCACGCCTTTGACCACCTTCGAGTTCGCCCGCTTGGTCGCCACGCTCGACCTGCCGGCCGGCGTGCTCAACTTCGTCTCCGGCGGCGGGGCCACCCTGGGCAACGCCCTGGTCACCCACCCCTACACCGACATGGTGTCGCTGACCGGTTCGGTCGAAGCCGGCCAGGAGGTCATCAAGGGCTCGGTCGACAAGGTCATGAAGACCTCGCTCGAACTGGGCGGCAAGGCCCCGGCCGTGGTCTTCCCCGACGCCGACCTCGACATCGCCGTCAAGGGCGTGACCGACTCCCGCTTGATCTACTCCGGCCAGGTCTGCAACTGCTGCGAGCGGGCTTACGTCCACCGCGACATCTACGACGAGTTCGTGTCCCGGCTGACCGCCTCCTTCCAGGCCGCCGCTTACGGCGATCCCTTCGCCGACCCCGCCCCGGTCTACAGCTCCCAGATCGACCAGGCCCAGTTGGACAAGATCGAAGGCATGGTGGCTCGGGCCACCGCTGCTGGGGCCCAGGTCGTGACCGGTGGCCAGCGGGCCGATTTGGGCACGGGCTACTTCTTCCAGCCCACCATCTTGGCCGGGGCCAAGCAGGACTCCGAGATCGTGCAGAAAGAGGTCTTCGGGCCGGTCCTGCCGATCATCCCGTGGGACGACTACGACCAGGTCATGGCTTGGGCCAACGACTGCGAGTACGGCCTGACCAGCTCGGTCTTCTCGACCAATGTCAACACCGTCATGCAGGCCATCAAGGACCTCAACTTCGGTGAGACCTACGTCAACCGCGAGCACTTCGAGGGCTTGCAGGGCTTCCACGCCGGTTGGCGCAAGTCCGGCATCGGCGGGGCCGACGGCAAGCACGGCCTCTACGAGTACCTCCAGTCCCAGGTCGTCTACCTGCGCTACTGAGTCCGGATGGTCCGTCTCAACCACACAGGTCTCAAACGCCAAGTCGAGAACTCGGGCTTCAATCTCCGGCGATCACACTGGCGCCGGGGCCGACGTTCAAGACGCGAGATCACGAACGCGGGGACACTCACCGCGTTCGTCTCGGCGTTGAGAGGCGCCCGACCGACCGAAGGAACCACTGCCTTCCGCTTCGGTCCGGCGTCAGTCTGAGGGGTTGAATCCTGGTCGAGGGGGCGGCTTGCTAGCACCGCCCCCTCGACCGTCCCCGCCGTCAGCCCTCCGGCCCAGCGCCGACCAGTCGGCGGGGGAGGCTCACTCGAGCGGGAGGTTACGACTCTTGTTTCGGCGGGTCGGATGTCGTAAGTCTCCGGTCGGTGGTTGGACCGTACGGACCGTACGCGGCTGAGCGGTTGCGACCAGCGCGCTGGGAGGCGGTCAGCGGCGCTGGCAGTGGGGGCACAGATGGGTGCCCCGGCCGGCCACCCGGGTTTTGACGATGGTGGCGCCGCAACGACGGCAGGGCTGCCCCTCCCGGCGGAAGACGTTGGCGAAGCCGAGGTAGGAGCCGCGCTTCCCCTCGGCGTCGACGTAGTTGCGGTCGGTCGAACCGCCCAGGTCGATGGACAGGCTCATGACCTCGGCCGCCGCCTGCCAGAGTTGGCGCAGCTTGGCCGGCGAGACCGCGGCCACCGGCCGGGCCGGGTTGACCCGCCCGGCCCAGAGCGACTCGTCGGCGTAGATGTTGCCGATGCCAGCCACCACCGACTGGTCCAGCAGGGCGGCCTTGATACTGGTGCGGCCGTGGCGGGCGATACGGCGGCGGAACTCGGCGAAGCCGGCCGGGTCGAAGGGCTCCGGCCCGAGAGCGGCGATGAAGGGCAGCTGTTCGACCGCCGCCGTCGGCGTCAGACGTACCCAACCAAATTTACGTTGGTCGTTGAAGAAGAGCCGCCAGCCTGATTCGAAGCCGAACTCGAGCCGGGTCGAGCGGTCGGGCAGCCGGGCCAGCAGGGAGTCGGTGGGATGTCCGGCCCCCCAATCCTCATCGCCCCGCACCACCATCTGCCCGGTCATCTTGAGATGGCAGACCAAGGAGCAAGCCCGCTCCAGGTCGAGGATCAAAACCTTGGCCCGCCGCCGGGCCCCGGTCACCTTGGCCCCGATCAGATGATCCTCCAAGACCGCCCGCTGGACCGGATCGAGCTGGAGGGCCGGGGCCGGGGGCCGGGCCGGGTCGAGTTGGATCGCGGGGGCTGGGGGCTGGACTGGGTCCGCCGACGGAGCGGCGCTGACGGCGGTTCCGACGCTTGGAGCGGCCGAGTCGGCCGCGCCGGCGGCGCCCAACCCACCGTCCAAGCGGTCGAGCAGAACGGGGTCGACCTGCCAAGACTTGGCCTCACGCACCACCAGTTCGGTCAGGCGCCGTCCCACCAGCAAACGCTCCAGACCGCGCCGGACCGTCTCGACCTCGGGTAATTCAGGCATCGCCCCACTCCTCTTCCCTAGCTGTCTAACCGTCGCCCAATCTAGTGGCCTCCGCCGGGGCGCCTCCGCCGTGGTCGAGCAGTCGCAACGGCTCGCTCGCTGGCCCATCAATCGTCGATCGACGCTTTTATGCGGGGTACGGGCTGGGATCCGCCCTCCCCGCCCTCCTAGGCCGTGCCCGCTGGCCTGCGCCTTATACCCCGGACGCCCTGACGGGCGTCCTGATTTAGATATATCTGCCGCAGCCCCCTGCGGGGTCGGGACAGGCGCTTGAGTCGGCCCGAAGAGTCGCCTTCGGCGTCCCTAACGCAGCTTTTGGTCGGCTACGGCCGGGCTCAGTCGTCGTATCCGTCCGGTCGGTGGGGGAGGGTCACGCGAGCGGGAGGTTATGACTCTTGTTGCGGCGCGTCGACAAGCCGAAACGAGGGGCGTAACTCTCCGATCGCGCGCCGGCCCCCGCCCGACCGGGCGGTTGCGACTGAAGACAGCCGTAGGGCGTACGGAGTCGGGTGCGGGGCGGAGCCGCCCGTGTACGTGGCCCGGCGGTCGGCCAATCGGGCTCCCACCAGCTTGAACTTAGGTCAGACTAAGTCAGGCGCGCTATGCTCCCAGGAGTCCACCCGCTAGTGTCCTCCGCGAACTTCCGGTAGGGAACACTAGATGTTCTGCGATGGAGCCGCGTCGATGCTTGAACCTCATTCCGCCGGGTCGGCGGGCGTCGTATTGGTCAACTTGGGCACCCCGGACGAGCCGACTCTGCCGGCCGTCAGGCGTTACCTGAGGGAGTTCCTGTCCGACCGCCGGGTGGTCGACCTGCCACCGCTGTGGTGGAAGCCGATCTTGGAGCTGCACATCCTGCACGGCCACGCCCGCCGCTCGTCCGCCAAGTACGCCAGCGTCTGGTACGACCGGGGCTCGCCTCTGCTGGTGCACATGATGGATCTGGCCGAGGGGTTGAGGACGGCCCTGGCCGACACCGGCGTGGCGGTCGAGGCGGCCATGCGCTACGGCCGCCCGGCCCTGGGCCAGGTGCTGGACGACCTGCGCCAGCGCGGCCTCGACCGCGTCTTGGTGGTGCCGATGTATCCCCAATTCGCCACCAGCACGACCGCCACCGTGATCGACGCCCTGTCCCAATGCCTGGCCCGCAGCCAGAACCTGCCCGAAGTGCGCTGGGTGCGCTCCTGGCCCAGGGACCCCGGCTACATCGAGGCCATGGCCGCCCGGATCGAGCAGACCTGGTCCGAACAGGGCCGCCCCGACTTCGCCGCCGGCGACAAGCTGCTCCTGAGCTACCACGGCATCCCCGTCTCGATGGTCGCCGCCGGCGACCCCTACCCCGAGGAGTGCGAGGCCACCACCGCCGCTCTGCGCCAGCGGCTCGACCTGACCGCCGAGCAGTGCCCCATGACCTTCCAGTCCAAATTCAGCCACAGTCCTTGGTTGACCCCGGCCACCATCGACACGGTGGCCGAACTGGCCGGGGCCGGCGTCCGCCGCCTCGACGTCTTCTGCCCCGGCTTCACGGTCGACTGTCTGGAGACGCTGGAGGAGATCGGCCTGCTCAACCGGGAGGAGTTCTTGAGCCACGGCGGCCAGACCTTCGTCCGTGTGCCCTGTTTGAACGACTCCCCGGCCCAACTGACCGCCCTGGCCGGTCTGATCCGCCGCCACCTGGCCGGTTGGCTGGACTGATCGGTCCCAAAGGCCCACCAGCCTCGACAGGCCAGCCCGCTGGCCCGCCAGCACCCCGTAGTCGCCGTCCCGCCCGCCCGTCAGAACTGCTCGATCGGCGCGGTGGGGTTCGGCGGGAGTGGGGTTACGACGTCGATGACGGCGTGTCGGCGTACGTAACTGCTCTGTGAGTATGGGTTTAGCTGGCGGGCGGAGTTGGAGGCGGCCTCTAGGCTTGGTCGGGTGACCGCGTTACGTTGGGGGGCGCACGCCCGGACGGCCGACCCCGTGGCCGAGGCCCGCGTCCTGGGAGCGAATCAGGTCCAGATCATGCTGGGCGACCCCAGGAGTTGGCGCGGTCCGCAGCTGGACTACGCCGGCGGTCCCGAGGCCCTGCGTCAGGCCGCCGCCCAGGCCGGTCTGACGGTCTGGGTCCACGCCGCCTACATCATCAACGTGGCCTCGACCAACCACCGCGTCCGGCTGCCCTCGCGCCAGCTGTTGCAGCGGACCGTGGACCTGGCCGCCCGCCTGGGCGCGGCCGGCGTGGTGGCGCATGGCGGCCACGTCAGCGACGACGACGCGCCGGAACAGGGCCAGGCCAATTGGCGCAAGTGCCTGGACGGTCTGGACCTGCCCCTGTCCCTGTTGATCGAGAACACGGCCGGCGGCCGTAACGCCATGGCCCGCACCCCGGAGCGGCTGGCCGCTCTCTGGGCGGCCCTGGCGGACAGCCCTCAGCGCGACCGCCTGGGCTTCTGCCTCGACACCTGCCACGCCCACGCCGCCGGCTTCGACCTGGCCCAGGCGGTCGACCGATTACGCGCCATCACCGGGCGGATCGACCTGGTCCACGCCAACGACTCGCGCGATCAGGCCGGCTCCGGGGCCGACCGCCACACCAATCTGGGCCAGGGCCAGTGCGATCCCGAGGGTCTGGCCCAGGTCCTGCGCCAAGCCGACGCCCCCATCGTGCTGGAGACCCCCGGCGGTCTGGAGGAGCACCAGCGGGAGCGCGCCTGGATCGAGCGCTGCTTGCTGGCCGACGAGCCGGTCAGTCAAGCCGCTCTGGACTGATCCTGGACCAGGCCGCGGCGGCGATCGGCTAGCCCGGATCGCTTTCCGGCTAGGCGTCTTCTGGTGGCCTATCAGGCGATAGTCTTCCGCCATGACCAAGAGCGTCTATGTGCTGTCACCCGAAGGTTTGGTGGGCAAGTCCGCTATCGCCCTGGGCATGATCGATGCCCTGGGCCGCCATGTCTCCTCCATCGGCGTCTTCCGTCCCATCATCCGAACGGACGGCCGGGACGTCATCTTGGAATCCTTGGTCGAGCTGCCCAACATCCGTCAGACCTACGACGAGGCCTACGGAGTGCCGTACTCCGCCGTCCAGGCCAACCCGGATCAAGCCATGAGCGAGATCATCCATCGTTACGAGACGATCAAGGAGAACTACGACGCGGTCGTCGTGGTGGGATCGGATTACGTCGGCGACCTCGGCGCCAGCGAGTTCGGGTACAACGTCTCGGTGGCGGCCAATTTGAACACGCCCGTCTTGTTGGTGGTGCGCGGCTCGGACCGTAGTCCGCAGCGCCTGCGCCTGAAGGTGGACTCGGCTCTGGAAGAGGTGGTCCAGGCCCACGCCACGCCGCTCGGCGTCATCGCCACCCGGTTGGAGGCCGAGGCCCTGGAGTCTTATCAGGAGGCCCTGGCCAGTCTCAACCATCCCATCGTGGCCGCCATGCCTGACAATCAAACCTTGACGGCTCCGACCGTCCGGCAGCAATTCGCCGCCGCCGAGGCCACCATCCTGCATGGCTCGGACGAGCAGTTGGACGCCGAGTCCCTCGGCGTCACCATCGCCGGCATGACCCTGCCCAATGTCCTGAACGGCCTCAACCCCGGTTACACCGTCATCACGGCGGCCGACCGGGTCGACCTGCTGCCCGGCATCCTGATGGCGCACCAAGCGGCCGGTTTCCCCGCCCTGGCCGGCCTGCTCTTGGTCGGCGGCTTCGAGATCGCGCCTCAGATCAGGACCCTGCTCGACACCGTCGGTCCCAAGCCGCCCATCGCCCAGACCCGCTTCGGCACCTACACCACGGCCGAGCGCATGTTCGGTCTGGAGGGTGAGATCACCGATTCCTCCGGCAAGGTCGAGATCGCCCGCCAGATGTTCGAGCGTTACGTCGGCGCGGAGAAGGTGGGCCGGGCCTTGGCTCTGGTCGGCTCCAACGTCCGTACCCCTCTGATGTTCGAGTACCAGGTCATGCAGCAGGCCAGACGCGACAAGCGCACCATCGTCCTGCCAGAGGCCAGCGACGAGCGCATCCTGCGCTCGGCCCACATCCTGTTGGCCCGCAACGTGGCTGACATCGTGCTGCTGGGCCAGCCCCCAGCCATCGCCGCCAAGGCGGCCGAATTGGACCTCAACCTGAGCCGGGCCACCATCGTCGACCCGACCGACCCGGCCCTGTTGGACAAGTTCGCCCAGGAATACGCCCGGCTGCGGGCGAAGAAGGGCGTCAGCTTGGAGCAGGCCAAGGAGAAGATGGCCGATCTGTCCTATTTCGGCACCATGATGGTTCACTTCGGCTTGGCCGACGGCATGGTGTCGGGGGCCGTCAACACCACCGCCAACACCATTCGGCCCTCCTTGGAGTTCGTCAAGACCAAGCCGGGCTTCTCGGTGGTGTCGAGTTCCTTCTTCATGTGCCTGCCCGACCGGGTGGTGGTCTTCGCCGATTGCGCCGTCAACCCCAATCCGACGGCGGCCGAACTGGCCGACATCGCCATCGCCTCGGCCGAGACGGCGACCGCCTTCGGCATCACCCCCCGGGTCGCCATGCTGTCCTACTCCACCGGCACCTCCGGCTCGGGCGAGGACGTCGAGCGGGTGCGCCAGGCCACCGAGCTGGTGCGTCAGCGCGCCCCCGAGCTCAAGGTCGAAGGGCCGATCCAGTTCGACGCCGCCATGGACGCCGAGGTGGCCCGCACCAAGCTGCCCGACTCTCAGGTGGCCGGCCGGGCCACGGTCTTCATCTTCCCTGACCTCAACACCGGCAATAACACCTATAAGGCGGTCCAGCGCACCGCCGGCGCCCTGGCCGTCGGTCCGGTGCTCCAAGGTTTGAACAAGCCGGTCAACGACCTCTCCCGGGGGGCTCTGGTGGACGACATCGTCAACACCGTCGCCATCACCGCCATCCAGGCCCAGGCCGAGCCGGCCGGCCAGCCCTCCCGCTTCGCTCCGCCCCAGTGAGGGGTCCCGACCAGGCCTAGCGGAGGGAGGACACTTTTTGGGGTGAGTCTAAGTGACAGGACCGTAAGCCTCTTGTAAGGCGATTGACTGGTTGTGAAAATAAGGCCGAACTAACCTCTTTTGCGTCCATTATTGCGACGTCTGTTGGTGAGGTCATGCCAGTGTGGTTGTTTACTTGCTTCCTGTCGACCGCCCCCGGTCGGGCCGGGACCTGGGCCCACCGTCGATGGCGAGGGCGACCAGTGTTAGCGCAGGACACTAGTGTCCCTCGCCGGAAGTTCGCGGCGGCCGGCGACGCCAGCCGGGACCCCTGGCGGCGTTGGCGAAACGTCCCGACACATCCAATATCGAAACGCTCCGCCGCCTGGCCAGCCGCCCCGTCTGACGCCCCCTTCTATCACCGGGAACTTCCGGCGCAGGACACTGGGCGGTGGGTCTGATGTCGGGCGGAGCCAGCCGGGCTTGGCCGGAGCAGCCGGACGAACCGATTGAATCCGGCCCGCGGCGCTCGGCCGGACTGGCCGACTCCGATCCCACCGCTCCGGTTGAAGAGCCGGAACGGGTCGATCAGACGGCTGACTCCAGCGCGCTGGACTCGGCCGGACTGGCTAGCTGGACCAGCCCCGATCCCAGCGACCCGGCTGAGGAGCCGGAGCGGGTCGATGGGGCCGATCGATCGAGTGGAACGGATCAGCTGGATCGGTCAGACCGACTGGACGCCGACGAGAGCCCGGACCGCGCAGATCCGGTCAGCCGGGCTCAGCCCCGCCGCCGTAACCCCGTGAGCGTCGTCTGCGACGTGGTTCTAGTGCTCTTCTGCGTCGTACTGGTGGTCGCCGCCGGCATCTATGGCCTCAACTCCGATCAAAAGGGGTCGATTCTAGGCTTCCGCTTCCTCAACGTTCTGACCGGCTCCATGGCGCCGGGGCCGGGCCGGCCGCCGGGTGGCTTCTCCGCCGGCGACCTGCTGGTGGTGCGCGAATCCGATCCGGCCTCGATCCAGGTGGGCGACATCGTGACCTTCCAGGTCGGCCCGGAGGGGCCGCTGCTGAGCCACCGTGTGACTCAGGTGTTGTCGGAGTTGGACGGCCATCCTGGGCTCTGGTTCGTCACCCGGGGCGACGCCAACCCGTCCGACGACCCAGTCGTCGGGGCCGATCGGGTGGTGGGGCGCAAATTCTTCACCCTGCCGAAAGTCGGCGGTTTCCTGGCCCGGACCCGGGAGAACTCGTTGGCGGCCGGCGTCTTCGCCGTCTCCGCCCTCGGTTTCGTCCTGGCCCTACGCCATTTCTTCAGAGAGCAGGGTCGCAAGGTCCCAGTCGAACGGGGGTCGCGTGCCTTGGTGTGATGGGAGACGGCGGGGGTAGTAATTGGCTTGAGGGGCGGTCGTTGTAATTATTGAATTTTCAATCGATAGGGAGTTGTTATGAAGAAAATTTTAGCTTTAGGGGCGGCGGTGGCGCTGGCGATCGTGATGGTCGTGTCCGGCTCTTTCGCCTGGTTCCAGGCCCGTGATTCCGTGAAGAATCACTTGGAAGTCCCCCAATTCAATTACAAAACAGTGACGGTGGTGGAGGTGTTCAGCCCGCCGGAGATCTGGCAGCCGGGCAAACCAGTCACGAAGCAGGCGGCCGTGGTGAACGGCGGGACGGTCGATGTCTTCGCCCGGGTGCATTTCCAAGAGGTGCTGAGCACTCTGATGCCAGCGGTGGGCGTGCCGACCAGATTGACTGATCGCGATATGCGGGTTAGGCCGAAGTACTTCAACCCCAAGGGTTATTTGAGCGACCCGGAGTGGAAGGAAGCCAAGGACGTGTTCTCGGGCAAGGTGGAAGGCCTGCCGGCGGGTGTGACGCTGCGAGTGAAGGCCGTGACGGACGAGCAAGGCAAGACGTCTTATCTCTTCGCCATCTGGTCGGATCTGTCTTATCTGCCGAAGTACGAGGGCAAGGCCCAGCGGGTGACGGCTGATTTCACGGTGACGGGGAACGACCTGTCGGTGTCGAACGTGAAGTTCTGGCAGGCCACGCTGACCAAGGACAGCATACGTGCCTTCCCCAGCTATAAGCCGTCTGCGGAGAATATCGTTCATTCGCTGGTCGATAAGGGTTCGCCCAAGCGGATCGGTTTCGAATATGCGGATCTGGCGGCGCTGCAGGCTGCCACGCCGCAGGCGAACAAGTGGTGGTACAACCCGGCTGACGGATATTTCTATTTCATGGGCAAGCTGGCCGCTGGTGAGATGACGCCATTACTGCTGAGCGCCTTGTTGCTCGACGAGGGAGCTGGCTCGGAATACATGGAAATGGTTTATGATCTGATGCTCATACTGGATGTCGTCCAAGCCGTGAAGGAGCAGTTGACGGCGGGCGACGCGAGTTGGGGCTGGAATTTGCCCACGAATTCCCCGGTGCTGGCGATGTTGCAGCCTTTGTGCAAGTGACTCGAAGTCCCGGGGTTCAAGTGACGGGTGCCAGTGGGCGCTGGGAGGGTAATTTGATCTAGTCCAACTATTCTATTTCGCATATATCTTATTTAGTCAAAATTTCTTTCAGGAGTTATTATGAAGAGAATTTTATCTCTAGGCGCGGCGGGGGTGCTAGCGGCCGTCATGGTCGTGTCCGCCACCTTCGCCTGGTTCCGCTTCACCACGGTGACCACCAACCATTTGGAGACCGCTCAGTCTTTCGACGGTACCGTGACCCTAGTCGAGGTGTTCGACCCACCGGCGGTCTGGGAGCCAGGCCAGACGGTGACGAAGCAGGCCTCGGTGGCGAACAACGGGGGGGCCGATGTGTTCGTCCGGGTGTCGTTCGAAGAGGCCTTGAGCCTGCTGGGGACGGCCAAAGACTCGACGGCTGGCTTCAAGGCGGGCGATAAGACGGTGCCGCAGTTCTTCAACACGAAGGGTTACTTGAGCGATCCGGAGTGGAAGGAAGCCAAGACCGTGTTCTCGGGCTCGCAGCCGACCTTGCCGGCTGGCGTGACGCTACGGGTGAAGGCTGTGAAGGACGCCCAAGGCGCGATGTCGTACGCTTTCGCGACCTGGTCGGACATCTCGGTCGATCCCTACAAGGGCAAGGCCCAGCGGGTGACGGCTGACTTCAAGGTGGCGGGCAACGACCTGTCGGCCTCGAACGTGAAGTTCTGGGCCTTCGATCAGCAGGCGGCGAAGATCTCCAAGTGGTCGTCGGACAAGCCGGCTTCCAGCGCGCTGACCAGTTCAGTGGCCGATCCGGGTTCGCCCAAGCAGATCAGCTTCGCCTACGGAGACCTGGCGGCGTTGCAGAATAAGACGCCTCAGGCGGGCAAGTGGTGGTACAACCCGGCCGACGGCTACTTCTACTACATCGGCCGGCTACAGTCCGGTAGCTTGTCGCCGTTGTTGCTGAAGTCGGTGGCCTTGGACGCGGCGGCCGGTTCGGAGTACGCGGGTCTGTCGTACGACCTGACGCTGAACATGGATGTGATGCAGCCCCTGGAGTCGGCCTTGACCTCGGCTCAGGGCTGGGGTCTGGACGCGTCCTCGCCGGTGTTGGCGGCTCTGAAGCCCCTGTGTCTGTGATGGCGCGGGTGATTTGAGATGAGTCGGCGCAGGGGGCCCGCTCTGGTGGGCCGGTTGGCGAGTTTTCTGTTGGCGGTCGTCGTCTGGTGGTCGGCGCCGTTCGGCGGGGGGACGTCGTCAGCCTGGGCGGCGGGCCCCCTGCCGCCGGGGGTTTTGGTAGGCGACAATGATGGATTACGGGTCGGTGGGGACGGGGTGTACCTGGTCGACGCCCGTGATCTGCGGCCGGGTGAGCGGGTGTCGCGGCAGTTGCGGGTGCGGGACGAGACCGGTCCGGGCTTCCGACTGTGGCTGTGGGGAGAGCCCATGGGACAGGGCGGTCCGGCCCAGCTGTTGGACCAGGTGCGGTTGCGCTTGGAGCTGGACGGCCGGCTGTTGTACGAGGGTCGCTTCCGGGGCGACGAGGGCGAGACGATGACGGTCCGGTCGTTGGACCTAGGTTGGCACGAGCCGGGCCGGGAGTCGGTCTTGGATATCACTTTGACGGTGGCCGACGATCTGAAGTTGAGTCCGGAGACGAGTTGGGCCGAGGTGCGGTGGCATTTCCTGGCCGTCCGGAACGAGACGGCCCAGCCGCCCAAGACGGGTCTGAGCGCCGCGGTCGGTTGGCTGTGGCCGGCCGCCGCCGGGTTGGTCCTGATCGCTCTCGGATTGGTGCTGGCGGCTCGCCGGCGCCGTCCTGGTCTAGAGGACGAGCCGGTTCAGAGCCAGCTGGAGACCGACCCAGGGGGACCGGCTGAGGAATGACGTGACCAGCCAGAGACCGGCCGGCCGGGCGTGAGACGAGTCGTGGCGGTGGTGGCCGTCCTGGCCTGTTTGAGCCTGGTCGCGGTGTTCGGCCTCGACCAATGGCGCCTGCGTCAGGAGGATGTCGCCGCGGCCAGCCAGCAGACCCTCAAGCCGGCCCCGCTGGCGGACGGTCCGCCCAGCCAGTCGGCTCGGCTGGACTTCACCGACTTGACCCGGGCCAACCCTGACATCGTGGCCTGGCTGACCATCGAGGGCACCGACATCGACTACCCCGTGGTCCAGGCCAGTGACAATCAGTTCTATCTCACCCGGACGGCGGAGCGGCGCCCCTCGCGCCGTGGCGCCATCTTCTTGGACTACAGCGCCCGGCCCGATTTCAGCGACGCCAACAGCGTCATCCACGGACACAACTTGAAAGACGGCGCCATGTTCGCCCAGCTGGAGCGATTCAAAGACAGGGAGTTCTTCGATCGGCAGGGCCAGGCCTGGCTCTATCGGCCCGGGCAGACCCTCAGCCTCGAGGTCATGGCCGTGGCCGTGGTCGATCTGGACAGTCCCTTGTACGACCCGGTCTCGGCCGGCCCGGACGCCCTGAGCCAGTATCGCGCCGCCCTCAAGGCCGCCGCCCGGCATTGGCGCGACCTGCCTTTCGACCCCGCCCGGGACCGTTTGGTCACCTGGTCGACTTGTTCCTATGAGCATAAGGACGCTCGTACCATCGTGACGGCTAAGGTCACTGCGATTGATTGATGACGGCGAGCGTCCAGACTGGGGGTGAGCCGATCGAGTGTTTAGGCCGGTCATAGCCGATACTGATATAATTCGTACTTCTCCGCCTGAATTAAGAGGTGAAACCAGGCCTCATTGAATCAATTCAAAAGCCATGGTAAAATCCCTTTCGATTGGAGTGTCCGAGTCGTAATTCAGGTCGGGTCGCCTATCGGTTGTGCGGAAGCGACAGCCGCCAGACAGAAAGTCTGGGCCAGGGTGAGGCGCCGGACCTGGGATGAGGGACATTCAGAACGCCTCGCTGGCGTCGTCAGATCCCCTTCTGGCGGTCCGTCGGCGAACCCGCCTAGGCTCCGGCGCCGGAAAGCGTCGCGCGGCCCCTGACGGCGATCTGGCCTAGGGCCAGGCGGACGCTTCCAACTCGGTCGCGCCGACTGCGGCGAGACCGGGCCCAGCGGCCGTCCCCAGCGGCCGTATCAAGAGAACGTGAGTTTGATTGTGTACACCATCCTGATCATCGAGGATGACCGGACGGTTCGGCAGGAGCTGAAGGTTCTGCTGGAGCGATACAAGTACCGCGTCATCGTCACCGAAGACTTCGAGAACGTGGTCGACTTCACCATTTCGACCAATCCCCATTTAGTTCTACTCGACCTCAACCTGCCGATCTACGACGGCTTCCAGGTCTGTCGTGAACTGCGCCGCCACTCGCAGCTGCCGATCGTGGTCGTGACCTGCCGGAGCGGGGAGGCGGACCAGCTGATGTGCCTCAATCTGGGGGCGGACTATTACGTCACCAAGCCCTTCAACACCGGCATTCTGCTGGCTCAGATCGCGACCCTGCTGAGCCGGACCTACGAGTCCGCCACGCCCGCTCTGGTGCGCTGTGGCGAGCTGGTCGTGGACGTCGGCCAGAGCCAGGTCAGGCTGGGCCAGCGCAGCGCCGATCTGACCAAGAACGAGCTGCGCATACTACGTCTGCTGGCCGAGCGCGAGGGCGCCATCGTCTCCCGCGGCGAGATCATGGAGACGCTCTGGCAGACCGAGGCCTACGTCGACGACAACACCTTGACCGTCAACATCAACCGGCTGCGCAAGAAGTTGGGCCAGATCGGAGCGGCCGAAGTCCTACGCACCAAACGAGGGCAGGGCTATTCCCTATGAGGTCGAACGGCGGCTGGCGGGCCGGGTCGGCCCTGGCCGCGGTCGCGGCCGGCTTGGCCCTGGCCGGCCTCAGCGCTTGGTCGATCCGATGCACGGTGGTGCGGGCCCGCCGCCAACGGGCCGCCCAGATCGACTATCAGGAGTACGTCGAGCTGTGGGTGCATGAGATCAAGACGCCCCTGGCGGGGGCCAAGTTGGCCAGCCAGAACGCGGGTGACCGAGCCGTTCAGGAAGCCTTGGAGCGGATCGAGGGCTTGGTCGAGCAGGCCCTCTTCTACGCCCGCAGCCGCAGCCATGAGCAGGACTACCTGATCAGAGCGGTGCTCCTGGGCGAGCTGGTGGACGGGGCCGTGCGCAATCAGGCCCGGCGTCTGATCGACGGCGGCGTCAGCGTCGTCATCGCCAGCTGCGACCTGACGGTGATGACCGATCCGCAGTGGACCATCTTCGTCATCCGGCAGATCATCGACAACGCGGTCAAGTACGGTGGACGACAAATCGAGTTCCGAGGCCGGAGGCAAGCCGACCAGGTGGCTTTGGACATCCACGACGACGGCGCGGGGGTGTCCGCGCAGGACGTCGGCCGGGTTTTCCAGAAGGGCTTCTACGGCCGTAACGGCCGCCACGGCGACCGTCCCACCGGCCTCGGCTTGTACCTGGGCTGGAAGATCTGCGCCAAACTCGGCCTCGGTCTGTCGCTGTTCTCGCCGCCGGGCCAGGGCACGACCTTGACCATCCTGTTCCCGGCCGCCCGGCCCCGCCCGGCCCAGCCCAGCTCCCACCCCGGACCCCGCTAGGGCCTTGAATCCGGATTCGATAAGGGTAATATCGTAAATCTGTATGATGAAGGATGAGGTACAGTTGTGACTTCGCAGCAAATGCCGGAGGGGGCGGTTCCGCCCGTTATTCTTGAGGTTCAAGATGTCGTCAAATTATACGGTGGCAAAGGCAATCTGACTAAGGCTTTGAACGGCATCAGTTTCGCTGTGGCGGCCGGCGAGTTCGTCGGTATCATGGGGGCCTCGGGCAGCGGTAAGACGACCCTCTTGAATTGCATTTCGACGATCGACACGGCCACCAGTGGGCGCATCTTGATCGGTGGTAGCGATATCACCAGCATGAAACAAAGCGATCTGTCACGGTTCCGGCGCGAGTCGCTCGGCTTCATCTTCCAGGACTTCAATCTGCTCGACACCTTGACCGGTTACGAGAACATCGCTTTGGCTTTGACCATCCTGAGGCGCTCACCGCGTGAGATCGACCGCCGGGTCAAGGCGGTGGCGGCCGTCCTCGGCATCAGCCAGGTGTTGAAGAAGTTCCCCTACCAGATGTCCGGCGGTCAGCGGCAGCGCGTGGCCAGCGCTCGCGCCATCGTGACCGAGCCGACCTTGGTCTTGGCGGACGAGCCGACCGGCGCCCTCGACTCCAAATCAGCCAAGGAATTGCTGGAGAATTTCCAGAGCTTGGTCCGCCAGCGGGCCGCGACCATCTTGATGGTGACGCACGACGCCTTCTCGGCCAGCCACTGCGACCGCATCCTCTTCATCCGCGACGGTCAGTTGTTCCATCAGGTGGTCCGGGGCGGCTCCAGCCGCAAGTCCTTCTTCGACCAGATCATGCAGGTGATCAGTCTGCTAGGTGGTGACGCCAATGATGTCGATTGAGCTGGCTCTGCGCAACGTCCGTAAGAACCTGCGCGAATACACGGTCTATTTCCTGACTCTGACCTTCGGCGTCTGCGTCTTCTACAGTTTCAACGCCATCGAGAGCCAGCAGGCCATCATGGGGGCGAGCGCTAGCAATGGTCGTGTGTTCAAGGAGTTCACCCAGATCATCGGCATCGTCTCGGTCTTCGTCTCGATCATCCTGGGCTTGCTGATCCTGTACGCCAATCGCTTCTTGATCCGGCGGCGCAAGAAGGAGTTCGGCGTCTACTTGACCCTGGGCATGAACCGGGGCCAGATCTCGCGCATCCTGATCGGCGAGACCGTCCTGGTCGGCCTGTTCTCTCTGGCCGCCGGCCTGGCCCTGGGCGTGTCGCTGTCGCAGGGCATGGCCGTGCTGACGGCCAAGCTGATGAAGGTGCCGGTGGAACGGCTGCAATTCGTCTTCTCAGCCCAATCGCTGATCAAGACGGTGGTCTATTTCGGCGTCGTCTTCGGCTTGCTGCTGGTCTTCAACGCCTTCATGATCAGCCGGCAGAAGCTGATCGACCTGCTCTACGCCGACCGCCGCAGCGAGTGGTTCAAGACCCCCAAACTGGCTCAGTCCGTGGTCGTGTTCGTGATCTCGCTGGTCTGCTTGGGCTGGGCCTACGGCACGGTTCTGACCGGTGGCACGGCCAAGGTCTTGGACTCCGCCAGCTTGCGCTATGTGATCTTGGCCGGCGTGGTCGGCACCTTCTTGTTCTTCTTCTCCTTGTCTGGCTTCCTGCTCAAGGTCTTCCAACAGACCAAGTCGGTCTACCTGAAGGGTTTGAACGCTTTCGTGCTGCGTCAGCTCAGCAGCAAGATCAACACCGCCTACGTCTCCATCACGATGGTCTGCTTGATGCTCTTCGTCTCCATCTGCACGCTCTGCGCCGGGCTGGGTCTGTCGACTTCGATCTCCCAGGAATTGCGCCGGGGGACGCCCTTCGACGCCACCTTCAGCACGGCCGCCCGGTCGAACCAAGCGGAGGGCTCTTACAGCGGGGTCGATCTGCCGGCGGCCTTGGCCCAGATCGGTCTGCCGTTGGGGTCGGTGGCCAGTCAGAGCCTGGTCGTGCGCTATTACGAGGCCGGGCTGACCGTTCCCCTGATGGTGCGGGAGAACGGTTTCGAGCAGCGCCACGAGGCCAAGACCTATCTGCTCAAGCTGTCCGACTACAACGCCGTCCTGCGGTTGATGGGCCAAGCTCCGATCGCCCTGTCCCCGGGCCACTACGCCATCAACTACGCCGTCGCCAACGCGGCCATGAAGAGAGCCACCCAGGAGTACGTCGACTCCCGCCCCACCATCGCCGTCAACGGGGTCACGCTGTCGGCCGGCCCGGACACCTTCCACGACAATGTCATGGAAGTGCTGCAGAACCAGGACTACAAGATGACCCTGGTGGTGCCGGACCACCTGGTGACCGGTCTGGCGCCGGCCCGGGACGCCCTGCACTTGAACTACCTCGACCCCAAAGACCGCAGCGAGAGCCTGGTCCAGCAAGCCCATCCGCTGCTGCGTGCCGAATTGAAAGTCGATGTCTCGCTCTGGACCCGCCAGGAAGTGGAGGCTTTCGGCAATTCGACCTCGGTCCTAGTGGCCTATGTCGCGATCTACCTGGGCATCGTCTTCTTGATCGCCTCGGCCGCCGTGCTGGCCATCGGGCAACTCTCGGAGATGAGCGACAGTCTGAGCCGCTACGGGGCGCTGCGCAAGATCGGGGTCGAGGACAAGATGCTCAACCGGTCCATCTTCGCTCAGGTCCTGGTCTACTTCGGCTTGCCCATGGCGCTGGCGGCGGTCCACTCGGTGATCGGCGTGGCCATCGCGGAACAGGTCGTCAGCGCCTTCGACAAGGGCAGCGTCCTCGGCAGCAGTCTGTTCACGGCCGCCGTCCTGCTGATCGTCTACGGGGGCTACTTCTTAGCCACCTACCAGGGCGGCAAGGCCATGCTGAGAAGGCAATACGCCCAATCGCGGCGTGGCGTCGACTGAGGCCTTAAGCCCCACTATCCTAGCCTTTGACGCTCAGCGTCAGGCCGTGACGGGGAGCGTAGGTCTTCCGGCGCAGTCCGAACAGAGACGGAGGAGACCGTGCCAACCCCCATCCTTGTCCTCAACTGTGGCTCCAGCTCAGTCAAGTACCAGGTCATCGACACCTCGGACGAGTCGGTCTGGGCGACCGGTCTAGTGGAGAAGATCGGCTTGCCCGAGGGGCGGATCAAGCACCGCACGCCGGCCGGCGAGCAGATCGTGCAGGCGCCGATCCCGGACCACCAGGAGGCCTTGCGCCTGGTGGTGCAGGCCTTCGCCGACCACGGGCCGGCCCTCGACCAGGTGGTGGCGGTGGGACATCGCACCGTCCACGGCGGCCAGCGCTTCCGCGAGACCATCGTCATCGACGACGAGGTCGTCGCCGGCATGACCGAGCTGTCCGGGCTGGCCCCGTTGCACAACCCGCCCGTCATCGCTGGCATCAAGGCCGCCCAGGCCGTCCTGACCCAGGTGCCGCACGTCGCCATCTTCGACACCGCCTTCTTCTCCACCCTGCCGCCGGCGGCCTACACCTACGCCATCGACAAGACCATCGCCGAGCAGTTCGGCATCCGGAAATACGGTTTCCACGGCACCTCGCACAGCTACGTCTCCAAGCGGGCGGCTGAATTCCTGGGCCGTGACCTGGGCCAGCTCAACCAGATCGTCTGCCACCTCGGCAACGGGGCCTCGATCTCGGCCATCCAAGGCGGTCGGGCGGTCGACACCTCGATGGGTCTGACCCCTCTGCCCGGTCTGGTCATGGGCACTCGCTCCGGCGACGTCGATCCGGGCATCTTCTCCTATCTGAGCCGGGTGGCCGACATGGACTCCGCCGCCGTCTTCACCCTCCTGAACAACCAATCTGGCGTGGCCGGCCTGGCCGACGGCACCTCCGACTTCCGTGACCTGAGGACCAAGATCGAGGCCGGCGACGCCGCCGCCGAGCTGGCTTTCGACGTCTACATCCACCGTCTGATCGGCTACATCGGCGCCTACATCGCCGTCCTGGGCCGCCTGGACGTCCTCGTCTTCACGGCGGGCGTGGGTGAGAACGACCAGGACGTCCGGTGGGCCGCCTGCCAACGTCTGGCCCATCTGGGCTGCCGGATCGACCCAGTCGCCAACCAGGCCCCCAACAGCGGCCCCAGGGTCATCTCGACCCCGGACTCACCGGTCACTGTCTTGGTGGTGCCGACCAACGAGGAGTTGGCCATGGCCCGCGAAACCGTGGCGGCGATCGGCTGACATGCCGACGGCGGTCATCACCGGCGGCACAGTCGGCCTGGGACGGGCCTTCGCAGCGGCACTGGCGGGGCGGGGCTTCGACTTGGTGCTGGCTTCGCGCGATCGGGTCGGCTTGGAGGCGGCGGCCGAACAGTTACGGCATCAGCACGGCGTCGCCGTCGAGGTCTTTCCGACCGATTTGGCGGTGCGGGCCGAGGTCTTGGCCCTGGCCGAACGGGTGGGCGACTTGGAACGGCCGGTCGACCTGCTCATCAACAACGCCGGCTTCGCTCTGCACGGTTCTCTGATCGACACCGACGTCGAGACCCACGCCCGCGCCCTCGACGTCATGTGCCTAGCGGTGCTGATCCTGTCGCGGGCGGCGGCCCAGTCGATGCGGTCCCGCCGCCGGGGCGGCATCGTCAACATCGCCAGCGCCTCGGCCGTCATCGCCACCGGCGATTATTCGGCCATCAAGAGCTGGGTCCAGATCTACACCGAGTCGCTGGCCATCGAGTTGGCCGACCACGGCGTCAAGGTGGTGGCGGTCATGCCGGGTTGGCTCAAGACTGAGTTCCACCGCCGGGGCCAGGTCACCGCCCACAACCTGCCGTCGCTGGTCTGGACCTCGGTCGACCAGGTGGTGCGGGAGACGCTGGACAGCCTGGACCGGGGCCAGGTCCTGTGCGTGCCGAGCAAGCGTTGGAAATTCGCGGTCTGGCTGGCCCGGGTGGCGCCGCGGCGGGCCATCCGCTGGGTCTCGGCCAAATTGACCAGTTCGAGGGACTGACCGGTGGCGTCGAAGCTTCCCGCTAGCCAGGACCCGCGTCATTACCGTTCGCGGGTGCGCGGCGGTCTGCGCCTAGTGGCCCAGGACGTCATGTTGAAGTCGGTCATCTGGGGCATCTGCAAGGTGCAGGTGCACGGTTTGGAACGGTTGGACAACGTCGAACCGCCCTTCATCGTGGTGTCGAACCACTCCTCCCACTTGGACGCGCCCTTGATCGTGGGCGCCCTGCCCCACCGTTTGAGCAAGAATCTGGCCACAGGGGCGGCGGCCGACTATTTCTTCGACAAGCGGGTCAAGGGTATGGCCACCTCCCTCTTCTTCAACGCCTACCCGATCGAGCGCAAGGGGTTACGCACCCGCCAAGGTCTGACCGGGCGTCTGCTCGACGCCGGCGTGCCGCTGCTGGTCTTCCCCGAGGGCACCCGCTCGCGGACCGGGGCGATGGGGCCCTTCAAGCCGGGGGTGGCCGCCCTCAGCATCTCCCGGGACGTGCCCTGTCTGCCGGTCGCCCTGGTCGGGGCCTACGCCGCCTGGCCTTATTACCGTTCGATCCCGCCGACCGACCGGCCTCAGGTCCATGTCGTCTTCGGCCACCCGGTGACGGCCGTGGCCGGGGAGATCGCCCACCAGTTCGCCCAACGCCTGGGCCGCAACGTGGCCGAGTTGTACAACACCACCGCCCGGGCCTACGGCATGCCGACCCTGGACGACTACGAGCGCTCGGTGGTGCTGTCGCGGGCCAAGCGGTCCCAGGACCAGGCCGAACTGGCTGGCCCGAGCGACGCCGCTAGTCCGACTGGCGCCGTTGGCGCCGGTGCGGACGGTCCAGACGGTCCAGACGGATCCGGCCCCGCCCCCGGCCAGTCCCTGGACCGAACCGGTCCGACCCCTGACCAATCCCCGGACCGAACCGGTCCGGCCAGCGGCCGGTCCCGGCGTCGAGCCGGCCGCTCCCGTAGTCGAGCGGTCCAACCGATCGGTTCAGGTGGAGCGGGCCAGTCAGACGGTTCAGACGACCCAGACGGCTCAGGGGGGACGGCTGCGACAGCCCCGCTCGGGGCCGGTCCTGACCCAGCCGTGGAGTCCGACCGATTGCCCCCGGAGGCGCCCTTCAGTGAGACCCGAACCGGCTCGGGCCGAGGCTCGGCTTCCCAGCGGCCAGGCGTCTCTGAGGCTGATCCCCCCAGCCAGCGCCGGACCAGGCCGGGTCGGGGGGCCGAGTCCGAGCGGTCGGCTGAACTCAAACCAGAGGCTGACTCCCAACCGGAGGCCACCGGCGAGCGTCGCCCGCGCCGTCGCCTGTTCGGCCGGCGTGGCTGAGGGGGCGCCGTGAGCATCTCTGTGGCCCCGCTCGACCCCGGCCCCTACCTCGACTTCCTGGCTCAGCGCGAGCGGGCCTCCTTCTTACAGACCCCGGCCTGGGCCGAGGTCAAGCCGGATTGGCGCGGCCAGCGCCTGGGCTGGTACGAGGCCGGTCGCCTGGTCGGGGTCGGCTCGGTCCTGTTGCGCCCCATCCCCAAGCTGGGCCGTAGCTTGGCCTACCTGCCGGAGGGTCCGGTGCTGGACTGGGACGCGATCGACCCGGCGGCCTATCTCAGGCCGTTGGTGCGGCATCTGCGTGATTTGGGCGCCTTCGCGGTCCGGATCGGCCCGACCGTGGTCCGTCGGCGCTGGCTCGCCCCCACCATCAAAGCCGCTTTGGCCGACGACACGGTCGAGAGTCTGAGCCAGGTCCGCCCGGACCAGGTCGAGGCGGCCGGGGAGCGCTTGGTGGCGAGCCTGGCCGAGTCCGGTTGGCGCTGCCAACTGACCGAGTCCGGTTTCGCGGCCGGCCAGCCGGCCTTCAATTTCCAGCTGCCGCTGGCGGGACGCGACGAGGCCGACCTGCTGGCCGGTATGAACCAGCTCTGGCGGCGTAACATCAAGAAGGCCGACCAGGCCGGCCTGACCGTGCGGACCGGTCAGTCAGCCGATTTGGCCGACTTCCACCGGCTCTACCTGGAGACGGCCGCCCGCGACGGCTTCCGGCCTCGGCCCCTGACCTACTTCGAGACCATGTGGCGCGCCCTGCGGGCCGAGGACCCCGACCGTATCCGGCTCTACCTGGCCGAGCACGAGGGCGATCTGGTGGCGGGCGCCACTTGGGTCAAGCTGGGTCGCCAGGTCTGGTACTCCTACGGCGCCTCGGCCACGGCCAAGCGCCAGGTGCGGGGCTCCAACGCCATCCAGTGGCGCATGATGCGCGACGCCTTGGCCGCCGGCGCCACGGTCTACGATCTCCGTGGCATCACGCCGGGCCTGGGCGCGGACGACCCCGAGGTCGGCCTGATCCAGTTCAAGGTCGGCACCGGCGGCCAGGCGGTCGAGTACGTCGGCGAGTGGGACCTAGTGCTCAACCGGCCGCTCTACCGGGCCTTCCAGTTGTACGTCGACCGCGCCGCCCTGGCCGCCCGCCTGCGCGGTCTGCCCGCTGCGCTGGGTCGGTCGCTCCGGCGTTCCCACCTGGCTCGTTCCGGTCCGCCGGTCCAGCCCGCCCCAGCCAGCCATCCCGCTCCGTCAGATCGTCCCGCCCCGGCCGACGCCGTTCCCCCCGACTCCTCTCAATCAGTGGCGGTCCGGTCCGGCCAGTCCCTATCGGCCCGGCGCTCCGCCCGGCTCGCCGGTGACGGCCGGACGGAGGAGTCCGTACCACTCCTGGGGTCAGAGCCGGAGGAAACTGGGAAGCGGGTCCGCCGGACCGCTCCGGACGCCCCGCTCCACCCGTCCCAGCCGCCCGCGCCGGTCGGTCCGTCCCAGCCTGTGGAGTCGCAGGCTGAGGCTGACGGGGAAGTGGGATGTGCGCCGGTCCAAGGTTCAGAACCGCTCGCCGGGGCCGTTGGGGCCGCAGAAGCTGGCGCTGGCCGAACCGATGAGTCCACCCCGGCCCCGGGGTCAGCGCCGGAGGAGGTGGTCTGATGGGTGTCGTCCTCCATCTCGATCAGGACCGGTGGCGGGACCACCTCGACCAGGTGGCCCAGACCACGCCCGGCTTGACGCCGGTGGCCAAGGGCAACGGCTACGGCTTCGGCGTCGCCCGTTTGGCCAGTGAGGCCACCCGGCTGGGCGTTGAAACCCTGGCCGTCGGCACTCTGGCCGAGGCCCCCCTGGCCCGGGCCCACTTCACCGGCCGGATCTTGATCCTGCAGCCCTGGCGTCCGGACGACCCGCCCAGCCACGACCCCGGTCTGATCCGGACGGTCTCCCGGCTGGAGGACCTGGCCCGGCTGGCCGACCAGCCGATCGCGCCCCAGGTGGTGGTCGAGCTGATGACCTCGATCGCCCGCCATGGCATCGGCCGGGCCGACCTGGACCAGGTCGCCGACGAGCTGGAGGGCGTCGAATTGGTCGGTTGGGCCCTGCATCTGCCCCTGCCGGCCGCCCGTCACCGGCCCGGGCCGGCCGAGGCCCTGGAACTGGGCCGGGCCGGGTTGGCCGTGGGCGCCGCGCCGGTCTGGCTGTCCCACCTGTCCCAGACCGAGTACGACCAGGTCCGGGCCGAATTGGGCGACTGCCGGCTCCGACTGGGCACCCGGCTCTGGCTGGGCGCCCCGGACTCCCGCCGGGTGACGGCCAGCGTGATCGACCGGCATCCGGTCCGGCGCGGCCAGCGGGTCGGCTACTGGCAGCACAAGGCCCCGGCCGACGGGCACATCGTGGTCCTAGCCGGCGGCACCTCGCACGGCGTCGGTCTGAGCGCCCCCTCCACCGCCGCCACCTGGCGCCGGCGCGGCCAAGCCGTGGCCGAGGGCCTCTTGGCGGCCCTGGGCCGGTCCCGTAGCCCCTTCACCATCGCCGGCGCCAAGCGCCCCTTCGTCGAGCCGCCCCACATGCAGGTCAGCCTGGTCTTCCTGCCCGCCGAGGTCCCGCCGCCCGCCATCGGCGACGAAGTGCCCCTGGACCTCCGCCTCACCACCGCCACCCTGGACGAGATCCGCCTGACTGAGGACGACTCCACCGCCTCCGCCTGACCGTCCCGCCCACCCCGCCTGACGCTCCCGTCGCCATGGGGTCGGAACCGCTCGGTCGCCCCACCCCCGTCGCCGATTGAGCGCCTACGACATCCGACACGCCGAAGCGACAGTCGTAAACTGCTCAATCGCGCGAGGCCCCCTCGTCGATTGAGTACCTGCGTACGACAACGCGACAACACACCGAAGGCGTAGTCGCAACCGTCGCTCGCGTGACCGTACTCCACCGCCCGGCGGGTCTAGTCCGGGTCGGGGATGGGGTACTCGACGGCGTAGTCGTTGTAGGCCCTGGGGTCCTCGCGCGGCTCCAGATGGACGGTCAGTTCGAGGTCGGGCAGGACCTCGCCCACGGCCGCCTCGACCTCCTCGATCAGGTCGTGGCCTTGGCGGACGGTCCAATCGCCGGGCACCAGCATGTCGAAGGCGGCGAAGCGGGAGCGGCCGGCCCCCCGGGTGCGCAGTCCGTGGAAGATGACGCCGTCCCGGCTGAAACCGGCCAGGATGGCGGCGATGGCGGCGTTGTCCTGGTCCGGCAGGGTCTCGTCCATCAAGCCGCGAGTGGAGTCGCGTATCAACTTGGCCCCGGTCAAGACGATGTTGGCTCCGACGGCCAGGGCGACGATGGGGTCGAGCGGCAGCCAGCCGGTCAGGCGGACGGCCACGACGCCGGCGATGACGCCGACCGAGGTCACCACATCGGTCATGAGATGCTTGCCGTCGGCCACCAGCGTGATCGAACGGTGGCGGCGGCCGGCCCGGATCAGGATAAAACCGACCAGACCGTTGACGACGGAGGCCACCACCGTCAAGAGGACGCCGATGTCGATGTTGTCCAACGGCTGGGGGCGGAGCAGCCGGCCGGTGGCGGAGACGATGATGAGGACGGCCGCCACGAAGATCAGAATCCCCTCGACGGCGGCCGAGAAGTACTCCGCCTTGGTGTGGCCGAAGTGGTGGTCGTCATCGGGCGGACGGGCCGCCACCTTGAGCATGAAGAGGGCCAAGACCGCCGCCGCCAGGTTGACCAGCGACTCGGCGGCGTCCGACAACAAGCCGACCGAGCCAGTCATACGCCAGGCCACCAGCTTCAAGACGATGGTGACGATGGCGGCGGCGATGGACAACCAGGCGTAGCCGAGCAGGCTGGGTCGAGGGGTTTGGCTCACACGTTCAAGCATGGCACAACCGGCCCCAGCCGGTCTCAGGCGTCAGATCGCATCAGGCGCAGCAGACCGGCCACGGCGAAGGCCAGGAGCCAGAGACAGAGGATGCCGTAACCGGCCCAAGGGCTGTAGTACAACCCAGCCGCCTCGGGCGACACCGGGTCGAAAGCCAGCAGCCGATTGCTGGCCGAGGTCGGCAGCAGATCGAGCAGGTAGACCACGATCTTCCGCCAGCCGGAGACACTGTCCTGGCCCATCACCAGTAGGCCCCGGAAGGTGTCGGCCAGGGCCGGTAGGACGAAGGTCAGACCGACGGTGGTGGCGATCGAACCGGCTGTGGAACGGATCAGACAACCGATCATCAGACCCATCAGGGCGAAGGTGACCACGACCAGGGGGACGCCGACGAAGATACGCCCGGCCGGCCCGGAGATCAGGGTCAGATTGATGCCATGGGGGGCGAGGATGATGCGGCCGATCAAGTACGACAACAGCATGGCCGCGTAGGTGATCGAAGCGCCGCCGGCGATCAGGACGACGACCTTGCCCAAGATGACGGGCAGCCGGCGGGGCACCGCTGTGAAGGTCGACCGGATCAGGCCCGAACTGTACTCGTTGGTGATGACCAAGACGCCCAGGATGGAGATGATGAGGGTGCCTAGGACCGTCACCGGCATGCTGATCAGATCGATCAGGTTCAACTGCTTGATGATGTCGCTGGGATCGATCGGAGCCGGGTCGCCGTTGCCGTCGAAGGTGGCTCCGCTGAGGGAGCCGGCGGCCAGCGACAAGATCAGGCAGAAGACGGTCGAAAGGGCGAAGAAGACGATCATCACCCACCAGGACGAACGGAGAGAGAAGAACTTCAAGAACTCGGAGCGGATGACCCGGGGCACGGTCAAACGGGCCGGCACCGAGGACCGTACGGTCTGATACGGCACTGCCATGGTCAGGCCTCCTTGTTCCACAGCCGGCGCAGCGAGGCTTGCGTGATCGACATGGCGTCACCCAGACGAGGGGTCGAGCCGGTGGGCGGGCCGGAGCCGGCGGGCAGGGACTGGAAGCCACGCCGGGAGGGCGAGGAAGCCCCCGGATCGGGCTCAGCCAACAACTGATCCAACAACGGGGTCAGCGATCCGGTCGTCTCAGGCGACCAGGGGCCGCTGTCGGCGGACGCCTGACCTGGTCCGGCCGGGGCTGGTATCAGGGGGGTGAGGGGACGGGCTCCGCCCGCTCCAGGGCGGGCCCCGGCGCTGGTCGGAGTAGGCGGCGCGGTGGGTGGTCCGGCCGGGTCCGGCCGGCCGGACAGCTGGGGGCCCAGATGGCCGGTGGGCGTTCCAGCGCCTGTCGCCGGGCGCTGGCCGGGGCTGGCGGCGGGCGCGCTGGCCGGGTTGGGCCGGACCGATCCGGTGGCTGGCAGAGGGGGCTGGGCCACGACGGACGGTTGAGCGTAGGGCTGCGGGGCGGCTGGCTGCGGGCCGCGGCCGGTCTGGGGCGACGCGGCCGTCGGGGGGCGGGGCGTGATCGGGTCGCGGTTGATGTTGACGCCCGACAGGCTGACGCCGGGACCGCCTGTGGTGGAACCGGAGGACAACCAGGTCGGGCTATGGCCGCCGGAGGGAGCGGTGGCGCGCGTCGCGCCGCCGGCCGAGACGGGCCAAGCGGTCTGGCCGCCGCTCAAACCGGGAGTGGCCGGTGGGACCGGTGGGGCTGGCTCGGTCAGATAGGAACGCGGCCGGGTGGCCCCGTAGCGGTCGTAGTCCGGGCCGAAGCTGGAGGCTGGCCGGCCGGCGCTGGAGGACAGGGGAGCGGGAGCGGTCGCCGGAGCGGTCAGAGGCGACTGGTAGGCGGCGGCCGACGCAGCCGAGGCGGGATAGACCGCTGAGGCGGCCCCGGCCGGGGCCGGCCACGGCCCGCTGGAGGCGAGATCGGTCATCGCGCGGATGCCAACCCCGTCGGGCCGACTCGATGCGGTGGGGGTATGGCGCTGATTGGCCCAGGCCGGCCCGCTGGCGGCGCTGTGACGGTCTGACTCGGGGGCCGGGAGCAGGGGATCGCCGGCCGCCAGCGGTGGGGAGGAGTTGGCCCGGGTCGGCCCGGGGAGGTTCGCCCGAACGGTCGCCGGCGTCGACGACAATTCGGAGGCCGGCCGCAAGGGCACGGGCCAGGGCTGGTCCAGGATGGCTTGGACGCGGCTTTGGACCGAACCGATTGCCGCGCCGGATGGTCCCAGAGCGTCCGACGTCGGGTAGGCGGGGCGCTGGGGCGAAGTGGTGGGGTAGACCGAAGAAGCGGCGGGATAGGCCGAAGATCCGGCCGGAGAGGTGGCGGGATAGACGGACGAGCCGGTCGGACGCGGGGAAGAGTCGGTCGGGTAGGCGGCCGGACTGGCGGGGTAGGTGGACGCGCGGGCGGGGTAAGACGGTGAGGCGGCCGTCGGGGCGGACCGGGCCGAGGCGGTCGGAAGCGGGTCCGGGCCGAGGCTGGAAGCCGACCCCGTGACCGGGTAGGCCCGGCTGGCGCTGGTGCCAGCCAGGGCTTGAGAAGCTGCGCCGGAGGTGGGTGATCCGGCCGTCGGGTTGGGCGATGGGTAAGGCGGTCGACCGGCCGCCGCCAAGGCGGAGGCCGTGGCCGCCGACGGCGCGCTGGCGGGATAGACCGAGGGGAAGGCCGGCGGGCTGGCGGGGCGAGTCGAGGCGGCTGACGCGGCCGTGGGGTGGACCGAGCTGGCCGGTGGGGTCGCCGGGGCGGGGTAGGTCGGTGCGCTAGGTAGGGCGGAGCCGGCTGGCCCGGTGGGGGTGGGGTAGGAGGGCGCGGAGGGATGGATCGGACCGGCCGCCCGGGCTGGGCCGGTGGGATAGGCCGGGGCGCTGGCTGGGGCCGGACTGGCCAGTGGGGCGGGGTAAGTCGGTGCGCTGAGTAGGGCGGAGCCGGCTGGGCGGGCTGGTCCGGCCGGCCCGGCGCTGGAGGCGGGGTAGGTCGGTGCGCTGAGTAGGGCGCCGGTTAGGCGGTCCGGTCCGCTGGGAACGGGGTAGGAGGGCGCGGACGGGTGGGCCAGACCGCTCGACGGCGAAGGACCGGCCAGGTCGGACAGTTGCGACGATCGGTCCGGTCCGGGCCTGAGCGCCGCAGCGGAGGGGGGCAGGTAAGACGAGGCGGAGGGAGGCAGGTAGGACGAGGCGGAAGCGGGCGTCGGCCTTCCGCCGACCGGTGGGAGAGGCCTTTGCGATCCGCTCGGGCCGAACGGGCTGGCCAGACCGGTCCCGCCGGCCAGGCCCAATGGGCCGGCCGGGCCAACTGGGCTGATCGGGCCGACTAAGCCGCCCGGACTAGGCGTTCCAGCTAGCCCGGGCGGGCCGATGGGTCCGGTCGGGGCGGCGGCTAGGGCCGGGTTCGGCGCGGCGGTGGCGAGGAAATTGGCCCGGTTCGGCATCGGGGTGTTCAAAGTCGACCAGACCGCGTCCAAACTGGGCCAGTCGGGGTCGAGTTCGGACATCGTCCCGGCCGGGCTGACCTCGCCCGGGTGTTCCTCCAAGGTGCCGGAGGCCTCGGCGTAGGAGCGCCAGAAGTTGTCCGTCGTCACCACGCTGGGGTCGATCGGCTCCCAGACCGGCTGGGACTGGGCCGCGTTCTCCGGCCGGTGGGTGGCGGGCCGTAAAGCGGGGACGTCCGACCGGTCGACCGGACGGCTGGGATCGCCCAGCAACGGCGCCGGCGGCCTTTTCTCGTTCGGGCGACCGCTGGTGTGGAAGGTGAATTCCTGATCCTGTTCGGTCAGCCTCAAATAGGCCTCTTCCAAGGACCGGGTGACCGGCGACAGCTCGTGGATGACCCAACCTTGGGCGGCGGCCCACTCACCGATCTGGCTCGGGGTCAGTCCGGTCACCACCACCATGTCCGGCTGCGGCTGAGTCACCTGGTAGCCGGCGGTGGTCAGGTGATCGGCGATTTGGGGGGACTGAGGGGAACGGACCTCGGTCACCGTGCCCGAGACCTGGGCGATGATGTCCTCGACCGGGGCGTCTACGATCAGCCGGCCCCGGCCCAAGATGATGAGGTGGTCGGCCGTCAGCGCCATCTCGCTCATCAGGTGGCTGGACAGGAAAATGGTCCGGCCGTGCCCAGCCAGACGCTTGACCAGGTCACGCACCCAGGCCACGCCCTCCGGATCGAGGCCGTTGACCGGCTCGTCCAGGATCAGAGTGGAGGGGTCGCCCAAGAGAGCGCCGGCCAAGCCCAGACGCTGGCCCATGCCGAGGGAGAAGCCACCCACGCGTTTGTTCGCCACCGTTTCCAGGCCGGCCAGTTCGATGACCTCGTCGACCCGTTTGGAACTGATGCCATGGGTGGCGGCCAGAGCCCGCAGATGGGCGCGGGCGGTCCGGCCGGGATGGGTCCCCTTGGCGTCGATCAGGGCGCCGACTTCCTGCAAGGGGGCGCGGTGTTCGACGTAACGCCGGCCGTTGACCGTGACCGTGCCGTGGGTCGGGTGGTCCAGGCCCAGGATCAAACGCATGGTGGTCGACTTGCCGGCGCCGTTGGGGCCGAGGAAACCCGTCACCAGGCCAGGCCTGACCTCGAAGGTCAGACCATCGACGGCCCGTTTGGAACCGAAGTCTTTGGTCAGATCCTTACTGACGATCATGGATGGCCTTCCTCAACCAGCGCGAGTCAAAACCTCTGGCCCTGACGAGGGTCAGACCCGGCTATTGGCCCTGGTGGGCCGCAAACACTCAATCGGTTCGCTTTCAAGCGCGAGCGCTTGACGTTCACCTCAATCGTGTCTAAGGCTAACGATAGGCAACCAGGGTCGAGGGGAGCCATCTCCGACCCGCTGTCCACCCCAAACCGCCGCTTAGAACAGACTTCTCTCAAGGCTGGATTGAGCTTTCAGCGCGGTCGGCGGCTTGGGCGCGGAGGGAACGTACGACCCCGGCCCGGCACTCCACCACCAACCGGCGCAAGGCCGGTGTCCGGTCCCCCAGGTCCTCCAACCAGCGGTCGGTCCGGGCCACTAGATCGGCCCCGGGCAGGTTGAGGCTGAGCGCGGGATACAAGCCCTCGACCACGTTGGTCGCCATCTGGCGGCTGCGCTGGGCCCAGACCGACTCCAGGGCCTCGAAATAGGGCTCGCTGAAACTGGCCAGCGAGGCGCGGTCTGGCGCCAGATTGAAGCCGGCCACGATGGCCCGCTGGGTGGCGTTGGTGATGGTCTCGTCCGTCACCGCCGCCTGCCAGGCCGCCTGCTTGGCGGTCAGACTGGGACTGGCGGCACGGGCCCCGGCGGCCGACTCATGGCCTCTGGTGGTGGGGTCCAAAGCCAGCCGGGCGGCGATGTCGGCCTCGTTCTTACGGCCGGCCGCCACCAAGGCGGTCAACACCTCCCAACTCAGGTCGGCGTCCAAAGCCAGCCCGTCCAAGTGGCGCGCCCCGTCGTACAACTCAGTCAAGAAGTCCAAGGCCACCTGGTCGCGGGCCAAGCCGATCACAGCCTTGAAGAATTGCAACTGGGCGTCGGAGGCGGGCTCGGCCGCCACCGTCAAGGCGATCAGCCGGGCCGCGGCCTGGTCGGTCGTCCGGTCGCGCTGGTCCGGGCTGACGTAGTAGGCCACCGTGGTGCGCAATTGGCTCAACAGGGTCTGGATGGTGGTGGAGGAGGTCTCGGCCGCGACCGAGTCAAGCACTGTGCGGACGTAACGGCGGCCCGGCAGCTCACCGTCGCGGGTGGCGTCCCAGAGGGAACCCCAGACCAAGGCGCGGGCCAAGGGGTCGGTCAACTCGGGCAGGTGGACCAGCGCGGTCTGAAGGCTGGCTGGGTCCAGCCTGAGCTTGGCGTAAGCCCAGTCCAGGTCGTTCAGCAGCAGCAAGTCCGGCCGCTTCAGGCCCACCGCCTGAGGCACCGGCGTGGCCGGGCCGGCGATGTCGGTCTCGATCTGCCAGGTCCGGGTCAAGCCGGCCTCGCCCAGGTCGTATCCGGCGATGGCCAGGCGGGCCGGGCGCAGCGAGGGCCGGACCGGGTTGGCTTGGGCGAAGTCGGCGTAGACCGGGGGCGTCTCTTGGAGCACGGTCAAGCGCTCGATCGTCTGGCCGTCCGTCGCCAAGTCCGGCCGCAGAGTGGTCACCCCGGCCTCCTCCAACCAAACCCGCGACCAGTCGCCCAGGTCACGGCCCGAGGCGGCGGTCAGCTCGGCCAGCAAGTCGGCCAAGGTGGCGTTGCCCCAGGCGTGACGCTTGAGGTAAGCCGAGACGCCGGCCAGGAAACGGTCCTGACCGACCCAGGCCACCAGTTGACGCAGGACGGCGGCCCCCTTGGCGTAGGTGATGCCGTCGAAGTTGACCTCGACATCGGCCAGATCGCGGATCTCGGCCACGATGGGATGGGTCGAAGGCAATTGATCTTGGCGGTAGCCCCAGGACTTCTCGGCCGATTGGAAGGTGGTCCAGGCGTCCGTCCACTCGGTGTTCGAGACCGCCGCCAGGTGGGAGACGAACTCAGCGAAAGACTCGTTCAACCAGAGGTCGTTCCACCAGCGCATCGTCACCAGGTCCCCGAACCACATGTGGGCCTGCTCGTGCAAGATGGTGATGGCGCGACGGTCGATCCGGGCCTGGGTCGGCTTGGAACGGAAGACGTAGGCCTCGGTGATGGTGACGGCGCCGATGTTCTCCATCGCCCCGGCGTTGTACTCCGGCACGAAGGCCTGGTCGTACTTGTCGTAGGGGTACAACACGCCGAAGGCGCGCTCGTAGAATTCAAAACCACGCTTGGTGACGTCGAAGACCGCCTCAGGATCGAAGTGGTCCGCCATGGAGGGGCGGACGAAGAGGGCCAGAGGCAGCGGGCGGCCGTCCAGGGTCTGGTGGGTGTCGTCCCAGCGGCGGTAGGGGCCGGCGATGACGGCGGTCAGATAGGTCGACATGACCGGCGTGGCGCCGAAGTCCCAGCGGGCCAGGCCAGCCCCCAGCGCCGTCGGCTCGGGCGTGGGCTGATTGGAGACGACCTGCCAGCCGGCCGGGGCGGTCAGATGGAAGGTGAAGCGGGCTTTCAGATCGGGTTGCTCGAAGCAGGCGAAGACGCGCCGGGCGTCGGCCACCTCGAACTGGGTGTACATGAAGGTCTGCCCGTCCACCGGATCGGTGAAGCGGTGCAGCCCCTCGCCGGTGTGGGACCAAGCGGCCTCCGCCACCACGGTCAGCTCGTTGTCGGCCGCCAAGCCGGGCAGGGCGATCCGGTGGTCGGCGAAGACCGTCGCCGGGTCGAGCGAACGTCCGTTCAGCTGGACTTGACGGACCCGGGGCGCGATCAGGTCGATGAAGGAGTCCAGGCCCGGCTGGGCGCAGCTGAAGCGCACCGTCGTGACCGAGGGGAAGGTGTCGCCGGTCGCGCTGAGGTCGAGCGCGACGTCGTACGACTCCACTTTCAGCGACTCGGCTCGCTGCTTAGCCTCTTGGCGAGTCAGATTCTTTCCCGGCATAGCTCCCACCTTCTCAAGGCCAGGCGGCCCGTACCTGAGCCAGGCGGCCCGTCGCCGCCGCAGTCAAGCTAGCATGAGCCCAGTCTGATCGCTCCGTCGGCCGATTCTGGAGGACTCGATGTCAAAGGTGACCTATTTCAGTGGCGAGACCTTCCCCTTGGAGATGCACAAGGTCCGTATCATTCAGAAGCTCAGTCTTCTACCCATCGAGGAACGGCTCAAAGCCATGGAGTCGGCGGGGTACAACACCTTCCTGCTGCAGAACCGCGATGTCTTCCTCGACATGTTGACCGACTCCGGGGTCAACGCCATGAGCGACCGTCAGCAGGCCGCCATGCTGCTGGCCGACGACGCTTACGCCGGCTCGGCCACCTTCACCCGGCTGCACGACAAGCTCAAGGACGTCTTCGGGATGCCCTACTTCCTGCCCGCCCACCAGGGCCGGGCCTGCGAGCACATCCTGGCCAAGGCCTACATCCGTCCCGGCTCGGTGGCGGCCATGAACTACCACTTCACCACCGCCAAGGCGCACATCACCGAGCTGGGCGGCGAAGTGGTCGAACTGGTCATTCCGGAAGGCCTCAAGGTGACCAGCCAATTCCCCTTCAAGGGCAATCTGGACCTGGCCGCCTTCGAAGCTTTGGTGGCGGAACGCGGGGTCGAGAACATCGCCTTCCTGCGCATGGAGGCCGGCACCAATTTGATCGGCGGCCAGCCCTTCTCCCTGGCCAACCTACGGGCGGTGCGGGCGGCCTGCGACCGGCTGCGCGTCCGGCTGGTGCTGGACGCCTCCCTGCTGGCTGACAATTTGTACTTCATCAAGGCGCGCGAGCCGGAGTGCGCCGACCTCTCGATCGCCGAGATCGCGCGCGCCATGGCCGATTGCTCCGACATCATCTACTTCTCGGCTCGCAAGCTTGGGTTTGGCCGGGGCGGCGGCATCTGCGTCCGCGACGAGCGGATCTACCGTCAGTTGCGCGGTTTCGTGCCGATGTACGAGGGTTTCTTGACCTACGGTGGCATGTCGGTGCGGGAGATGGAGGCCATCGCCGTCGGCTTGGACGAGACCTTGGACGAGGACATGATCAACCAGGGGCCGCTCTTCATCAACCACATGGTGCGCGAGCTGGAGGCCAACGGCGTGCCGGTGGTGACCCCGCCGGGCGGCCTGGGGGCCCACCTCGACGCCATGCGCTTCCTCGACCATGTGCCCCAGACGCAGTATCCCTCGGGGGCGTTGGCGGCGTCGGTCTACCTGGCCTCCGGCGTGCGGGGCATGGAGCGTGGCACCTTGTCCGAACAGCGCGATCCGGACGGTTCCGAGCCGCTGTCCCACATGGAATTGCTGCGCCTGGCCCTGCCCCGGCGGGTCTTCACCTTGTCCCAGGTCAACTACACCATCGACCGGGTGCGTTGGTTGTACGCCAACCGCCGCATCGTGGGCGGCCTGCGCTGGGTCGAGGAGCCCGAGGTGCTGCGCTTCTTCTACGGCCGGTTGGAGCCGATCGACGGCTGGCAGCACAATCTGGTGGCTCAGTTCCGATCCGACTTCGGCTCCAGTCTTTAGACACGATTGAGGCGAACGTCAAGCGTTCACGCTTGTGAGAGAGCCGATTGAGTGTTTAAGACTCGCAAGATTCGATAGGCGCCAGCCCCGACCCAAAGGACAACCACCATGGCTTTCGAGCATCTTTTCAGACCGATCAAAGTCGGCTCCCAGGAGTTCAAGAACCGCATCGTCATGTCGCCGCACTCCGGGAACTGGCAGCGCGGCTCGGCTAAAGACTTGGCCTATCTCCGGGCCCGGGCCGAGGGCGGCGCGGCGGCTCTGATCCTGGCCTCGACCGTCTTCTCGCCCTACGACACAGCGCCCCACGGAGCCAACCCGATCGGTTCGCCGGCCGGCGTCGAGCGCCACGCCAAGGCCATCGCGACCATCCACGAGGCGGGCGCGAAGGCCATCTGCGAGATCGCGGCCGGCGGCGTCGCCCAGTCCTCGGCCAGCGTGCCGCTGGGCATGTTCTCCAACCAGTCCCGCTCCATGCTCAAGTCTGAGTACGGCCTCTTCGCCCATGTCGGCGGCTTGACCGCCCAGGCCTGCCGGGAGGCCGGGGCCGACGGGGTCGAACTCATGATGAGCTTCGGCGCCGCCATGCAGCTCTACAACTCCCCGCTCTACAACAAGCGCGAGGACGAGTACGGCGGCACGATGGAGAAACGCCTCCGCTTCTCGCTCGAGGCCATCGCCGCCATGCGGGCCGTCGTCGGGCCGGACTTCATCATCGGCGCCGTCGTCGACGTCGACGAGTCCAACCTCGACGGCCTGACGCTGGAGGAAGGCGTCGAGATGTGCCGACTACTGACCGCGCCGGGCAACCTCGACTACCTGCGAGTCAACGCCAACAACGTCAAGTCGGAAGAGGGCCACCTCCACTATCCGTCGAGCTACCTGCCCCAAGGCATCGCCCTCTACGCGGCGGCGGCGGTCCGTGAGGTCGTGACAGACATCCCGATCATCGGCTCGCACCACATCAACACAGCCGAGTTCGCCGAGCAGGCCATCGCCGAGGGACAATGCGACATCGTGTCGATGGCGCGGGCGCTGATCGCCGACCCAGAGCTGCCGAACAAGGCCCGCCTCGGCCAAACCGAGGAGATCCGCGCCTGCATCGGCTGCGTCGAAGCCTGCTACCAGCGCTACATGCTGAACGAGCCGATCGCCTGCTCAGTCAACCCCGAGGCCGGCCACGAGGAACTCCCGCCGCCCGCCCCGGCCGAGACGCCGAAGCAGGTCCTCGTCGTCGGCGGCGGCCTGGCCGGCCTCGAGACGGCGCTGGTCGCCGCCCAACGCGGCCACACGGTCACCGTCTGGGAGCAGGAGCCGGAGCTGGGCGGGACGGTCCACGTCCAGTCGAAGCTGCCGGGCCTGTCCGACCGGGCCGAGATCGCCCGCTGGTTGGAACTCCAGTTGACGAAGGCCGGCGCCACGATCGAGAAGAGCAAGCCGGCCACGGCCGACGCCGTCCTGGCCTTCGGCGCCGACACGGTCGTCCTGGCCACGGGCGCTGACTACGACAACAAAGGCATCACTCAAAACCTGATGTTCCCGATCCCCGGCCTAGACCAGCTCCACGTCTACACGCCGGAGGACATCGTCCGGCGCGGCGCCACGGTCGAGGGCGACCGCGTCGTGGTCTACGACACGACCGGCTACCTGGTCGGCCCCGGCGTCGCGGAGCTCCTGGCCGACCAGGGCAAAGAGGTCGAGTTCGTGACCCAGCAGCCATACGCCGGCATGATGTTGACGAGCAACTACATGCACAACGTCATCATGGCCCGCCTGCTGACCAAGGCCAGGCTGACCCGTGACGTCCAAATCCGGGGCGTCGCCGGCGGCTCAGTCGCGCTGCGCAACATCTACACCTACGAGGAGTCCACCCTCGAGGGCATCGACGCCATCGTGCTGGTGACCGCGCGGACCCCGAACGAGGAGTTGTACCAGCAGCTCTCCGGCCAGATCAAGGACTTGAAGCTGGTCGGCGACGTCGACCGCTGCAACTACGTCAACTTCGGCATGTACGACGCGATGCAGGCCGGCAAACGTATTGGCGCCCTGGTCTGACCGAGTGCGGCCGGGCCGCGGGAGCGCCGCAGCGTCTCCGGTGGCCCGCCGCTCCTCAACGTCCACCCTCGTCCAACCCACCCCGAGAGAAACAGGAGTAACACCATGAGGCCCATCTACAGCTTCGAACAGTACGGCAAGATGCGCGGCGTCGACATCCAGATCGCCGCTGAGACCCCACCGTTCGCCAGTCTGATCGACTTGACCGGCAAGGCCGCCATCGTCACGGGCGGCGCCCGTGGCCTCGGCTTCCACATCGTCAACCGCCTGGTCGAGGCCGGCGCCAAAGTCCTCATCGCCGACATCGCCACCGAGTTCGCCGAGGACGCCGTGGCCCACTTCCAAGGCCAGGGCGGGACCGTCGAATGGACGCCGTGCGACGTCCGCTCGACCGACCAGATCAAGGCCACCGTGGCCAAAGCCATCGAGTTGTTCGGCCAGATCGATATTCTGGTCAACAACGCCGGCGTCATGGGCATGGAAGTCCTGCCCCAGGTCACGGAGGAGGACTGGGACGACTTCGTCGACGTCAACGCCAAGGGCGGGGTCTTCTTCGCCCAGGCCGTGGCCGCCCACATGGTCGACCAAGGCGTCAAGGGCCGGATCGTCAACATCTCGTCCAACGCCGTCATGCCCTACGCCAGCCCCTACTTCGGCGAGGAGTTGGGCTATGTCGCCAGCAAAGCCGCCTTGATCAAAGCCAGCGAGGTCCTGGCCGAGTGCCTGGCGCCCCACGGCATCGTCGTGACCTGCCTGCTGCCCGGCGGCATGCGGTCGCCGGGGGCCTTCCTCATGAAACGGTCGCCGGACGTGCCCATCGACACGACCTCGCGCGCGCCCATGGCGATGAACCCGGACGAGGTCGCCCGGGTCGCCTTCATGATGGCCACCGACGTGGCCGTCTTCGCCGCCGGCGCCGTCATCAGCGTCGACTCCGCCGCCAGCCTGGGCCACCGGCTCTAGGCCGGCTCCGGCCGAGGGACACGAGGAGTCGCTCACCGTGGACAAGGTCATCTGGGTCTGGATCGAAGACCAGGCCGGCCAGCCCAGCGAGGCCAGCCTGGAGCTGCTGGGCGAGGCCCGGCGTCTGGCCGACAAGCGCGGCCAGACGGTCTACGCCGTCCGGCTGGGGGCCGAGCTCCCCGCCGGCGACCTCGCCCCTCACGGCGCCGACGTCGAATTGATCGGTCTGAGCGACCGGCTCAAGGCCTTCACAGTCGAGACCGCCCTGGCGGCGACCACCGCCTGGGCGGCCGACCATCCACCCGACCTCGTGCTGGTGGCGGCGACCCCGCAAGGGGCCAGCCTGGCTCCCCGGCTGGCGGCCCGGCTCGGCTTCGACTACGCGCCCCGGACGGTCATCGCCGAGCCGACTCCCGACGGCGGGCTCTCCCTCCGGCAGAGCGTCCTGGGTGGGAAGGCCAATGCCCTGTCAGCCTTCCCAGCGGGGTCGGGAGTCGTGCTGACGATGATCCCCGGCGCCCTCGGCCTCGACCCGCCCGACCCGAAACGGACAGGCCAGCGTCGGGTGGTCGAGTTCGGCCCGGACCAGGTCCCAGCTCCGGTCACTCAGGTCGGGAAGTTCATCCCGGCCAATCCGGCCACGGTCGGGCTCGAGGAGGCCGACCGGATCATGGCCGGCGGCCTGGGCTTCGCCCGGGACGGGAACTGGGCCCTCCTGGAGGAGACGGCCGCGCTCCTGGGGGCCGCCGTGGGCGGCTCCAAGCCGACCCTGGACCGGGGCTGGATCCCACCGGCCCGGTTGATCGGCCAATCGAGTGGCCGCCGTCTGGCCCCGCGCGTCTTCGTCGGCGTCGGCGTCTCGGGCAGCCCTCACTTCGTCGAAGGCATGAAGGAGGCCCGCCAGATCGTGGCCGTCAACCAGGACAAGGGGGCTCCGCTGGTCGGATTGGCCGACCTCACGCTGGTGGGAGACCTGTACGAAATTTTGCCCGCGGTGGCCCGCCAACTGCGGGACCGCCCGCGCGGCCAGGACAGCGAGGAAACCGATGACTGAGACTTGCGACGTCCTGGTGGTCGGAGCCGGCCCGGCCGGCACGGCGGCCGCGCTGACCGCGGCCCGGGCCGGTCTGAACGTCGTCGTCCTGGAGCGAGGCGAGTACGTCGGGGCCAAGAACCTGACCGGCGGCATGGTCCTGACCCGCGTCTTGGCCGACCTCATCCCCGACTACGCCGACCGCGCCCCCCTGGAACGGCCGGTCGAGCACCAGCGCGTCATGCTGACCGACGGCCCCCGTGCCCTGACCCTCGACATCGGCAACGCCACCTTCCTCGACCCGCCCCACAACGGCTTCACGGTCCTGCGCCGAGCCTTCGACGCCTGGCTGGCGGACGAGGCGCGAGCGGCCGGCGCCGTGATCGTGACCGGCGCCGTGGTGGACGACCTGATACTGGAGCGCGGCCAGGTGGTCGGCGTCCGGGCCCGTCTGCCCGAAGGCGAGCTGCGCGCGTCGGTCGTGGTCCTGGCCGACGGCGTCAACTCGTTGCTGGCCCAGCGGGCCGGGCTGCGCCGGGAGCACCGACCCCACGACGTCAGCCTCGGTGTCAAAGAGCTCTGGCGGCTGCCCGCAGCGGTGATCGACCAGCGCTGCGGCCTGAGGCGGGGCGCCGGGGCCGCCTACGCCGTCATCGGCGACTTCCTCCAGGGCATCCCCGGCGGCGGCTTCCTCTACACGAACAAGGACTCCCTGTCGGTCGGCGTCGTCGTCTCGCCGCTCGATCTGGCGCGGCGCCAGGTCACGGCCGACCAGGTCCTGGAAGGTTTCAAACGAATTCCCGAGATCGCCCGGCTGACCGAAGGCGGCCAGCTGGTCGAGTACGGCGCGCACCTCGTGCCCGAGGGCGGCTACGCCGCCCTGCCGCAGCTGTCGGGCGGCGGCGTCCTAGTGGCCGGCGACGCCGCCGGGCTGGTCGTCAACACTGGCCTGCTGCTGATGGGGATGAACTTGGCCCTCGACTCGGGGCGCTGCGCCGGCCAGGCGGCGGTCGCAGCCATCCGGCGCCACGACAGCTCGGCCGCCGGGCTGGCCGATTACGAACGGCGGCTCGGCCAGTCGGTCGCCCTGACGGCTATGAGAGCCCACCGCCGGGCCCCGGCCCTGCTGCGGCGCGAGCGGCTGTTCGTGACCTACCCGCGCCTGGTGAACGACCTGCTGGCGGACCTGGTCACGGTCGGAGCCGGTCCGAAGCAGCCGTTCTGGCGGCTGGCCCGTCGCCGCTTGCGCGGGAAGGACGCGCTCGATCTGGCCCAGGACGCCTTCCGGGGAGCGAGGTCGCTGTGATGGACCGCGTCGACAAGCTGCTCCAGGTCCGCCACGTCGTCGACCTGAATCCCCACATCCAGATCGACACAGCCTGCTGCGCCGCGTGCGACGACCGCTGTCTGTGGTTCTGCCCGGCCGGCTGTTTCGAGGCCGGCCCCGAGGGCATCGCTTTTCAGTACGAGGGCTGCCTCGAGTGCGGCTCCTGCCGCGTGCTTTGCCCCGGCGTGAGCTGGGATTATCCGGCCGGCGGCCGGGGCGTGACGTTCCGGTTCGGGTGAGTGGAAGGAGTGCTGATGCGCATCGCGGTCTGCTTGAAGCAGGTCTACGACCTCGACGGGCCCTTCGCCCAGACCGAGGAGACGCCGGGGCTGGAGGATCGCGGCCTGGTCCGCTTGGTCAGCCCGGCGGACCAGGCCGGCTTGGCGCTGGTCGCCGCCGCCGGGCCGGCCGCCGAGATCACGGCGTTGGTGGTCGGCCCCGCTGACACGACTCCGGTGCTGCGCTGGGCGCTGGCCCACGGGGCCACGGCCGCGGCCCGGCTGTGGGATGAGTCGCTGACCGGGCCGGTCGCCGGACCGGGCGCCGCCGTCGTCCTGGCGGCCGCCGTGCGCCGCCTCGGGGCGGACCTGGTCGTCTGCGGCCACCGGGGCGCCGGCTACGTCGGCGCGGCTTTGGCGGAGCGGCTGGGCTACGCCCAAGTCGACCATGTGGCCGCCCTGGCCCTGGCCGGCGACCGGCTCGAACTCGAACGCCGACTGGGCCGGGGCGCGCGCCAGGCCGTGGTCACGGCCCTGCCCGCCGTGGTCACGGTCGACCCCGGCACGGCCCAACCGCCCGAGGCGGCCCTGCCCGCCCTGATCCGTGCCCAGCGGGCGGACTGGCCCGTCTGGGGACTGGCCGAGTTGGATCTGCGTCCGTCCGATCTGCCTCGCCCAGCGGCCACCGTGACGGCCTACGCCCCGCCCCGCCGCCGCCCCCGCAAGTCGGCTGAGAAGGCCTTGACCCCGCAACAGCGCATGCGCCAAATGATGGGCGGCGGAGCCAAGGCCAAGGCCGGGTCCGACAAGAGAGTGGTGGAGGGCCCACCCGAGAAGTTGGCGGCGGAGTTGATCGCTTTCCTGGAGGCCTGACCGGCCGCATCGACTGAGACCCGCGGACGACTGGGACGCTTAGTTCGGGCGGCTCCCGCTGTTCCCCAGGAACCGTCCGAACTAAGCGTCGTCGGGCTTGCGATCACAACAGGACCTGGCCGCCGGCGTGGTTGAAGTTCTGGCCCACGATGTACGTGGCCGCGTCGGTGCACAGGAACGCCACCATGTTGGCCACTTCCTCCGGCAGCGAGACCCGCCCTTCGGCCGCGTACTCGAAGCCTTGGATGACGGCCTCTCGGGCGTAGAAGTTGTGGGGGTCGTCCGTCGGATTCTCGAAGGCCGCGCGCAGGTTGTCGTGCAGCATGACGCCCGGGCAGACGCCGTTGACGCGGATGCCGTGGGAGATCAACTCGGCCCCGAGCGTCCGGGTCAAACCGATGACGCCGGCCTTGCAGGCGTTGTACAGGGCGATGTTCGGGTGGTAGGCCCGGCCGCCGATCGACGAGATGTTGATGATCCGGCCGGATCGCTGCGGCATCATGTAGTCGAGCACGACGCGGCAGCAGTAGGTCAGCATGGTGAAGCTGCCGGCGACGCAGTGATCGATCGCCGCCGGGCTCATGGCCGCGAAATCTCCGACTGAGACCGCGACCGAGTTGTTGATGAGGATGTCGATGCCGCCCAGGCGCTCGTGGCATTCGGCGAAGACCCGCTCCGTGTCGGCGTAGTCGGTCAACTCGCCCACGACCGCGATCGCTTTGGCGTTCCAGCGCCGCCGCACGACCTCGGCGTTGGCCTCGGTCCGCTCCAGGCTGGAATGGCCGACCAGGGCCACGTCCGCGCCCAGGCTGGCCAGCCGGTTGGCGCAGGCCTGGCCCAGGCCGTAGCCGCCGGCGCCGGTCACGATGGCCTTCTTGCCCTTCAGGTCCATCAGGGCCGTGACGGACTTCTCCACGATGTCGGTCGGGACGCGGTCCCAGCCCAGTTCAGCTAGGCCGTAGGCGTCGATCTCGGCTTTGGTCTTCTTCTTGACGATACCCATTGGGGTCTCCTTCGGTGGTGTCACTGTATGAGTGGACGGGGCGCCCGGAAGCGTGGCGCGCGTCCGGGCGCCCCGTGGATCGACTGGTCAGCGCCCGGCCTCCGCCGGGGCGGGGGCGGCCTTCTCCTCGGCCAAAGGACGGAGGAATTGAGCCAGGACGAGGCCGACCACGGCTAGGCCGAGAGCGACCCAGAGCGCCGCTGGCAGGCCGTGCTCGACGCCTAGCATCGCGATGAAGAGGGTGTAGACCGCCATGCCGATGCTGGAGCCGGCGTTTTGACCCAGTTGGACGACGGCGTTGCCCTGGACCCGCTGTTTCTCCGGAATCTGGACCTGCGGGGCCGTCGAGTTCGTCGTCGTGTTCTGGATGTTGTAGACGCCGGCGATGAACATGATGATGAACACGAGCCAGATCGACGTTTTAGCCGATAGGAGCAGGATGAAGGCGAGCGTGCAGGCGATGCGGACGATCGTCCCCATCGTGATGACACCACGGGCGTTGCGAGCTTTGGCGATCATCTTGCCCAGGACCGGTCCCAGGAAGAGACCGACCACGCCGAAGATCGTCGTCGTCAGGCTGGCCTCGGTGGCCGAGCCGCCCATGACGTAGCGGACGTAAGCCGGCAGGAAGAAGAACAGGGCCATGGCCGAGGCGGTCAAGGCCGTGTTGATGCAGGCCAGCAGCATCGTGTTGCGGTTCTTCAAGACGGACACCGGCAGCATGGAGGCGTCGCCCTTCCTCTTCACGGTGACCAGGAAGAGGACCAAACCGACGATGGCGACGGCGATCAGGAGATAGCTGCCTAGACCGCCGAACGGCACGAAGGCTTCGCCCTGCGACGAGGCGCCGAGCGACAGACAGAGGATGAAGCCGCCCAGGAAGAGGGCGAAGCCGATGCAGCCGGGAATGTCGAAGGGCCGGTCCTGGGCCATGTGCTTGACGGCGGAACCGGGCACCTTGACTCCCAGGAAGTAGATCAAGCCGGCGGCGACGAGCAGGAAAGGCCACAGGAAATGGCAGGCCATGCGCCAGCCGAAGTTGTCGATGATGAGACCTGTCAGAACCGGGCCGCCGAGGGTGCCGACGCTCATCATGGTGCCGATGAGGCCGAGCATCGTGCCGACCTTCTCGCCTTCGAACATCTCCCGGACCATGGAGAAACTGACCACGAAGATGCCGGCCGAGGTGAAGGCCCAGAACAGGCTGGCGACGATGATCGTCATCATGTTGGGGGCGATCCCACGGACGAAGCAGACGGCCGCGCCGACGATGAGCGAGGCGAAGAGCACCGTCCGCTTGGAGGCTGGGTACTTGGCGGCCAGCCAACCGTAGAGCGGCATCGTGATCACGCTGACCGCTCCGCCCAGGGTCGAGGCCAAGGGATACAACTCGGTTTGGCCGACGTCCTCGGCCGCCAGCGGCAGCAGGGTGGAAAGGCCGGTCGACTGGATCAGCGCGCAGACGACGGCGGCGTAGATGCCGATGAGTGTGATGGTTTTCTTCCGGGCGGGCGCTTCGAGAAATGGGTTGACGGGTGAACTCACTTGTGGGGCTGCAGTCACGGCCTGACCTCCAAACGACGGTGAACGAGAGTGGCCGCTCGGGGCGGGGCCCATTCCGGTGAGATCTCCCGTCAGCGCTGCCGGGAGGTTTCTCCTTCCACATCGGCCGCGCGCCCTTGCCGATTCGACTCCACCCCATCACGGCGGTGGTTTGGGGTCACCGGCCCCAGAGGGCGAATCTGGGTCCGGCTTATGAGCCCTCCAGGACACCTCGCGACGGTGTCAGCCGGCCTCCGCCAAAGGAGCCAGCTCGGGTTTTGAGGGCCAAGGTCGGGTCGACGGCGGCGAGGTGTCAGCCGGCCTCCGCCAAGGGAGCCAGCTCGGGACCGGAGCGGCGGGCCAACCGGATCAGGCAGACCGACATGAGGACGCCCGTGCGGTTCTCCGGGGCCAGGCAGTCGTCGCCGACGATCTGTCTGATCTTGCTCAGCCGGTATTTCAGCGTGCTCTTGTGGATGAAGAGTTTCTCGGTGCAGGCCTCGTGGCTGCGGTCGTGGGTCAGATAGGTGTAGAGGGTGTCCAAGAGATGGCCCTCGTGGGCGTCGTCGTAATCGGCCAGCAGCCTGACGTAAGGGAGGGCGTAGCACCTGGGGTCGGCGAATTCGGCGAAGACTTGAGTCATGTGCTCGGTCAGATGGTCGGCGTAGAAAGCGAGGGGGTAGTGGGCGTCGTCCGGGGAGCAGCGCTCGACCGCCGCCAGCGCCTGGGAGTAGAACTCGCGCGCCTCCATGAAGTCAGCGAAGTCCATCGAGACTCCGCAGACCAACTCGTTGTGGTGGAAGACCAGACGGTAGCGCTCTAGCCGATCGGTCAGCGTCCGGGTCGTCTGGCCATGGATGATAACGATCAGATGTGTTTTCGCCGTCACCATTTGGCAGCGGGGGAAGAGGCGCTGGAAGAGCCCGCTGTAGCAGTCGACGGCCCGGCTGCCCACGACCGGTCGGACGACCATGACGAGGTATCGGTCATGGCGCTTCCAGCCGGTCCGGGCGAGTTGCCTGAGCTGGTACTCGGAGTCGGTGCCCAGCATCTCGATCATGGGGAACGAGATCGGTTCGAGGACGCTGGCCGCCCGCAGCAGGACACGCTCGACGACCTGGGAGAGGGCGAAGGCGAAGACGTCGGCGGCGGCCGTGTGCCAGGCGGCCAAGGGGGTGCGCACGGCGGCGACGGTCAGGAAGCCGGCCTGGTGGTTCTGCACGGTCAGATTGGCGGCGATGAGCGGGGTCTTCGCGCCGCGGAAGCGGAACGCGCTCTGGCTCTGACGGAGCTGGGGAAGGAGGCCGATGTCTTCCAGCAGGCGCGTGAAGTGGTCCTGCAGAGCCGGCCGGCCCGACACATCGACGAAGACGTCCTCGGCCGGGTCGATCACCTCGCCAGCCCCACGGGCAGTGACTGTGAGTCTCGTCGCCTCGTCGAATTCGACGGCGTCGCCGAGTAGCCGAAGCGAGGCGTCGTAGGCGTAGACAGGGTTGTCGAAGAGCCGCTGGCCGAGTTCGAGCATGGCCTCGATGCTGGCCCCCTCGGCGGCGGCCTGGAGGAGTTCGCGCTCCCAGTCGGCGAAACGGGCGAAGAGTCCGCCCACCAAAGCCAGGAGGCGGAGCGGGTCGGCGTCGGCCGGCGCCACGAGGTGGCCGGTGGCCGGGGCCGGGTCGGGCGGCCCGACGAAGAGGCAGGCCAGGCCCGGGTCGGCCGGCGGCGCGGCCCCGGCGGGGCACAGGTAGAGGTAGCCGGGCTCCCAGACCCCGGCGGAGCCGACCCGGACGCCCTGAAGGACCGTCGCGTTCCGGGGTCCGGTCAGCCTGGCCTCTTGGCCCGCGTCCCGCAGACATTCCCCGATCATCGACAGAGTTATCTTCACCGCTCGTTCTCCGGGAGGTTAGTTCGACTCAGTGGCTTGATCAGGCGCCGCCTCGTCGCGAGGCGACGCCCGGCGGGGCGACATCGCCCGTTAGCCTTCACCGATCATCGTACCGACCGACTTCCAACCCGGATAGGGCCCGGGGCCCACAGGTTCCAGATGTCAGAGATTTAGGTGCACTAGCATCGGTCACCATGAGCCTCTTCGACCGCTTCAAAAAGGCTGGATCACGGCCGGCCGCCAATTCAACCAGCGCGGGGCCGACGCCCGTCGGAGGGTCCGCGCCGGCCACTCGAGCGGAGCCGGCGGCTTACGACCTGACGGAAGTGCGGCACACCGCCGACACGGTGTTCTGCAATGGCTTCCACACCTTCGACGAGGCCTTGGCGGGGCTGTTCGACTATTACGAGGGCTGCTCCGAGCCTGAGACCGGCTCGCTAGAAGCGGACTTCGAGGCCGTTCTGCGCCAGGCTTGGCAGGACCGGCTGGCCGAGCAGGCCACTTGGGACGGGCCCGGCGACTACGCGAAGCTAGCCGACGCCTTCGAGCGCCTCCAAGCCGGCGGGATCGTCGCCCGGATGAACTTCACCTGTTGCCAGACTTGTGGCCACGCCGAGATCGGAGACGAGGCCAGCCGAGGGCCTGACCAGAGGATCCTTGAGCGGGGGTATGTCTTCTTCCACCAGCAAGACTCCGCTCGCATCGCCGACGGCGGCGAACTGTACCTCGCCTTCGGCGCCTTCACGGCTGACCAGGGCACCGACCCCCAGTTGTTGGACGAGGCCCGCCAAGGGAACGACCAGGCCCGGTCGAAAGTCCTGAGCCAAGCTAGTGCGCGCGAATCGCTGATCGCGCACGAGACCGCGATCGCGCACGATGTCGCCGCCGCCCTCCGTGCGTCCGGGCTCGACGTCGAATGGGACGGTGACATCTCCCAACGCATCCGCGTCCACATCACCCAGTGGCGCATGCCCCTGCCGGCGGGGTGACTGGCTAAAGGAGTCTGACACTTAGACGAGTGACCGAGTTTCAGGGTCCCAGTAGAGCCAGTGGGACGACAGCCACTCCGTCGGGGCGCCGGAAGGCGCGGTCACCCGTACAAATCAGAACCTTGTCCAGCACCCGCTCACCCAACTCCCGTTCCAGCCAATTGAGACTCCTGACGTCTTTCGGCCGTATCGCCGTCGTCAGCTTCACCTCGATGGCGAGCACCTTGTGGTCGGACCGCTGGATTATCAGATCGATCTCTCGCTCGTTGTTCTGGTCCCGCAGATGGGACACACTCGCGCCGGTCGATTCCGTCAGCACGCGGACCGTCTGGACGGCCAACGACTCGAACAGCGCCCCCAAGAAAGTGCCGTCCGGATGCTGGCCGCCGCTCCCCTGGCCACGGATCAGCCCCGCCGCGTCCACTCCCACCAGCCGGGCCGCCAGCGCCGGATCGACCAGATGATGTTTCGGCGATTGGGCGAGCCGCTTCAGATGCGAGAACGACGGAATCCAGGCCGGAACAGGATCGAGGACGAAGATCCGCTTCAGCAAGTCACGGTAGGCGGCAGTCGTGCCCCTCGCCGGAACCCCCTCCTCTCCCGGGTACGCGGCGACGGCCAACGAGTTGTACGAGGCGGTCGTGGCGGTGGCAGCCGCGTATGCCGTGAGCCACTCTCGTAGCAAGGCCGGACGCCGGACCACCCCGTCAGCTTGAGGAATGTCCTGTTCCACGATCCGACTCAGATAACCGTCCAGCAACAGGCCCCGGCCTCTCGGACTGGCTTGGCGGACGCCTGGGAAACCGGACCTCAGGATCTCCCCCACGTAATCCGTGGTGCCCATGTCAGTGGTTCCACCCACCGCCGGCCGTTCCCCAGACAACAGCGCGGCGAGCGAGACGGAGGGCGTCTCCAGCTGCCTTTCAGGAAAACTCAGCGGTCGCATGATCAGACTCACGATCCGCCCAGCTCCCGAATGAAGTCGCAGGTCCGCCTTCGGGGCAGCCGAGCCGGCCAGCAGGAAGCGGCCGGGCGGCGCGCCCCGGTCGACCGCCCGCTTGACCACGTTCCAAACCGACGGGACTAGCTGCCACTCGTCGACGAACGTCGTCCCCTCACCCGTTGCGATTATCTCCGGGTCGGCTGCGACGGAAGCGAAGGCGGCGTCCCTGTCGAGCGAGAATACCTGGGCGGCGAACCGCTCGGCCGTAGCCGTCTTGCCGACCCCCTTGGCCCCTTCAACCGCTATCGCCGGCAACTCAGCCAGCAGCTCGCCGAGGAGCCCATCCACTAGCCGGGGTTGGTATTCCATATCTGCACTATACCATTCGCAGAATTACTAACTATCCATTCGCAGACTGTCTAACTAGCCAAACGCAGAACACTGGACGCCTTGACCGCCACTTAGGCCGTTCGCCGCTTCAGCACAAGAAGACTTCTGATGCGACGGGTGGCCGGGACGGCTCAGACCACCTGGCAGACCAGGCCGTAGCCGATATCGCCCAACAGCGGGACGCGCTTGACGTCGAAGCCCGCTCTCCGAGCCGAGGCGATCAAGGCCGCGGGCTCGTGGAACCGATAAGCAGTCTGGGTGTGAGAACGGCTGGCTAGAAACTCGTTCGTGTAGAGCGCGTTCACGAACACCCCACCCGGCCGGAGCACCCGCCTGATCTCGGCCATGGCGGCGTCCACCTCGGGCCAGAAGTAAACCGTGTTGATCGAGTACGCCTTCGTGAAGGAGCCGTCCGGAAACGGCAGGTCGGCCGCATCGCCAGGCCTGACCATCATCTGGCGGCCTGTGACGAATCGCCTGTTCCGGACGATGGTGGCCTTGACCATGCTGACGGAGATGTCGACGCCGGCCAGCGACGCCTTGGTCCGCTCAGCCAGCAGGCCCAAGACGAAACCATTGCCGCAGCCGATGTCCAGCACTGAATCCGCCTCGCCAACCGCCAGTAGCCGCAGCGTCTTCTCGTACAGCGGGCGGTTCTGCCGGCTCATCACCGCGGCGACCACTCGCCCGCCCAGCCCCGTCGGCCGGCCGAACTGCCGGGCCAGGTACGCATTGAAACCCATCGTGTTCGAGACTATCAGCGCCGCCGGCGCGGTCTGAGCCCCCGCTGGCCGATGGCGGCGGCCAATCCGGTGGCGGCGCGACCAGCAAGGACAGTTCTGATAGCCCTCGAGACTTCCAAATCCGGCGTAGAGACTGCCCGAAATCTGGAATAGATCCGGTTCGAACCGCTCCCACTGGCCCAGTGCGAGGTCCAGAGCGCCCCGGACCGCCCTCCCGACTCGGCCATAGTTCACAGTTCGCTGTATAGTCAGCGTATGCTGACTATTACTTCTCGGGTGGAGGTGATGAACCGGCTGGGCCGAGCGATGGCCGACCCGACCCGCTCCCGCATCCTTCTCTCACTGCTGGCCGCGCCAGGACATCCGGCGCAGCTCGCCCGCGACCTCGGGCTGACCCGCACGAACGTGTCCAACCACCTGTCCTGCCTGCGTGGTTGCGGGATCGTGGTAGCCGAGCCGGAAGGCCGGCAGACCCGCTACGAGGTCGCCGACCCGCACCTCGCCGCCGCCCTGACCGCGTTAGTCGACGTGACACTCGCGGTCGACGAATCCGTGCCCTGCCTGGACTCCGACTGTCCCGTCACCGGTTGCTGCGATCCGGCGGAGACGGCCCAGTGACGTCGACGGCTCCGACCGAGCGACGGCGCGCGGCACTGCATCAGCGGGTGCGGTTCATCGTCTTCCTCACGATCACCTGGAACATCGTCGAGGCGATCATCGCCCTGACCGCCGGGGCGGTCGCCTCCTCGGCGGCGCTGATCGGGTTCGGGCTGGACTCAGTGATCGAGGTCGCCTCGGCCGCGGCGATCGCCTGGCAGTTCACCCGCCAGGAACCCGAGCGCTGGGAGAAGGCCACCGTCCGGGTGATCGGGATCGCGTTCTTCGCCCTGGCCGCCTACGTCAGCATCGACGCCATCCTCGCCCTCACCGGCGTCCGCGACCCCGAGCACAGTCCCGTCGGCATCGGCATCGCCGTGGCTAGCCTAGTCGTCATGCCAGCCCTGGCCTGGTTCGAGTTCCGCACCGGCCGGGAACTGCGATCCCGCAGCGTACGAGCCGACGCCAAGCAACTCCTACTGTGCATATACCTCTCCGGGGCCGTGCTCGTCGGTCTGCTCCTGAACAGCTTGTTCGGCTGGACCTGGGCTGACTCCATCGCGGCGCTCATCGTCGCCGTCCTCGCCATTCGGGAGGGCGTCGAAGCCTGGCGCGGTGACATCGAATCCCCCTTCGAGGTTCTCGAAGACCTCGACCACCCGGCGGAGGCCAGCGCATGACACCGGTCGGACCTCTGGACGGATCTCCCATCGCCTGAGCCCTGACGCCCGCCGCTGGAGTGGCAGGCGGTGTCACAGTCCTACCATCGAAGTGGTCGAAACAGTCCGCTCAGCGCAAGCGGGGGACGCGACCGTGAGGTTACGACTGCCGCCCCGCCGCTGGAATGGTCGAAACAGTCCGCTCAGCGCAAGCCTGGGACGCGACTGTGAGGTTCCGACTGCCCTGCGCAGGCATTCTGCTCACCGTCGCAGCAGGTCCTCCAGCGTGACGACGGATTGGAAGAGGTTTGAGTGGCGATTCGGCGCCAAACCGTAAGTCGTCACCAACGTCAGGTGGACGCCCTTGCGGGTCTTGGTGTCAGCGACGAAGGCGCTGGCCCGCTCGCGCAGGGCCCGATCCGTGCTCTTGTCGACTTCAAAAAGGCTGTTCCAAAACTTCATCTCACACAGGTTAATTATGTTGTCATCTCGGTCTATCACCAGGTCGATCTGCGCGGTGGGGTCGCGCCATGAGCAGATGTCTTGCTGAACGCCTTTGATGCCCAGCGCCATCTGTATCTGTGCGATATGCGCCAGGCAGAGCTGCTCGAAGGCGTTGCCGGCCCAGGCCCGTTGGGCCGCCTTGCCGACGAACGCCGACCACGACTGCCGCGACTTCCCCGCCATAAAGTTGACGTGGAAGCCGCTGAACGGATCCGCCAGCTGGAAGAGCGCGCCTTTCTTCGCCTTCCCGAAGGGCGAGTACTCCCGGATGAAACCTGATTCCTCCAGCTCTCGAAGCACTCTGGTGAGATTTCCGCCGTCCGCGAACGAGACGCTCCTCACGATCTCGTCCCGTGTCAGACCCATCCGCTTCTTCGCCAGCGCCACCACGACCTCTTGGTGACGGGAGCCGTCGAGGAAGAGCGTGTCGAACAGCCTGTCGAACTCGTTCCGCAGCGGCGCGTCGGGGGCGAAGCAGATCTCGTCGACGTTCTGGGCCAGGGAAAGTCCGCGGCGCAGCATGCGCAGGTAGTAGGGGATGCCGCCGAACACCATGTAGCACTCGGCTATGTCAGTGGCGCCCCACACGATCCCTTTCTCTTCGAGCAGTTCGCGGCACTCGGCCAGGGTGAACGGCTGGAGCTTGATCTGGCGGGTGACCCTGTTGTAGAGCCCGCCCTTGGCGCGGAATATCTTCTTGGTGATCCAGGCGGTGGCGGAGCCGCAGGCGATGAGCGTCAGACGCGGCGCCCCTGAGGCCCAGCCGTTCCAGAAGTGCTCGAAGGCCGGCAAGAAATCTGATCGCTTGTTGTCCATCCACGGTAACTCGTCCAAGAAGACGAGCCTGGGCCCGCCTCTCTGAGCGAGCAGGAAGGCTTTAAGCTCGGCGAACACGTCGAACCATGTCCGCACCGGCCCGGCCGGCGCGTGCCCGTGCTCCACCAGAGCCCGGAGGAAACTCTCCCGCTGTGACTGCGCGCTCACATTCGCCACGCCGGTGTAGGTGAACGTGAACTCACCCTCGAACAGCTGGCGTATCAGGTACGTCTTCCCGACCCGCCGTCGGCCGTAGACGACCACGAACTCCGCCTCGGAACTGGCAGCCAGCTCCCTGAGCAGTCTGCTCTCACGCTCGCGTCCGATCACAGGCCACAGCCTATCATCTAGTTGATTTTACGATGCGGAATCTATGGTGTTTGACTATGATTCCGCGTCGTAAAGGAGCCATGTACGCCCACTCGTGAGTTTTACGATGCGGAATCTCTTGTGAATCACCTGGATTCCGCATCGTATCCTTGCAGGCAAGGGGACGCGACCGTGGGGTTACGACCACCGCCCGCCGCTGGAGTGGTCGAAACAGTCCGCTCGGCGTCGCAGGAGCCCCGAGGGTGGGGTTACGAGCACGAAGAGCCGAGTTTCTTAGTCGATCCTGAGATTCGGCCCGTCAGACTCGTCCCGTTCCGAATCCAATGTCCAACGGGAGACCCCATGTTCGTCGTCATCAACGCGCTGACTTCCATCGCCCGCTCCAAAGGCCGCAATATTTTGATGGGCCTGGTGATCATGGCGGTGGCGGCGGCGGCCTGCGTCGCCCTCGGCATCCGCCACGCCGCCCAGCAGGCCGAGGACGACGGGCTGGCCCAGCTCACCATCACGGGCGCCATCGGCCTGGACCGTCAGGCCGTCATGGCCCAACTGGGCAGCGCCGCCCCGGAGACGGGGGCCTCGGGCATGGGCGACAGTCTGCGGGTGGCCCTGACTCAGTACCCCGACCTGACGCTGGACCAACTCTTGGACTACGCCGACTCGGCCCATGTGGCCGACCTGCGCTACTCCGGCTCCATCTCCCTCGACACCACTGGGGACGTCCTGCCGGTGTCGACCGACAGCGCGACGGGCGCCGCCGATCAGACGGAGACGGCCTGGCCCGAGGGCTCGCCCGGCCCCAGAGGGGGAGCCGGCGGCGGGCTGGGCGACTTCCAAGTCTTCAACGGCCGCAGCCTGGGCGACCTGACCGTGACCGGTTACGGCTCAGCCGAGGCCATGACCGAGTTCATCTCCGGCTCCCGGCGCCTAGTCGACGGGGCCATGATCGACCTGACGGCGGCCGACGACACCTGCCTGGTGACGGACGAGTTCGCCGCCTTCAACGGGCTGGCCACCGGGGACGCCCTGACCCTGGCCAACCCGGCCGACAGCGACCAGACCTACACCTGCGACATCACTGGTTTGTACAGCGACCTGGACACGTCGACGACCAGCGGCTTCGGCGGTGGGATGCTTTTCAACACCGCCCAGGACCCGGCCAACGCGGTCATCGTGTCCTACCCGACCTTGCAGGCTGTCGTGACGTCGTCCGAAGACCAGGCCACGACCACCACCGACGCCAACGGCAACACCGTCTCGACCGCTCTCAGCCCCACCATCGCCGGCCGCTTCGTCTTCTCCAGCCCGGCCGACTTCGACGCCTTCCAACAAGAGTTGACGGCGGCGGGGCTGCCCGACGTCTACCAGCTGACCTCGACCGACCTGAACGACTACGAGGCCAGCCTGGTGCCGCTACGTGACCTGTCCAATTTCGCCGCCACCCTGCTGGGGATCGTGCTCGGCGTCGGCGCGGTCATCATCGTCGTCTTGACCATCTTCAACATCCGCGAGCGCAAGTACGAGATCGGTGTCCTGACCGCCGTCGGCGTGGCCAAGCCCAAGGTCGCCCTCCAGTTCGTCACCGAGGTCGGCGCCGTCGCCCTGATCGCCTTGATCGTCGGCCTGGGCGTCGGCGCGGCCGCCGCGCCGACGGTGGCCGACCGTCTGCTGAGCGACCAAGTGGCCCAGCAGCAGGCCCAACAAACCGCCCAGGAACAGAACTTCGGCCGGCCCGGCGAGTCCGGCTTCGGCGGCGGGATCGGCGGCGGCGCCGGAAATAGCGACCGCTGGCCGTCCGCCAGTCAGGCCGTGGCCTACCTGGACCAGATCAACGCCAGCCTCGATCTCGACGTGGTCTCCCAGGTGGCCGCCATCGGCCTGGGCCTGATCGTCGTGGCTTCGGCCGCCGGCGTCGTCTCGGCCCTGCGCTACGACCCCCTGACGATCCTGGCCAACCGGTCATGACCGGCCGCCAGCGTCTTGAGGGCGCCTTATTCCCGGACTGGGCCGGTGTCGACCCCCCGGTCGACCGCCGCCGGCTGGGCCGCCCCACCACCCTGGGCCGTACCCGTCCCACCCGCCCGGCCGCCCACCGCGCCCGGCCCGACCGACATTTGGGAGAAACATCATGAGTCTGATCAGTTTGCATGCCGTCGGCTATTCCTACGACGGCGTCAGCGCTGTCCTACGGGATCTCGACTGGAGCTTCGAGCCCGGCTGCTTCCACGCCATCGTCGGGCGCTCCGGGGCCGGTAAGACCACGGCCCTGTCGCTGCTGGCCGGGCTGGCCACGCCCACCAGCGGCAAGATCGAGTTCGACGGCCGCGACCTGGCCCGGCTGGACCGTTACCGCTACCGCCGCCGCGACGTCGGAGTGGTCTTCCAGAGTTTCAACCTGCTGCCCCACCTGACGGCTCGGGAGAACGTCGAGCTGACCCTGCGAGCCTCGGGCAAGCCGATCCGGGACAAACGCCGGGTCGCCTTGGACCGCCTGGCCGGGGTCGGCCTGAGCCAGGAGCTGGCCGACCGGCGGGTGCTCAAACTGTCCGGCGGCGAGCAGCAGCGGGTGGCCATCGCCCGGGCGCTGGCCTTCGATCCCAGGGTCATCCTGGCCGACGAGCCGACCGGCAACCTCGACCTGACCACCCAAGAGGACATCATCGACCTGTTGACCGCCTCAGCCCGAGAGGGCAAGTGCGTCATCGTCGTGACCCACTCCCCGGAGGTGGCCCAGTGCGCCGACCAGGTCCACAAGCTACAGGCCCCACATCTCAAGTCGACCAGCCGCCGGGGCAAACGCAAACACCCGGCCCCGGCGACGCCCTAGCTTCACTAGGTGTCTGAAACTCCGACGAATGAGCCGAGTTTCGATTTCTCGGGGTCCCCGGAAAGCACCGGACCGGAGCGCAGCGGAGGGAAGACACTTTCTGGGGCTTCTAGTGGGCTGTCCCATCTAAGAATGAGGCCGCGCTAGGAACAGGAATCTCAGTTTCCCTTTCTGCGAAACCGTCGACTTCCGGCTCGCTGTCAGAGTCGATCAGACTGCTGCCCACTCGCTAACCAGGGCCCATGACGGTCAACGGAACCACCAACACGGCATCATCCCGCTTGTGAGCGACGCCGGACGGGGTGACCACCAGCAAAGCGGCAGGCGGACGCACCATGCCGGACGAGACTCGGAGCAGGGACCGGGCGGCGTCGTCGACGGCATTCATCCCGAGCTTGACCTCGACTCCGATCCAGTCGCCCGTGTCCGTCTCCAGCACCACATCGATCTCGTCGCGACCCTTGGTGTCGCGGAAATGAAAGACGCCCCGCCAGCCGAGCGCCTGGGCGTAGACCCGCAGGTCGTGGACGACCTGTGACTCGAACAGGAAACCGGTCGTCTCCAGTTCGCGGATGAGCCGATCAGAGTTGGCTCGTAGAAGCCAGGCCGCCAACGATGGATCGGTCAAATGGCGCTTCGGGGTTTGCAGAGCGGTCGTCTTGGAGCGGAGCTTGGGCGACCAAGCCGGCAAGTCTTCGACCAGAAATAGGCGCGATGCCATGTCGAACAACTCGGGCGCGGCCATCGGACCGAATGTCAGCGTCGAGGCCTCGTTCATGCGCCTCGTGATGGTAGCGAACGAAGCCGGATGCGCTGTGACCGTGGCTAACGCCTCCAAGAAGGCCAGGAACCGGCGCGGGTCACGACGGGCGCCGGCCACCTGCGGGAACTCAACCTGGCTGATGTCGTCCAGGTATGCCTCAATCCGTCCACGAGCGGCGACCTCCCCATGGTGAATCCAACCCGGCCAGCCTCCCGTGACGAGCCGCGACACCACTTGTTGAAAGTCGGTGCGAGACTCATGGAGGCCCACGCTCCCCGAAAGAATGTCCGTCAGAGTGACCGCGCCAGTCGAGTCGCCGGACTCCGCCAACGTCATGGTTCGCATCAACAGACGCCTGAAGCGACCTGCGCCGGAATGCCTCGATGGGTCGTCGTCCGGTCGCGCCGAACCAGTCAATATGAATCGACCCGGTCCAGGTTCGTCATCGACGGCGTGCCTGACCTGGTTCCACAATCCAAGGGCGACCTGCCATTCGTCCAGCAGCCTTGGCTGATCTCCGTCCAGCGCGGTCGAGGGCTGCGAGCGGGCGAGCACGGCTCGCGGGGAGTCGTCGTCAAGTCTGAGTTCAGACTTGGCCTGTTGCCGCGCTGTTTCAGACTTGCCGACCGCTCGCGCTCCGCGCACCACCACAGCGCCAGCCGAGGCCAAAGCGACCGACAGCTCAGAATCGGCCACCCGTGGCATATATACGACCATGATCCACAGACTATTGAATGATGGAGTTTTCCGCTAGTAGCTAGTGGATATCTCCACTAGCACCTATGGCATTTCTCCAGTTCAGTCCAGCTCGTTCCGTATACGGGTGAGCGAGCGGTCAGCCCGAAGCGGCGCGATCGGCCGCCGCGGCCGCGAGCTGGGCGGCGAACTGGCGGATGTCAGCCTGGGCGTCCCACAGGCATTCCCGCGCGATCTCGTCGGGCAGCGCGCGCTTGTCCCGCATCAATCGGACCGCGCTCTCCCGGCAGCCAGAGCACAGCGACTGGCGATAGATGTGCTCCAGCAGTCTGGTGGCGACGGGTCTGTCATCAGGCCTGAGCAGATCGATCACGTTGTGATAAGCCGCGTGCCAGGTGTCGTGGCGCAGCGACAGCCGGCGGATGGCCGCCTCGACCACGGGCTCGTCCTCCGGCCGGTAGCTGGCCTGGAGCAGATTCAGGGCTTCGCCCACCTGTTCCGGGTCTTTCAGCAGATCGAGCGCGTGCTGGCGTTTCCAGGCGGCTGGCCGTTGACCAAGGATCGACCGGACGACACCGCGCAGCTCATCGTGGTCGGAGTCGACCAAAGGCGCCAGGTCATCGTCGGGCAGGGGGAAGGCCCGGCGCCGGAACCACCACAAGAGCGCGGTTTTGATGACCGGGTCGGACTCGGCCAAGCCCAAACGCGCGACCTGGTCGGCGTAGACCGGGTCACGGCGCCAGCACAACTGCCGTACCACCGGTAACAGACGTCGCGGGCTGATCTCGCCCCGCCGAGCCCGATCGGCCAAGTCCACCAGCGCGGCCACCGTGGGCTCCGGGCTGTGGTCGCCGCCGCGCCCGGGCCTCGTACGCCACACCGCCGCCGTCTCGCCGTACACCCGCAGCCCCGGCGCCGGCTGATCGGCCAGGTAGGCGTCGACCGCCGCGGCGCCGAAGCGCTCCCGGACACTGGGGTCGAAATAGTCGGGAAAATACACCCAGCGGGCACGCTTAGGCACCTCCGGCCCCATCGCCAGGGCATCTCCGAAGTCTGAGAGCGCCGTGCGGGCGGCGTCCCAACCGTCCACCCGCACCAAGGCGAGAGCCAAACTCTCCAGGCTGATCACGCCCGACCACCAGACGTCGCGGCGGACCGTGCGGGCGAACCGTGCCATCAAGCGGGAATAAACCTCCCACAAGGCCTGTCGCGAGCGCTCGGACCCGTCCAACGCGAACTGCGTCAAGATGTCCAACAGATAATGGAACCGCCAGCCATCGGGCGGGCAGACCGCGAACCGGTCGACCACCTCCGCTTCGATGGACTGGGCCAGCCCGGTCAGCCTGGCCGCCTCATGCAAGTACCAACCCCGGCCGCCTTCGCTCTGGAAGTCGTACGCCGTCAGATGGAGACAGGCCCAGCGCACCGCTTCCCCGTAGCGCCGCGGCTCGGCGCTCGAGCGCAGCGTCACCAAGGCCGACCCCAACCCCCGTCTGAGATCGTGCCGGAACTTCCTCAGCGTCGCGACACTCACCGCGTCATTGTCCCATCACGGCACCGGACCGACCGCTCAGCTGCCAGGGTAGAGCCTCTCGACTGAAGGAACTCAATCGCCATAACCACTCTGAAGTGAGAATAAGTCGTCCGCTATTCCCACTTATCCTAACAAGTGAGAACATGATGAATACTATTCCAACTAGACGGGCACTTGACTTTGAGGCACCTCGATTCTCACCTGAAGCCTGTTGGAGAAGTACTCGCCCCGCGTGTGCCTAGGCAGCGAGTCGAGGTCGTCGGAGCCAGGGGTCGTATTGCAAATCCCGGCGCCGATACGTTGCAGATCGAGGCGCGAGACGGTTGAGCTCGGGCTGGTTCGCCCGCGCCCCGGCCAGGACCGAAGAGGATGGCGTCGAGGACCGCGATCTCGGCTCTAGGGGCGGGTCTGAGACAACAAGACCAGGGGACCGGCTCTCAAGCGCTCACCGGAATTGGCTAATATGGCCCCGGCCTACCGGTGAGAGGGGTTAGTGTGGCGACGCCAGCCGACCAGACGCGGTCCCGGACCTTCCTGGGCCATCCCCTCGGCCTGGTCAACCTCTTCTCGACCGAACTGTGCGAGCGGTTCTCCTTCTACGGCATGAAGGCGATCCTCGTCTACTACCTCTACGACTCCATCCCCCACGGCGGCCTAGGCCTCTCCGAGACCGACGCCATGGTCTTCATGAGCCTCTTCGGCTCCCTCGTCTACCTGACCTCGATCGTCGGCGGCTGGCTGGCCGACCGCGTCCTCGGCCCCTTCCGCACCGTCCTCATCGGCGGCGTCACGATCGCCGCCGGCCACGTCGTCCTCGGCTTCCCGCTCGGCCTGGCCGGCACTCTGGTGGCCCTCAGCCTCATCATCGCCGGCACGGGCCTGCTCAAGCCCAACGTGTCCGTCATGGTGGGCCAGCTCTACGCCGCCGGCGACCCCCGCCGCCAGGCCGGCTTCACCCTCCTCTACCTCTCCATCAACATCGGCAGCTTCATCTCCCCGCTCCTGGTCGGCTGGGTCTCCGACCACTCCGGCTACCACGCCGGCTTCCTCATCCCCGCCGTCTTCATGATCGTCGCCCTCGTCATCTACGTCGGTCTCTCCCGTCGTACGCTGGCCGGCATCGGCCGCGCCGTCCCCCAACCACTGACCGGCCGCGAACGCCGCCGCTGGGCCATCATCGGCGGCGTCGGCGGCGCCCTGGTCATCGCCGTCCTCTTCCTCGTCTCCCGCCACGGCGACCAGGGCCTCAAAGCCTTCTCCAACGCCACCCCCATCCTCTGCGTCGCCATCGCCGCTCTCCTCTTCGCCTACTTCCTACGCGACGTCCGCCTGGACGCCCCGGAACGCTCCCGCATCGCCGCCTACGCCCCACTGTTCATCGCCGGGACCTGCTTCTTCGCCATCTCCGAACAACAGGGCTCGACCATGGCCCTCGTCATCGATCAGGACGTCGTCACGAGGATCGGCGGCTTCGACATCCCCAACTCCTGGTTCCAGTCCATCAACCCCCTCGTCATCATCGTCCTGAGCCCGCTCCTGGCCGGCTTCTGGACCCGTCTCGGCGGCCGCCAGCCATCCCCCGTCACGAAGATCGGCGCCGGCTTGGTCGTCGCCGCCGCCGGCTTCGCCGTTCTCGCCACGCCCTACCTGATGGGCCAGGAGCAGGACATCTCCCCCGCCTGGGTCGTCGCCGCCATGGTCCTCATCACCCTGGGCGAACTCCTCCTGGCTCCGACCGGCCTGGCCGTCACCAGCCAGCTCAGCCCCAGCCTCCACATCTCCAAGATGATGGCCCTCTGGTTCATCGCCGACGCCCTCGGCCAAGGCATCAACGCCCTCACCGTCCACGGCTTCGATCCGCTCCAGCCGGAGGGTTTCTTCCTGGCCTACGGCGCGGTCGCCCTGCTGGCCGGCCTAGCCGTCATGGCGGCCAGGAAACCCCTGATCAGGCTGGCCCGCGGCGCCCTGTAGCACGACCGGAGGCCACACCCGATGGAGCGGTTCGTGTCCACTAAATTCTTGGCATGGCCTGGTTGTGCCAGTGGCCACAGACACCGATCCGGACATCCGCGCAGCCAGGAGACTTGTCACACCTACCGTCCGCGCAGGTCAGCACGCCAGGCATAGCAAAAACGCCAACAATCTGAGTCTAGATACGAGACACTTGGGGGTGGTACAGATCGGCGTCTCCGCGACCGTGATAGTTGTTCCAGAGGCTTCCAGAACTGTCGGTGGCGGGCCGTAGGGTGTGCATGAGACCTTGACTTGGAAGGGAGGAACTCTATGATGGCGAGCCGCGCCGCGAATCTTCCAGCGAGCTGCTGGAAAAATGGGCGGAGAAGGAGTGGGCAATGAGCTTGCCTGAACGAATCACGCCTCGGGTGATAGAAGAGATGCCTCCCGGTTACGCCGAATGGTTGGTCGGCCTCAAGGACCGCGTGCGTGCCACTCAGTTCCGTGCCGCGCGTGCCGCCAACGCTGAGATCATTCAGCTCTACTTCTCTGTTGGCCGGGACATCCTGGAACGCCTGGAGACTCTAGGCTGGGGCGCGAAGGTGGTCCCTCAGCTCTCCGCCGACATGACACGGGAATTTCCTAACCAGACCGGCTGGTCGCGGACGAACCTCAACTACATGCTGAACATGGCCCGGCGGTGGCCGGAGGGCGAGATTTTCCAGCAGCTTGCTGGAAAACTGCCGTGGGGCCACATCATGGCTCTCCTGGACAAGACGGACGACACCGATGACCTCGTGTGGTACGCCCAGCAAACGATCACTGAGGGCTGGTCTCGCGCGGTGATGGTCTACCAGATCACAAGCGATCTCCGGGGACGGTTGGGCGGGGCTCCGTCGAACTTCCCCGAGCGTCTGCCCACACCAGACTCGGATTACGCCCAACAGATGACCAAGGACCCCTACGTCTTCCAGCACGTCGGCCTCGCGCACGGCCTGGCGGAACGAGACTTGGAGCAGTCCCTCATCGATCGCATTCAGGACACGCTCCTCGAACTGGGTCGAGGCATGGCGCTGGTCGGTCGCCAGGTCCGGCTCACCGTCGATGGAGTGGACAGGTACCTCGACCTCCTCATGTTCCACACTGAACAATTGCGCTACGTCGTCATCGAACTGAAGGTCACCGAATTCGAGCCGGAGTATCTGGGGGCTCTCGGCGCCTACGTCACGATGGTGGACGGACTCGTCCGCAACCCGGCCATCCACGCTCCCACCATCGGTCTCCTGCTCTGCACCGGCAAGCGTGAGGCCACCGTGCGTTTCGCCCTCGCCAGCACTGCCGCCCCCGTCGCCGTGGCCGAGTGGCAGGGTCTCCCCGACGACGCCCGCGCCGCGCTGCCCTCGGCGGAAGAGCTGGAAGCCGTCGTGCAAGACGAACTGGCCCACCAAAAGGCCCTCCACCGCAGCACTGATTCGGAGGAACGGGCGTAGTCACATCGGTTTCAGGTTCCGGTTGAGTCGGTCAACGATCCTCTCGAAATCGCGCTCACGGGCTTCCTCACTCTTGAATGACAGGTAGCGGCGCGCGTAGGTCCGCTGAACCGATGGTGACATGGCGCAGAAGTTCTCAAACGCTGGCGAGAAGTCACGGAGCCGTTCGGCCAGTTGAGCCACATGCTGGTCGGTCGGCTGGTCCGGTTTAGCCGCGTCCCACTGGCCGCTGGCGAGTGCAGCGCTGACGGCTTTCTCTCCAGCGGCGGTCATCAAGCCCCTGTCACGAAGGTCGGCGACCAGTGTCTTGTTCTTCTGGGACCACATGCTCGTGGGGCGTCGGCGGGCGAAGTACTTGGTGTAGCTGGCCTGGTCAATGCTGCGCATCTGGCCGTCGATCCAACCAAAGCAGAGAGCTTCCTCCAGCGCCTCATGGGGCGTCAGGGTTGTGCGCTCCTTGGTCTTGTCGAACACCAGCCACACGCCGCCGCTCGTCTCGCCGTGCGCGGCCAACCATTCCCGGAACAAGCCGCGAGAAGCGAACACTAATTCTACTGCGTCGGGTCTCATGGAGTCATCTGCTCCGCTCACAGACAATGACGGTTAACAGTTCGGCTCCCCAGGCGGCGAACCGCTGCGGATCGGTGCTGTCGATGGCCACCTGGTTGATCACGACGCTCATTCCCACAACGCTATCCGTCGTTGACCGGCCATGACAGACATCCCACCCGCCAGCTCCCGCGAACATCACGCCGCCGACGCCCTCGGCCTAGGCGTCAACGCCCTCACCATCCACGGCTTCGATCCGCTCCGCCCGGAGTTCTTCTTCCTGGCCTACGGCGCGGTCGCCCTGCTAGCCGGCCTAGCCGTCATGGCGGCCAGGAAACCCCTGATCAGGCTGGCCCGCGGCGCCCTGTAGCACGCATCAGGCCATTATGAGGTCGTACCAAGCGTGCGGAATGAGGGAGGCCAGGAGGCTCCGGCTCCGGGCGAATAGCCAAGCCATGACCGCGCCTAAGACCATGCTGAAGAGGGGCGTTTGGATGGCCATCCAACCGGCCAGCTGGTTCGGCCGCTCGATCCACGTCGGGACATGGATGAGGGCGAAAAGCGCTCCATTGAGCGCATATCCCCACCAGGTCCGCCATCCCGGCATCGCGTTCATCAGCCAGCCCCGGAAGGCCAGTTCTTCACAGACGCCAACCGAAACGAGCACCCGCGCCACCAACACGAGCGAGATGTCCAAGCGGTGGTCCTCCGCCGACCAGCGCGGCCAGGACAGGGCAAGAACGTATACCGTCAGAACTACAACGACGGCCAGCGCTCGTAACCAGTCGGCCCGCCGCAGACATAGCATCTCCCGAAGTCGGACACGCACCGCTGACCGGTAGCGAACGATCAAGGCGACGGCGGGAACAGCCCAGATCATCGGTTTGACGAGGAAGCTGTGGACGACGCCGGCGGCGGCCGAACCCCACCAGCTCGTCATCAACCCGTCCAGCCCCAGTTCGACCCCGGCCCACACGCTGTACAGCAGCACGACATAGGCCAGCCAAACTTTCACGGGTAGACACGGTTGAGGCGAACGTCGAGCGTTCACGCTTGTGAGTGAGCCGATTGAAGTGTTGAGACTCGCAAGAGTCGATACGTCACGATGACCAGTGACCTCGCGCACATAGCCATGTGCGATGTCCCTTGGATTACGTCTGATATGTCCGCTGTAAAACGTCTAGAACGACCTTTCTATTTAGCGTAGACTGTCCGTTGTATTCTGTTGGACTTGACCGTCGGAGGTTGTCGTGGAGTATCTGCCCAGGCTGGCCGATCAGGTGCTAGCGGAGAATCTGGATGCGCTGGGCGCTGTCCTAGTCGAGGGTGTTCGAGGCTGCGGTAAGACCGAGACCGCTCGGCGGCGGGCGCGGAGCGAAGTCCGCTTGGATGTGGACGAGAACGCCGCCCGGTTGGCTGCGCTCGACCCTGCCTTACTGCTGGATGGCGACACTCCCCGTCTGATAGACGAGTGGCAACTCGAGCCCAGGATCTGGAACCTGGTCAGGCGAGCCGTCGACGACCGTCGATCTCGCGGCCAGTTCATTCTGACGGGCTCGTCCACGCCGGACGACACCGTGCAGCGACACCCTGGAGCAGGCCGCTTCGCCGTCATGCGGATGCGCACGATGACCCTGCAGGAGAAGCAGGCGACAACCCCGAGCGTGTCGTTTCGGGCACTGTTGGCAGGCGAACCCGTAACCTCCGCCTTGTCCGAACTGAGCTTGGTCGACTATTTCCATCACATTGTGATGGGAGGCTGGCCAGAACTGGTCGGAGCCACGGAAGCGACCGCACGGCGTTTCCTAGCGGGTTACCTAGCCACCACGATAGAACGCGACCTACCGGATGCGTCCGGGACCCAGCGCAACCCAACCTTGGTTCGCCGCTTCCTGCATGCGTACGCCCAACAAACCGCCCAGCCCACGACGTTGAAGCGAATCGCCGCCTACGCCGCCGGATCGCCGGACGACGCCGAGCCCGGCACTATGAACCGGAAGACTGCGGCCGCCTATCATGACGCGCTGACCCGGATGCAGGTGCTCGACGATCTGCCCGGCTGGGAGCCACCGGCCCGCGCCACTGGACGATTCACAACCACGCCCAAGCGGCACCTGGCCGACCCGGCACTGGCAGCCCACCTGCTCGGTCTGGACAGCGCCGGCCTCCGCCAGGACTTATCGACTGCGGGTCTCCTGTTCGAGTCCTTAGCCGTCCACGATCTGCGAGCCTGCGCGGACGCATGCGACGCCTGGGCTCTCCACTACCGGACTCCGAACAGCCGGGAAGAGATCGACTGCGTGATAGAAACCACTGCGGGCGACTGGATCGGCTTCGAAGTCAAACTCGGCACGCAAGCCGCGATTGACGATGCCGTCAGGAAGCTCAAGCACGTCGAAGGTAACCTCCGTCGGCCCGCCAAGAACCTCGTCGTCATCACCGCAGGCGGCCTAGTGGAATCAAGAAACGGCGTCCAGATCGTCCCCCTAGGCGCTCTTGGAGCATGACGCGAGTCGCCTAACGGGACTCCTAGTCAGGGCTGTCTTGGAAGCTAGAGGCGAGCCCAACAAGCCGCTCGGCGACCTCGCCAATAGACAATTCCACCCATCAATAGCAGACGTATAAGAGACTCAACACGAGGTGAGCTCGGATCAGATGCGAGCGGCCTCCTGCGCGATGAGGTCGAGCGTTCATGCTTGTGAGTGAGCCGATTGAGTGTTTGAGACTCGCAGAGTCGATATCACCCTGACTACGCGAGGTTGGCCGAGTCGGACCCGTTCGAGATGCCCGGCGCGACGGCTCCGGTCTCCAGCGGACTGATACGCCTGGCCCTCGACCACGCGTTGGCGCACCGGTTCTCGGTGTTGTTGGAGGGCACGTTCCGTGACCCGGATATGGTGGTCGGCACGGCGGTCCGGTTCGCGGGGGCTGGTTACCGGGTCGAGGTCGTCGCGGTCGCGACTCCGGGGATGGTGTCGCGTTTGTCGGCCGAGCAGCGTTCCCTCGGCGGGGGCGATGGGAGGTTCGGGCGGTGGACTCCGCCTGGCGCGCATGAGTCCGGTCTGGCGGGTTCGTCTGGGGTGGTCGCGGCGTTGGAGGCTTCTCCGGTCGTCCGACGGGTCACGGTCCGTTCGCGTGAGCGGGTGTTGTACGAGAATGAGCGTGCCGTCGATGGGCAATGGGGCGGTCGGCCGCGCGCCGCTGAGGTCTTGGCGGCGGAGCAGGGCCGGCGGCTCACTCCAACGCAAGCGGTCGACTGGATGGCCCGGTATCGGGCGGTGTTCGAGGCCGCTGCCGGTCGGCCGGGCTATCTCAATAGGTTGACGGCGCCGGCCTATCGGGCTTTGGAGCGTGACGCCGTCGCGTTGATCCCGGTCGTTGCGGTTGATCCGGCCGTGGACAGCGGGGTTTTACGGCGTGAGGCCGACGAGCGTGGACGTCTGTTGGCGGCTCGGTCCGATATGTTTTCCGTGACTGATCCGTCTTAGGCGGCGTGTTCACCACGATCATCCCTTTGACTCGTTCTGTCATTCCTTCAGGTCTGCTGGTCCACTGTGGTGTCGAGTTGGCGGTGGAGCGGGCTGGGAGTCGAGTCGTCCTATTTTTAGGTCAGCGGTCGAACGATTTGTGATGGACGAAGGCTTATGAAAGGCGAAACGCCGTTGGCTAGACGGTATGCGGCGTCACCGCTGGATCGTCTTTCGTAGATCGACCCCCTTCATTCATAAATGGATGTCTACGAGCGGCAGGTCGCTGCGCTCCATGAGCAGGCGAGTGTAGGCCTCGTCCACCACTCGCCCGTAGATGGTCAGTTTGACCTCTCCCATCTCGGACAGGTCGTAATCGGGCATAGGCAGGAAGCGACCACGCTGGCGCGAAGCCATCATGCGGATGCCGTAACCCATGGTGTCGAACGGACCAAGGGCCCCGTCCTGGTCCTGGGGAGTGGGGGCGGAGCCCCGTGATGAGACACCACCCGCCCACCTGACGAGACTGACCCCGGCGACGCAGGACAGGGTGGTGGATGGGATTCCTTCAGTAGCTTTCGATACGGCGATGTGGCGTCGCCAACCAGCAGGTCAGACGAATCTGAAGCCGAACAATCCGCCGTCCTCTCCGTAGTCGGTGAGTTTCGGAGATAGCACGTGATCGCGGAGGTCGAAGCCAGCTTTCTCGGCGGCTTCGAGCCGGTCGGAGTTCAAGGTGACCAGATACTGGAACTGGTGCTCGTCGGCCAGGCGTGCGCCAATGTTGAGGCAGGACGCCATCTGTCGCTCATCCATTGAGTCGAACAACAAGCTGTCATGGACCAGCAGCTTCGGGGCTCGGCCCGCTTTGATGGCGGTCACCAAACACACCAGGTCGAGCAGGAATGTCTTCACTTCGGAGATGCCTGTCGAGGCGTCGCCGTCGATCTTGGGAGAGACTTTGAGCACGCCTCTGCTCGTGGTGTCTATCAAGAGGCCGACGCTGCGGTCCGCGTAGATCTCTTCACCGAGCTGCACGAACAAGGCGATCGCCTCGTCGAGGTAGGCGGCGCGTTCTCGGATCTCGGTTTGGACGCCGCTCTCCGCTTCAATCATCATCGATCTGAGCTTGAGCTTGTTGCTCTCCATGGCCTGCGCCTGTTCGAGACGGCGCTCAAGGTCGGCGACGGCCGAGTTCAGTTCCGTCAGTTCCCGTTCGGCGTCGCGGAAAGTGTCGAGCGCCATCGAGTCGTTGAGCAAAGTCATCACCGACGCTCGTTCCAGGTCGAGTTTGGCGCGATCCGTCGCGATGGCACTCAACCGGTCGTTGACGGAACGCAACTCAGATTCGAGGTAGGACTGGCGGTTCTGAATGACGGAGGCATGGAAATCGGCCACCTCGTCGAAGCGTTTGCCCACCAGGTCCGGGAGCACGACGCCGACTTCCTCGTAGAGTACCTCGAGTCGGCGAATCGCCTGGTCTGGTTCAGCGGCAGGCTTCTCGGCGGCCATCGCGGAGTTCAGGTCGCCGCGCCGCTGCTCCAAAGCGGCCGCTTCGTCGTTGAGATCCCGGATCTGCCTCGTCAGCCGATCCGCTTCGGCTTGATGCTCGGCGTATTGAACGTCGACTCGGAAACCGTCGAGGTCTTTATGGACTCGGTCCCGCCGCGTTTTGGCGCGCGCCAACTCAGACCGCAGCCCCGACACTCTTACGTCCGCGCCCGGGATCGTACCCGCCTTGACCGCTTTGGCGACGGCTTGGTCATGTTTGTCCCGCGTGGCGACTTCCGCCGCTTTGCCGAGGATCTCAGGCGACAGCCCGAGCAGGTACCCGATTCGGATCCCGCTTTCGACGTCCGATTCAGCGTTATGCGTCTTCACGGCGTCGCGGAAATCAGTTCGGACGAGTTGGCCCATCAGCTGGCCGACGGTCGGTCGGCGCACCTCCTGGTCCAGTCCGAACCACGCTCCGACCTCGGCTTTCCACTCTGACAGTGACAACGGGACGCCGCCGACCGTGACCTTGCCACCGCGCACGAACCGTTCGACGCGAGTCAGCCGCGTCGATCCCCTTTGATCGGGTGCGTCCAGTTCGCCCCAGAAAACATGGTCAGCCAGCACGGTGGGCAGCCTGGTCGAATCGCCGCCGAGCAGATGGCGGAGGATGAGGATGAGGCTGGTCTTCCCGGCGCCGTTACGGCTGTCGCCGGTGCTGGACTCCTCAGTCTTGTCGGCCAGCAGCAGGTTCATCCCCTCGTGGAACCGCAGACGCTTGAACCTGGAGTCAGACGAACCGACTTCACGTAGCAACATGACGCCGTTCCAGTCTGCCTCGGGTGTTCCAATCGAGCGCTCCCATCGCGAACAGCATCGCCAGCGCCAGCGTGAACCAGTCGAACGTGATCTTCGGGGCGTCCGGCCGCAAGGCCTCACGTCGCGTGAAACGCTCCCACAGCCCAGACACGGTGGCGGGCGAGTCGAGCACGTCAAGGACCGACGCGCCGACAGACAGCAGCGCACGTTCGCCGGAGATACCTTTAGTGGGCAGCAGCATCGTCGTCACCTCCTGTCATCCAGCCGTCGGGCGGCCGCTCGAAAATGTCGCAATAGTCAAAGAAATAAACTGTCACAGCGTAGACCGCGTCCTTGCGGCGCGCGTCGAGACGGAAGTCGCTCCCGCCGAGCCCGACGTAGAGACGCTCGACGATCTCCGAGGGCACGTCGGTCGACTTGAGCGCTTCGGTGTAGATGGCGCGGAAACTCGTGGCCGTGGCGTCCCGCAGCCCGGGCTCGGCCTGCTCGTCGAACCAGCGGTCGATCCGTTTCGAAGAGGCCCTACCGGCGTTGAACTCGATCCGCGTCTGCTCGTCGATCTGGTTGTAGTCCATCTTGGTGACGGGGACCGGTCTGACCTCCGACATGTCATCGCTCGAAGTCGCACGGCTCGCCTCCAAAGACATGATCAGTTCGATGACGACGGCCAACTCGACGTTCTGGGCGTGCGGGGCTCCCGGTAAAACCTCATTCAACTGATCTGCGGTGAGCTTGCTGGCCGCTTCCTTCCAGAGATCGTCCGGAGCCCGCCACAGTCTGAGGGTCAGCGGCCGCTCAGAGCCGGGCTCGAAGCGATGCTGGAGCTCTGCCAATTTCGCTGTCGGAGTCACGCCGAACGGTGAGTTCGTGACAAATCTCCAGGTGGTGAAACCATTCCACTGTCCCACAGCTCTCAGGAGATCGGATTCGAGTTTCGCAGCCACTTTGGCGTCGATGTTCGTCGTCGCCTGACTGCCGTAGCAGGCGTAGAGGATGGTTCCTGCCTCAGCCAGGCCGTCACAGCCACCGTCGCCCAAGCTCCCCATCGGGTCAGGATTAACGAAATCGGAATGCAGGCGAGCCAGGATCGACGTGACGTAGTCCTCGAAGGCTTGGCCAGATGCGCGGCAACGGGCGTCGTGCACGTTGCGGTACCACGACTTCAGTGACGCGTCTGGCAACTCTGCGCTCACGCCCTGGTCCCCCTTCCCCGTCTGCCGCTGGGAGCGATCACGACTTAGCTGTGATCCTGCCCAGTCGACTGCGTCTGAACAAGCCGGGCACGTCACCCGCGCCGGTCTGTGCCGCCGCTTCGATCAGCCTATAGGCCCGACTGGAAGAACGGGCCGAGCCAGTGCCTCTCACCTGTTGACACGGTGTTGTCCGAGTTCGGTGACGGCGCTCGGGTAGCAGAAGGGGTAGCTACCGTCGCTGGTCTGCCAGGATCGCGCGCCCGGCGTCAGTCAGCCTGTAGCGCTGGTCGCGCATGGTGGGACGGTCGGGGTCGGTCATGGTGACGAGTCCAGCTTCGATCAGCGGTGCTATGTGGCGGGTGAAGGTGCGGTGGTCGTTGTGCAGCCCGATGCTTGAGAATAGGGCCGTTCGGCTGAGTGGCCCGGAGGCCAAAGCTGCGAGGATCGTGCCTCCTCGGGTTCCGAGCGGGTTGTCATCCTTGTGACTGTCCTGGTGATCTTTGTGACTGTCTTTGTGCTTCGCGGGATCGTGGTTCTCGATGTGAATTGTGATGACGAGTCGTTCGTGGCCTTCCACGATTTCGAACGGCGGCAGTCCGGCGGCGAGGACGGCCTCCATGGCTTTAGGCAGCCCGGTGCCCCATTGCTCGATGTAGCCGAGTTCGGCGAACACTCGCGCCAGGGTGGGGTTGCGGATCACCGAGGTGCCGGAAAGTATTTTCTCGACGGTCAGACCGGGCACCAGCCCTCCGGGGCTCTCGATGACGATGGACTCGTCGTAGAAGGCGATCTTGATCGGGGTCCCGTGGTCGGCGTAGCTGGAATGCACCAGTGCGTTCACGACAAGCTCGCGGAGGGGCGTGATCGGGATCGAATAGGCGTCTTGGCGTTGGATCTCGCCGAACTCGGCGCGTAGGAAAGCGTTGTGTTTGAGGAAGTCCATAGTCGCATCGACGGCTCTGGGTAGCGGCCCGTAGATGCGGGCTTGGTCTGTGATATTGCGCTTCGAGTCGCCTCGGAAGCGGGCGCACTGCACCCAGGCGTGCGGGTGGTACATCTCCGGGTGCTGGGCGCCGATCAGCACTCCGGCGTTGGTCGGCACCAACTGTCCCTGGTCCTCGGTGATAAGTGACAGAGTTTGAAGCGCTTGGTCGCTCATGTCGTGTTTCAGCAAGTCGGTGAGCATCGCCCGGTCTAGGTCGGCGAGCTTGGCTCCCGGCGCTGGTAGCCGGTCGAACGCGATGCCCTGGGAGTCGCGGGCGAGTTCGGCGACCATGCCCGGCCCGGCCAGCCGATCGCTGGAGCCGACCCGGATGTAGACGCCTCGCTGACGGCCCAGCCTGGTCAGGTAGTACGGTCGCTGAGCGCCTAAGTAGACCTCCGCGACTAGTACGGTCACCCCGCCTACGGGCACCAGTTCGATAGTGGGCAGCAACTGCGGCCTAACTGTGTCCGAGATCAGGTTGGCGAGTCTCTCCTCTTCCAACAGAGGGTTCGTAACGCCCACGACCATGCCGTCGTCGGCGACTCCGACAATAAGCTTCCCGCCCGCCGAGTTAGCGAACGCGACGATGGACTCCATGACCTTGTCGGGGCTGGACAAATCCTGCTTGTATTCGAGTGTCTTGCTCTCTGGCTCAACCACTCGACCAGCGGCGTCCAAGGCCAACTCGAAGTCCATGGCGATCCTTCCCAAGTCATCGGATCGAGCCGTCGAGTATGTGACCTACCCGGCCCACCAGTCCCCTGACAACTCTACGACACGGGCACTGCCCCGGTTCAATGCCCGG
>JAISCA010000042.1 GCA_031265875.1 Propionibacteriaceae bacterium
GCCGAGAGCCTCGGTCTGGGCCTCGGTCGGACCGGCGCTGATGGCCTCGGCCGGGGCCGGGCTGGGATCGGTCGTCACGGCGTCACCCTAGTGGGCCCAGCCCCTAAACCTGTGGACTCGCGGCGCCAGACGCGGCGCTGGCCGCGTTGTCGTCGCTCAACGATGGCCCACATCGCCTCCCTCCTCCGCCTCGCCAGCCCCACGCCTGACACCGCTCCTTCTCCCCACCTTTAGGGGCGACAGCCCACTAGTGTCATGTCAGGGAGATGTTTGATAGGCGAACCTGGACCAGGTGGGGGTGTCTGGCCAGGCGGAGGGTCGCCTGAACACTGGACCTGTTCAGGCGGGACAGCGGCTGTGGCGCTGGAAAGGCAGCTCGGGCAGGGCCGGCCAACTGGCCTGGCGGGCGGCTAAGCGTTGCTCGGCCCAGGCCTGGGAAGGATCGGCCGGACACTCCAGGCGATCGGCCACCAGAGCCAACAGACGACCGGTGGCCCTGGCGTCGGCCAGGGCGGCGTGGGCCGCGCCCCGTTCGATCCGATGCACGGCGCAGAGGTGGTCCAAGGTGTAACAACGGGTCGGGCTGAGCGACAGCCGACGGCACCAGTCGAGGGTGTCGAGGCTGAACTCGCGGCCCAGGGGGCGATCGACGTCGAGCCGCTCGAACTCCTGATTCAGCATCCGCCGGTCGAAGCTGACGTTGTGGCCCACGATGACCCGGCCGGCCAGACGGTCCACCAGCTGGGCGGCCATCTGACCGAAGGTCGGAGCGCCGGCCACGTCGCCCGGCCGGATGTGGTGGATGTGCTGCGGCCCCAGGTCCCGGCCCGGATCGATCAAAGTGTCCCACTCCGCCGTCACCTGGAGGTCGTCGTCCAACCAGACCACGCCGACCTCGATCACCCGGTCCTCCCGGCCGAAGCCGGTGGTCTCGGTGTCGATGACGGCGTATCCAGTCGGGCCCAGTGTCCCCCGCCGGAGGTCCGCGGCGCTGGCAGCGGGCGTCAGATGGGGTGTCTGGTCAGGCGGCGCCGACTGCCGCCGCAGACCTCCGGCGGGGGACACTAGAGCCATGCCTGTGAGCATAGACCGCCCCTGAGACACCCCTGAGCGCGGCGCGACCCACGCCACCGGCGAACCCCGACCATCAATCGGAGCGGGCCTGGCCCAGCGCCTGGCTGCGTTGGCAGGCCGCCTCCATGGCGTCCATGAAGGCGGCTTTGACCCGGTGGGTCTCGAAGGCGCGCAGGGCGGCCGTGGTGGTGCCGCCGGGCGAGGTCACGTTCTCCCGCAGGACGGTCGGGTGCTGGCCGGAGTCGCGCAGCAGTTGGGCCGAGCCGTAGACCGTCTGGATGACCAATTCGGTGGCCACGCCGCGAGGCAGCCCGAGCATGACCCCGGCGTCGATCATGGCCTCGGCCACGAACATGACATAGGCCGGACCGGAGCCGGAGATGGCGGTGACGGCGTTCTGGTACCGCTCCGGCACCACCACCACCCGGCCGACGGCGGACAGGATGTCCGAAGCCCGGCTCAGGTGGTCGGGACCGGCCTGGGACCCGGCCGAGACGGCGGCCATGCCCTGGCCGACCGAGGCCGGCGTGTTCGGCATGGCCCGGACCACGGCCAGCCCGGCCGGCAGCAGCCGCTCGATGGTGGCGGTCTCGACCCCGGCGGCCACCGACACGATCAGGGCGGCCGGGTCGATCACGTCGGCGATCTCGGCCAGGATGTCGGGCAGGTCCTGCGGTTTGACCGTCACGATGACGGTGTCGGCCCCGGCCACGGCCTCCCGGTTGGAGCAGACGGCGACGCCGTGGCGCTGGGCGATCTCGGCCTGGCGCTGCGGCCGGCGGGCGCTGACCCGTAACTGATCGGCCGGACAGCCCGACCGCAGCAGGCCGGTCAGCAGGATCTCGCCCATCACCCCCAGGCCCAGGATGGCGGTGGTCACGCCTGGACCACCAGTTCGGCCAATTGGATGGCGTTCAGGGCCGCCCCCTTACGCAGGTTGTCGGCCACCACGAACAGGATCAGGCCATGGCCCGGCCGGGCCGCCTGATCGGCCCGCACCCGGCCGACGTAGGACAGATCGCGGCCGGTGGCCAGTCGCGGCGTCGGGGTCTCGACCACCGCCACGCCGGGGGCCAGGCGCAGCGAGTCGAGGGCCGCCTGGGGGCTGAGGGGACGGGCGAACTCGGCGTGCGCCACCAGCGAGTGGCCGGTGAAGACGGGCACCCTGACGCAGGTGCCGGCCACCGGCAGGTCGGGCAGATGGAGGATCTTGCGCGACTCAAAACGTAACTTCTTCTCCTCGTCGGTCTCGCCCCAGCCGTCTTCGACCAGGCGGCCGGCCAGGGGGACGGCGTTGAAGGCGATGGGGGCGACGTAGGGGGACGGATCGGCCAACTCGGGATCGCCGTCCAGGGCCAGCCGGGCGGGCTGGTCGAGGGCGGCCGTCTGCCCGGCCAGGGCCTCGACCCCGACCAGACCGGAGCCGGAGACGGCCTGGTAGGTCGCCATCTGCAAGCGGATCAGGCCGGCCTGGTCGTGCAGCGCCTTGAGCGCCGGCATGGCCGCCATGGTCGTGCAATTGGGATTGGCGATGATGCCCTTGGGCGGGTCGATCAGGTCTTGCGGGTTGACCTCGGACACCACCAGCGGCACCGCTGGATCCTGCCGCCAGGCCGATGAATTGTCGATCACGACCGCGCCGGCCGCCGCCACCGGGGGGGCGTATTGACGAGAAGCCGCGGCGCCGGCCGAGAACAGGGCCAAGTCGAGGCCGCTGAAATCGGCCTGGGCCATGTCCTCGACCACGACTTCGGTCTCGCCCCAGGGCAGGACGCGCCCGGCTGAGCGGGCCGAGGCGAAGTAGCGGATCTGACTGACCGGAAAAGCGCGTTCGCTCAACAAAGCACGCATGACGGCGCCGACTTGACCGGTCGCTCCGAACACTCCAACAGCAGGCATACGGGCCAGTCTATGGCGCGGCCGGGCCAGACCCGGGTTTGGCTCAGAGCCAGGACAGGAACGGCTTGAGGGCGGCGTAACCGATGAAGGCGACGATGTCGATGACGGTGTGGGCCACCACCAGGGGCATGACCCGGCCCCAGCGGCGGTAGCACCAACCGAAGACCAGGCCCATCACGATGTTGCCCAGGAAGCCGCCGAAGCCCTGGTAGAGGTGGTAGCTCCCTCGGATCCCAGCGGACAGGGCCAAGGCTGGCCCGGCCCGCCAGCCCCGGTCGGACAGGCGGGTCAGCAGGTACCCCAACATGACCGTCTCCTCGACCAGCCCGTTGGTCAAGGCGGCGGCCAGCAAGGCCGGCACGGTCCACCATTGGGCCGACAGGTTGGCGGCCGCCACCGTGGTGTTGAAGCCCAGTTCCCTTGCCAGCAGATAGAAGCCCAGGCCGGGCAGGCCGATGGCGGCGGCGGTGGCCAGCCCGTAGCCCAGGTCCCGGGCCGGCCGGGTCAAATCGAAGCCGATCAGACGGCGGGCCCGGCCGTGGGACAGGTGCAGCAGGTACAACACCAGCAGCACCTGAGCCAAGGGCAGGACGGTGTCGGCCACCTGGTAGGCCAGGTCGAGCCAAGGCCGGTCCGGCGTGGTCGAAGTGTTGAGAGAACTGGTCTGGCCGGCCAACGGCACGCCCACGGTCAAACGGTTGACGATGGCCAAGACGGAGTAGACGGCCGACCGGCCCAGCCCCAGACCGAGCACGATCAGAATTTCCCAGCCCACCAGAGGGGCCCGGGAGGGATCAGGGCTGAACTCGAGCGAGCTGGGTGACGAGCCGACCGGCTCGGGCTGGACCGGCCGACCAGAGCCGACCGATTCGGGCTGGACTGGCCGAACGGGTTCGGGGGTCGGCCCAGGGGCGGACGATCCCTGACTCGGACTCACCGGTCGCCGCTCGCTCACCGACCTCGGCCCGACTGACTATTTACGGCCCAGGAAGGAGCGCAGGAAGAAGACCAGGTTGGCCGGACGCTCGGCCATGCGGCGCACGAAGTAGCCGAACCAGTCGGGACCGAAGGGCACATAGACCCGCACCGTGTGCCCCAGATCGGCCAGCCGCTCCTGCTCGGCGCTGCGGATGCCATACAGCATCTGGAACTCGAAGTCGTCCAGGCCGCGACCGGTGCGGGCGGCCAGCTCCTGGGCGATCTCGATCAAAGCCGGGTCGTGGGTCGCCACCAGCGGCCGGCCCTCGCCCCGCATCAAGACCCTCAGACAACGCACATAGCTGATATTGACGTCGCGCTTATCGACGAAGGCGACCTCGGCCGGGGAGTCGTAAGCCCCCTTGCACAACCGGACCCGCGACTGCGGCGCGTCCAACCGGGCGCAGTCCTGCTCGGTGCGCTTGAGGGCGGCCTGCAGGACGCAGGCGACGTCGGGGGCGTCGGCCCGCAGGGCCTCGACCAGTTCGACGGTGGTCTCGGTGACGTTGTGGTCCTCCATGTCGACCGTCACGGTGGTGCCGACCTCGACCGCCCGGCGCACGATCCGGCGGGCGTTGGCTAGGACCACCGCCGCGCCGTCGGGCAGGCCCAAGCCCAGGGCGGTCGGCTTGATCGAGACCTCGACCCTCTCGGTCAGGCCCTCGGCGGCCAGATTGTCCAACAAGGCGATGTACTCACCCACCATGTGCTCGGCTTGAGCCAGATCGGTGGTGTCCTCGCCCAGCACGTCGACGGTGACGTACAAGCCGCGTTCGACCAGAGCCTTGATCCTGACCAAGGCCTGTTCCCACTCGTCACCAGCCACGAAACGGTCCACCACGGCCCGGGTGACCGGCAAGGCGACCAGCAGGTCACGGAATTTCAGATTGCGCGATAAAGCCAACAGAATCCGGCGCAGCATGGCCATTACCTCCCCATCGATGGGATCATGTCGCTGCTGAGCTTAGTGGATGGCCGGGAGCGCTCAAAGGTCCATCTCAGCCGCCCGGACGGCGGCCTCCAAGCGACGTACGGCGCCCCGCAGGGCTTGGTCGGCGTCGACCCCGCTGGCTTGGGCCCGGGCCACCAGCTCGAGCAGGCCCTGGCCGGCCTGTTCGGCCGTCAGGGGCTGATCGGGCAATTGCAGAGGGACCTGGTGGTGGCGCGTCCGGGACACCACCTTGACCGCCCGGGCCAGGGCCGACAGCGGCTCCGGGACGCCGTCGACGGCGGAGGCCCGGCCCTTCTCGATCCGTTTACGGCGCTCCCAGGAGGCCATCAAGTCGTCCGGCGTCTCGGCCTGGGCGAAGACGTAAGGGTGACGCGCCACCAACTTGTCCGCCACCTGGCGGGCCAATTGGTCCAGGTCGAAGGCGCCCCGCTCGCTGGCCACTTGGGCTTGGAAGACGATCTCGAACAGCAGATCGCCCAACTCCTCGCGCATGGCCTGGTCGTCGCCGGCCTCGACCGCCTCCACCACCTCGGCCGTCTCCTCGATCAGATACGGCAGCAGCGACTGGTGGGTCTGCTCGGCGTCCCAGGGGCAACCGGCCCGCAGCGCCGCCATCACCTCGATCAGATGGGCCAGCCCGGCCAGAGAGGGGGCCGCGCGGTCCGGACTGGCGGCTGGGGACGGCTCGGGGCGGTTCAGGGTCAGGCCTTGGTCAGAGGGTCGGACAGGCTGCCGACGACCCCGCCGGCCATGCCGGAGACGGACAACTCCTGCGGCAACCAGGCGCCGTAACGGGGGTTGACCTCGACCGAGACGCCCTGGATGAAATCAGCCAGTTGGGCGGCGTCGCCCGGGAACTGTCCGGCCTGGACCATGGAGTTCAGGAGGAAGAGGTCGACCGGTCCCATCACCATGGTCCGGGTCAACGGATCGGACAGCATCAGCTGGATGTCGGCCTGGCCTTGGGCGGCGGCCGCCCGGTCGGCCTCGGTCAAGCTGACGCCGAAATGTCGCTCGACCGCGTGGACGATCTCCGCTTGGACGGTCCAGGTCACGACGACGGAACGCAGATGGTCGACCGGCTCGCCCAGGCCGCTCTCCTCCAACAGTCGCACCACCGCGTCGGTGGTCCGGCTGACGTCCTGCTCGCTGATGACGGCGCCACCCACCACGGCGGCCGAGCCGGGGCTAGCGGCCCCCTGGGCGCAGCCGGACAAGGCCATCACCGCCGCCAGCGCCAGCGCCGCCAGAGTCTTGTTCACTCGCCCCATCCTGGTTCCCTCCTGATCGGCACCATCCTACGGCCTCGCCGCGCTGGGCCAGTGTCGGTGCGAGGGACACTGGTGTCGGGTTAGGGAGATGGTTGATAGGCGAGCCTGGGCCAGGTGGGGTGTCTGGCCAGGCGGAGGGTCGTCTGAACACTGGACCTGTTCAGACGGACCCGTGGGCGCCGCTAGAGGCCCCGGCTGACCCAGCGCAGCGTCAGACATCTCCCTAACACGACACTAGACTCTTGCCATGGCTCAGGAGCACACCGCGCCCACTCCGTGGGGCGGACCGCCGTCGGCCGGCCAAGCCGAGCCGGTCCCTGAGACCCCGGAGTCGCCTTGGGCCCGGCCGACCAGCCCGACCGCCGCGACTCAGACCTGGGCCCGTCCGTCCCAGCCCTACCCGGATCAGACTTACCCGGACCAGCCCTACCAGGATCAGCCTTACCCGGATCAGCCCTACCAGGATCAGACCTACCCGGCGGCCGGGCCGGCCTACCCGATAGCTGGTCCACCAGGGCCGATCTACCTGGCCGCTTCGCCCGGGCCGGCCTACCCAGCGGCGGGCTATCCCGAGCTGGCTTATCCGGCCACCGGCTACTCCGAACCAGTCCACCCGACCGCCGGCTACCCTGGCCTAGTCCCCACCTTCAATGCCTTCAATCCCGCTGCTCCCCCCGTGGCCCCGAGGTACCCCGATCCGGCCTGGCCCTCGGCCGCGCCGCCCGCTCCCTATCACCCCCGCCCCAACGCGGCGGCGCCCCTGTCCAACACCTTGGGCGTGGTGGCCTTGATCATGTCCATCCTGACCGCCTTGGCCGCCGCTCTGTTCGGTTTCGGCCTGTTCGCCTCCGAAGTCGGTTGGACCAACTACACCGATTATCCCGATTATTCCAGCCTCGATCAATTTAGCTTTTCTTTCCCCATCCTCAGCCTGTTCGGCTTCGCTTCTTTGATCATCGGCGTCGTGGCCACCGCCACCAACCGAGGCCGGACCCAGGGCGTGATCGCCATCATCGTCTCCCTTCTGGCCCCACTCATCGCGGTGATGTCGATGATCCTGGGCCTCAGCCTGGTCCTGGCCTAGCCCCTGAACTTTCGCCGACTGTTCTCAGTCGTAACCACTCCTTCGGCCAGCTCCACCGCCGATTGAGCACTTCCGACCAGCTCCACCGCGGTGATTTCTAGCGGTCAACGCAACACTTAGGAAAGTGGTGTGTGTTATGGGTCGTCGGGTGTCGGTCGAGGCTGTGCGTTTGTTCTGGTTGGCGTGGGATGGTGGGTGTCCGGTTCG
>JAISCA010000002.1 GCA_031265875.1 Propionibacteriaceae bacterium
TGATCCGTCTGAGACGCCGTCGGTTCCGCCGTCTGAGTCTCCGTCTCCGACGCCGGATCCCACGCCGACTCCTACTCCGACTACGGATCCGACTCCGTCTCCGTCGGTGACGCCGACGCCGGATCCGTCGCAAACGCCTGATCCGACCCCGACCCCGTCTGAGACGCCGTCGGTTCCGCCGTCGTTCGGTCGGGCCGAGTTGGCCGATCTGGTGGCCCAGGCGGAGGCTTTGCCGCTGTCTGTTTCGTATGTCACGCCGGCTTCGACGGCGGTGGATGGCGCGTTGGTCGCGGCCCAGTTGGTCTTGGCCGATCCGGGTTCCGGTGATGGCGTTGTGACAGGGGCGTACCGGTCGTTGGCCGACGCGCTGTCCGCTCTCGAGGCTGATTCGCGGGAGCATGGTTTCGTCGATGGCACGGTCTTCGTGCAGGGTTCGTCGGTTGGTTTGACGCATGTCACGGTGAGGGATTTGTCTTTGCATTCGGGTGTGGTGTCGGTCGATGGTGTGTCGTTGACGGTGGGGACGGATTACCAAGTGTCGGCTGGTTCGACCACGGTCCGTTTGGAGCCTGGTTATTTGGCTGGTCTACAGCCGGGTGAGCATGTTCTGTCGGTGGGTTTCACCAGTGGTTGGTCGGCTGAGGCCAAGTTCCAGGTGTTGGTGGCTGGCGACCTGCCTGATACGGGTGGTCCGGCTGGTGTGGAGCGTTGGTTGGTGGTGTGGTTGTTGGCGGCCGGCGCGGTGTCGTCCCTGGCTTGGTCCAGGCGTCTGCTGAGCGGTTACCACCGATCCCAAGCCCACGCCGCCTGACTCGCTGTCCGTTCTGCTTTGACCGGCCGGGGCGGACCCCAGGCCTGTCGCCCGGCAGGCGCTCACCGCTGTGCACTTGATTCCGGACGCCCTGGCGGGCGACCGGACCAGAAGAGGTCTGCCGCGTCTCCCTGCCGGGTTGGGATGGGCGCTCGATTCGGTTCGCGGAGTCACTTTCGGCGTCCCCACCGGGGTTTCGGGTCGAGTCCGGTGGGGGCTCTATGGCCGTAGCCCTCTGGTCGGCGGCTGGGACAGACACGACAGAGCACTTCCGCCGCCAGCGCCGGCGTGTCGGCGGCCGTAGCCTCCCGTTCGGCGACGACGGGATCAACGACCGAGCCCTTACGACGCACGCCCATGTCCGATTGAGTGTTTGAGGCCCGCCAGGGTCGATATAATCAGCCTCGACACGGGAGTCCGGGGTATGTCCGGGCTGAGAGGAAGGCACCAGCCTTCGACCGAATGAACCTGATCTGGGTCATGCCAGCGCAGGGACGCTCTCCGAACGTCGCAAGAGGTTCACCCGTGCCCGAATCTGAATAGAAAGGGCACCATGTCTGATCGACCCACCATGCCTAATCCGGCCGGCCTTGATCCGGCCGGTCCGACCACCGCTGTTCCGACCACCAGCGCCCCGCTCCCGGGGGCTCCGACCGCCGCCGTATCATCCGCCAACACATCGTCCACTGGCGCTCCGACCACAGGGACCCTGCTCACCGGCGGGCCGCTCACAGGGGTTCCGACCACCAGCTCTCCGACTGCCGCCGTCCCGCCTACCAACCCATCCGCTCGTAGCCTGTCCTGGCGGGTGGTGGACATCGTGGTGGCGGCGGTCCTGGGGGCCGCCACCGGGCTCATCTTGGTGGCTTGGAACACCATCGGCGCGGCCGGCGGCGACGTCTTGGCCGCCCTCACCCCCGGTCTGGGCGGCCTGGCCGCCGGCGGCTGGATGATCGGCGGCGTCCTGGGCGGGCTGATCGTGCGCAAGCCGGGCGCGGCCATCTTCGTCGAGGTGGTGGCGGCCCTGGTGTCGGCCGCCATCGGCAGCCAGTGGGGGCTGCTGTCTCTGCTGAGCGGTCTAGCCCAAGGCCTGGGAGCCGAATTGATCTTCTTGATCCTGCTCTACCGGCGCTGGAGCCTGCTGCCGGCCCTGGCCGCCGGGGCTGGCTGCGCCCTGCTGGAGTACCCGGTCGAGCTGATCTTCTACTACGGGGCCACGGTGCCGCTGTTCAAGATCGTCTACCTCATCACCATGCTGATCTCGGGCGCCGTCATCGCCGGCGGCGGCGGTTGGCTGATCACGCGCGCCCTGGCCCGCACCGGGGCCTTGAACCGCTTCGAGGCCGGGCGTGAGACCAGGCGACGGGTCTGACTTGACCTCGACCTCGGCCTCGGTCGCGGCGCCGACTCAGTCTCGGCCGCCTCTGATCGAGTTGGAGGGCTGGGGCTGGCGTCACGCTGGGCGGTCCCGCTGGGCCGTCCGCGATCTGACCTGTCGCATCGAGCCGGGCCAGCGCGTCCTTCTGCTGGGGGCCTCCGGGGCTGGCAAGTCGACCTTGCTACGGGCCTTGGCCGGTCTGCTGGGCGGGGCGGACGAGGGGGAGGAGGCTGGCCGTCTGCGTTTGGACGGCCAGTCGGCCGATCGCCAGCCCGGCCGCACAGGCCTGGTCATGCAAGATCCGGCCAGCCAACTGGTGCTGGCCCGGGCCGGTGACGACGTCGCCTTCGGCTGCGAGAACCTGGGCTGGGCCCGGGAGCTGATCTGGCCTCGGGTGCGCTCCAGCTTGGACGCGGTCGGCCTGGGCCTGCCCTTCGACCATGACACCGGCAAGTTGTCGGGCGGGCAGCGCCAGCGCTTGGTCCTGGCTGGCGTCCTAGCCATGGGACCGGACCTCTTGCTGCTGGACGAGCCCACCGCCAACCTCGATCCGGCCGGGGTGCTAGAGGTGCGCCAAGCCGTGGCCGACCTGGTGGCGGATCGCAGCCGTGGTCTGATCGTGGTCGAGCACCGCAGCCAGACCTGGTTGCCCTTGATCGACCGGGTCCTGGTCCTGGCCCCCGACGGTCTGCTGACCGACGGGCCGCCGGACCAGGTCTTCGACCGTCACGGTTCCGAACTGGCCGAACTGGGGGTGTGGACGCCGGGCCAGCCCCTGGATCTGAGCCCGCGTCCGGCCGATCCGTCGGCTTCCACCATTCTTTGCGGGCGGGGTCTGACCATCGGTCACGATCCGCTACGGCCGGTCCAAAGCGGGCTCGACCTCGACCTGCCGCGCGGCCAGTCGACCGTTCTGACCGGTCCCAACGGAGTCGGTAAGACCACCTTGGCCCTGACCCTGGCCGGTCTGCTGCCGCGCCTGGGCGGCGAGTTGGCCATGGCCGAGCCGGAGGCCCCGCCCGGTCGCCCCGATCCGGCCAGCTGGCGTTCGCGCGAACTGTTGACCCGGTTGGGCACGGTCTTCCAAGAGCCCGAGCATCAATTCGTCGCCAGCACGGTCGAAGACGAGGTGGCCGTCGGACTGAGAGCCCTGGGCCGGCCGCCGGCGGAGGTGGCGCGTCAAACCACTGAACTATTGGAACGACTGCACCTGGCCCAACTGGGCCGCGCCAACCCCTACACCCTGTCCGGCGGTGAGAAGCGCCGTCTGTCGGTGGCGACGGTGCTGGCCACCTCGCCGGCTGTCGTGGTCCTGGACGAGCCGACCTTCGGCCAAGACCGACGGACCTGGATCTCGCTGGTGCGTCTGATCGGCCAGCTATTGGACCAGGGCGTCACCGTCGTCTCCTCGACCCACGACGACGACTACATCGCCCTACTAGGCCAACACCGCCTAGAACTATCCCCCCAAGTTCCGCCCCCCGTCGCCGGTCCGACAGGACCGTCGAGCGAGCATTTACGACCCCCGCCCCGGCGTGTCGACGGTCGTAAGTGCTCGTTCGCCGAAGGGGCCGACGAGCGCGTACAGCGCAGGGGGCCGGGCGGCGTAGAAGAGGGGGTGGCGCTAGGGCATCGGCCTACGACCGAGCAGTTACGACCCCCACTCCGGCGTGTCGACGGTCGTAACTGCTCGCTCGACGAATGGGACGATGAGCGAGCACAGCGGTCGACCTGCTCCAGCCGGCCCGAGGTCGATGACGGCGATTCGCGGTCAGGTCTGGAGGAGTCGCCGACTGAGCAGTTACGACCTCCGTCCCGGCGTGTCGAGGGCCGTAACTGCTCGCTCGACGACGGTGGGGCCGACGAGCGAGCGCAACGGTCGGGCCGAACCGGTCGGATCACTCGCTTCAACCTGTTGCAGCGGGTCAATCCGACTAGTCGCATCGCCGCCGCCCTGATCCTCACCTTGCCCATGCTGATCAGTTTGGACTGGGTCTCGGGGGTGGTGGCGGTCGGCTTGGAGTTGGCCGTCTGCCTGGCTTTGGGCTGGCGGCCCGCCACGCTGGCCCGCCGTCTCTGGCCCCTGGCCCTGATCGCGCCCGTCACCGCCATCGGCCCTCTGCTCTACGGCCGGCCGGGCGGGCTAATTTACCTCGACTGGTGGCTGGTGGTGATATCCCAGCAGTCCGTCAGCCTGGCCTTGGCCGTCCTCATCCGGGTCATCGCCCTCGGTCTGCCCTGCGTCATCCTGCTGGGCCGGATGGACCCGACCGATCTGGCCGACGGTCTGGCCCAGGTCTGGCGTCTGCCCCACCGCTTCGTCCTGGGGGCGCTGGCCGCCTTCCGCCTGACCGGGCGTCTGAGCCGGGACTGGCGTTCGATGGAGTTGGCCCGCCGGGCCCGCGGCCTAGGCGACAGCCGCGCCCTCCGCCGCCTAGCCGGGCTGTCCTTCGCCGTCTTGGTGACCGCAGTCAGGCGCGGTTCCGAGTTGGCCACCGCCATGGAGTCACGCGGTTTCGGACGACCCGGCCGGACCTGGGCCAGGCTCTCCCGGCGCGGTCCGATCGACCGGGCCTTCCTGGCCGCCGCCGCCCTGATCCCTCTGATCGCCCTGGCCGCCGCCATCGTCAGCGGTCATCTACGCACCCTGCTGTCGATCCAGTGATCCAGTGATGCGAGGACATCTCCGTCAGGACGATAGAGTCTGCCTTTGAATTGGCGTCCGGAACGGCTGGCAGGCCGGTCCAGGCGCCAAAGTCGATTGGCACATCGCATAGGAGTTCGCAATGAGCACCCCAGACTCGCCGGTGGCCGCTGTCAAGGCAGCTGGCTCACCCGCTCGGCAGCAGTGGAGCGGTCAATTCGGGTTCATCATCTCCGCCATTGGCTCAGCGGTCGGGCTGGGCAACATCTGGCGTTTCCCCGGTGTGGCCTATGAGAACGGCGGCGGCGCCTTCCTCATCCCCTATCTGGTCGCCTTGCTGACAGCCGGCATCCCCATCCTCTTCCTCGACTACGCCATCGGCCATCGCTTCCGGGGCGGCCCGCCCCTGGCCCTGCGCCGGATCAAGCGCTGGCTGGAGTCCCTGGGCTGGTTCCAGGTCATGATCTGCTTCTTCATCGGCATCTACTACGCCGTCATCCTGGCTTGGGCGGCCAGCTTCTTCGTCTTCTCCTTCTCCCAGAAGTGGGGCGACGACACGGCCAGCTTCTTCCTCTTCGACTATCTCCACCTGCCGGACGCTCCGGCCGGCTACTCGCTCCAGTTCGTGCCCGGAGTCCTCATTCCCTTGGTCCTGATCTGGGTCGCCACCATCGCGGTGCTGGTCCTGGGCGTGGCCAAGGGCGTCGAGCGGGCCAATGTGGTCTTCATGCCTCTGCTGGTGGTGGCCTTCCTGATCTTGGTCATCCGGGCCGTCACCCTGCCCGGCGCGGCCGACGGCCTGACCGCCCTGTTCACACCCGACTTCTCCAAACTGGGCAGCGCCGACGTTTGGATCGCGGCCTACAGCCAGATCTTCTTCTCCTTGTCCATCGCCTTCGGCATCATGATCACCTACGCCTCGTACCGTCGCCGTAAGGCCAACCAGACCACGCCCGGCCTGGTGGTGGCCTTCGCCAACTCCTCCTTCGAGATCCTGGCCGGCATCGGCGTCTTCTCCATCATCGGCTTCATGGCCTACCAACAGGGCACCACAGTCGATCAGCTGAGCGGCCTGAAGGGCGTCTCCTTGGCCTTCATCACCTTCCCCAAGGTGGTCTCCGAGATGCCTCAGAGCTGGCTCTTCGGGGCCTTGTTCTTCGCCTCCTTGCTGATGGCCGGTTTCACCTCTCTGATCAGCATCCTGCAGGTCATCCTGGCCGGCTTCCAAGACAAGTTCGGTCTCAGCGTCAGACGCTCCGCCCTCTGGATCGGCGGTGTCATGGGCCTGGTCTCGACCCTGCTCTTCGCCACCGTCCAGGGCCTCAACGTGCTAGACGCCCTCGACAAGTGGATCAACGAGGTCGGCATCGTGCTGTCCGCCATCGTCATGTCGGTGGTCGTGATCTGGGTCAGCCGGAAGGGAGGCGAGCTGTCCTATCACCTGTCCAGCCTGTCCACCTTCAAGGTTAAGAACCTCTGGTTGTTCTTGGCCGGTGTCCTCAGCCCGGCCATGCTGACCTACATGTTCATCCAGGTCGTCATCTCCTTGATCAAGCAGCCCTACGGCGGGATGCCGCAGTGGTTCCTCCTGATCGACGGCTGGGGCGCGATCGCCCTGGCCGTCGTCGGCGCCCTGATCCTGACCAAGTTGGCCTGGAAACGTGACCCCGACAATTTCGAGGCTTGGCCAGTCTTCCAACCGAGTGGGAAATGAGGTTCTGACATGACTACGACAGCTATCGTCTTCATGGTCTTGGCCATGGTCATCGTCTGGGGCGGCCTGCTGGCCAGCGTCGCCTTCCTGATCCACCGGCCGGAGCTCAAGACCTGGCCCGAAGGCGCTCCAGCCGAGGACTAGTGTCGTGTTAGGGAAATGTCTGACGCTGCGCTGCGCCAGCCGGGGCCTCTGGCGGCGCCCACGGGCCCGTCTGAACAGGTCCAGTGTTCAGACGACCCTCCGCCTGGCCAGACACCCCACCTGACCCATGCTCGCCCATCAACCATCTCCCTAACACGACACTAGGGCGCGCTGAGGGCGGGACTGTCGTCACCGCCACGCAGGACCACCAACTCGGGACCGGTGTCACGGGACCGGCTGAAGGCGGGATGGTGGGACGACATCCGCTCATCGCTCTGCCGACGGGGGCCCAGCCCGATCTGAGTCAGGGCGTCAAGCAGATCAGGCGACTCCAGGACGGTCAAGCCGGGCCAGGCCGATCGGGCCCCAGCGCCGGACTCGGCCAGACAGCCGGCCGGCACCAAGGCTCGCTTCAGACCCAGGCGAGCGGCCTCGTTCAAGCGCCGCCCCAGGTCGGGCGTCCGGCGCAGCTCACCGGCCAGGCCGACCTCGGCCAAGGCCACTAAGTCGCCGGGGCAGGGCAGATCGCGGGCGGCCGAGGCGACCGCGCAGGCCACCGCCAAATCGGCCGCCGGATCGTTGACGCGGGCCCCGCCGACGGTCGAGACGTAGACGTCGTCGCGGTGCAGCCTGAGCCCGGCCCGCCGCTGCAGCACCGCCAGCAGCATGGCCAGCCGGCCGGCCTCGAAACCATGGCTGACCCGCCTCGGAGCGGTCGCCCGGGTCGGCGCCACCAAGGCTTGCAACTCGGTCAGCAGGGGTCGGCGCCCCTCCACCGCGATGGTCAGGGCGGACCCGGGGGCGGGCCGGTCGTGACGGCTGGTGAAGACCCCGGAAGGGTCCGTCACCTCTGCGACGCCGCCTTCGGTCAATTGGAAGCAGCCCACCTCGTCGGCCGGCCCGAAGCGGTTCTTGACCGCTCGCACCAGCCGGACGCCGGACCGTCGTTCGCCTTCGACTGCGACCACGACGTCGACCAGATGCTCCAAGGTGCGGGGGCCGGCGATGGCGCCGTCTTTGGTGACATGGCCGACCAGAACGACCGGCAGGCCCCGCCGCTTGGCCACCTGGATCAAAGCCGCGGCCACCTCCCGCACCTGGGCCACGCCACCGGCCGAGCCGTCGACGCCGAGGCTGGTGATGGTCTGGACCGAGTCGACCACCACCAGGCTGGGGTCGACCTGGTCGATCTGGCCCAAGACCTGGGCCAACTCGGTCTCAGCGGCCAAGAACAGCTCCGGGCTGTCCGCCCCGGTGCGCCCGGCTCGCAGTTTGACTTGGCCGGCCGACTCCTCGCCGCTGACGTAGAGAGTGCGGCCGTGGCGGCGCGACCAGGCTTCGGCCAAGGCCAACAGCAGGGTCGACTTGCCGACCCCGGGCTCACCGGCCAGGAGAACGACCGCCCCCGGGGTCAGGCCGCCGCCTAAGACCCGGTCCAATTCGGTCAGACCGGTCGGCTGGTGGGCGACCTGGCCGGGATCGACCTCGGTGATGGGAACGGCCGGCCGCTCCGGCGGCGCCACCGCCGACAGCGGACTGGGCCGGGCGCTGGCCTCGACCGAGCCCCAAGCCTGGCACTGGCCGCAACGCCCGACCCAACGCAAACTGGTCCAGCCGCATTCGCCGCAGCGATAGGAAGGTTTAGCTGACTTAGTCATGGCGGCAGCCTAAACGGAGGCTATGACAGTCACCCCAGACAGCGCTCGGCGCTCTCGGCGCCTCCGACCACAGGCGATGGGATCCGGCTCGGGCCGCCCCGGTCGTTAGGCCGGACCGGCTCAGATCCGGGTCGGCTCAGATCCGGACCGGGCCGTCAGCGGTTTCGAAGACGACAGCGGTCAGACCGGGATAGCCGCTGGGGGAGTCGAAGCGCAAGGCCACGCCGTCGAAGACTGGGGACAGGCTCACGCCCAGCCACTGCTCGACCCGCTGACGGTTGCCGGCGATGTCCAACTCGATCAGGTCGACGGCGCCGGGCAGAGCGGCCGGCCGGACCTCGTCAGCGGACAGCCAACGGATGAAATAGGGCAATTGGGGATCGGCGATCAGGCCCTTGACCCCGATCTGCTGCCACTCCAAGAGACGCCCATCGGGGAAGTGGCGGGTGCCGATGACGGCGTGACGGGCCAGCCGCCGTTCGAACTCGGCCAAGTCCGGCACCGAGACGACCCAACCCAGCCAGCCGCCGCCCAATTCGCTGCGGGCCCGCACGGCCTGGCCGTAGGGGGCCTTCTCGGCGGCCGGGTGGTCGAGCACCTCGACCACCTCGATGTAGCGGCCCTGAGTCAGAGGGATCAGGCGCATCCGGGTGCCGAAGCGAGGATGCAGGCCGCCGTCGATCGACTTGACGCCCAACAGCTTCTCGAAGCGCGTCGCCTCCGCTATCAAGCCGATCGGGCCAGCCGCGTACACAACGTGATCGATATGCATGGGACCCATTCTTCACTATCCGAGGCCATGCTCATGACAGGGGGGGTCGGCTGACCGGGAGTCCGTTGGGCCGACGCCGGTCGCCGGCCGGGTCTGGGATGGTCACGTAGACTCTGGGCCATGGCAAACCAGCGTGACCTCGTCTTGGTGGTCGACTACGGCGCTCAATACGCTCAACTGATCGCGCGACGGGTGCGCGAGGCGCGCGTTTACTCCGAAATCGTCCCCCACACCATGCCGCTGGTTGAGTTGTTGGCCCGCCGTCCGGCCGCCATCATCTTGTCCGGCGGGCCGCAGTCGGTCTACGAGCCGGGCGCCCCGCAAGTCGATCCGGCTCTGTTCGAGGCCGGTCTGCCCGTCTTGGGCATCTGTTACGGCTTCCAGGCCATGGCCTTGGCCTTGGGCGGTCGAGTCGATCGGACCGACCTGTCCGAGTTCGGCCGGACCGACTTGACCGTCTCTCAGCCGGGTCGGCTCTTGGCCGGTCTGCCCAGCCAGTTCAGCGTTTGGATGAGCCATGGCGTCTCGGTCCAACGCCCGCCGGCCGGTTTCACCGCCTTGGCCGCGACCGCCGGCGCCGCCGTCGCCGCCATGGAGGACCCGGACCGGCGTCTGGCCGGCGTGCAGTGGCACCCCGAGGTGTTGCACTCCGAGCACGGCCAGGCCGTCCTATCCCACTTCTTGCACCAGATCGCCGGCTTGGGCGAGAGCTGGACCGCTGGCGCCATCGTGGACGAGGCGGTGGCCGCCATCAGGGACCAGGTCGGCTCGGCTGCGGTCCTGTGCGGGCTGTCCGGCGGCGTCGACTCGGCGGTGGCGGCGGCTCTGACCCAGCGGGCGGTGGGCGATCAGCTGACCTGCGTCTTCGTCGACCACGGTCTGCTCAGGCAAGGCGAGGCCGAGGCCGTGGAGCGGGACTTCGTGGCCGCCACCGGGGCCAAACTGCAGGTGGCCCGGGCTCAGGACGAATTCCTCAGCCAATTGGCTGGAGTGACTGAGCCGGAGGCCAAGCGCAAGATCATCGGCCGTCAATTCATCCGCACCTTCGAGGCCGAGGCCCGCCGGGTGGCCGGCGCGGCCGGCGTCGAGTTCCTGGTCCAGGGCACGCTCTATCCGGACGTGGTCGAGTCCGGCGGCGGCCAGGGCGCGGCCAACATCAAGAGCCACCACAATGTCGGTGGCCTGCCGGATGACCTCAAGTTCACTTTGGTCGAGCCTCTGCGCAGTCTCTTCAAGGACGAGGTGCGTCAGGTCGGACTAGAACTGGGATTGCCGGAGGAGATGGTCTGGCGCCAGCCCTTCCCCGGCCCCGGCCTGGCCATCCGCATCATCGGCCAGGTCACGGCCGAACGTTTGGAGATTCTGCGCCAAGCCGACGCCATCGCCCGGCATGAGCTGACCGCGGCCGGGTTGGACCGTCAGATCTGGCAGTTCCCCGTCGTGCTGTTGGCCGATGTCCGCTCGGTCGGCGTGCAAGGCGACGGCCGCACTTACGGCCATCCCGTCGTCTTGCGTCCGGTCACCAGTCAGGACGCCATGACGGCCGACTGGGGGCGTCTGCCCTACGAAGTCCTGGAACGGATCTCGACCCGCATCACCAACGAGGTGCGGGAGGTCAACCGGGTCGTGCTCGACATCACCTCGAAGCCGCCTGGCACCATCGAGTGGGAGTGAGGCTGAGGCGGTCGCTCTCGCCTGATGGCCCGGTGCTCGACCGCCCATAAACGGCCTATGAAGGCGTTGAGGCGGCCCTCCTGAGGAGGGCCGCCTCAACGTGCCAGTGAGCGAATTCGGGTGTCTAGTCAGCGGCTAGGCCTGACTGGCTTGGACTCAGCTACGGTTGTTCTTGATCGAGTTGATGACCTGGTCCAGGCCGGATTCGGACGCGCCCTCCATCGGCAACAACAACCAGAGCAGGATGTACACCAGCAAGCCGGCTCCGAAGAAGAGGATGCCGAGGGCGGCGATGACGCGGATGATGGCGACGTCGATCTTGGTGAAAGCGGCGATGCCGCCGCAAACACCGCCTAAGACCTTGTCGGTGCGGGAGCGGGTCAAGGATGCGGACATGGGTGATTCCTTTCTACGATCAGCGACGAAGTCCGAACAGGGCCAGGATGGCCAGCAGAATCAAGATGGTGGGCACGGCGACGTGGATGACGACGGCGGCCAGGCCGAAGCAGACCTGAGCCAAGGCGCCGCCGGCCACGATCAAACAGAGCAGGCCGAGCCCGAAGGCGGCGGCGTCGCGCGGGCGCTGGCGCGGCTTGTGAGTCATGCGCCTCACCACCCCCGCACCAGCTCGAGCACCGGCAGAAGGGCGGTCAAGGCCACCAAGCAGCCGGCCACCGGCGACAGCCACCGCGGTCGCCCAGCCCAGGGCGAGGCCAACAAAGCCAGGCCGAGCAAGCCGAGCAGGCTGGTCGCCACCAGATAGGGGTTGGAGTAGAAGTCGTAGCCCAGCAGCCAGCTGAGCCCGCTCACGCCGCCGATCAGGGCCAGACAGGTCAACCAGCCGACCAGCACGGGCCGACGGCGTCTAGCCGCCACCGCCGTACCGGCAAGAGAGTCCGGCGCGGGCGCGGGGTGGGCGAAGAAAGAGGACAACTCGATGGGCGCGATCTGTAGGTTGGGGGAGGCGAAGCGATCCGACCTCAGCTGGCCGCTGGCTGGGTCCAACCCGGTCGAACCGACTAGGCCGAGCACCAGAGAGGGTCCGGTCGAGGCGACGGCGGCCGGCCGCGCGGACGGGTTCGAGTGGGCGGTCTGGCCCGGTTGGCCCAGTTGGCCCGGCCAGGCCGATCGAGCCGACCGGTCCGGCTGAGAGAACTGGGCCGATGGGCCCGACGGGCCTGAGGGGCCGTCGGAGAACGGCGGCTGTGACCGGTGCCCGCTCGGGAAGGAGGCCGCCGAGTTGGAGGGGGCCGACGGCGGGGACGACTGGAACGACGCCGTGGATCCGCTGGTGGGGTCGAGCGGTCCGACGCTGGGAGCGGACGGCGGTGAGAGGGACCAAGGGTCCATCGGCCGGGCGGCGGAGCGGCTGTCGCTGGCCAACTGGAAGGGGTCGTCGCCGCTGGGGTTGGGCTGGAAGCCGGTCGAGTCGGGCCACAGGTTGGCCGCTTCGAAGAGCGACGAGGGCAAATTCAGATAGCTGTCCTGGGGGTTGGCCGAGCCTAACTGGTGGGACTCCAGGCGCTGTCGCCAAGCCTCTTTGGCCTGGTCGAAGGCGGCGGCGCTGGGCCGGGCCCCGAGCGACGGCCGGGAACGCTTACGGGCGGTCGAACTACGCATCAGGGCGACCACCACGACGACGATGACGACGATCCAGAAGGGTAGGAGATTGATCCCCTCAAGCAGGCTCATCATCCCCAGGGCGCCCAGTATGACAGCGGCCACCACCCAGCCCCGGCTTGAACGCCGCTGGACGATCGAGGTCGACTCGTTGTCACGGGGGATCAACAACCAAGCCAATAGGTAAGCCAGCAGGCCGAAGCCGTTGAGGAAGGTCAAAGCCACCACGCCCAGCCGGACCCAACCGGTGGACAGACCGAAGTAGCGGGCCAATCCAGCGCAGACCCCAGCCACGACGGAATCGCGGGAGCTACGGCGCAAGGCTGAGGATTTCACAGGTTCCATACTCGTCTCAGGCGTCTGATCCGGCTATTGGGGTTGACCCTGAACCGACCCCCGCTAGTCGCGGCGCGACCCTGAAGCGACGCTCGCAAGGACTGATTCGGGGCGGGGCTAGTGTCCCTCGCCGGAAGTTCGCGGCGGCAGTGGACGCCAGCCAGGCCCCCTGGCGGCGTTGGCGAAACATCCCGACACATCCAATATCAGGCCGCTCCGCCGCCTGGCCAGCCGCCCCGTCTGACGCCCCCTTCTTTCACCGGGAACTTCCGGCGAGGGACACTAGCTCTGGAGCGGGCCGATGTGGAAGCCTGGAGGCGAGATGGATGACCACTTGCCCGTTGAGGACCAGGCCGGCGCCGACATCGCCGCCTCTTTGACCGAAGCCCCGTCGCCGGCGCGGGCCAACTCGATCGTGTCCCGACGCTTGGACGGCGCCTGGCTGGGCGGCGTCTGCACCGGTTTGAGCGCTCGCTTGGGATGGCCGGTGCCCCTGCTGCGAGCCGCTTTCATGGCCGCCGGTCTGTGGCTGTTCTCGGGTTTGGTCGTCTACGCCCTGCTCTGGTTGCTGTTCCCGAGGGCCGACCAGTCGACCGCCGTCGGCCTGGCGGCGGCCAGCCGGAGCGGGCTGCGTCAGACCAAACGGGCCAACTTCAAGCTGACGGCCGTCCAAGGCCTCATGCTGGGTCTCTACGGTTTCGGCGTGGCCGGGCTGATCAACGTCCTGGGCAGTGGATGGATCGCCCGCGACTCCTACGCCATCGTGGGGGCCTGCGCCGGCATCGCTCTGGCCTGGCGCCAGTCGGACCGGCCCCACGACGACTCCCGGATGGCGTCGACCTGGATCGCCCGGGGCAAGGTCGTATTGGGCGTGGCCGCCGCCCTGACCGTGGTCGTGCTGACCTTGGGCTGGCGGCTGGGCTGGTCGGCGGTGCCTAGGATCGGCCTGATCGTGGCTCTGGCAGCCGCTTTCGTGGCGGTGGTGGCCGCCCCCTGGCTGCTCCATCCCCGTCGTTCCTCGACCAACCGGGAAGAGGAGCTGCTGCATCAAGCCAAGGCCGACATGGCGGCCCACCTGCATGACTCGGTGCTGCAGACGCTGGCCATGATCCAACGCCAGGCCGGCGACGCCAAAGCGGTGGCCCATCTGGCCCGTCGACAGGAACGGGAACTGCGGACCTGGTTGTACGGGGAGTCGAACGACGCTGAGACTGTCAAGACGGCATTGCGAGTGGTGGCGGCGGAGGTGGAGGACGCCTTCTCCGTGCCGGTCGACCTAGTGACGGTGGGCGACGCCGAGCTGTCGCCGGAGCTGGACGCGCTGGTGCGGGCGGCCCGGGAGGCCATCGTCAACGCGGCCAAGCACTCCGGCGCGGACCGGGTCGACGTCTACGCCGAGGTCGCCCCGGACCAAGCCGAGGTCTTCGTGCGGGACCGGGGCCGGGGCTTCGCAGCCGATCAGATCGGGCCCGACCGGATGGGGGTGCGGCGTTCTATTCTGGACCGTATGCACCGCTACGGTGGTGTGGTCGGTCTGCGCTCGACACTCGGTGAGGGCACCGAGGTCCGGTTGCAGCTCGATCGATGAGGGTCCGGACCGATCCGATGGTTTGAACGGTGGGAGAGAGATGACTGAGCCGTCGGCGCCACGCCAGCCAGGACGTTACAGCGTCGTCGTGGTGGACGACCACGAGATGTTCCGCACCGGTGTGCGCCACGAGATCGGCCGGGCGGTCGAGATCGTGGGCGAAGCGGAGGACGTGCCCCAAGCCGTGGCCGTGATCACGCAGACCTCGCCCGATCTGGTCCTGCTCGACGTCCACCTGCCCGGTGGCGGCGGGGCCGAGGTGATCAAGCGGACTCACGCCCGCCAGCCCGACGTCCGCTTCCTGGCCCTGTCCGTCTCGGACGTGGCGGAGGACGTCATCGGCGTCATCCGGGCCGGGGCCAGGGGCTATGTCACGAAGTCGATCTCGGGGCCGGAGCTGATCGACGCCATCTGCCGGGTGGCGGAGGGCGACGCCGTCTTCTCGCCCCGCCTGGCCGGTTTCGTGCTGGACGCCTTCTCCGGTTCGATCGAGGTGGCCAGCATCGACGAGGACCTGGACCGCCTGTCGACGCGCGAACGCGAGGTCCTGCGTCTGATCGCTCGCGGCTACTCGTACAAAGAGATCGCCCGCGAGCTGTTCATCTCGGTCAAGACGGTCGAGACCCACGTCTCCAGCGTGCTACGTAAACTTCAATTGACGAACCGGCACCAACTGGCCCAATGGGCCTCGGACCGGCGTCTGGTCTAGTGTCCTACGCCGGAAGTCCGGTGTGACAGAAGGGGCGTCAGACGGGGCGGCTGGCCCGCCCAGTCCTTTCCCCGGTCCAGAATGACGACAAGCCCAGGCCCCGCCCCCGAGGCCTGGACTTGTGTCCTAGTGGGCTGTCGCCCACTAGAGGTCAGCGCTGAGTCAGCGCTGATTCCGCTTGGTGATCGCGCCCCAGATCGCTAGGACGACGACGGAACCGGCCACAGCCACCAACCAAGTCTTCAGACTCCAGAAAGTGCCGAGGCCGACATGGAACAAGTTGCTGCCCAGCCAACCGCCCACGACGGCGCCGCCGACGCCGAGAGCGAGAGTGGGCAGGCAACCATCTTTGACACGCCCGGGCAGGATCGCCTTGGCGATCGACCCGGCGATCAGGCCCAGTAGGACCCAACTGATGAAACCCATGCCTAATACCGTACGCCGGCGGCCGCCGTCAGGCCGTGCGGGATTACCCCCAGGCCGGACTGGTTGGCCCTGAGATGTCCCTGAGCGGATCGTCGGCTCAGAGCCCTTGAGGCCGCTGACTGGACTGGCCGATACATTGGGGGCATGGCTTTGCAGCGCAAGATCGGACGCACCGTCGCTCTCGGCGCCGGCGCCGCGGTGGCGGTGGAACTCGGCACCGCCGTCGCCGTCAACACTCTGGCCAGTCTGCGGCGGCGCCGCCGCACCCCGAGCGGCTTTCCCTACAGCGAACCGTTGACGACCACGGTGTCAGACAATGAGATCACCGTCTACAGCTACGGGGCCCATCTCTACGAGGCCATGATCGAGGCCATCGACCAGGCCCAGGACCACGTCTACTTGGAGACCTTCATCTGGAAGGCGGACGCCGTCGGCCAACGCTTCCTGCGGGCCGTGTCGCGGGCGGCCGACCGGGGGGTGACGGTGGCTTGCATGTACGACGTCTTCGCCAACATCGTCGTGCCGTCGGCCTTCTTCCGCTTCCCCGACAATGTCTTGTTGCATCCCTTCCCGCTCTTCGGCGGCGGCTTGACCTTCTTCCATCCCCGCAACTCCGGGCGCGACCATTGCAAGATCATGACCGTGGACGGCCGGGTCGCTTTCACCGGTGGGTACAACCTGGGTTCGACTTACGAGAACCGCTGGCGTGACACCCACGCTCGGATCACCGGCGATTTCGTGTCCGAGCTGGAGTACTCCTTCGTGGACCAATGGAACTCCAGTCCGGGAGCGCCGCGTCGCCGGTTGCCGGCCCCGCCGCGGCGGCCCTGGCTGTCCGACCTGCGGCTGCACCGCAACATCCCGCGCTTGTTCGTCTACCCGATCCGCAATATGTACTTAGAGGCGATCGCGCGGGCCGAGTCGCACATCTGGCTGACCCACGCCTATCTGATCCCAGACGACGATCTGACCGGGGCCTTGCTGGACGCCGCTGGCCGGGGGGTAGACGTGTCCATCGTCATCCCGGCCCAGTCCAACCACGTCCTGGCCGACTGGCTGGCCCGCGACCACTACGAGACCCTGTTGGCCTCCGGCATCAAGCTGTTCCTCTACCAAGGGGCCATGATCCATTCCAAGACCGCCACCATCGACCACACTTGGTCGACCATCGGCACGGCCAATCTGGACCGGCTCTCCCTGGTCGGCAATTACGAGATCAACTTGGAGATCTACTCCCGCCCCCTGGCCGCCCTGATGGAGCGGATCTTCCAAGTCGACCTGTCCAATTGCGTCCCCTTGGATCTGGAGGAGTGGCGCCGCCGGCCCTTCTACGCCCGCCTGTCCGAGACTATCCTGGCCCCCTTGAGGCCCCTGCTCTAGCTGGATGCGGCCTCGCTGTCGTGATCGCCAGCTCGACCAGATCTACCGCGACCGAGCACTTACGACGCCCGCTACGGCGTGTCGGATGCCGCAACTCTCCGCTCGGCGACGACGGCTCCCACCACCGAGCACTTACGACCCCATCACCGCCCCACTACGGCGGGCGGGTGTCCGAGAGCCGACGTAGCATGAGGACATGGGTCATCACGGGGGACATGGGCACGGGCGGGACATGGAGTTCGACGCCGCCCGCTACGAGAGCGGGGCGCAGGGGCGGTTCAGCCAGCGCTTCCACCGGCTGATCGTCGAGCAGGCGCCGCTGCGGCCAGGGGCCCAGGTGCTCGACGTCGGCTGTGGGCCGGGTCTCTTGCTGGCCCGGTTGCAGGACCGCTGCGCCATCCTAGGGCACGGGGTCGACCTCGATCAGGGCATGTTGGAGGCGGCGCGGCGACGTTGCCCGGACCTGGAGTTCGCGCTGGCCTCCAGCGAAGCCCTCCCCTTCGCCGACGGGGTCTTCGACCTGGTGACGGTCAGCCTGGCCTACCACCATTTCCACGACCAGGCCGGCTTCGCCCGTGAGATCCGCCGAGTCCTGAAGCCGGCTGGACAGCTCCTGATCGCCGAGCCCCGCTGGCCGGCCCCGGTCCGAGGCCTCCTCAACGCCGCTTTCCGGCGGCGGGGCGTGGTCGCCCGCTTCGACGGACCGGCCCGTGTCGCCACCGACCTGATGGCGGCCGGCTTCCAGCCGGTCCGGCGGCGGACCCGGGGCCTGGCCCAGGTCTACGTGTTGGCGCCCCGGCCTTGAGCCGGTTGAGTGTCGAGGCCCGTCAATGAGACCGGTCAGGCCGATTGAAGGGAACGTCGCGCTGGTGCTGGCGAGTGAGCCGATCGCAGCGTTGCGGCCCGGCCGGGCCGATAGAGTGAGCGCCCTATGACTGAGCCGCTCTTCGCGTCGCCCGCGCCCGCCCCTGGTCTGAGGGCGCCGGCCGGGGTCGATTTGCTGTCCGACCTCAACCCGCCACAACGGGAGGCGGTGGCCCACCTGGGCGCACCTCTGCTGGTGGTGGCGGGGGCCGGGTCGGGCAAGACCCGGGTGCTGACCCGGCGGATCGCCTATCTAGTGGCGGAGCGGGGGGTCCATCCCGGCTCCATCCTGGCCATCACCTTCACCAACAAGGCCGCCGCCGAGATGCGTCACCGGGTCGAGGAACTGGTCGGGCGCCGGGCCCGGCTGATGTGGGTGTCGACCTTCCACAGCGCCTGCGTCCGTATCCTGCGGGCCGACATCGACAAATTCGGTTGGTCGAAGTCCTTCTCCATCTATGACGACGCCGACTCCAAGCGGCTGCTCTCCCAGGTTCTGCGCGATCTCAACCTCGACGTCAAGCAATTCCCCATCCGACAGGTCCGCAGCTGGGTGTCGCAGCAGAAGAACGACCTGATCGACTTCGAGCGGGCCGCCGCCCAAGTCGGCCAGCACCCCCTGCGGCGACATTACGCGGAGGTCTACGCCGAGTACCAAAGCCGCTTGGAACGGGCCAACGCGCTCGATTTCGACGACCTCATCATGATGACGGTCAATCTGTTCGAGGCCTTCCCGGCCGTGCGCGAGGCCTACCGACGGCGTTTCCGGCACGTCCTGGTGGACGAGTACCAAGACACCAACCCGGCGCAGTACGCCTTGGTCCGTCAGCTCTGCGCCCCCGCGCCGACAGGCGGTCCAGCCGTCGCCATCGAAGCGCCGGAACTGATGGTGGTGGGCGACTCGGACCAGTCGATCTACGCCTTCCGGGGCGCCACCATCCGTAACATCCTCGATTTCGAAGCCGATTTCCCCGGCGCGCGCACCATCGTCTTGGAGCAGAACTACCGCTCCACCCAAAACGTCTTGGCGGCGGCCAACGCCGTCATCAAGAACAACCGTGACCGGCCGGCCAAGAACCTCTGGAGCCAGGCCGAGGCGGGGCCTCTGATCACGGGGTACGTCGGCGACAGCGAGCACGACGAGGCCCAGTTCATCGCCCAAGAGATCGCCCAGTTGGCCGAGCAGGGGCTGACCCGCAACCAGGACACGGCCGTCTTCTATCGCACCAACGCCCAGTCCCGCGCCCTGGAGGAGGTCTTCATCCGGGTCGGGCTGCCCTACAAAGTGGTCGGTGGGGTGCGTTTCTACGAGCGGCGCGAGGTGCGCGATGTCATCGCCTATCTCAGAGCGGTGGCCAACCCGGCTGACGATGTGTCGCTGCGGCGCATCGTCAACGTGCCCAAGCGCGGCGTCGGCGCCACCAGCCAAGCCATCTTGGATCGCTACGCCAGCGACCATGGCCTCACCTGGTCGGGCGCCCTGGAGCGGCTGGACCAGATCGCGGGGTTGTCCCCCCGGGCGGTCCGGCCGCTGGCCGAGTTCGCCCAGATCCTGGACCAGCACCGTCAGATGGTCGACCAGGGCCGGCCGGCCGACCAGATTCTGGCCAGTCTGCTGGACGCCTCCGGCTATGTCGCCGAGTTGTCCCAATCGAGCGATCCGCAGGACCAGACCCGGTTGGAGAATGTGGCCGAACTGCTGGCCGTGGCGGTCGAGTTCGTCCAACAGGCCCATGTCGTCGAGGTCGACCCGGCGGACCGCGCCGAGGAATCCGCCGCTGACTCCGGAGCGGCGGCCGAGCCGGGGCCGGCCCGGCCCGGGGCGACGGTGTCGGGCGAGGCCTCCCTGTTGGGGGCGGCCGAACCGGACGACTCCCTGGCCGCCTTCCTGGAGCGGATCGCCCTGGTAGCTGATTCGGACCAACTGCCCGAGGACGGCGGCGAGGTCGATCAGGTCACTTTGATGACCTTGCACACGGCCAAGGGTTTGGAGTTCGACACCGTTTTCGTGACCGGTTTCGAAGACGGCGTCTTCCCCCACGAGCGGGCCATGGAGGACAAAGGCGAGCTGGAGGAGGAGCGGCGGCTGGCCTACGTCGGCATCACGCGGGCGCGGCGCCGGTTGTACCTGACCCGGGCCGTCGTGCGTACGCTCTGGGGCAGCCCGAGCTACAACCCGCCCAGTCGCTTCCTGGATGAGATCCCAGCCCATCTGTTCGACTGGCGCCGGCTGCAGCCGGTGGCCGACTGGCGGACCAGCCAAGCGGAGCCGGTCCGTTCGTCCTTGCCGACCGGAGCCGGCTCGTCCGACCGCCTGCGCCAGCAGGTGGCTCAGCGCCGCCCGGCCCGGCCGGTGGCCGACCTGGCCCTGGGCGACCGGGTCCTGCACACCAGTTTCGGCTTGGGCCAGGTGGTCGACCTGACTGGCAGCGGGCCTCAGACGGTGGCTGAGGTGGACTTCGGCTCGCGGGGCCGTAAGCGCCTGTCCTTGCTCTACGCCCCCCTGGAGAAAATCTGAGGCGGGCGAGGGCTGGGTTTAACCGTGCTGGGCGTGTCCCAGCCAGGCTGGGCCAAGGCAGCCGGAACGATGGACGCTGAGTATGAGAAGCCCTAATGCGCGTTCGAAGTCCCGTCGCTCCCGTGTCAGCGTGGAGGTGCGATCGGTCGATCCGGCGCGCTTAGCTCCGAGCGCTCCGACCCTGCCCTGGTGGCTGGCGGCCGGGGGCGGGGCCGCGCTGGCGGCCGCCGCCGGCTGGGTCATCGTGGCCGCCGCCACGGTGGTGGGCCAGGTCGGGGCCGAGGGCCGGGTCGGTTCGGCCAGCTTCGGTTTGGCCACTCAGCTGTGGCTCTTGGCCCACGGCGGACCGGCCCTGATCGACGGCGTGCGCGTCACCCTGGCGCCGCTCAGCCTGACGGCGCTGGTGGCGATCGGCTTGCATGGCGTGGCTGGGTATGCCGCCCGGCAAGCCCAACTGGGCCGCCCGAACCAAGTTTTGAGCGCGCCGGAGCGCCGTCGTCTCTGTCTCAGCTCGGCGGCCGTCCTGGGGGCGATGTACGCCGTGGTGGTGGGAGCGGTGGTGGTTCTCAGCGGCCTGGCCATCGAGTCGGGCCTGCGGGCCGTGGCGGTGGCTTTCGGATTGGCCGGTCTGATCGGTCTGGTCGGAGCCAGCCAAGCGGTCGGCTGGCGGCCCCAATTGACTTGGCCGGCCTGGGCCAGGGCCATTCCCCGGGCCGTTCTGACCGCGGTCTTGGTCCTGTCCTTGGGCGGCGTGGTCGCCACCGTGGTCAGTCTGGTGGCCCACCGTCAGATGGTGGCCGGGTTGACCGCTCAGCTGGCTCCGGACGGGACCGGCGCCATTCTGTTGAGCCTGCTGCAGGGGGCCTACCTGGTCAACGTCGTGGTCTGGGCCGCCGCTTGGACCTTGGGGGCTGGTTTCAGCTTGGGCGACCAGTCCTTCGTCTCCTTGATGGGCAACCAGGTCGAGGTGCTGCCCAGCTTCCCCCTGATCGGGGCCATCCCCCAAGCCAGTCCCGCTCCTTGGACCAATCTGATCTGGTTGGTCTGGGGCGTGCTGGCCGGTGCCGCCGCCGCCGTCATCGTGCTGCGCTCCCGTCGGCGCGCCCGCTTCGACGAGACCGCTTTGGTGGGCGGTTTGAGTGGAGTCTTGGCTGGCTTCGCCTTTTGGCTCCTGTCCACTCTGGCCCGGGGCGATCTGGGTTCCATCCGACTGACCGGACTGGGGCCGCGCCTGCCCGAGCTGGCCGTCATGGCCCCGACCCTGCTCGGTCTGGCCGGCTTGGCCGCCGGGCTCGTCCTCGGCTTGCTCCGGCCGCCCGTCGGGCTAGCGGCGGGTTTGACCGTCGCTCCGAGCCAGGGGGCCGCTCCAGATCAGGCCGCCGCTCCCGAACCGATCTCCGACCCGGGTACGACCACCGCTCCGGACTCGCCCATCGCCTCAGACCCGGTTCCCGACCCAGACCCGACTACAGCCATAGGTCAGGGGGCCGCTCTAGATCGGGCCGCCGGGCCGGATCCGATCGCTGCGCCGGAGCCGATTCCCGTTCCGGACCTGTCGTCCGGTTCAGACCCGACTGCGGCCCCGGGTCAAGGGGTCGCCGCCGGACAGGCCGCCGCTCCAGAACCGATCGCCAGCCCCGATCCGGCCATCGCTCCGAACTCGACGGCCGCTCCCATCCCGGCCGCCCAGCCGGGTCCGACCGTGACCGAGCCGGGTCCGACTAGCGCGCCAGATCCGACTCCCGCCCTAGACCCGGTCTCCGAGCCGAGCCCGACCTCAAGGTCGGATCATGGTTCCGCCGCCAGTCCGGACAGCCCCACCCCAGCGGGCCTGGCCTCGGGGCTGGTAGAGGGGGATCAGGTCGCCCTGGCCGGCTCTGCCTATCGGATTCCGGCCGACCAGTCGGACAGCGGTGTCCGGCGGGTCGGGGACGGCACCCGACTGTTCCGCTTGCGCCGAGCCGGCCGCGCCGCCGAGACCGTTGACAGTGGGTCCAGTCCGGCCGAGCTGGCAGAGACCCAGGCGCTGCCGCCCGAGGCGCTGCCCACCGAGCCGCTGCCAGCGGCCCAACGGCCGGCCCAGCCAGGCCGGCCCGTCATCCAGCCCCGCTTGATCGGCTGGCCCGGCCCGGCCGCCCCCAGCCCGTCTTCGGGCCGCCGCTCAGAACCGGACGTGCCGCCCGACCAGCTCCCGCTCGACTTCACTGACCCGAACGACCTGATCTGACTCCCGGACCCCATCGTCCCCAGACACCACTTCGGCGTGTCGGTGTAAGCAACTGCTCTGTCGATCGGCGGCGGGAGTGGAGCTTACGGCGGGGCGGAGCCACCCGTGAAGAGAGCCACAACCGCCAGAACCCCTCGCCTCCTTGACACCCCACCCCGACGACACCGAGCCGACGACGGACCACCCGCTCCACCGCAACTCACCACGGGGGCACCCGCCCCGACACCCCCTGGCCTCCGGCCGCCCTACGGGCGGCCGGATCAGAAGATGTCTGCCGTATCTCCCCGCGGGGTCAGCACGGATGGTCGATTCAGTCGACAGAGTCGCTTCCGGCGTCCCCACCGGGGCTTCGGGCTGGATCCGGTGAGGTTCGGCAACTGAGATGGGAACGATTGAGCAGTTACAGACACCGCTTCCGGCGTGTCGGGAGGAGCAACTGCTCAATCGGCGATGTGGGTGGGGATGCGGGGGCGAGGACTACGGTGTCGCTTCGGCAGCGTCGTTTCGGCAGTGTTGGCGGACGCAACTGCTCAATCAGCAACTGAGATGGGAACGGTTGAGCAGTTACGGACACCGCTTCGGCATCGTCCCCATCGTCTCTGGCGTATCGATCGCTCTGTCGCGAGCGATAGCGTCAACCAGCGGACGATCCGCCCCGGGACACTCCGGGACAGGCCGGTCTAAGTGCCGGGATCGCTCGCTCGGCGATGGCGGCGTCGGGCGGGTGGTGACAGCGGTGGCCGGCTGGAGGCGACGGGCGGCTTCCACCACGAACTTCCGGCGAGGGACACTAGGATGACGTACTGTGCCGAGTCGATCTGAACGCCCTGGAGTGGCGGTCCTGATCTCAGGGTCCGGGTCCCTGCTGCGAGCCCTGATCGAGGCCAGTCAGTCAGGCCGGCTGGAGGTCGAGCTGGTCGGAGTGGGGTCGGACCGGACCGCCGAGGGGCTGATCTGGGCCGAACAGGCCGGTCTGCCCAACTTCGTCTGGCCACTGGAAGCCGCCGCCGACCGGGCCGAATGGGATCGCGGCCTGACCCGCCGGGTCGCCGCCTGGGAACCTGAATTGGTGCTCTCGCTCGGCTTCATGAGGCTGCTCGGACCGGCCTTCTTGGACCGTTTCGAAGGCCGTTGCCTCAACACCCACCCATCGCTGCTGCCCAGTTTCCCCGGCCGGCGAGCCGTCCGGGACGCTTTGGCCGGCGGCGTCAAGCTGACCGGTTGCACCATCTTCCAAGTCGACGCCGGCGTCGACACCGGCCCCATCGTGGCTCAAGCCGCCGTGCCGGTGCTGCCTCAAGACGATGAGACCAGTTTGCACGAGCGCGTCAAGACGGCAGAACGTCAATTGTTAATTGATGTCATTGGGGAATGGCCGTTCGGCCGGAGAGGCGACTATGACTGACCGTATTCCGATCCGACGCGCCCTAGTCAGCGTCTATGACAAAACTGGTTTAGAGGAGCTAGGCCGGGCCCTGGCTCAAGCCCAGGTGCGGGTCGTCTCGACCGGTAGCACCGCCGCCCGTTTGCGCCAAGCTGGCTTGGAAGTGACCGAGGTGGCCGATCTGACCGGTTTCCCGGAGTGTCTGGGCGGCCGGGTCAAGACCCTGCATCCGGTGATCCACGCCGGTCTGCTGGCCGATCGGCGGCAGCCCTCACACATCGAGCAGTTGGCCGACCTGGGGGTCGAGCCCTTCGACCTGGTGGTCTCCAATCTCTACCCCTTCGCCCAGACCGTGGCCTCGGGGGCCAGCCTGGACGACTGCGTCGAGCAGATCGACATCGGCGGCCCCAGTTTGATGCGGGCGGCGGCCAAGAACCACCCTAGCGTCGCCATCGTGACCGCCCCGGAGCAGTACGAGAGCCTCAAGACCGCCCTCATCTTGGGCGGGTACACCCTGGCCGAGCGCCAGACGCTGGCCAAGGCGGCCTTCCAGCGCAGCGCCAGCTACGACGCCCAAGTCGCCACTTGGATGACCGAGGTGGCCTTCCCCGACCCCACCCGGTCCAAGCCGGAGTGGATCGGGCAGACCTGGCGCCAGGTGGCCGAGCTGCGCTACGGCGAGAACGCGCACCAAACCGCCGCCCTCTACAGCGGCCAGGGGACCGGCGGTTTGGCCCGGGCCAGCCAACTCGGCGGCAAGGCCATGTCGTACAACAACTACGTCGACGCCGAAGCGGCTTATCGGGCGGTGGGCGATTTCAGCGCCCCGGCCGTCGCCATCATGAAGCACTCCAACCCCTGTGGCATCGCCGTGGGCGAGAACATCGCTCAGGCTCATCTGAAAGCCCACCAGTGCGACCCCCTGTCCGCCTACGGCGGCGTCATCGCGGCCAATCGCCCGGTCGATCTGGCCCTGGCCGAGCAGATCGCGCCCATCTTCACCGAGGTCATCGTGGCGCCGGGTTACGAGCCGGCCGCCTTGGACCTGCTGCGGGGCAAGGCCAATCTGCGCGTCCTGGAGGCCGAGCCCTACGCCAGACCCCGCTCCGAGCAGCGGGCCATCTCCGGCGGCCTGCTGACTCAGGACCCGGATCGGATCGACGCTCCCGGCGACGACCCGGCCCGCTGGGAGCTGAAGGCCGGCCAGCCGGTCGACTCCGAGACCTTGGCCGATCTGACCTTCGCCTGGCGGGCCTGCCGGGCGGTCAAGTCCAACGCCATCCTGCTGGCCCATTGCCAAGCCTCGGTCGGCGTCGGCATGGGCCAGGTCAATCGAGTCGACGCCTGCCGCCTGGCGGTGACCCGGGCGGGACAACGGGCCGAGGGGGCGGTGGCGGCCTCGGACGCTTTCTTCCCCTTCGCCGACGGCCCCGCCATCCTGTTGCAGGCCGGCGTCCGGGCCATCGTCGAACCGGGCGGATCGATCCGCGATCAAGAGACGGTCGAAGCCTGTCAGGCGGCCGGAGTGGCGTTGTACTTCACCGGCACCCGCCACTTCTACCACTGAGCTAGGCGGTGTGGCGATGAGCGCGTGTGTGATCGACGGCCTGGCCCAGGCCAGGCGGGTCAAAGCCGACCTGAGCCGACGGGTGGCGGCCTTGCGGGAGGCCGGGCACAGGGTCGGTCTGGGCACCATCCTGGTCGGGGACGACCCGGGCAGCCGGGCCTACGTGGCCGGCAAGCACCGGGACTGCGCCGAAGTCGGCCTCGACTCGATCCGGGTCGATCTGCCGGCCGACAGCGCTCCCGACCGGCTGGCCGAGGCCATCGAGCGGTTGAACCAGGACCCGGCTTGCACCGGCTACATCGTCCAGCTGCCGCTGCCGGGTGGCCTGGACGCCAACTGGGCCTTGTCCTTGATCGACCCGGCCAAAGACGCCGACGGCCTGCACCCAGTCAACCTGGGCCGGTTGGTCCTGGGGGCTCCAGCCCCCCTGCCTTGCACCCCCCGGGGCATCTTGGAATTGCTGCGCCAGTATCAGGTGCCGCTGGCCGGGGCCGAGGTCTGCGTGGTCGGCCGGGGTCCCACGGTGGGGCGTCCGCTCGGGCTGCTGTTGGGCCGTCGGAGCGAGAACGCCACCGTCACCTGCTGTCACTCGGCCACTCGCGATCTGGCCGGACACACCCGGCGGGCTGACATCGTGATCGCCGCCGCCGGTTCCCCCGGCCTGATCCGAGGCGACATGCTGGCCCCGGGCGCGGTCGTCGTCGACGTCGGTCTGACCCGGAGCGAGACCGGTCTTCAAGGCGATCTCGACCCCTCGGTCTGGCAGGTGGCCGCCTTGGTCTCGCCGACGCCGGGCGGGGTCGGGCCGATGACACGGGCCATGCTGTTGGCCAACGTGGTCGAACGGGCCGAAGCGCTGGCGCGGCCATGACCACGCCCGAGCGCCTGCCCCTGCGCCAACGGACCGGTCTCTTGGGCTTGGTGACACGGCAGTGGCCCTGGGTCCTGACAGTGGGGCTGGTGGCGGTCGGGTTGGTCCTGGTGGTCTTACGTCTGTGGCGGCCCGGCTGTGTCGTGGTCGGCGTCGGCACAGCGCTGGGCGGTTTGTTGCGCTGGCGTCTGCCCGACCCCGGCATCCTGGCCGTGCGGCGGCGGCGCTGGGACGTGCCTTTCTATCTGCTGCTGGGCGCTGGCATCGTCGTCTTCGCCCTCTGGGTGCCGAACCCGGTTTGAGGCGGCTCGACGCTCAAGCGGTGGTTGGGCCGGAGCGAGCGGACGGCGCTGGTGACACGGCCTCAGCCGCGCCGACCAGCGCCGTCTCTCAGTCTGTGGCGTCCAGCGGCGGAAGCGAGCTGGGACAACCGATCAGATCAGGCCCAGGTCCTTGACCGCGTCGCGCTCATCGATCAACTCCGCCACCGAGGCGTCGATCTTGGCCCGGGAGAAGGCGTCGATCGACAGGCCTGGGACGATCTCATAGTCGCCTGAGCCGGTGCGCACCGGGAAGGACGAGATGATGCCTTCGGGCACGTCGTAGGAGCCGTCCGAGTAGACCGCCATCGAGGTCCAGTCGTCTTCTGGAGTGCCGAGGAACCAGTCGTGGACGTGCTCGACCGTGGCGTTGGCGGCCGAGGCGGCCGAGCTGGAGCCCCGGGCGGCGATGATGGCGGCGCCGCGCTTGGCCACCGTCGGGATGAAGTCGCTCTCCAGCCAGGCCTGATCGGACACCGCTTCGGCCGCGTTACGGCCGTCGGCCAAGGCGTGGAAGAGGTCAGGATATTGGGTCGAGGAGTGGTTGCCCCAGATCGTCATCCGCTTGATCGCCGTGACGGGCAAACCAAGTTTTGCTGCGATCTGGTTGATGGAACGATTGTGGTCCAGGCGGGTCAGGGCGCTGAAACGCTCCTTGGGAATATCACGAGCGTTGCTCATGGCGATGAGGGCGTTGGTGTTAGCCGGATTCCCGGTCACGCAGATACGGATGTCCGAGGCGGCCACCTCGTTGAGAGCCTTGCCTTGGGCGGTGAAGATGGCGCCGTTGGCGCTCAGCAGGTCGCCCCGCTCCATGCCGGCGGCGCGTGGACGGGCGCCGACCAGGAGGGCGATGTTGGCGCCGTCGAAGATCTGGAGGGCGTCGTCGCCGATCTCGACGCCGCTGAGCAGGGGGAAGGCGCAGTCGTCCAACTCCATGACGACCCCTTCGAGGGCCTTGAGGGCTGGGGTGATCTCCAGCAGGCGCAATTGGACCGGCTGATCCGGCCCCAACAGGGCGCCGCTAGCGATGCGGAACAAGAGGCTGTAGCCGATCTGGCCGGCGGCGCCGGTGACCGCCACTTTTACGGGGGTATGGCTCATTGGGATGCACTCCTTCGGGGTCGGTGTCCTGCCCAGAACGCTAGCACTTGGAGGCCTGGGCGGACGCCCTGCCTCCGCTAGGCCATCGCCAAGGCCCCACTCGGCGGTCATTCGATCGGGAGACACGCCACTAAACTGGTTCGAAGTGAGTTCGGCCAGCCTTGGTCGCGGATGATCATGGTCGACCCCAGGGTCCAGGTGGGAGGTTCCGATCATGTCACAGTCGAATCGGACAAGGCAGGGTGGAACGACCGGTGGCGGGGAACCGGGCGGTCACGGCGCCCACCGAGGGCCATCTTTGACCGGGCGGCTTAGGCCGCGCCGGTCGCGGGCCGGTTTGGCCTGGGGTGTGGCCGGCCTCAGCGCGGCGGTGGTGTTGAGCCTGGTCAGTGTGTCCGACAGTTTCGCCCGCGGGCAAACCGAACTGCATGACTCCGGTGTCTGGGTGACCAACGACAAGGATGGTCTCTTCGGTCGGGTCAACAAGTCAGCCATCGGTCTGGACGCGGTGCTGAGCTTGCCGGGCGACCCCGGTCCGACCGGTTTCCAACTCGACATCCATCAAGACGGCTCCACCGTCGTCTTGCAAGACGTGGCCGGCGGCCGGCTGATCCCAGTCGACGCGCTGGAGAGCAAGAACCTGTCTGACGACGCCATCGTCTTGCCTCCGACCGCCCAAGTCGGCTTGGGCGGCGGCAGCTTGGCCACCCTCGACACCCGTTCCGGCGACCTCAAAGCGATTCGCTACCAGCCCGGCCAACCTCCGGTCTTGACCGGATTGGACGGCTCAGCCCCGGCCCTGCTCACCTTGGAGCCGGCGGGGCGGGCCAGCGGCGACCGGGTCGCTCTGGCAGTCGGCGTAGACGGTGCCGTCTACGCCGTCTCGATCTCCGGCGAAGGCGTCGCCTTGACCCCCCAGGCGGGTGGTTTCGCCGCTCCCGAGCGGTTCCGCTTCGCCGGTCAGGGCGAACTGTCGGCCGTGGCCGTGACGGTGGTGGGCGACCAGTTGGTGGTGGCCGATCCGACGGCCGGGCGGGTTTGGCTGCCCGGTGGCCAGGCGGTCGACCTGCCGGCCGGAGCCGGCTTGGTCCTACAACGTCCGGGGTCGGCCGCCAGCCAAGTCTGGTTGGCCACGGCCGACGGCTTGACCGAGCTGCCCCTCGACGGCGCCGCCGCCACCGTGGCCTGGGCCACGGCCCAGCCCGGCCGTCCGGCCGCCCCCGTGGTGGTGGCCGGTTGCGCCCTGGGGGCCTGGTCCGGCGCGCCGGCCGAGGTGGTGCGGTCCTGCGCCGGCGGGCCGGCTGAGAACTGGCGACCGCAAGGGCGGGCCGACCTGAGTCAACCGATTTTCCGGGTCAACCACGATCTGGTGCTGTTGAACGATGGCTTGGACGGGAAAGTCTTCGACATCGAGACAGGCCGCAGCGTCGACCACTGGAGCGACGTCCAACCGCCGGTCGACGACACCACGACCGAGGACGACGAGGGCCGCCGCCACAGTGACTCGAACGAGCCGGCGGCGGAGGACGACTTCGTCGGGCTGCGGCCAGGTCGAGTGGCGGTGGCGCACGTCTTGGACAACGACTCCGACGCCATGGGACGGGTCTTGGTGATCTCAGAGTTGGATCGCGGCGACCTGCCCGAATCGGTCGGTCTGACGGTGGCGCCGGACGGGCAGACCATCCAACTGGATTGGCCGGGCGACCTCACCGCCAGTGGCTTCTATTTCCGGTACCAGGTCTCGAACGGGGTCGGCCAGGTCTGGGGTCGGGTCGCGGTGGCGACCCACGCGCCCGAGGACAACGGTGAGCCCCATCTACGGCCGGAGGCGCCGCTGCCCGTCTTCCCGGTCGCCTCCTTCGGCGGCGTGGCCCTGACGGTGTTGGGGGATTGGCGCGACCCGGACTCGGACGCCGTCTTCGTGACCCGGGCCGAGTGGGAGGGCGGTCGCCTGCCCATCACCGGCGACGGCCAGATCCATTTCACGGCCGACCGGCGCGAGCTGGCCGAAGACGTCGAAGTCAGGTACTGGGTCTCGGACGGCCTGTCTGAGAGCGAGGGGCAAGCTCGCGTCCACATTCTGGCGCCGAGCGACCAGGGCGTCGCGCCGGTGGCTTTCCCGGACGTGGTGCGGGCCGAGGTCGACTCCCCGGTTCGGATCTTCCCCCTGCGTAACGACCGGGTCGGGGCCGATCCGGCCCAGCCGGGGGCGACCCTGGCCCTGGTCGGAGCCGTTCCGGCCCCAGAGGGAGTCGAGGTCAAGACCGATCCGGCCTCCGGTCTGATCGAAGTGACTTCGAGTCACACCGGCGTCTTCTTCCTGCAGTACACGGTCGGCTTCGGTTCGGCTCCTTTCGGGCATTCCTTCGTGCGGGTCGACGTGGTCGAGAGCGTCGGTTCAGGTCTGGTGGCGGCGCCGGACCAGGTGGTGGTGCGCGGCCTGGTGGCGGCGTCGGTGGACGTGCTGGGCAACGACTGGGACGTCCGAGGCTCGGTGCTGTCGGTGGTCGGGGTCGAAGTCGTCGACGGCTGTGGTCTGAAGGCGGCCGTGGTCGATGGCCGGTGGGTGCGAGTGGCGCCGGTGACGGGTGTGGTCGCCGGCGTCGGCTGGTGTGGCGTGCGCTACGAGGTGGCGGGCGCCGACGGCGCGGGGGCCTGGGGCTTATTGGAGGTCGTTCTGTTGCCAGCGGTGCCAGAGGGCGACGATGTGGCCGTGGTGAACGACGATTGGGTGCGGGTCCGGGTGGGGGACCAGGCTCTGGTGAATGTATTGGGCAATGACGCCTCGGTGTCGGGGGCGGCCTTGGTCTTGGACGACGAGTACACCGGCATGCCGACCGGTGAGTTGCGGGTGGTCGATCCGGCCGGTCTGGTTCAGGGTGAGGACTTGGGTCGGGCTTTCGTGGTGGGGGATCGGGTTTTGTTCGTGGCGCCGGAGGTGGTGTCGGGTCCGTTGGATTTGGTGGTGGAGTATCAGGCCTCGTCGGTGTCGGGTTTGGTCGGTTCGGGTGTGTTGCGGGTGCAGGTTTGGCCGGAGCCGTCGGTCGGTTCGCCGGGGGTGGGTCCGTCCCCGGGCCTGGTCGAGACGCGTGGTGTGTTGGGCGGCGAGCTGGTGGCGCCGGTGGGCCCGTATGGCTTGGACGCGGACGGTGACTCGGTGCTGGTGCTGGGTTTGGTGACGGCGCCCAAACTGGGCCGGGTGCTGGAGCTGTTCCCGACCGGGGTCAGATACCAAGCTTTCCCGGGCCGCCAGGACGCGACGGATGAGTTCCAGGTCCTGGTGGGGGACCGCTACGGTCGGACTGGCTTCGTGACGGTGCGGGTCGGCCTGGTCGGGCCGGGTCGGGTGCAGGCGCCGGTGGCGGTGGACGATGTGGTGACGGCGGCGCCGGGGGCGGTGGTGTCGGTCTTCCCGGCCAGCAATGACCTGGTGGGGGTGGGGGACCGGGCGTCGGTGGCGCCGCTGACGGAGGTCAACGCAGAGGTGCCGGACGGCGTTTCGTTGGATGTCGAGCGGGGTTTGTTGCGGGTGGTGGCGCCCGAAGCCGGTGGGGCCTCGGTCCAGGTGGGCTACGCCTTGACTGGCTCGGCCGGAGTCGGCCCGGCGGCGGCGGTGTCGGTGCGGTCTCGGGTCGGTCGGTTGAATCCGCCCCGGGTCTACGATCATTTGGCCGTGACGGACGGCGGCGTGGGTTGGGCCGACGTGCTGGAAGACGCCTGGGACGTGGACGGTGAGACGGAGGACCTGCGGTTGGTGCAGGTGTTAGGCGCCGGGACGACCTTCGAGGAGTCGGGCCGGGTCGAGGCCTTGTTGTCAGACCGGGCCCGCTCGGTGGTGTTCGTGGTGGAGGACGCCACCGGGGCGCGATCAGGCAGTGTGTTGTTCGTGCCGGGCCTGAGCGCTGGCGCGGCTGGTCTGGGTCTGGTGTCGTCGGGCGAGATCTTGGTGGACCAGGACTCGTCCGTGACAGTGGACGTCAACGACTACGTCGTCTCGCCGCGCGGCGACCCGGTCCGGGTCACCAGCCGTTCCGCCACCGAAGCGGCGCCGCCGGCCGATCTGATGGTCGAAGCCATCAGTTCGACCAAGCTGCAGCTGACGGCCCTGAACGGTTACGTCGGTCCAGGCTCGATCACTTTGGAGTTGATGGATTCCGATGATTCGTCCGATCCCGAGCTGGTGTCCGGAACGGTCACGATTCCGGTGCAGGTCGGTCCGGTGACGCCGGTCTTGCGTTGCCCCAGCGAGCCGGTCCAGGTGGTCCAAGGCGGTCGGGCGGTGGCATTGGACGTGGCCCGGCTGTGCCATGTCTGGATGCCCGATCCGGGCGAGGTGGATTCTCTGCTGTTCGAGGCCGAGTGGGAGTCTCCGCTAGGTGGAGTGTCGGTGTCATCGGGCGAGCGGGTGTTGTCTTTGCAGGCGGCCGGGGTGGCCCGGCCGGGTTCGTCGGGTCGTCTGTCGATCACAGTGGTCGGTTTCGACGTGGTGCCGGGCGATCTGGTGGTGACGGTGGTGGAGGCTCCGCCAGCTGAGTTGTTGGTGGGGTCGCTGCTGGACGTGGCCCAAGGCTCGACGGTGTCGCACCGGGTGCAGGTGCTGTCGCCGTTGCTGGACGCCAAGCCGGCTCTGCTGTCGGTGCGACAGCTGTCGGGCATGGCCTGCGGGGTGGACTTCTCTGGGCTGGGGTTGGTCTTGTCGCCGGGCCCGGACTCTTACGGCGAGATGTTGTTCGAGGTCAAGGCGACGGATTTGGCCTCGGAGCCGTCGCGTGAGGCGCGTCATGTGGTGGGCGTCTTCTCGATGGTGGTGTATGGGCGGCCGGAGGCGCCGTCGGCGCCGGTGCCGGGTCCGGTGGTGTTGTCGCATGGGGTGGGTTTGGTGTGGTCGTCGGGGGCTGATCATGGGGCGCCGGTGGAGGAGTTCGAGTTGGTGGAGGTTGGTTCGGGCAAATCGTGGTCGGTGGGTCGGGCGACTCGTTTCGATGTGGTGGGTTTGCCGAATGGGGTGGAGGTGTGTTTCCAAGTCAGGGCGAGGAATCGGGCTGGTTGGTCTGATTTCTCTTTGGTGGGGCCTTGTCAGGTGCCGAATGAGGCGCCGGGTCGGGCTCCGGGGTTCCAGGTCTCGGGTGTGGGCGACGGCACGGTGTCTTTGATTTGGGACCCGGCTCCGGTCGATGGCACCCCGGTCACCGGCTACCGGCTGGATTGGCCCGGCGGATCAGTTCTGCTGCCGGGGGACCAGACCTCTGTCACAGTCACTGGTTTGGACAATTACACGATCTATGACTTCGCCTTGACCGCTCGTAACGTCATGGGTTGGTCGGAGCAGGTGGCGCTGACCAGCGGCCAACCCTCCGGTCGGCCGGTCTGTCAGGGCGTCTTGACCATTCAACCGGACGACTTGGCCGACGAGGCCCGGGTCAACCTGTCCTGGTCGGCGGCCGACGCCAACGGCCCCGGGCCAGTCACCTACACCCTGCGGCGATCCGGCCAGGGCGAGGTCGCCTTCGGTCCGCTCGGCGCCTTGCATTGGACCGACCAGGTGGCCTACGACGGCACCAGCTACCACTACGTCCTGGAGGCCAGCAACGCCACCGGCGGCCCGGACCACACCTGCACGCTGGAGCGTGACTTCTCCGCCGTCGGTGTGCCGGCGGCCTGGGGCGGCGCTTCCTTGACCGTGGTCCCGACCGGCCAGGACGGCCAAGCCAAGCTGACCCTGGAGGTGCCGCCGTCCCGGGGCGCCGTCTCCGAACTGACCTTGGTGGGCTGGCCCGGCGTCAGCCTGACCAGCCCGGGGCCGAACGGCGGCCGCATCGAACAGCTCATCGACGGCTTGCCCAACGGCGTGCCGACCCCGATCCAAGTCCAACTCTGCAATGAGAACCGGAGCCCCTGTCAGACCTCGCCCACCCGCAACGTGACCGTCTTCGGACAGCTGGCCACGCCCCAGGTCACGGCTTGGCCGCACGGCTCCTACGGCGACCATCTGCTCTGCGCCAGGGCCAGCGCCGACGCCCGCGGAGCCACCGCCAGTCTCCGGCTGCGGGCCTCGAACGGGGCCACCTCCACGACAGACAGCGGCATCGGCGACCTGGCCGTCTCGGACTGGTGCGTCGACGCCGGGGCGGAGGAGACCACTTTGACCTTCACGGCCGAGCTTCAGACCGGCCCCACCACGCCGGTGCGACCTGATCCGACGCCGGGCACGGCCCAGGCCACCACCCCGAAGGACCCCAAGCCGCCCTTGCAGGCTCCGACTCTGACCCCTCGTCAAGGGGGAGTGGGCGACACCGAGGTCTGCGCCACCGGCCACGGCGACGGCCGGGGCTACCCAGCCAATCTCTACGTCAGCAATAGCCTGAACGGTGATCGGACCGCCACCGTCAGCGGCAACGGAGCGCTGAACGCTAGCGAGCTGTGCGTCGATCCGGGGTATCCCGGGGCTCAGGTCACTTTCACGGCCCACCTGTCCACCGGGTTGACCGACCCGCCCCGGACAGACGCGCCGGACGCCAGCGTCACTTTGACCGCGTCGGCCTCGCCTTTGCCGACTCCCACCATCCAGGTCAATGTCCCGGGCTTGACCGGTGACTATCGGGTCTGCGCTCAGGCCCAGGGCGACGGCCGGGGCACGCCGGCCAAGCTCTACATCACCAGTTCCACTGGCCAGACCTCGCCGACCGTGACTGGTTCGGGGGCGTTGTCGGCGGCTAATTGGTGCGTCACGGTCAATCCGGCTCAGTACGTCACCTTCACCGCCCACCTGGACAATGACTCGGCCGCCACGCCCCGGCCGAATCAGACCGCCACGGCCACCGGCGCCGCGCCCCCGCCGCCACCGGCCTTCACCCAGCCGGCTCTGACTGTGTACATGGGTGGCTCGCTCAGCGCTCCGAAGGTTTGCGCCGAAGCCTCCGGTGACGCCCGAGGGTACAACGCCACCCTCACCATAACGAACAATAAGACTGGTGACACTTGGCGAAGTCCAGAGGGGACTGGCGCGCTGTCGGTGCCAGGTAGATGCATCTCAGTCGCCAATAATGTGGCCGTGACTTTCACAGCCACTCTGAGTTCGTCCGTGTCTGGGCGGCCTGACGTCAGTCATTCGGTCAGTATCACCTCGTATGACTACAGTCCCAGCGTCTCGATTGGGCTGAGCGGCAATTCAGTCGGCGACTGCGGTGATGGGCTTCCCTGCTACAGCCTACTGGTCTCGAGCAACGGATTCCCCTCCGGCACTCTGAACTGTACTTTGGTTAGAAATAACGTTAATCATAATGGTCGGAGCTGGACTCAGCCCGCCAATCAGGCAAACTACAATAGCGGTTTGTGGTTTGGTCGAGTTAACACCAGGGCGGAGGTGAGCTGCACCCTGGGCTCGTACACCGCCACCTCCGGCTACGTCTGCCTACCAGGCAATTGCAGCTAGGAAACAGTCGGTCGTCCGCTGTGATCATTGCTAGGCGATGACCAGCGGCCGGTCGGGCTTAGGCCCGGTCGTCCCGATCTGGTCGGCCAGATCAAGCCAGCGGCTAGGGCTCGGCCGTCCGACCCCGGCCCACCCGACCTCGGCCGCGCCCAGGGCGCCGACCGGTTGGTCGGCCGGTAGTTCGACCAAGCGACGGCTGAGCCCGAGGTGGGCCAGCAGGGGGGAGCGGCGCTCGCCTCGGGCCAGGCGTTGGCGCACCCGGTCGGTCAGCCCGACGGCGGTGGCGATGACGCCGCCGCCCAGCACGATCAGGGCCGGGTCGTAGGCCAGGGCGGCCACCCGCACGACCGTGGCCAAACCGGACACTAAGCGGGCGGCCTGATGGCGGGCCGGCGGACTGGTGGTGTCCAGTAGGTCGGCCAGGTCGAGGCCGAGGTCGGCCAGGCGCTGGCTGACGGCCCCGCCGCCCACCACGGTCTCCAAACAGCCGCGCTGGCCACAGGAGCAGCGTGGCCCGCCCGGATTGAGCGAGAGGTGGCCGATCTCGCCCGCCCCATTGGCTTGGCCGCGTAACAGCCGGCCGTCCAGGACGGTGGCCAAGGCCAGGCCGGTGCCGACGTTGACATAGGTCAGCTGGGCGGTCTGGCGCAACAACCGGGCCGCGCCCAGAGCGCTGGCTTTGACGTCGTTCTCGACTCGGATCGGGCAGCTGAAGCCCTGGCTCAGAGCGCCGGCCAGGTCCAACTCGACCAGGCCCAGGTTGGCGGCTTGGCGGACCAGGCCGCGTTCCGGATCGACCAGTCCGGGCAGGCCGACGCCGACCGAGTCCAGGGCCGAGCGGTCTAGGCCGAGTTGGTCCAGGGCCTGGTCGCTGGCCTGGAGGATGGAGTCGACCACTCCGCTGGGACCGGACTGGGTGGGCCGGTGGTGATCGGCCAGGACGGGTCCGACGGCGGTCTCAGTCCGGACCACGACGGCCCGGGTCTTGCTGCCGCCGACGTCGAGGCCCAGGCTGAGACCCAAGGCTCAGCCCTTGACCGCGCCGGCCACCAGGCCGGAGGTCAGACGGCCCTGCACGATCAGGAAGAAGACGATGACGGGCAGCGCCACCAGGGTGGAGGCGGCCATGACCTGCCCCCAGTCGGTCTCGCGGGTGGCCGAGGCCTGGATGAAGCCGCGCAGCCACAGCGGCAGGGTGCGGGCGTCCTCCTTCTGCATGATGACCAGGGCGATGGTGAACTCGTTCCAGGCCTGCAGGAAGGCGTAGACCCCGGAGGCCACCAGACCGGGGGCCAGAAGGGGGAAGGTGATGCGGAAGAAGGCGCCGCTGCGGCTGCAGCCGTCGACCATGGCGGCCTCCTCCAGGTCGGCCGGCACGCCGGCCACGAAGCCGCGCAGCATCCAGACCGTGAAGGGCACCACGGCGGCGGTGTAGAGGACGGCCAGGCCGACCGCCTGATTGAGCAAGCCGAGGTTGGCCATCAGCTTGTACTGGGCGATGAAGAGGCCCTCGGCCGGCAGCATCTGAATGAAGAGGACGGCCAGGATGAAGCTGGTGCGACCCCGGAAGCGGTAGCGCGAGATGGCCAGGGCGGCGCAGAAGGCGAACAGCAAGCAAGCCACCACGGCGGTCAAGGTCACGATCAGGCTGGTCTTGAGGGAGGTGAAGAAGCTGCCCGAGGCCAAGGCGGCGGCGTAATTGTCGAAGCTGCCGCCCCAGGGCCCCAGCCGGGGCCGGGTCGAGACCAGGACGGCGTTGGGCAACAGCGACGAGTTGATCATCCAGTAGACCGGGAAGGCCCAGATCAAGGCGACCAGGACGGCGATCAGGTTGGCCAGCAGTCGTCCCGGCCGCCAGCGGCGGACGGTCGGGGGCGGGGCCGAGACGGCGGATCGAGTCAAACTGGCGTTCATGCTTTGTCCTCCTTCATCAGCGAGCGGACGTAGGGGGCCGATAGCAGCACGGTCAGGATGAGGACGAAGACGCTCATGGCGGCGGCCAGGCCGAAGTTGGACGAGCCGACGCCGAGGCGATAGATGTACGTGCCCAGCAGGTCGGTGCTGGAGGCGGGGGCGCCGGCGTCTTGGAGCAGCCGGATCTGGGTGAAGACGCGCAGATCCCAGATGATCTGGAGCAGCAGCACGATCATCAGGACGGGCCGGATCAGGGGCAGGACGATCTGGGTGAAGCGGCGGTGGCCCGAGGCTCCGTCCAACTGAGCCGCCTCCATCACCTCGGTCGAGACCTGGGTCAGGCCGGCGTAGACCGAGAAGGCGACGAAGGGCACCGACATCCAGACCACGATGATGGTGGCGACGGCGTAGAAGCTGGACGGCTGCTCCAGCCAATTGTGATTGGTGAAAGGCAGGCCCAACTTAGTCAAGAACCAATTGACTAGACCGAAGTGCCAGTTGAAGAGCCAGACCCAGACCGTCATCGCTGTCACCACCGGCATGGCCCAAGCCAGCAAGAGGCCGACCTGGAGGGCGATGCGCACGGCTTTCGCCACGACCTGCATGAGCAGAGCCAGGGCCACGCCGATGGTGACGGTCCCGGTCGCGTTGATGAGACAGAAGAGCAGAGAGCGGCCCACCACGGCCCAGATCTGGGGGTCGGACAGCAGCTCGGCGTAGTTGCTCAAGCCGATGAAGTCGGCCGCCTGACCGAATTGCTGAGCCAGTCCGAATTTGAGAGTGGAGGTGTAGAGCTGCCAGCCGACGGGGTAGGCCAAGGCCGCCAACAGGATGGCCACGGCCGGTGTCAACAGGGCGTACGGCGCCCAGTTCGGTCGTCGCCGAGCGGTCCGGCGGGGGCTGGTCTGAGCCATTGAGATGGCCTCCTCTCGGGTTCTTGGTCTGATGTCGGAGCGAATGGTCGGGAGCGACCGGGGGTTCAGGAGAGGCCATCCGGTCCTAGACCGGGAGCGAGTCGGTGGGAACGAAGCGATTGAGAAGAGAGGCTCCCGGCTGAGACGGTAGCTCAGCCGGGAGCCTTGTCTTTGATCAGAGTGGGTTCAGCAGCGGGGTCAGCAGCGTGTCGTACTCCGCCGCCAAGGCGACCACGTCCTCGCCCTGGGCGATGCGGGAGAAGAAGGTCTCCATGTGCAGGCCGCCCTCGATGGTGGCCCAGCCGGGCGCGGCCGGGGTCAGCTTCGAGTTGGCGGCCGAGGCGATCAGGGCCTGGGCGAACTGGTCGGAGCCGAGCGAGCTGACGTACTGTGAGTTGGCCGGGCCGAGACCCTGCTCGCCCAACATGCGCTGGTAGTCGGCCGAGAAGATGATGCGCAGCAGCTCGCGCGCCCCTTCCTGGTTGCGGCTGGCGGCTGAGATGCCGATGTTGGAGCCGCCGGCGAAGACCGGGGCCGGCTGGCCGTCGTTGCCGGGCAGGGCGAAGACGCCGAAGACGTCGTCGTTCCACTGGCGACCGGGCTTGCCGTCGACAGTGACCAGGTCGCCGATCGACCAGTGGGCCCAGCCCGGCGCCATGATGGTGGCGGCGGCCAGAGAGGTCGTGAGCGTGGTCTCGGAGCCGTCGGCGGCCTTCTCGACGGCGCTGTCAGAGTCGTTGATGTAGAGCCAGGGGCTCTCGTCCTTGGCCGTCGAAGGGGCCTTGGAGGCGTTCTGGTAGATCTCCTGGAGCTGGCGCAGACCCTTGATGGTGTTGGGATCGGACAGGGTCATGACCCATTCGCCGTTCTCCTGCTTGGCCAGATCGCCGCCGTTGGCGAAGATCCAGGAGATGCCGTTGCGCCAGTCCTGGCCACCGATGAAGAAGCCGGAGAAGTCGGCGATGCCGTTGGGATTGTCCTGGGTCAGCCGGACGACGGATTGGTTGAACTCGTCCAAGGTGGCAGGCAGGGCGATCCCGGCGGCGGCGTAGACGTCCTTGCGGTAGAACATGTAGCGCGAGCCGAAGTAGTAGGGCAAGGTGTAGTTCTTGCCGTCGACCAGGCCGGCCGCCACGAAGGACTGCAAGAGGTTGGCCCCGCCCAGTTCGTTGTACAGGTCGGATATGTCGGAGAAAGCGCCGACATTGGTGAAGGTGGGTGATTGGGTGTTGCCCAATTCGACCACGTCGGGGGTGTTGTTGGCGTCGGGCAGCGAGGTGGTCAACTTGGTCACCAAGTCGCCCCAGGCCTGCTCCTCGATGGTCAAGGTTCCGCCGGTGCGGCTGTTGTACTCGGCCTTGAGCCAGTCGCGCAGGCTGTCCGGGGTGTCGCCGCCGGCCAACCATAAAGTGATGTTCTGGCCGCCGGTGGAGTCGGACGGGTTGGGGTTGTCTGAGCTGCAGGCGGACAGGGTCAGGGCGGTGGCGGTGGCCAGGGCGGCCAGAGCGACCGCGCGCTGGATGCGCTTCATGCGTCTTCCTTTCGTGTTTCGATCTTCTAGGTGGTGGTCTGTGGTCAGGGGCTGGGCCGGATGGCCAGCCGGGTCCAGCGACAGGGCCGAAGCGGACGCTGAGATTTGGACGAGCGGCTCGAACCTTTCGAGCCTGAGGCCTCGGCTTGACGCGGTGGGTCCGCGCGGCGGTAGGAGGACACTGCGAGAGCTCTCTAGTGGATGGTCAGTTGCTGGCGCAGGACCAGGGCCACGGCGCCGAGGAGGACGGCGTCTAGCCCCAGCTCGGAGCGGCGTAGTTGGACCGGGTGTCGACCTTCGAACTCGGTCCGTTCGGTGATGAGGGTGGCGGCGGCGGCCAGGAAACCGTCGTCGATCAGTTCGGCCGGTCCCCCCACCACCACGTCGACTAAGTCGAGCATGCCGACGACTGGGGCCAAGGCCAGGCCGAGCCGGCGGCCGGCCTCGGCCACCAGGGCGTCGCGCCGCTCGGGCTGGGCCGCGATCCGTTCGGTCAGAGCCGGCACGGCGGCCCAGGTCTCCAAGCAGCCGCGCTTGCCGCAGAGGCAGGGTCGGCCGTTCCGTTCGACCACGACGTGGCCGATCTCGCCGGCCGCCCCCGAGGCGCCGACGACGGGCTGGCCGGCGACCAAGAGGCCGGCTCCGACGCCGCGCGAGATCTGGACTCGGACCAGGTCGTCGGCGCCGCCGCCGAAACGCTGCTCGGCCACCGCCGCCAGGTTGGCGTCGTTGTGGACGTTGACAGGCAGATCGAGGACTTGGGCCAGGCGTTCCTGGAGTGGGAATTGGTACCACAACAGGTTGTGGGCGGCCAGCACTGTGCCGTCGGGGGAGACGGTGCCGGGAGTGCCGACGCCGACCCCGACCAGGTCGTGCTGGCAGGCCGCCCGGAGTTGGCCGATCAGATCGACCAGGCTGTCGAAGGCGGCCGGCCCGGTGGCGCCGTCGAGCGGTTGCTCGATTCGGCGTTGGACCTGACCCCGCAAGCTGCAGACCGCTCCGGCGATGGCCCGTTGGTCGGACAGATCGATGGCGATGATGTCGCGGGCTGCGTCCGGCACGGTCAGCAGAGTCGAGCGTTTGCCCGGCCTAGGGTTGAGGCTCATGCCGATCTCGGCGATCAAGCCGTCGGATAGGAGTTGGGCCACGATGTCCGAGATGGTGACGCGGGTCAGTCCCGTCCGTCGGGCCAGGTCGGCCCGGGACAGCCCGGGCTCGTCGTAGAGGGTTTCCAGGACTAGGCCCAGGTTGCTCCGCCGGCCGTCGATGGGGCGGACCAGTCGACGATCAGAGGTGATCCCGGTGGGGCGAGCGTTGTCCCGTGCCATGTTTGTTAGTCAACCTTACAAACATAATCGGGTCAAGTCCCGTCCTTGATCGAGACCATTTCGTTATCGACCGGTCGGTCACCGGGACCGGCCGGGTCTGGGACGGGTGGGGTGGCGGATCCGAGATCCCCCGATCTGGCCCGCTTCGGGCGATAAGCCTAGGCTGGCCTTTCCGTCAGCTCAAGGGAGTAGCAGGCGCTTCTTCAGGCGGCTCAGAGTCCGGCTCAGACCGCCGTGACGTTTGAACCAGCCGGTCGGGCCGCCGGGCTGGTCGTCCAAGTAGTCCAGGGCGGTCTCGATGGCACAGGCCGGGGCCTCCATCAGATCCGGCGGCAGCTTGGCCAGGGCGGCCACGTCGGGGGCCTGCCTGACGGTGACGAGGGTGCGGGCCATGACCTGGGGCATGGCCGGTCCGGTCCGGATGTAGTCGGCCACGATGGACTGGCGAGGCACCCCCAACAGGCTCAGAGTCAAGGCCACCACCACGCCGGTACGGTCCTTGCCGGCCGTGCAGTGGACCAAGACCGGGGCCTGGTCCTGGGCCACCGCCCGGACCGCCCGCACGGCCAAGGGCGCGGCGGCGTCGGACAGCATGTCCAAGTAGAGCCCGCCCAGTCCAATGCGGACCGGATCGGTGTCGGAGGTGGCGCCCTGCAGCAGGGGCAGGTTGATCACCTCAGCCTGATCGGCCCAGGGGTGGGGCTGGCCCTTCTCGCGCAGGTCGCGCAAGTCGATGACGGTGCGCGGCGGCCAGCCCGTCAGCCCGGTCTCCGGCCGGTCGCCCGAATGGGGCGCGTCCGAGCGCCAGAAGACCCCGGTCTTGAGCGAGGGATCGGCCGTGGCCACATCGCGCAGATTGACCAAGTGATCGGGCGCGGCCGGCCGCGCGGACGAACCGGCCGACCGGGGGCCGGTCACGCCGACCCGCCCGGGGCGTGATCGCAGATCTGATCGAGGGTGTGACTGGCGGCACGGTCCAGCCCGAGGATTGGCACGACCAAGACGATAGCCAAGGCCCGGTCGGAAGGGAACAGGGGGCTGGGCTCAATCGGCGGCGCTGAAGAACTCGGACCAGTCGACCACCTGCCAGCCCTGGTCGGTCTGGTCCAGGATGATCCGGCCGGTGTTGACGACCCGCCAGAGACGGGCTTCAGGCATAGGTAGGTTGCGGGCTTGGAAGGTGGTCCAGGCCCGCATGGCGGCGCCGTGGCTGACGGCGGCCACGCAATCGGCTCCCGTCGCCAACAGGTCGGCCACGGCGGCTTCGAAGCGGGCCATGAACTCCAGACCGTTCTCGGCCCCGGGGATCCGCCGGGTCGGGTCGGTGGCCCAAGCGGCGATGACGTCTTGATAGGGCTGCCAGTCCTCGTCCATCTCCCAGTCGCCGGCCTGGATCTCGCGCAGGCCGGGGTGGAGGCGCGTCTCCAGACCCCGGTCGCGGGCCAGGGGGGCGGCGGTCTGCTGGGCCCGGGTGATGTCGGAGCTGAAGATCAGGTCGATGGGCTGTCCGGCCAGGATCTGGGGCAGGGCCTTGGCCTGGCGTTGGCCCCGGCGGTTCAGGGGCAGACCGGGATGGGCGGTGTCGAGCAGATGCTCGACATTGCCTCGGGTCTCGCCGTGCCGGATCAGTATCAACCTCATGCGGCCAAGCCTATGCCGATCCGGGGCTAGTGGGCCCAGCCCCTAAAGCTGTGGACTCGCGGCGCCAGGCGCGGCGCTGGCCGCGTTGTCGTCGGTCGACGATGGCCCCGCAGGCCTCCCTCCTCCGCCTCGCCAGCCCCACGCCTGACGTCGCTCCTTCTCCCCAGCTTTAGGGGCTGGGCCCACTAGTCCAGCCGTTCGGGGGTTAGGGTGGTCAGACCGATGCCGTGAGAAGGGACCCCCGCATGGATGTCATCATCTGCCCCGACGAGGACCAGGCCGGCGCCCGCACCGCCGCCAAAGTCGCCCAGGTGGCCCGCCAGGTCGGTCCCCGGGTCGCCATCGGCGTCGCCACCGGCTCTTCCCCCCTGAAGGCCTACGCCGCCTTGGCCGACTTGATCCGGTCCGGCCGGCTCGACCTCGGTCAAGCCTCGGCCTTCGCCTTGGACGAGTACGTCGGGCTGCCTTGGGGGCACCCCCAGAGCTACCACGAGGCCATCCGCCAAACCGTCACCGAGCCGCTCGGCCTCGACCCGGCCCGGGTCCATGTGCCCAACGGCTTCGCCGGCGACCTGGCCCAGGCCGCCCGTGACTACGAGCACGCCATCGCCGACGCCGGCGGCGTCGACATCCAGATCCTGGGAGTGGGCTCGAACGGACACGTCGGCTTCAACGAGCCGACCAGCTCGCTCAGTTCCCGCACCCGCATCAAGACCCTGACCGAGCAGACCCGCTTGGACAATCAACGCTTCTTCGAGAGCTTGGACCAGGTGCCCCGGCACTGCCTGACCCAGGGCTTGGGCACCATCATGGACGCCCGCCACGTCGTCTTGGTGGCCTGTGGCGCGCCCAAGGCGCGGGCTATCCGTGCCATCGTGGAGGGTCCGATCACGGCCCTGTGGCCCGGCTCGGTGCTGCAATTGCACCGTCGCGCCACCATCGTGGTGGACGAGGCCGCCGCCAGTGAGCTGGAGTTGGCCGACTACTACCGCAAGATGTACGCCGACCTGCCCGAATGGCAGCGGCTGCCCCTGGACTGAGATGGCGCGCTAGGTATGAACGATCGCAGCGGTGACAGTTGGCTGATCGGCGGCGCCGGGGTGCTGCTGGGCGATCAGACCGACTTCCAACCCGGTTGGATCGAGATCGCCCAAGGCCGGATCGCGGCCGTCGGACTGGGGCCCTGCCCCAGGCCGCCAGACCAGTGGGTGTCAGGTCTGATCGGCCCCGGTCTGGTCGACGTGCACTGCCACGGCGGCGGCGGGGCCAGCTTCGCCGACCCCGACCCAGACCAGGTGGCGGCCGGGTTGGCCGTCCATCGGCGCAGCGGCACCACCTGCTTGGTGGCCTCCCTGGTCTCGGCCTCCTGGGAAGTGATCGAGGCCCAGCTGGACCGTCTGCGGCCCTGGGTCGAGTCCGGTGACTTGGCCGGGGTGCACTTGGAGGGTCCCTGGCTGGCCCCGGGCAAACGCGGCGCCCACGACCCGGATCTATTGTCTTGGCCCACGGCGGAGGCGGTCGACCGGGTGCTGGCCCAGCGCGACATCGTACGTATGGTCACCATCGCCCCCGAGCTGCCCGGCGCCCTGCTCGCCATCGAGCGCTTGAGCGCGGCTGGGGTGGTGGCCGCCATCGGCCACACCGAAGCCGACTTGGCCACCACGGTGGCCGCCATCGCGGCCGGGGCCCGCGGCGCCACCCACCTCTTCAACGCCATGCCGCCGCTCAGCCACCGCGCCCCCGGCCCGGTCCTGGCTCTGCTGCGCGACCAGCGCGTCTTCTGCGAACTGATCGCCGACGGCCATCACGTCGACTTGGATCTGGTCGGCTACGTCCTGGCCCAAGCCCGGGGCCGGGCCGTCCTCATCACCGACGCCATGGCGGCGGCCGGCATGGGCGACGGCAGCTACGAGCTGGGCGGCCTGCCGGTCGAGGTGGCCGACGGTGTGGCCCGTTTGGCCGGCCAGACCACCATCGCCGGATCGACCATCCGGCTGGCTCAAGCCGTGGCCAACGTGGTGGCCGACGGCCTGCCCCTGCCCCAAGCCCTGGCCGCCGCTACCAGCGGGCCGGCGGCCTATCTGGGCTTGACCGAGGTCGGCCGCATCGCCCCCGGCCGCTGGGCCGACCTGGTCGAGGTCAGCCCGACCGGTCAGGTCAGCCCCCTGCTGCGGCGGGGCCGCCCGGAGGAAAAGACCTCGACGATGGGCGACGCCGAAGCCTTCCCTGGCTTCTAGCCAGCCGCGGCGAAGCAAAATAATTCTCAATGCGCTGCGCTCGTCGTAGCGCTCCTGGCCCCATAGCCAGCCCCGTCCATCCACTTACTTGACGGTCTCACTCTCCGGGTTTAAGGTACTTGTATATACAAGTACCTATGACTTATCCGACGGAGGAGTGACGATGAGGTATTCGACGAGTTCCCTGCTCAAGGCGGCCCAAGGCGAGGGCTACGCGGTGCCGGCCTTCAATGTCTTCGACGAGGTCAGCCTGCGCGCGGTCATGGTGGCGGCGGCGCGGGCCCATTCGCCCGTCATCGTCCAACTGTCGACCCGGACGGCCCAATCCATCGGCGTGCCCTGGGCGACCCGGCTGTTCGAGCACTGCCGAGACGAGGTCGCGGTCCCGGCCGCCCTCCATCTCGACCATTGCCCAGACCGGGCCGTCATCGCCCAGGTGGTGGAGGCCGGCTGGTCGTCGCTGCTGTTCGACGCCTCCCAGCTCGACTTCGACCAGGCCATGCGGCAGACGGCCGAGGTCGTGGAATTGGCCCACCGAGGGGGAGTGGAGGTCGAATCCGAGATCGAGAACATCGTCGGAGTCGAGGACGGCGTCGGGTCCGACCGGATCGTTCACGCCTACTCCGTCGAGAGGCTGGTCGAGGCGGCCCGAGGGGCCGGCGTGGACTTCCTGGCTCCCCAACTGGGGACGGCTCACGGCCTCTACAAAGGCCGCCCCCAGCTCCTACCCGAGCGGGCGGCACGTTTCCGGGAGTTGAGCGACCTGCCGGTCGTCCTACACGGCGGGACGGGGCTGACCGACCACGAGTTCCGCTCCTTCATCGCGGCCGGGGTGGCCAAGATCAACGTCTCGACGGCCATCAAGCAGTCGTACATGAAGTCGTCCTTGGCCTTCCTGAGGACGGCCGAAGAGACGGACGCCTGGGAGCCAGGCGGTTTGTTCCGCGCCGCCCAGCGGGCCGTGGCCGAGGCCGTCGCCCCCTTCTTCGAGGTCTTCGGCTCGGCTGGGCGGGCCTGACATGCCCGCTCTCATCTTCGACTGCGACGGCGTCCTGGCCGACACCGAACGCGACGGCCACCGGGTCGCCTTCAACCGCCTGTTCGCCGAAGCCGGATTGCCGCTGCGCTGGGACGACGCCGAATACGAGCGTCTGCTTCGCATCGGTGGAGGCAAGGAGAGATTGACATCTGTCATCACGCCGGAGCGGGCCGCCGCTTGGAGGATGGACGACATCCCCGCCACGGTGGCACGCTGGCACGCCCGCAAGTCGGCCCTCTACCTAGACCTGATCGCCACCGGCGCGATCCCACCGCGTCCGGGCGTGGGGCGGCTGATCGGCCAGGCTCTGGCCGCCGGTTGGCCGGTGGCCGTGGCCTCGACTTCCCTCGAGGCCTCGGTCCGGGCCGTCCTGGAACTGGCCGTCGGCCCCGGCTTGGCGTCGCAGGTGGCGGTCTACGCCGGCGACATCGTGGCCCGTAAGAAGCCCGCCCCCGACATCTACCGTCACGCCTTGGCCGACCTCGGTCTGACTCCCGCCGAGGCGGTGGTGGTGGAGGACTCGGGCATCGGCTGCGCGGCGGCCGTCGCCGCTGGGCTTCGGACCATCGTGACGGTCTCCGCCTACACGGCGGCGGACGACTTCAGCGGGGCGAGCCTGGTCCTGACCGACTTGGGTGAGCCGGGCCGACCGGCCCAAGCGCTGGCCGACCCGGCGGACCTGCCCTTCGGCGGTCTGGTCGATCTGGCGCTGTTGGAAGCGGTGTTGGCCTAGACCCGATTGAGGCGAACGTCGAGCGTTCGCGCTCGTAAGAGAGCCGATTGAGTGTTTGAGACTCGCCAGAGTCGATAGGGCGCCCGGGCGCGGTCTGGTCGGACGGTGGTAGAAGACGGGCGCCGACGAGAGTCCGGTCCGGTCGGCCCGGTCTATGCTCGACCTCAGTCCTCGACCCGGTAGGAGATCCACATGACTGAGCCGACTGCTCTGACCAGCGCCGCCGCCCCGGCTGCCATCGGCCCCTACTCCCAAGCCGTGGTCAGCGCCGACTGGGTCTTCTGCTCCGGCCAACTCGGCCTCGACCCGGCCAGCGGAGAGTTGGCCGGAACGACGGCGGCCGAGCAAGCTGGACAGGCCCTAGCCAATCTGACAGCCGTTCTGGCCGAAGCCGGTTTGAACCTGGCCGACGTGGTCAAGACCACCGTCTTCGTGACCGACCTGGCCGACTTCGCCGCCATCAACGCCGTCTACGCCGAGCACTTCACCGGCCCGGTCCAACCGGCCCGCTCGACCGTCCAAGTGGCGGCCCTGCCCAAAGGCGGCCGGGTCGAGATCGAAGCCATCGCCCGCCGGTCAGACCCGCCAGCCGTGTAGCTGGTCGATCCGCTCGCCCCGCCATGGGGCAATAATATGGGGCAATAAGCGTTGGATGTGCTCGTTCGTCGAGCCGCCAGTCGGCGAGCGAGCAGCTAGACCCGTCGACACGCCGTAGCGAACGTCGTAACTTCCCGTTCGCAGGAATGGGCTCAGCCGAGCGACACTTACGACCGTACGCGACCGGCGGCGAACGGTCGTAGTCGCCGATTCGGCCGATTTGATCTGTCCCGGGTCGGTCGATATTCTGTTCGGCTCGCTTCACTCAGAAAGGACCTGCCGATGCGTTGCCGTAAATCTGCACAGCCGCGTCAGTCGTTGACGCCGACGGGTGTGATCGGGTGGTTCAGCTATGAGTCCGGTGATTTCCGACCCGCCGCCAGGAGCAGGCCAAGCCGTCAGTGAGCCGCCTCCGTGCCACGACTGCGACCGCCCGCTCAGCGCTGAGAGTCGGGCGGTTTTCCTTTGGCCGACTGGGCGCCGGGCGTCGGTGTCGGTGATGAAGGCGCCGGCGGAGGGCACGACACGGCCGTGATGAGCGGCCCGATTTAAGACTGATCCTGAAGAATGTGGCAAGGAGGCCGGACATGACGACGGTGCTGATCCTCAACGCCGGTGGCCAACAGGTCCTCGGGCGTGTTTCCCTCAAGCACGCTATCGGTATGCTCTACCGCCGGGTGGCCCGGGTGCACGAGGCCGTCCCCGGGGCTTCCTGCGGACCGTACCAAGTGCCTCGTTCGGTCGAACTGTTGCGCTACATCTACACCCGTTGGGTTTGGCAGGCGACCGGGCGGACGCCGTACTCGAAGTCGGCCGTGCTCCGGCGCGACAATTATCGCTGCGCCTACTGCGGTCGGCCGGCCGGCACCGTCGACCACGTCCAGCCGCGCTCGCGGGGCGGCCAGTCGAACTGGCTCAACTGCGTGGCGGCCTGCTTCGACTGCAATTCCCGCAAGGGCGACCGCTCCGTCCAGGCGGCCGGGCTGAAGCTGCGCTTCCAGCCCTTCGAACCGACGCCGAAAGACCTCCAGCCCGATTGGAAGGTCGGTTCGGCGGTGGCTTGAGGACGGTCGGCTAGATCGGATCAGTCGAAGACGACGGTGCGGACGCCGTCCAGCAGGATGCGATGTTCGGCGAAGAGGCGGACGGCGTGGGCCAAGACGGTCGACTCGATGTCGCGGCCGATCTCGGACAATTGGCTGACCGACTTGGCGTGGCCGACCCGGGTCACGCTCTGCTCGATGATCGGTCCCTCGTCCAGGTCGGCGGTGACGAAGTGGGCCGTCGCCCCGATCAGCTTGACGCCCCGGGCGTGGGCCTGACGGTACGGGTTGGCGCCCTTGAAACCGGGCAGGAAGGAGTGGTGGATGTTGATGGCCCGCCCGGTCAGGAAGTCGCACAGTTCGGGCGACAGGATCTGCATGTAGCGGGCCAACACCACCAACTCGATGTCCTGCTCGACCACCAGTTGGCGGATGCGGGCCTCGACGTCGGCCTTGGTCTCGGCCAAGACGGCGTGGTGCTCGAAAGGCACGCCGTAGAAGCCGGCCAATTCGGCCAGGTCGGGATGGTTGCCCAGGACCAGGGGCACGTCGAGCGGCAACGTGCCAGTGGTGACACGCGACAAGATGGCGTTGAGGCAGTGCGGCGCGGTCGAGACCAAGATCAGGCAGCGGGTGGGACGGCCGACCTCGTAGACCCGGGCCTCGGCCTGGAAGCGCCGCGCCACCGGAGCCAGACAGTCGGACAACTCGGCCCTCTCGGAGCCGTGTTCCAGCTGGATGCGGATGAAGAACATGCCGGTCTCGGGGGAGTAATACTGCTGCGACTCCAAGATGTTGCCCTGGGCCGCCACGATGGCCCCGCTGACGGCGTGCACGATGCCAGCCTGATCGAGGCAGGTGAAGGTCAGGATGGAGTTGTGCAGGGCCGGCGTCTGAGTCACCCCGACAGGCTATCGGCTTAAGATCGGGCCATGGCTGTGTTCGCCGTCGAGACCGTGGCCCGGCTGTTGCGCGACGGCCGGCTGCCGGCGGTGACCAGCTGGACGGTCGAGCCGAGGCACGGCCATGTCGCCGTCTTGGTCTACCGGGACGGCGCCCGGCGGGTGATCCGGGACGGCGACCTGGGTCACAACCCTTCGGCTGGCGCGGCGGTGGCCCGCGACAAGGACTTCACCAAGTTCGTGCTGGGTCAGGCCGGACTGCCCAGCCTGCCCGGTTTCAGCTTCGCCCTGCCCAATTGGCTGCGGCACACCCGTCAGGGCCAGGTCGGTCTGGCTCAGGTCCAAGCCCAGGTGCGGGAGCGGGTCATCGCTGAGGGGCTGGCCTTCCCCCTCTACGTCAAACCGAACGACGGTTCCCAGGGCCTGGACGTCTTCCGCTGCCGCTCGGAGGCGGATCTGACCGCCGCCGTGGCCCAATTCGAGCGCCACCAAGTCCAACTCGGCCTGGTCGAAGCGGCGCTGGATTGGCCGGCGCACCGGCTGGTGGTCTTGGACTCCTCGGTGGTCTGCGCCTATCAGACCCTGCCCTTGACGGTGTCAGGCGACGGCCGGTCCGACCTCGGGCAGTTGATCGAGCGGGCCCGGGCCGACTTGGAGCGGCGGGGCCGAGCGGTTCGGATCGACCTGGACGACCCCCGTATCCCAGCCACCTTGGCCGAGCAAGGGCTGGACGTGTCCGCCGTGCCGGCGGCAGGCCAGGCGGTCCGGGTGCGGGACAGCTCCAACCTGTCGGCCGGTGGCTCGGCCCGGGCAGTGCCGATCGAGGCGGCTCCGGCTGAAGACGGGATTGGCCGGGTCGGTCCGGGCGAAGACGGAGCCAGGCGAGTCGATCCGAGCTGGCTAGCCCTGGCCCAGTCGGCCGCCGCCGCCCTGGGCTTGAACTGGTGCGGCGTCGATCTGCTCTGCCCAGACATCACCCGTCCAGGTCAAGGTTTCTTGCTGGAGGTCAACGCCTCGCCTGGCCTGGAGCACTACGCCAGCCTGGGCCCGGCCCAGCTCGGGCGGGTGGAGGAGTCGTACGTCCGGATGCTGGAGCGCTCGCCCGGCCGCTGACGTCCCCTGAGAGCGCTCTACGGTCTGCCTCTGTCGATCCTGTGGCAGGCCGGAGCTGAGGACGACCACTCAGGCTAGCCTTGGCCGTGCAGCGAAGGAGGCACGATGGCGAAGATCAAAGTGGTCGGGACGGTGGTCGAGCTCGACGGGGACGAGATGACGCGGATCATCTGGCGGTCCATCAAGGAGCGTTTGCTTATGCCCTACCTCGATCTGGAGACCGACTATTACGACCTCGGCTTGCCGGCTCGCGACGCCAGCGACGACCAGGTCACGGTCGAGGCGGCCCGCGCCATTCAGCGCCACGGCGTCGGCGTCAAATGCGCCACCATCACGCCCGACCAGGGCCGGGTGGCCGAATTCGGATTGAAGCGGATGTGGCTGTCGCCCAATGGCACCATCCGTAACATCCTGGGCGGCGTGGTCTTCCGCGAGCCCATCATCTGTTCCAACATCCCCCGTTTGGTGCCGGGCTGGACCAAGCCGATCGTGATCGCCCGTCACGCCCACGGCGACCAGTACAAAGCGGCCAACTTCGCCGTGCCCGGGGCCGGCCGGCTGACCATCAGCTTCACCCCCAGCGACGGCTCAGCCCCGATCGAGCAAGTGGTGGCCGACTTCGGGCCGGACGGCGGCGTGGCCATGGGGATGTACAACTTCACCGACTCCATCACCGACTTCGCGCGGGCCTGCTTCACTTACGGCCTGCGCCGGCGCTACCCGGTCTACCTGTCGACCAAGGACACCATTCTGAAGGCCTACGACGGCGCCTTCCGGGACATCTTCCAGGAGGTTTTCGAGGCCGAGTACGCCGACCAGTTCGACGCCCTGGGCCTGACCTACGAGCACCGCTTGATCGACGACATGGTGGCCTCGGCTTTGAAGTGGCCGGGCGGGTACCTGTGGGCTTGCAAGAATTACGACGGCGACGTCCAGTCCGACGTGGTGGCGCAAGGATTCGGCTCGCTCGGTTTGATGACCTCGATCCTGATGACGCCGGACGGACGCACGGTCGAAGCTGAGGCGGCCCACGGCACGGTCACCCGGCACTACCGCCAGCATCAGGCCGGTCAGCCCACCTCGACCAACCCGATCGCTTCGATCTTCGCCTGGACCGGCGGCCTCAAGCACCGGGGCAAGCTGGACCGCACGCCGGCCCTGGTGGAGTTCGCCCACAGCCTGGAGCGGGTCTGCGTCGAGACGGTCGAATCCGGTCTGATGACCCGCGACCTGGCCAGCCTGATCGGCCGTAACCAGCCCTGGCTGACGACCGAGGAGTTCATGGGCGCTTTGGAGGGTAACCTGGCCCAGGCCCTGGCCTGAGGCGATCGTTGTCTAGCGGCCCGGGCCGGTGGGCCAGGGGCGGCCGGGCTGGATGACGGTCCAACCGGCCTCCTCCCAGGTCGGACGGTCCAGCTTGAGGCGGGCGTCGAGCAAGATCTTGTTACGGGGGCCGGTCAGGCGGGCCGGGTCGAGTTGGGCGAAGACCGGCCAGTCGGTCAGATGGCAGACCAGGTCGGCGTCCAGTAGAGCTTGCTCCAGGGTGTCGGTCTGGGTCAGACCGGACCGGTCGACCCGGGCGGCGGGATCGTAGACCCGGACTTCGGCTCCGCTCTCGGCCAGGCTGGTGGCGACGGCCAGGGCGGGGGAGTCGCGGGTGTCGTCGGTGCCGGGTTTGAAGCTGGCCCCCAGGACGGCCACCTTCTTGCCTGGGGCCGATCCGCCCAGGCAGACCAGGGCCAATTGGCCGATCCAGTCGCGTTGCGATTGGTTGATGGCTTGGACGGAGCGCACCAGTTCGGCTAGGCGGGGCGCCCCGAGCTGGTCGGCTCGCTTGGCCAGAGCGGCGATGTCCTTGGGCAGACAACCGCCGCCGAAGCCGGGTCCGGCGTCGAGGAAGGCCCGGCCGATGCGGGGGTCGCGGCCCAAGGCGTTGGCCACTTTGACCACGTCGGCCCCGGTGGCCTGGCAGAGCTGGCTGAGGGCATTGATGAAAGATATCTTGGTGGCGAGGAAGGCGTTGGCGGCCACCTTGACGATCTCGGCCGTGGCCAGGTCGGTCTCGATCACGGGCACGCCGTCGGCGATGGGCCGGGCGTAGACCTGGCGCAGGCGGGCGGAGGCGGTCTCGGAGGCGACCCCCCAGACCAACCGGTCCGGCGCCAGGGTGTCGGCCAGGGCCTGGCCCTCGCGCAGGAACTCCGGGTTCCAAGCCACCTCGGCCATCGCACCGACCGGAGCCAACTGAGTCACCCGGCGCTGTAGCTCGGCGGCGCTGCCGACCGGCACGGTCGACTTGCCCACGATCAGACAGGAGCGGCGCAAAGCCGGCGCCAGCCGGTCGACCACGGCCTGGACCTGGCTGAGGTCGGCCGAGCCGTCGGCGGCGGCCGGGGTGCCGACGGCGATGAAGTGGACGTCGGCGAAGTCGGTGATGTCGGCGTAATCGGTCGTGAAGCGCAGCCGGCCGCTGTCGAGTTGGCGGCGCAGAGCCAGTTCCAGTCCTGGCTCAGCGATGGGGGCGCGGCCCTTGTTCAGACTGTCGACCTTGGCTTGGTCGATGTCGAGCCCGATCACCTGATGCCCCCAGGTGGCCAAGCCGACGGCATGGACCGCCCCCAGGTAGCTGACGCCGATGACAGCGATGCGAAGTCCCATGGCACCAGCCTGGCATGGATTGCCCGGCGCGTCATGGTCAAGCCTCAGCGTTAGTCGAGGTTGAGCCGGTGCGGGCGCATTAGCCCTTGTCCGAAGCGGTATCGCAGAGGAGACTGGCCCGATCGCCGGGTCGCCGCTTCAACCAATGGTCAAGGGTCAAGGCTGGGTCGGACGGACCAGAGCCGTGGCCTCGGTCAAAGGGGCGATGAAGGCGGGGAAGTCGTCGACCTCCAACGTGAAGGGGCAGTCCCAGCGGATACCCGATGTGGGCATCACCGGTTGTATCCAGCTTGAGTTTCAGCTTGAAAAAGGTGCGGGGATCTTCGAAGGTACGGTGAGTCGAGCGCAGAGTGAACTAGCTTCTTCGTATCTCCGTGATGATCACAGCCGCTCGATCGGGGCGATGATGTTCAGCGGCGGCCGGCGCCGTCTCTTGACTGCCTCAGGGTGATAGGGCCATGGGCTGGCCTGGATCAATCTTGATATCATTGATACCACTACCTGCCATGAGGGGGAGACGTGACCGATCTGTTGATACGTGGACTGACCGCCGCCTCAGTCAGGCGCATCGACGAGGAAGCGCGCCGGTGCCGCTTGTCGCGCACCGAGTTTCTGCGCCGTGACTTGACGCGTAGGTTCGGCGCGGAGGAGTCGGAAGTGACGTCCGAGGACTGGGATCGTTTCGACGCCGACTTCGCTGACCTGGCCGACCCCGCGGTGATGGACGCGGCATGGCAGTAGAGGGGTGGCTCTGCGACAAGTCCGCCCTGGTCCGCCTGGGTAGGTCTCCTGACCGGACCTTATGGGACGGGCGCATCCAGCGGGGCCTGGTTCGCATCGCGACCGTGACTCGCTTGGAACTCGGCTATTCCGCCCGCTCCGGCCCAGGTGCGAGGGACGCTTTCCAGCGGCCGCCGCTCGCCTTGATGCCGGTCGAGTACCTGACGCCGGCCGCCGAGGACCGTGCCCACGAGGTTCTCCTGCTGCTGGCGGACCGGGGCCAGCACCGGGCGCCGTCCATCCCGGATCTCATGGTCGCCGCCAGCGCCGAACTGGCGGGTCTGACCGTGCTGCACGTCGACAAGGACTTCGACCTGATAGCTGCGGTGACGGGCCAATACGTCGAGCGTCTCCACTTCGATTGAGCCCGCCCGGAGACCGCAGCGGCGCCCACTCCAGCGTCCGCAATCCGTCCAGTCCTTCATTCGCGAAGTGTATGATCCGACATTCGCAAATGTGTATGACCTATGTCGTCGGTCCATCCGTCGCCGAACGGAGTGTTACGACCAGCGACACGCGGAAATGAATGTCGGGAGCGCTCAATCGGCGATCCGCTCGTCGTCGAGCGGTGGGTTGAGACCAACGACGTCCCCGGACAGGGGCGCGTCGCCCCCGACTCGCCTGATCACAGATCCACTGGATACAGTTGCCCTCACACACGGCAGTAATAGAGGTGACACTCCGCTCCGATGTCCGACTTAGGCGTCAACATCGCCCTGATAGCGCTCTTCATCCTCATTGGCGCGGTCTTCTCGGCCGCTGAGATGGCCCTGATCAGCTTGCGCGAGGGTCAGGTCAAGCAACTGGCCAGCCGGGGGGCCAGGGGGCGCAAGGTGGCCGACCTGGCCGGCGACCCGAACCGCTTCCTCTCCGCCATCCAGATCGGCATCACCTTCTCTGGCTTCCTCTCGGCCTCCTTCGGCGGGGCCACCTTGGCTGACGACCTGGGGCCGGTCATCGCCAAATCGGGGCTGCCCCAGGGCCCCTCGTACATCCTCGCCCTGGTGCTGGTCACGATCGTCATCTCGTACTTCTCGATCGTCTTCGGCGAACTGGTCTCGAAGCGCCTGGCCATGCAGCGGGCCGAGACCTTCGCCCTCGCCCTGGCCGGCTTCGTCGACGTCATCGCCCGGCTGGTGCGGCCCGTCATCTGGTTCCTGGGCCGCTCCACCGACCTGGTGGTGCGCCTGCTCGGCGGCGACCCCAAGGCCTCCCGCGAGGAGGTCTCGGACGAGGAGCTGCGGGCCATGGTGTCGGAGTCGGCCACCCTGGGCGAGGAGGAGCGCCGGATCGTGGACGAGGTCTTCGCCGCCGGGCAGCGCAGCCTGCGCGAGGTCATGCTGCCGCGCACCGAGGTCGAGTTCCTGGACGGCGACACCCCGGCCGACCAGGCCGCCCCACTGGTCGAGCAAGGCAGCCATTCGCGCTACCCGGTGATCGGCCAGTCGGTCGACGACGTGCTCGGCTTCCTCCACCTGCGCGACCTGATGGGGCTCGACCCGGCCCGCCGCCAGGCCCCGATCCGGCAGTTGGTGCGCCCGGTCCTGGCCCTGCCCGACACGGTCAAGGTCCTGCACGCCCTGACCGCCCTGCGGCGTCAGAACGCCCACCTGGCGATAGTGCGGGACGAGTACGGCGGCACGGCCGGCATCGTCACCATGGAGGACCTGGTCGAGGAGTTGGTGGGCGAGATCCGCGACGAGTACGACCTGGAGGTCGACCCGGTGACCGTCGGCGACGGAGTCGACGGCTTGACCACCCTGGAACAGTTCGAGGACCAGACTGGGTATCAGTTGCCCGAGGGCCCCTACGACACCCTGGCCGGTTTCTGGGTCGCCCAACGCGGCGCCCTGCCCCAGATCGGCGACAGTGTCCGGGTCGAGCTGAGCCGGACCGGCTCGGACCAGACCGTGCCGGCCGATATGACGGTGACCGAGATGGACGGCCGCCGGGCCGCCCGCATCGCCGTCCGCCCCATCGTCCCCTGAGCGTCGCCCGGACGGCCGCCGGGCCGTCCGCCCGCCGCAAATGTCGCCGGGACTGCTCTCCCGCAGCAGCGCCGTTCGTCGACCGAACACTTCGTCACCGCGACACGCTGAAACAAGAGCCGTAAGCCACCGCTCACGCGACAGACCCCCGCCGACAGAGCAGTCACGACTGGGGTCCAGCCCTGGCACGCGAGCCGTCAGGAGCCACATCCACGGCGAGTCCGCGTCGGAACACCTCTGTCGGTGGCGGTTCCTGCGGCGAACGGGGGGTTGCGGAGATGAATCAGGCCTCCAGCGCACCGGCCGTGGCTCTAAGTCACGCCGGCTGATCCGCCACACTGTCCCCGTAAGTAGGATTGGCGCAGGCGGAAGGGGGACTGATGGAGGACCTTGACGGCGCCCGCCTGCTGACTTCCGAGGCGGTGGTCACTCTGTTGGCCGAACTGGTGGGCCGCAGCGACGCGACCTTGGAGAGTTGGTCGCTCAACCACGTCGACGCCGATCCCGGCCGTTCGACCACGGCCACCTACAAGGTCAGGGTGGCCCAGCCGGGCGGTTTGGCCATGCGCACGGTCGGGTTGACCGTGCGAGCCCAGGGCCCGTCGGCGGTCGACGCCCGGGCCGCTCTGCTCCGGGTGGGTGACCAGCAGGTGGCCGGTTGGCTCTTTCCCCACGACCCCGACTTGCCGGGGCTGGCGCGGGCGGCCTCGCGGGTCCAGATGGCCGCTTTGTTGACCCGGGCCGGCCTGCTCCAGGTCAAGCCGGGCGACCTGAGCCTGGAACTGATCGGTTACCGGCCGAGGCGGCGGGCCGTGCTCAAGCTGACGGTGGCCCGGTCGGGGCTGGTGGCCTACGTCAAGGTCTTCCGGCCGGCCCAGTTCGAGGCCGTCCGCCAACGCCACGAGATCCTGTCCGCCGCCGGTCTGCCCAGCCCTCGGGTCCTAGCCGCCACAGCCGACCATCTGCTGGTGATCGAGGCCACCGCCGGGCGGCCCTTGGCCCGGGCTCTGTTCGACCAGCCGGCCCCGGTCGCGGCCGAACAGATCGTGGCCCTGCTCGACGCCATGCCGGCCCAGGTGGCCGAACTCAGCCGCCGGCCGCCCTGGGCCGCTTCGGTGCGCCACTACGCCGGCCTGGTCGAGGCCAATCTGCCGTCTCTGTCGCGGCGGTTGGGGCGCTTGGTCCATCAGGTCTCGACCGGTTTGGCCGATCTGCCGGCCGGCGAGGAGCCGACCCACGGCGACTTCTACGAGGCCCAGATCTTCGTTCAGTCCGGCCGGGTGTCCGGGCTGATCGACGTCGACACCATCGGTCCGGGTCGACGGGCCGACGATCTGGCTTGTCTGCTGGCCCATCTCAATTGCATCCAACGGATGAATGCGACCCAGGCCGAGATCGTGGCCCGCTTGATCCAAGATTGGCTGCCCGTCTTCGAGGCCAGGGTCGACCCGACCGAATTACGGCTGAGGGCCGCCGCCGTCGTCATCTCGCTGGCCACCGGTCCCTTCCGGTGTCAGGAGCGGGACTGGCAGCGCGAGACCGGCGCCATCGTGGCCAAGGCGGAAAGCCTGGTGGCCGCGATATAGGGTAGGCCCCATGTCCAGAGTCCTCGCCGCCGTCGCTTGGCCGTACGCCAACGGCCCCCGCCACATCGGTCACGTCTCCGGTTTCGGGGTGCCCTCGGACGTCTTCTCCCGCTACCAGCGCATGGCCGGCCACGAGGTTCTGATGGTGTCGGGCACGGACGAGCACGGCACCGCCATCCAGGTCCAAGCCGACAAAGAGGGCTTGACTCCCCAGCAGACGGCCGACAAGTACCATCGCATCATCGCGACCGACCTGAAGGGCCTGGGCCTGTCCTACGACCTCTACACCCGCACCACCACGCGCAACCACAGCGCCGTCGTGCAGGAACTCTTCCGGGCCCTGCACGCCAACGGCTACGTCGTGCCCCAGGTTCAGCTGGGGGCCATCTCGCCCACCACCGGGCGCACCCTGGCCGACCGTTACATCGAGGGCACCTGCCCGATCTGCGGCTACGAGGGGGCCCGGGGCGACCAGTGCGACAACTGCGGCAACCAACTCGACCCGGTCGACCTGATCGGCCCCCACTCGCGCATCGACGGCGAGGTCCCGGTCTTCGTCGAGACCGAACATTTCTTCCTCGATCTGCCAGCCTTGTCCACCGCCCTGGGGTCTTGGTTGGACACCCGGGTGGACTGGCGGCCCAACGTCATCAACTTCTCGCGCAAGCTGCTGGACGACCTCAAGCCGCGCCCCATCACACGCGACTTGGACTGGGGCATCCCGATCCCCCTGCCGACTTGGCGGGACAACCCGATGAAGAGCATCTACGTCTGGTTCGACGCCGTCATCGGCTACCTTTCGGCCTCCATCGAATGGGCCCGCCGGACCGGCCAGCCGGAGGCTTGGCGGGGCTGGTGGCAGGATCCGGCCGCCCGCTCGTTCTATTTCATGGGCAAAGACAACATCACATTCCACTCGGTGATCTGGCCCGGCATCCTGCTGGGGGCCAACGGCCAGGGCGACCGGGGCGGCCGGCCCAGCCAATTCGGCCCGCTCGAGTTGCCGACCGAGATCGTCTCCAGCGAATTTCTGACCATGTCGGGATCGAAGTTCTCGACCAGCCGCCAGACCGTCATCTACGTGGGCGACTTCCTGCGTCAATTCGGTCCTGACGCTCTGCGCTATTTCATCGCCGTGGCCGGGCCGGAGAACCAGGACACCGACTTCACCTGGGACGAGTTCGTCCGCCGCACCAACTCGGAACTGGCCAACGAGTGGGGCAATCTGGTCAACCGTTCAGTGGCGATGGCGCACAAGCACAACGGCGCCGTGCCGACGCCGGGCGCGCTGGCCGAGGCCGACGTCGCCCTGTTGGAGACCGCCCGCCAGGCCTATGGCACGGTCGGCGACCTGTTGGAGCGGGCCCGTTTCAAGCAGGCCATCGGCGAGGCCATGCGGGTGGCGGGGGCGGCCAACCGCTACCTGTCGGATTGCGAGCCCTGGAAGCTGAAGGACGACCCGGTCCGGCGGGACACGGTCCTGCACACCGTCTTGCAGGTCGTCCAAGACATCAATACGTTGTTGACTCCATTCTTGCCCCACGCCGCTCAGCGGGTCCACCAGACCCTGGGCGGCAGCGGTGTCTGGGCCGCCCAGCCCGACCTGGTCGAGGTCAGTGAGGAAGGCAACGACGACTATCCGATCCTGACCGGCGACTACGTCGACCAGCAGGCCCGCTGGGCCTCGACGCCGATCCCGGTCGGACGGCCCCTGGACAAGCCGACCCCCCTGTTCGCCAAGCTGGACGAGACCCTGGGCCAAACCGGTCCGGATTGGGCTCCGATCACCGTCTGAGAGCGCCAGGAGCGGGCCTGATCGGGTCTGGGCCGGGCCAAGCCGGATGATCGAGCCAGGAGCCTAGTGTCGATCACGGTCTGAAACCGGGGCGGGTGGCCCGCCGCCGGCTCAGTCGTACGTCGTCGGCTCAGTCGCCGGTGGTCGGCCCGGCCGTCCACAGCCGGCGGCGCCGGACCCACCAAGGCGCCACCATCAGACCGCGCCGACCAGCCAACGCCAGCAACCAGACGGCCAGACCGCCCAGCAGCAGGACTGGCACGATCGAGGCCTCCAAGCCGAAGGCGCCGCCAGACAGCCAATCCGGCCCAGGCATCTCGGCCACCAGCCAGCTTTGACTGCGGCCGCTGCCGGACACGACCGAACCGAACAAGGGTCCCTGGGCCACGTTCCAGGCCAAGTGGAATCCGATCACCCACCAGAGCGAGCGGCTGACGATGTAGATGGCGGCGAAGAGCAGCCCGGCCTCGATCGTGATGGCGACGCCGCCCTGCCAGGTGCCCTCCGGGTTGGCGACGTGGAGCAGGCCGAAGGCGGTGGCGGTCAAGGCCACCGCCGCCCAGGAGCCGAGGACGTCCTCCAAGAGCCGGAAAGCCAGGCCCCGGAAGACGATCTCCTCGGTCACGGCGGCCCCCAGGCCGAGCGTCATGAGGTCCAGCCAGGGGCTGTAATCGTGGTTCAGTCCGACCACGCGGTAGGAGCCGAACAGGGCCAGCAGGCCCAGGCAGACCGCCACCGCCACCAAGCCGAAGGCCAGGCCCCGGGCCAAGCCGCCGATCCGGCGCGGCGCCAGTTCGATCAGGTCCAAGCGCTGCTCGGTCAACAGCCCGGTCACCAGGTAGGCCGCCAAACAGGCGGTGATCAGGGCCAGCTCGGTCAGCCAATAGGGGGCGTCGATCAGATCTTGGGTGGTGGCGGCGAAGAAGATCGAGGCCTCCACCACCAGTACGGCGACCAGGACGCCGACGAAGGCCAGCAGCCGGGTCAGGGCGTTGTACCGGGCCGGGTGCGGCGACGGCCAGGGCTTGGCCGGTTGATCTGGGGGCAGCAGGTCCGTCGAGCGCAGCTTGAGATCGGGGTCGACCCAGTAGGACGAGATTCTCACCGCCTCAGCTTAAGTCAGGTGGCCCGGCCTGGCCCCAAGGCCAGCGCTATCCGGGCCAGGCCGGGTGGGCCTGGCGAGCGGTCTAGCTGAGTATGGTGGCGGCGTGACTTCGTACCAGGCCCGGCTGCGGTGGCGGCTGGCCCTGGCCTGGGCCGCGGCGACCCTCGGCCTGGCCGGTTGCGCCAGCGCCGGGGTCGCGCCGGTCCCATCCGACTCGGCGGTCGCGCCCAGTCCAGCGCTGCCCGGAGTCTGCTTGGACCGGCTCGGTTTCGAGCAGGGTCCGATCGAGCGGCTCTGCCTGCCGGTCGGGGTCGAACTGACCTACCGTTACGGGGCGGCCCGGACCCTGATCGTGATCGGACCGGAAGCTTTCGGGCCGACCGTGCTGGAATACTTCGTCGCCACCTTGCCGGGCCTGGGCTGGCGCTTGACCGGTCAGTCCGCCACCGCCCTGACCTTCGAGGACGACGTCTGGCAAGGCGCTTTCGTGATCGGGGACGGGGTCTGGGGCTTGACCGTCCGCTCCGAGTGATCTGAGCCAGGTCCGCCCGGGCCACCGGAAGGAACGTCCACCAGGCGCGGCCGAGCGCTGGAACGAACCGACGGTCGCCGGCCCAGGGGTCAGGACCACAGAGCGGTCCAGGTCACCCCCAAGTCGGCCAGCATCAGTCGCAGCAGGGGCAGGCTGAGGCCGACCACGTTGTGCGGGTCGCCCTCCAAGCCGGTCACGAAGGGGCCGCCCAGGCCGTCGATGGTGAAGCCGCCGGCCACCCGCTCGGGCTCGCCGGTGGCGACGTAGGCGTCGATCTCGGCGTCGCTCAGGTCGGCGAAGTGGACCACCGTCTGAGCCACCCGGGTGGCCCGGTCTATTTGAGCTCCGGCCACGATCAGATGGTGGCCGGTGACCAGGACGGCGCTGCGGCCCCGGGTGCGGCGCCAGAGGCCGGCGGCGGCTGCCCGGCTGCCCGGCTTGCCGCAGGCCTGGCCGGCCAGGGACAGGATCGAGTCGCAGCCCACCACGATGACCGGGCGGTCCCAGGTCAGGCGCTCGAAGACGGCCTCGGCCTTGAGCTCGGCCAAGCGGGCCGACAGCTGGACCGGGTCGGGTTCGACGATGATCGACTCGTCGACTTCGGACACGATCGCCTCGGGGTCGAGTCCGGCTCGCCGCAGGGTGGTCAGGCGGGCCGGCGATTGGGAGGCTAAGACCAACCGCCAGGGGCGCGGGGCGCTGGCGGGGCTGGGGGCGGCAGACGATGTCACGGTTCCATTCTGGCGCCCGGCCCAGTCGGCTACTGTGGCCAGGTGAGCGAGGCAGACTACGACGGCGCCGGGCCGGACGGCGCTGGGCTGGACGCGGCCGGCCTGGCCCAGGCCCTGGCCTCGACTAGGTGGGGGCCGATCCGGCTGCTGGAGCGGACCGGCTCGACCAACGCCGACTTGTTGGATTGGCTGCGCCGAGGCCGAGCCGCTCCCGGCCAGGTCGTGCTGGCGGACCGTCAGGACAACGGCCGGGGCCGCTTGGACCGGACCTGGTCCAGCCCTCCCGGAGTCTCAGTCATGATGTCGGTGGCGGTCGAGCTGCCGCCCTGGGAGTCGGGTCCGCCTTGGACTCAGCTGCCGCTGCTGGCCGGGCTGGCGGTGGCTCAGGCCGGGGCCGATTTGGGCGTCGAGGCCGGGTTGAAGTGGCCCAACGACGTGCTCATCGACGGACGCAAATGGGCCGGGCTGCTGGTCGAGACGACGCAGTCGGCCGGGCGGGCCGTGGCCGTCGTCGGCATCGGTCTGAACGTCTCCCAGAGCCAGGCCCAATTGCCAGTCGACCACGCCATCTCCTTGGCCCTGGCCGGCCGGCCGGCGTCGCGTCAGGCGGTCGCGCTGGCGGTCTTGGGCCGACTCGACCGGCAGCTGACGGATTGGCTGGCCGGAGTCGACCGGATGGACGACTACCGCAAGGCTTCGATCACCTTGGGCCGGACCGTCCAAGTCCTGACCGGGCCCGGTCAGTCGGTCAGCGGCCGGGCCGTCGCCATCGCCGAGGACGGCCGCTTGCAGGTCGAAGCGGACGGTCGCCGGCACTGGTTCGCGGCGGGCGACGTGGTGCACCTGCGAGCCGGTCAGTCCCGATCCACCGATGATCGGTTGATCGGGGCTTAAGCTTGGCCCATGCCTGCGGACAATCTCGGCTCCGGTGAGCGCGTCATCTGGACCGGTCACACTCACGTCAAGGCCCTGTTCGGACCCGCTCTGATCTTCCTCTTGGTGGCCGTCGGCCTGGGGGCCGGTCTGGCCTTCATCCCCGACCGCTACGACCCCTGGGCCAGCTGGGCCCTCGGGCTGGTCGCGCTGGTCCTGTTCTTGGTGGGCTGTCTGGTCCCCTTCCTGCGCTGGTTCACCACCACCTACACGGTCACCAACCGGCGTATCACGACTCAGCGCGGCATCTTGAACAAGAACGGCCACGATCTGCCCCTGGTCAGGATCAACAACGTCGAGACCGACCGCAGTTTGACCGACCGGCTGCTGGGTTGCGGCACCATCAAGCTGACGACCGCGGCCGAGGCGCCGGTCACCCTGCCTGACGTGCCCCAGGTCCAGCGGGTCCACGTCCTGATCTCCGACTTGTTGTTCACCAGCGTCGAACGGGACGCCGACGAGGCTCGGGAAGACCACTGAGGCCGTTGCGGCCGCGCAGTCGAAGGAGACGACCATGTTCCAATCAGGCGATACGACCCGGCCGTTAGTCGGTCTGATCATGGGCTCGGACTCGGACTGGCCGATCATGGCCCCAGCGGCCGAGGCCCTAGACGAATTCGACCTGCCCTACGAGGCCGATGTCATCTCGGCCCATCGCATGCCGGAGGAATTGACGGCTTACGGCCGGGCCGCCCAGGGCCGGGGGCTGCGCGTCCTGGTGGCCGGAGCGGGGGGAGCGGCCGCCCTGCCTGGCGCCCTGGCCGCCGTCACCGTCCTACCCGTCATCGGTGTGCCGGTGCCGCTGCGCCAACTGGACGGCTTGGACTCCCTGCTCTCGATCGTGCAGATGCCGGCCGGCGTGCCGGTCGCCACCGTCGGCGTCGGCGCCGCTCGTAACGCTGGCTTGCTGGCCGTCCGCCTGCTGGCCTTGGGCGATCCGGATCTGACCGAGCGCCTGCTCGGCTTCCAAGCCCGCTTGCGGGCGGCCGCCGCCGCCAAGGGAGCCGCTGTGAGAGCCCATTCGACAGCCCGCTAGGGCCTGAGCCCGCGCCGGGCCGCTTCCCGGGGCTTCTAAATAGCTCGTACGGTGGCTGGGGCCCCCAGGCGTCCATCCGGCTCCAACTCGACGTCGAAGCGACTACGGTCGCCCCGGTGGAAGGCCACGAAGGTCTCGATCGGCCGGCCGGCCGAATCGCACAACAGGCTGGATAGGCGCAGGACCGGCTCGGCCGGGCCGATGCCGAGGTGCCGACCGGTCACCTCGCCGGCCAGGGCGGCCTCGATCGAGCGGCGCACGCGGCCGAAGACCAGGCCGTAGCGGTCGCGCAGGAGGGCGTAGAGCGACTGCTCGGACAGGTCCTCCTGCTCCAAGCCGGGCACTCGCCGGGCTGGCAGCCAGGTGGTGGTGTGGACCCAGGGCTCCTCGTCGACGAAGCGCACGCGTTCGATCAAGACGACCGCGTCGCCCGGCGTCAGCTGGAGCAGCTCGGCCACCAAGACGTCGGCCGCCACTTGGCTATGGCGGAGGACCTGACTGACCAGGCGGGCCCCGCGCCGGGAGACGTCGTCGGCCAAGCCGCCGGTCCAACCAGCCAGGCCCTCCGACACCTTCTGACGGCCCAGGTAGGTGCCTTTGCCGCGTCGGCGGCTGATCAGGCCCTCGGTCTCCAACTCGGCCAGAGCCTGCCGGACCACGCTGCGGGACAGCCCGAAGTGCTGGGCCAGGTCGTTGTCGCCGGGCAGCCGGGCTCCGGCCGCCAAACCCTGCCGGGCCACCGCCTCCATCAAGATCTGCTTCAACTGGGCGTAGTAGGGCAGAGCGATGCTGCGGTCGATCGGTCGGGCGCGCGCGAGATCCACGCCTTGATCGTATAGCCCTGCTTCGGCGGATCGCCCCGAGTTCGGAACGGTCTTGACAGACAGCCCTATAGACCGGATATCCTTACAACCAGACAACAGCAGACAACTATACGTCAGACAAGTATGCGGAGAGGACCGTCTCGGACTCCGCTGGAACCACTTCCGACAGCCCGTCAGCGGGCGGAGGCAGCATGACACGACCTGAGTTGAGCGCCACTGGATTGGCGCGCTATTTCGACCACACCCTGCTGAGACCGGACGCCACTAGGGCTGGTTTCGAGCGACTGTGCCAAGAAGCCGTCGATCACGGCTTCGCCATGGTCGCCATCAACCCCGGCCCGGTGGCCTGGTGCAAGGCTCGACTGGCCGGCTCGGCGGTGCGGGTGGGGGCCGCCATCGCCTTCCCGCTGGGCCAGAACACGATCGCCCAGAAGGTCGCTGAAGCCGTCAGCGCCATCGACGACGGGGCCGACGAGATCGATTACGTGATCGACCTGGGCCGGGTCAAGGATGGCGACCTCGACCATAGCGAACGCGAGATGACGGCCATGGTTCAGGCCTGTCGGGGTCGGGGCGTTCTGATCAAGGTCATTTTGGAGACCTGCTACCTGACCCGGGAGGAGAAACTGGCCCTGGCCCAGATCGCCCGTCGGGTCGGTCCCGACTTCGTCAAGACCTCGACTGGTTTCGGCTCCGGCGGCGCCACCGCCGAGGACGTGGCCCTGCTGGCGGCCAACGTCGGCCCGGACGTCCAAGTCAAAGCCTCGGGCGGTGTCCGTAGTTTGACCGACGCCCTCCAGTACATCGACCTGGGCGCCACCCGCTTGGGGTCGTCGGCTAGCGTCGCCATCGTCGAAGAGTACCGTCGCTCAGGAGCGTCATCATGACCAGTGGCCAGTCGGCTTGGCGAGGCGCCGCCTCCGAGTTGATCACTCCCTTCGACCGGGCGGGCGAGGTCCAATTGGACCTGGTGGCGGGCGAGGTCGAGTTCATGGCCGCGCGCGGCGTGGTCGGCGTCATGGTCAATGGCTTCGCCAGCGAAGCCCTCATGATCTGTGACCAAGAGCGTCTGGCCATCGCTGGCGCCGCCAAAGCGGCGGCCCCAGCTGGCTGCCAGTTGATGGGCACCGTCATCGCCGGCTCGACCAAGCAAGGCCTGAGCTGGGTCGAGCGCTACGAGGCTTTGGAGCTGGACGCCATCGCCATCGCCACGCCGCCGCTCTACCCCTACGGGGTCGACGCCTTGGTCGACTACTACATCGCCATCGCCCAGGCCAGCCAGCTGCCGGCCTACATCTACAACTCGCCGGAGTGGGGCAATAAGTTGCCGCCGGAGGCGGTGGCCCGGATCGTCGAGGCCTGCCCTCAGGTGGTCGGCTACAAGGACGCCACCCACAGTTTGATTGAGTTGCAGACCCTGCTCCAGCTGATCGGCCGCGAGCGCTTGTCGGTCCTGTCCGGCAGCGACGCTTTGACCGTGCCCATGATGCTGATCGGAGCCAAGGGAGTCATCTCCTTGGTCACGACCGTCTTCCCGGACTTGATCGTCGATCTCTGCCAAGCCGCCGCCGCCGGCCAATGGGAGCGGGCCATGGCCTTGCAGGACCGCACCCTGAGGGTACGGGCGGCGCTCAAGATCGGCCCCTTCATGGCCGCCTACAAGCACGTCGCCCGGCTATTGGGCCACGACCTGGGGACGCCGCGTCATCCCCTGACCGAATTGACCAGTCAACAAGCCAGCGCGGTCGAGCGGCGCTTGGCCCAAGAGGGCGTTCTCTAAGACGCCGGCCGGCCAGCGCTGGCCGGCCCGCTCGACCTCTCCGATCCTCTCCGTCCTCCGCGACCTCTCCGGCAGTGGTTGGACGCCAACTGAACCTCGGCCCGCCGCCGCGATGAGGCGCGCGGCCGGCCGGACAACCTCGCCGTGACATGCAAAGGAGTAACACTCATGGCAAGTAAATATGTGATGGGAATCGACTCGGGCACCTCCGTCGTCAAAGCGGTCCTATTCGACCTGACCGGCGACGAGGTGGCCGTCGCCTCCCGCACCACCCCGGTCGACACACCGCATTTCGGCTGGTCCGAATTCGACATCGACGTGGAATGGGGTGAACTGGCCCAGGTCTGCCGCGACCTCTTAGCCAAGGCCGAGATCGACCCCCAGGACATCGCCGCCATCGGCATCTGCGCCAAGCACGGCACCTGCTTCTTAGGCGAGGACTATCGCCCGGTCCGGCCCGGCATCCTCTGGAACGACGGGCGCTGCGCCAAAGACCTCCAGGAGTGGGAGGCCGACGGCCGTCTCGACGCCACCTTCGCTGAGACTTCGAACTGGCTCATGACCTCGGACCGTAACTTCCTGTTGCCCTGGCTGCGCCGGCACGAGCCGACCGTGATCGACCAGGTCAAGGTCTTCTGCTCGCCGGCCAACTGGGTCTCTTTCAAGCTGACCGGCGATTTCGGGGCCAACGGCTCCGATTTCTACGCCCAGGTCGACGACTCCGGCCAGATCAGCCACCGCGTCCTCGAGATCGCCGGCATCGACGACCTCTTCGACCGTTTCCCGGAGATCGGCCCGCCCGGGCGGGTGATCGGCCGGGTGACGCCGTCCGCCGCCGCCGAGTGTGGTCTGCCGGTGGGCATACCGGTGGCCGAGATGGGCTGGGACGCCATGTCCAGCACAGCCGGCGGCGGGGCCATCGAGCCGGGTCAGGCCAACGTCATCCTGGGCACCTCGGGCTGCATCCTGGTGGTGACGCCGAAGTTCGTGCGCGAGCCCAAGCTCGGCATCATGTCGGTCCACAACGTGCCGGGCCACTGGGTCCAGTTCATCGCCCCGTTGACCGGCACGCCCAACTCGGATTGGTTCAACCAGAACTTCACCTACGAGGATCGGGTCGCGGCCGAGCGGGCCGGTCTCAGTTTCTACGCCTACTGCGACCAGGAGATGGCCCAGGTGCCGGCGGGCAGCCACGGCGTCGTCTACCACCCCTACATGAGCGCGGCCGGGGAACGGGCTCCCTTCACCAACGTCAACGCCCGCGGCAACTTCTTCGGCCTCAATTTGGCCAGCGGCCGGGCGGTCCTGCACCGGGCCGTCTACGAAGGCATGGCCTTCTCCAACAAGCACTGCCTGGACGCTTACACCTTCCCGATCAAGGACGTCTGCCTGACCGGCGGCGGGACCAATAGCCCGCTCTGGTGCCAGATCTTCGCCGACGTCTTGAACGTGCCGGTCAAACTCATGAACGGCACCGAGTACGGGGCCAAAGGCGCGGCTTGGAACGCGGCTTGGGCGGCGGGGCTGTTCGACAGCGCCCAGGCCGCCCGTGACGCCTTCTGCCGGGTCGACCGGGTCTACACGCCCGACCCGGCCGCTGTGGCGGTGTACCAGGACCTCTACCAGGTCTACCGGGAGATTCCGTACGCCCTCTTCCCGGCCTGGCAGAAGCGGGCCGAGTTCCTGGAGAAGTACGGCCAAGCCGGTTGATGAGGACTCGGCGGCGGGGCTGGTCGGCTCCGGCCCCGCCACCGGTCGAACCTTGGAAGGAGAGCGACTAAACGAGATGGAACGACTGAGAGCAGCCGCCGTCATGGGCGGCACGACCGGCCTGGGGGCCCAGCTCAGCCAGTATCTGGCCGAGCGCGGCTTCGCCGTCGCGGCCCTGGGCCCGGCCCCGGCCTGGACCTGGCCCGAGCGGGCCCAGAACTGCCACCTGGTGGAGACCGACCTGGGCCGGATCGAGGGCTACGCCGAGGCCTTGGCCGAGGCCAGCCGCCGCTTGGGCGGCTTCGGCGTCTTGATCAACGCCTTGGACCGGTTCGACCCGATCCCCTTCGACCAGATCGGACCGGCCGACTGGGCCCAGGCCTTGGACCACAACTTGAAGGCGGTCTTCTTCGCCTGTCAGGCGGCCGTGCCGCTGATGAAGGACTGCGGCGGGGTCATCTGCAACCTCAGTTCGGCGCGGGCGCATCTGGCCGCGGTGGACCAGGTGGCCTACAGCGCGGCCAAGGCCGGCGTCGCCGCCATGACCCGCGACTTGGCCTGCGATCTGGGCCGCTACGACATCAAATGCGACTCCTTGATGCTGCCGGTGGCAGGGGTCGACGGTCTCATGACGGCCCAAGCGCCCACCACGGATGACATCTGCGAGGCGGTCGAGTTCCTGATCAGCCAAGGCTCGTACGACGCCCTCGACGCCTTCGAATACCCGCTCGACGGCGGTTTGACCGTCCTGCTCGACCGTCTGGCCTCGGTCCCAGGGCCGACTGCGACCGAGCCGGACCAGCCGGACCAGCCGGACGAAGGGGCCAAGGTCGCCGTCGTGACCGGTGGCGCCTCCGGCTTGGGGGCGCAGGCCGCCCGGGTCTTCGCCCAACGCGGCTTCCGGGTGGCCCTGCTCGACATCTTGGACCAGGCTGGCGAAGCCTTGGCGGGCCAGCTGCGGGAGTGGGCCGACGCCTGCTACATCCATTGCGACGTGGCCCGCAACGACCAGATCGAGGCCGCCGTGGCTGGCGTCCAAGACCGCTTCGGCCGAATCGACATTCTGCTCAACTCGGCCGCCGTCACCTCGCGCAAACGCACGCCCGACATCACCGAGGCCGACTGGGACACCTTCATGGACATCGACCTGAAGGGCCCCTTCTACCTGTCCTTGGCCTGCGCCCGGCACATGAGACGCCACGGCTCAGGGCACATCGTCAACTTCTCCTCCATGCTCAGCACCTTGTCGCACGGCCGGCACACCTTGTACGGCGGGGCCAAGGAGGCTCTCAACGCTATGACCAGGGCTTTGGCCGCCGCTCTCAAGCCGGACGGCGTCCAGGTCGTCAGCGTCCTGCCGGCCTACGTCGTCACGCCGATGATCTCCTTCCGGCTGACCGACCAGGAGTGGATCGACCGCAACTACCGGCAGTCGCTCAGCCGGGTGCTGTTACGGCCCGAGCATGTCAGCGAGGTCTTCCATTGGCTGTCCACCGCACGGACGGCCGCCCACAGCGGACACAAGATCCACGTCGACACCGGTTATCTCAGTCTGCGCCACAAGTTGGTGCCCTGGGACGATCCGGCCCCGATCGCACAGGAGGCGACCCTGAGATGACTGAGACGAGGACCGGCCGCCGGGCCGTCGTCACCGGCGGCGCCCGAGGACTGGGCGCCAGCGTGGCCGCCCGGCTGACCCAAGCCGGCTGGAGCGTCGCTCTGCTGGACCAAGACATCGCCGCTGGACAGGCCCAAGCCGAGCGCCTGTCCCAGTCAGGACCGGCCTGGTTCGTGCCCTTCGACGCCGCCGGCGACGCCCAGGGCCCCATCGAGGCCGCCGCCGAGCGGCTGGGCGGCGTCGACCTGCTGGTCTGCGCCGCCCACCAGGGCTTAGAGCGGCCGGTCGAGCGGATCAGCCAGGCCGACTGGGACCGGGTCATCGGGGTCGACTTGAACGGCGCCTTCTTCCCGGTCCAGGCCGCTGTGGCCCATCTGGCCGCCGGCGTCGATCCCTGCGTGATCCATCTCTCCGCCGTCCAGGCCCGGGTCGCCTCCGGTTTGCACGCCGTCTACTCGGCCGCCATGGCGGCGGTGGCGGCGGTCTCCCGTTCACTGGCGGCCGAGTTGGCCCCACTGGGCATCCGCTGCTGCTGCGTCTCGCCCTACACCGTCTTGACCGAGTCGAACCGCGACCGGCTGGAGGAGCCGGGCTGGCGTCAGTTGCAAGAGTCGACGGTGTTGAACGGCGGCATCATGACGGGGCCGGAACTGGCCGATCTGGTCTATCAGATCGTGACCGGGCCGGGTCTCTTCAACGCCTGCGACATCGTGCTGGACGGCGGCATGAACATCTTCCGGGAGCGCCCGACCGCTTCCCCCTATCAGTCCAGCGCTTCAGGAGAGGTGAGTCGCAGATGACGACGGACAAAGTCGCGGTCATCACCGGCGGGGGAGCCCCGCTCGGCTTGGCCTGCGCCCAGGAACTGTCCCGCCGCGGTCTCAGACTGCTTCTGATCGACCAAGATCTGGGCCAACCGGCCCAAGCCCTGGCCGACCAGGTGGCGGCTGGCCGGGTGGTCTTGGGCCAGTCCGACTTGGAGGACGTGCCGGCCCTGCGGCGAGCCATCGACGGCGCCGCCGACCGCTTCGGCCGGATCGACGTCTTGGCCAACTGTGTCTTAGAACCTGGTCCGGACGGCTGCTGGGAGGTGGACGAGGCGGCCTGGCAGCGCTGTCTGAGGGTCAACATGAAGTTGCCCTTCTTCGCCTTGCAGGCCTGCGTGCCGCACATGCGTCAGGTCGGCGGCGGCCGGGTGGTGAACCTGTCCTCCAGCCTGAGCGCCTACACCGATGGCCGGCACGGTCTGGTCTTCGGCTTGGCCAAGGCCGGCCTCAACTCCATGACCCGGCAGTGGGCGGTCGATCTCTGCTTAGACAACATTCAAGCCAACAGCCTGTGGATCGGCCCGGGCCGGCCCGAGGATCTGCCCCGGCCCCAGGCCGTGGCCCGATTCGTGGCCTGGTTGGCTTTGGACGCCACACCGTATCTCAACGGGGCCCAGATCCCCGTCGACGGCGGTGCCGCCCTCTTCCGTCAAGGCCGCCTCCTAGAAGCCCCCAAAAGTGTCCTCCCTCCGCTGCGCTCCGGTCCGGTACTTTTCGGGGGCCCCGAGACTCACCCCCAAAAGTGTCCTCCCTCCGCTGCGCTCCGGTCCGGTACTTTTCGGGGACCCCGAGAACCGAAACTCGGCTCATTCGTCGAAGTTTCAAACACCTAGTGAAGCTAGGGGACGGATCGCCCGTGAACATCGACTCAGCTCGCAGAGGAGACTAGAACCATGGAACGAAGCCAATTGGCCGGCCTGATCGATCACGCCATGCTGGCCCCGGACGCCACCAACGAGGTGGTGCGTCAGGCCTGCCGGGTGGCGGTCGACCAGGGCTGCGCCGGCCTGGCCCTGAACGGTAGCAACATCAAATTCGCCTCGATCTTGACCAAGGGATCGCCGGTCAAGGTCGTGGCCGTCATCGGCGGCTTCCCCCTGGGCCGGACGCCGATCGCGGTCAAGGCCTACGAGGCCGGCCAAGCTGTCAAAGGCGGAGCCGACGAACTCGACCTCATGATCAATCTGGGAGCTTTCAAGGAGTGCAGCCCCGATTACCTCTTGAAAGAGGTCGGCCAGGTCGTCCAGCTGGCCGAGGGCCGTCCGGTCAAAGTCATTCTGGAGACCTGCTACCTGACCGACCAAGAGAAGGTCCGGGCCGCTCTGCTGGCCGGGGAGGCGGGGGCCAGCTGGGTCGAGACCTCGACCGGCTTCGGCCCTGGCGGCGCCACCGTGGCCGATGTGGCTCTGCTGCGTTCCCAACTGCCGGCCACCGTCCAGATCAAGGCCTCCGGCGGCCTGCGTGGCTTAGAACAAGCCCGCAGCCTGTGGCAGGCCGGAGCCGCCCGCTTGGGCTGCTCGGCCACGCTCCAGCTGCTGGACGAGTGCGACGCCGCCACCGCCTGACGGCTCCGCCGAGCCGGCCGACCGCCGCTCGTGACAGACTCGGAAAGGAGTCGCAATGCCTTGGATCCACCTCAGCACCACCCGCGCCTTGACCGAACAGGCCAAGGCCGAGTTGGCCGATGAAATCGGCCATCTGGTCGAGATCATCGCTGGCAAGTTCCACCAGAAGACCATGATCAGGATCGACGACGCCTGCCAGATCTACCGGGGCGGCGAGCTGGCGCCGTGCGCCTTCATGGAGACGCGCATCATGATCCCGAACGACTGGGACCAGCAGGTCGAGTACGTCGATCAGTTGTACGACCTGTTCGAGCGCAAGCTCGACCTCGATCGCAATCAGGTCTACTTCAACATGGTCGAGGGGCCCAGCTGGGGCTCGCGCGGCTCGCTCCATCGGACCGGCGGTTAGCGGGGCGGCCGCTCCTGAATCAGCCTGAATCAGGTGGATCGGCGACGTCGGCGCCGCACTGGCCGCGTCGTCGTCGGGTGACGCCGGCGCCGGGCCCGATCAGGGCGGATGGCCCGGCCGGTCGCGCGCGGCGACCGGGTCGGTTGGGCCACCCGAGGCATACTGGTGTGCCAGGGGCCGGACACCCGGACCGGCGCGACCCGCGCTAGCGCGGCGTCAGGTCTTTCCCTAACCCGACGCTGGGGGTCGCCGGAGCCCAGGTTGGAGGACGCCATGCGTCCAGCCCTGACGAAGTGAGGTGGGCTTTGGTTCAGCCCGACGACCCGTACAGCGTCGAACGCCGTTGCCAGGCCGTCTGGACCCGGCGCGCCATAGCCCTGTTGGTGATGGGCCTGGCGCTGCCCGGCGCGGCCCAGATCGCCCACGGCGACCGGCGCTGGGGCCGGTTGGGCTATCGCCTGTGGGGAATCGTGGCGCTCCTGCTGGGGCTGATCGGCTTGTCCGCCTGGCTGGCCCGAGGCCCGCTGCTGACCGTCTTGGGCACGGGCTGGGTCTTGCAGGCGTTGGCCGTCGGGGTGGCGCTGGTCGGCGCCGCCTGGCTGGTGATCTGGATCAACACCTGGTGGCTGACCCGTCCCCGGCGACTGGGCCGGGTCCGAGGCCTGGTGGTGACCGCTTTGTCGGTGCTGGTGGCGGTCGGACTGGTGGTCGGCTCCGGCGCCTTGGCCCGCGCGCTCTTCGTGGCCGGATCGTCGATCAGTTCCATCTTCGGCGGCGGCGGCGACGTCAAACCGAAGGACGGCCGCTACAACATCCTCCTGTTGGGGGCCGACTCCGGCGCCGACCGGGAAGGGCTGAGGCCCGACTCGATCACGGTGGCCAGCGTCGACGCCGACAGCGGGCGGACCGTCTTGCTGTCTCTGCCGCGCAATCTGGAGGACGTGCCCTTCCCGGAGGACTCGCCTCTGCACGGGCTGTATCCGAGCGGCTATAGCTGCGGCAGCCACGAGTGCATGCTGAACGCCGTCTATCTGCTCGGCCGTCAGCACGCCGATCTCTACCCGGCGGTCGGCGACCCCGGCCTAGCCGCCACCATGGACGCGGTCCGGGGCGTCACCGGGTTGGACTTGAACTACTACGCCATGGTCAACATGGAAGGTTTCGTAGCCCTGATCGACGCCTTCGGCGGCATCGATCTGACCATCAACCAGCGGGTCCCGGTGGGCACTCACAACCAGGTCGACTGGTGGATCGAACCCGGCCCGAGCGTCCATCTGAGCGGGGAGCAGGCGCTCTGGTTCGCCCGCACCCGCGTGGGATCGGACGACTACGACCGGATGCGGCGCCAGAAATGCGTCATGGCGGCCATGCTGAACCAACTCGACCCGGTCAACGTGGCCACCCGCTTCACCTCGATCGCCCAGGCCTCGGGCCAGGTCCTGATCACCAACGTGCCGTCGGGCCAACTCGGCGTCCTAGCTCAGCTGGCCTTGCGAGCCCGGCGTCTGCCGGTGGCCAGTCTCTCCTTCACCCCGCCCTTGATCCACTCCGGCAGTCCGGACTTCGACCTCATCCGCTCCCTGGTGCGCTCTGAGATCGAACGCGCCGAAGCCCTCGACGCCGGGCCCGGGCCGGTCTCGGACCCGACCTCGACGTCGGCCACCGTCCCCGTTCAGCCGTCAGCCTCGGCGCCTCCGAGCGAGCCGACCAATCAGGTGGACGATCTGCAGGCCGTCTGCTCCGTCTGAGGGGCCACGACACTAGACTCGGGCTCGTGCGTTACGTCGTCATCTTGGCCGGAGGCTCCGGCACCAGACTATGGCCGTTGTCGCGTCAGGGGCTGCCGAAGCAGTTGCTGCGCCTGATCGGCGGCCGTTCCCTGCTGCGCCTGGCCTACGACCGGGCCCTGCTGCTGGCGCCGCCGGAGAGAATCTTGATCTGCGCCTCGGCCTCGTACACCGACATCATCAAGGGGCAGCTGCCGGGGCTGCCGGCGGCCAACCTGCTGGGCGAGCCGGTCGGGCGCGATTCGCTCAGCGCGGTGGCTTGGTCGCTGGCTCTGATCGCCGACCATGATCCGGCGGCCACTGTGGCGGTGTTGTCGGCCGATCACGTCATCACGCCGGCGGAGGCTTTGCGCGACGCCTTGGAGGCGGCCTTCCAAGCGGCCGAGGCCGACGCTCAGGCCTTGGTCACGTTGGGGGTGGCGCCGACTAAACCCCACACCGGCTTCGGCTACCTGCGCCGGGGCGATCCGGTGACGGCCGCTGAGCGGGCCTTCAAGGTCTTGGAGTTCGCCGAGAAGCCGACCTTGGGCCAGGCCGAGGTTTACTTGGCGGCCGGCGATTGGTGGTGGAACTCAGGCATGTTCTGCTGGCGGGCCGAGACCTGGGCTAGGCAATTGGCCCAGCTCAAGCCGGACACCGCTCGTACCATCGCCGCCATCGTGGCCGAGCCGGACCGCCTGGGCCAGCTCTACCCCGAGCTGGAGCGGATCAGTCTCGACTACGCCATCATGGAGCCGGTCTCGCGCGGGGCCACCGACGCCCACGTCCTGGCCGTGCCCCTGACCGCCGAATGGGGCGACGTCGGCGGCTTCCCGGCCTTGGCGCCGTACTTGGACCAGGTCGACGGCAACGCCGTGCTGGGCCGGGTGGTCAGCCTCGACAGCCAGGACAATCTGATCGTCAATTCCGGTTCGGACGGCTCGCTGGTTGCCGTGGTCGGATTGAAGGACACCGTGGTCGTGACAAGTGACAACATCACTCTGGTGTGTCCCTTGGATCGGGCCGAGGACATCAAACGCCTAGTCGATCGGGTCAAGACTCAGTTGGGAGACGACTTTGCCTGAACCGACCGGACGGCCCCGTCACCGTGCTCTCGGCGGACTGCTCAGCCTGGCTGCCGTCGCGGCGGCCGGGGTCGGTCTGCTGGTCCGGTTCGCCCCGGACCGGCTGGCCGACGGGCTGGGACGGGAGGCCTTGGATCAGACCCTCTGGCTGACGGCCGCCCTGCTGGCTTTGGCGGCGGTGGCGCTGGTGATCGGGCTGATCCTGCTGTTCCAGCGCCGGTCCGCCCGCCGCCCGGACCGGGCCGATCAGTCGTCCGGCCCGTCCGACAGCAGTCGCGACCAGCCGCCGATCGAGCCGCCACCGGCCGACCATTGCCCGCCTGACCAGGCCATCGGCCGAGGTTGGGCGCGGGCGGTGGACCTGGTCGAGTCCGACGATCCGACCAGTCGGACCGGTCTAAGCTAAACGGGTCTTCCGCCAGGTCTTGACTGGAGGGAAGGATACTGGTGTAATTACCGGAAGCTGTCTGGCCGGTTTGGCCGGCGGCAATCTCAGCGGGCGTTCGGCGAGAGGAGTGATTGAGTTGACATCCATTCTCGGCCTACCGTATCTCAGCGATGAAGACGCGCTCTCCTGGCAAGGGTCCGCTCTCTGCGCTCAAACCGATCCCGAGGCCTTCTTCCCCGAGAAGGGCGGGTCGACGCGCGAGGCCAAAATGGTCTGCCAGGGCTGCGAAGTGCAGCGTGAATGTCTTGAGTACGCGCTGACCAACGATGAGCGCTTCGGCATCTGGGGTGGCCTGAGCGAGAGGGAACGACGTAAGCTCAAGCGACGCGCGTAGACGGTCTACGCCGCTGCTGGGGCTAGGTGTTCATGGAGTTGACCTCGTTAGAGACGGCCAGTTGGTTCCTCGACAAACCGGAGCCCAACGCGGTCGACCCGACCGGACAGCGCGTCACCGCCATCCTGGTCTCCCGTAATGGCGCCGCTTGGCTGCCCGACACCCTGGCCGGACTGGCCGCTTCCACCATCCGTCCCCACGAGGTCATCGCGGTCGACAATCGGTCGGAGGACAATTCGGCCGAACTGCTGCAGGAGGCCTGCCGCCAAGGCGTCGTCGATCTGGTCTTGACCGGTTCGACCTCGGCCTCTTTCGGCGACGCCGTCCACCAAGCCTTGGACGAGGCGACCGGGCGGGACGACTGGATCTGGCTTTTGCACGACGACGCCGTGCCCGACCCGACCGCTCTGGCCGAGCTGTTGACGCTGTCCCTGCGCACCCCCGGTCTGGCCATCGCCGTGCCCCTGTCGGTCCGGCCCAGCCGGCGCCGCCACGCCTCCATGACCTTGGAGCTGGGGGCCTCGATCTCCGGCACCGGCCGGCGTCACGTCGACGTCGAGGCGGGTGAGGCCGCCCAAGGCCAGTACGACCCCCAGGTCTCGCTGGGCGGTTCGACCTGCGGCATGTTGATCCGGCGCGACGCCTTCGACGCCCTGCATGGCTTCCATGCCGCCATCCCGTCCTATCGCGACGGCGTCGACCTGGGCTGGCGGGCCAATCTGGCCGGCTACCGCGTCATGACCTGCCCCGAAGCCCGTTTCGTGCATCATCAGGCCGGCCGTTCGGAACGGCGCGTCGGCACCATCGCGCAGGGCCGCCGGCGCAGCGAGGTGGCCTGGGACCGGCTCATGGGCATGCGCCTGGTGGCGGCCCACGCCACGGGCCTGGGCCGGCTCCTGGTCTGGTCGCGCCTGGTCCTGGGGGCCTTGTTGCGCGGCCTCGGTTTCCTGCTCGACAAGGCTCCCGACCAGGCCCTGGACGAGATGCACGCCCTGATCGACTTCGTCCGCTCGGCTAAACCGGTGGCCCGGCTGAGGCGCCGGATCGAACGGATCGCGGCCAGCCCGACCGACCGTCAGCGGGCCAACGCGCTGCGCCCGCTCTGGTGGTCGACCTTCGTGGTGTTGGGCGACCGGGTGGCGGACAACATCCGCCGGGCTCTGTCCTCGGGCCGGGACGAGCAGATCTCCTTGGGCGACCTGCTGGGGGACGAGTACGAGTCCCGCGCCGGCGAGGCTCCGGCCCGGCTGCCGGTCTGGGTCTGGGTGGCCGGAGCGGCCCTGCTCAGTCTGATCGCCGGACGCCGCTTGCTCGGCTCCGGGCCAGTCCGGGCTTCGCAGTTGCTGGCCGCGCCGGACACCCTGGGCCAGGCTTACGACGTGGCCTTGACCATGCCGCCCGGTCTGCCCGGACGTCCCTCGGCCTGGCTGCTGCTGGAGTCCATCGGTTCGACCATCGCGCTGCGCCCGACCTGGTTCGTGGTCGCTTTGCTGATGGCGGCGGTGCCCTTGACCGGACTGGTGGCGGCTTGGTACTTACGGCACCATCTGGGCCAGCACCGGCGCATCAGCTGGGTCATGGCGCTGGCCTACGCCCTCCTGCCGGTCTTGTTGGGCGGTCTCAACCGAGGCGCCCTCTGGTTGGTCGTGCTGGCTATCGGTCTGCCCTTCTTCGTGGCTTGGTTGCACCGCTGGGGGACCCAGACGGAGGGGGTGCGAGCCTGGCAGCCGGCCGCCGGTGTGGCTTTGGCTTTGGCTTTGGCCGTGCCGATCCTGCCTTTGCTGTGGGTCCCGGCGGCGGCGGCCGTGGTGGTGACGGTGATCCGGACCGGCCAGGGGGTTTGGTCCTGGGTGCGGGCGGGCTTGGCCATGGGCTTCCCCCTGCTGTTGTGGGCCGATTGGCTGATCTCTTTGCGCTTGACCCCAGGCCGGCTGTTGACCACGCCGGCGCCGCTCCTGAACGGCACCACCAACGACTCCGCTTGGCAGATTCTGCTGGGACGGACCGGCGCCGTCGGGCAGCCGCCCCTGTGGGTCTCGATCGTCGTCATCGGCCTGCTCTGGCTGGCCGCCCTGATCGCCGCCGCGCGTCTGCCCAGGCGTTCACCTATCTTGGTCGCCGGTCTGGTTTTCGTCGCCGTCGGCGTCGTCCTGTCGCGCTTCCTGGTCCGGATCGACACCAGCGAGGCCATGCCCGATCCGGCGCCTTGGCTGTTGATCGGTTTCGCCGCTCTGCTGTCTTTGGCGGTGTCTTGGCTGAGCGAGGCTTCGACCAGTTTGGCCCAGCGCGATTTCGGCGCCGCCCAGGCCTTGGTCGGGGTGGTCTCGATGGCTTTGACCGCGGTCACCTTGGTCAGCCTGGGCTGGTGGGTGGTCGGTGGCATGACTGAGCTGAGCCGGGGCGACAGCGGCAGCACGCCGCTCTACCTGGCCCAGAGCGAGCGGGCCACCGGCGCCAGCAGTCTGATCATCGACCAAGTCGCGCTGCCGCCAGCTTGGACCCTGCGCTCGGACGGCCGGGCCACCTGGGGTCAGGGCGAGACCCGGACCGGGGCGCTGGCCTCGCCCACGGGCTGGCACTGGGCCCAGCAAGCGGTGGCTCAGATCGCGGCCGGGCGTTACGACGAGGAGTTGACCGCCCATCTCATCACCCTCGGCGTCGGCTACATCGCCATCGTGGCGCCCGACCCCGACACGGTGGCGGCCTTGGACGCCTCGGTCGGCTTGCGACGGTCCTCGAACGAGGACGGCACCATCGTTTGGGCCTTGGTCGATCTGCCCACTAAGACCCAGGTGATCGGGCCGGACGGGGCCGTCCTGTCGCTCAAACCGAGCGACGGGGTGGCGGCCGTGTCCGATGCCAGGTTGGCTTTGAGCCAGCCGGTCGACCCGGATATCGAAGTCAGAGTCGGCGGGGTCCGGTTGGAGCCGGTCGACTCGGTCGACTGGCGGGCCACCTACGCCATCGGCCAGGCCACCGGTCTGGTCGAAGTGAGTCAGCCGGTGCCCCAGCAGTGGTGGCGGTGGCTGCAATTGGCCGGCGGTTTCCTGGTCATCTTGTTCGCTCTGCCCAGTCTGCATTCCCGCATCGGCGTCGATCGTTCGCCGCGTCGGGCGCATGACGGCGAGGAGGCCCTGTGAAGATCAAAGACTGGGCCACTTTGGCGGTGGCCGTGGTGGCGGTGGCGACGGTGGCGACAGCCGTCTTGGCCCCCGAGCGATCGGCCGCCCAACCGGTCATCCAGGTCGAGGGCCAGCGTCTGGTGGCCTGCCCGGTGGGCGACCCGGCCTTCGGTCCGACCACGGTGTCGGCCGCCGGCCAGACCGAGTTGACCTCTTGGCAGGTCGGCTCTGAGGCGACCGCGTCGACCATCGCCTTCGAAGTGAAGGATCCAGGCGAACCGGTCGTGGCGGTGGGCGATCAAAGCTTGGGGGCGGTGGTCACCTCGGTCCAGCACAGCAAGCTACAGGCGGTGGTGTGCGCCCCTCCGATCTCGAACGGCTGGTGGAACGGCGTCTGGGTGACGGAGTCGCAACGTAGCAGCCTGATCTTGACCAACATCGACTCCACCGCCGCCATCATCACGATCTCGCTGCACGGCGAGTCCGGCCCCTTGACGACGACTGGACTACGCGACATCGAGATCCCTCGCTTCTCCACCCGGGTGGTGCCCTTGAACACCTACCTGACCTCCGAGGAGCCGGTCGCCGTGGCGCTCAAGACCAGCCAGGGGCGGCTGATGGCGACTCTGCGTAGTCAAGGCGACTTGGGCACGGACTGGCAGCAGAGCGCGGCCGCCCCCGCCATCGACTCGGTCATACCCTGGTCGCCGGCCGGCGAGGGCAACCGTCTGCTCTTCTTGACCAACCCCAGCTCCGAGCGCCGGGCCGAGGTCCAAGTCGAAGCTTTGGGGCCGGAGCAGAGCTACATCGTCGCTGGGGCCGAGAACGTCTCCATCGCTCCCGGCGCCACCGCCCGGGTCGAGCTGGGACAGGCCCTGCGCGGTCAAGGCGTCGGTTTGAGGGTGACCTCGACCCAGCCCGTCAGCGCCACTCTGGTGGCGACCGGGCCGGACCTGGCCGGGCTGTCCGCCCAGCCTCCCCTGGGCGGCGGCATCGTCTTGCCGGTCGTCCCCGGAGCCACGCTGGCGCTGACCAACCCGACGGACGAGGAGATCACCTTGACCCTGGTGCGGCGGGACGCCGAAGGCGCTGAGACTGCGGTCGAGGACATCGTGGCGCCCCCGGGCAGCCGCGAGGTCCCAGTGGGCGCGAGCGACGGTTCGATCAAGCTGACCGCCTCCGGACTAGGCCTGCGCGTGGCCCTGGTCCTGACCCAAATCGGTCAGACCGAGGGCCTGGCGCTGGCTCCCCTGGGCGTCGGCGGCGCGGCCGGCCTCAGCCTCGCCATCGCCTACCGGCCCACCATCGGCTGAAGGGAGGACACTTTTTGGGGCTTCTAGTCGTCGGAGGACTCGTCGGGGTCGAGCCGTTCGACGGCGATGCCGGTCAGCTGGGACAGTTGCTCGACCAAGGTGGTGTGGACCAGGTCGCGTTCGTTGGAGCGGCTGGTGCAGCGCAGCTCGATGGGGCGACGGTAGAGCACGACTTGGGCCAGCCGGTCCAAGGTGGCCTCCCGCGCCACTGCCAAGGGGACTTGGGTCAGCCAGGGTTCGGACAGGTCGGGCACCTCCTCCACGTCGATGTCGACGTGGGCCAAGGCTTCCGGACAGTGACGGGCGACTTGAGCGACCGAGTCGGCCACGCAATGGAAGAAGAAATCGCTGGGCAGCCCGGGGCGGCGTTCGCGCAGCCGCTGACCGGCGGGGCAGTTGGGCGGCGCCAACACGCCCCGCCAACCTCGCTGATGCCGATCACGCTTGGCCATGGCCGAACTGTAGCGCGTCGTCGCGCCATACCGCCGGCCAGCCGTTTCCGGGATACGCTGCCGCCGTGAGCACGCGATCATGTCGTCGTTCGGGCTGTTCCAGCCGAGCCAAGGCGACGTTGACCTTCTCCTACGCCGACCGCACCGTGGTGGTGGGGCCTTTGTCGCCGGGGCGGTCCGAGGCCGGTCAGGACCTCTGCCTGGCCCACAGCGAGAGTCTGACCGTGCCACGGGGCTGGGATCTGCTCCGGCTGCCCTTGGAACAGCCCGGTCAGACCGCCGCCGACGCCGGCGACCTCAGAGCGCTGGCCGACGCCGTGCGGGAGGCGGCCGGCATCGAACCGGCCCCGGCTCCGCCGCCGGCCGGGCCGCCCTCGATCGTGACCTTGGCCGAGCGCCGCCACCTCAGAGTGGTGGTCGACGCCGAACGCCAGGCGGCCTCCGGGCTGATCGGCTCGGTAGGCTGAGTCCATGCTGGCTGACGGAATCTTCAAAGCCAATGACATCCGGGGTCTGGTGTCTGGCCCCCAGATCGAGTGGGACAGCGCTGGAGCCGAGGCCTTGGGCCAGGCCTTCGGCCGTCTCAACCCCGACGGGGCCATGGTGGTGTCGCATGACATGCGGGACTCCGGACCGGAGCTGATGGAGGCTTTCGTGGCCGGCGCCACCAGCCAGGGCGTCGACGTCACCGTCATCGGCTTGGCCTCGACCGATCAGCTCTGGTTCGCCTCCGGTTGGCTCGATCTGCCCGGGGCTCAGTTCACCGCCAGCCACAATCCGGCCGCTTACAACGGCGTCAAGTTCTGTCAGCGTCAGGCCCAACCGGTCTCGCCTCACTTCTTGGTCGAATTGGCCGACCTGTCCCGTCAGATCGACGCCGGGACGGTCAGCCTGGCCCCGGCCGCCCGGCCGGGACAGGTCACCGGGCGCGATCTGTTGGACGACTACGCCGCTTATCTGCGCTCCCTGGTCGATCTGGATCGATGTCGCCGGCTCAAGGTGGTGATCGACGCCGGTAACGGCATGGCCGGTCACACCGTCCCGGCCGTGCTCGGCCCCTACGATCTCGACCTGATCGGCCTCTATCTCGATCTGGACGGCTCCTTCCCCAACCACCAGCCCAATCCCTTGGTCCCAGAGAACCTGGTCGACGCCCAGCGGGCGGTCGTCCAGCATCAAGCCGATCTGGCCCTGGTCTTCGACGGCGACGCCGACCGCTGTTTCGTGATCGACGAGCGGGGCGAAGTGGTGGCTCCTTCCACCATCACGGCCTTGATCGCGGTCGAACAATTGGCCCGCGAGCCGGGCGGCGTCATCGTCATCAACACCATCACCTCGGACGCGGTGCGTCAGATCGTGTCCGAGCGGGGCGGCCGGGTGGTGGAGTCGCGGGTCGGCCACACTTACGTCAAAGCCAAGATGGCCGAGCAGCGCGCCATCTTCGGCGGCGAGCACTCGGCCCACTACTACTTCCGGGACTTCTGGGGGGCCGACACCGGCTTGCTGGCCGGCCTGCACGTCCTGGCCCGGCTGGGCCACGACCACAGGCCCCTGTCCGAGCTGGTGGCCGAATACACCCGTTTCGTCGGCTCGGGCGAGATCAACTCGACCGTGCGCGATCCGGACCGCTGCCAGGCGGCGGTGGCTCAGGCCTTCGCCGGCCAGGGCGAGGTCGAATGGGGCGACGGAGTCAAGGTCACCGGCGACGGCTGGTGGTTCAACCTCCGCCCCAGCAACACCGAGCCCCTGCTCAGGCTCAACGTCGAGGCGCGCGACACCGTCCAGATGGCGTCCCTGCGCGACCAGGTCCTGCATGTCATCGCCACCGAGGAGGCCGTCTGATGAGCGTCGAAATCGATCCCACTCTGTTGGAGATCCTGGCCTGTCCGCAGTGCCACTCCAATCTGATCGTGGATTACGACGCGGCCGAGATGATCTGTTCCTCGTTCAGCTGCGCCTTGGCCTACCCGGTGCGGGAGGGCATCCCCATCATGCTGGTGGACGAGGCCCGTCATCCGGTCTCGGTCGCGCCGACCGCCGCCTCGTCGAGCTACCCCATCGGGCTGGAGGCCCCGGCCGATCCGGTCGAGCTGACTGACGCGGACGATCCAGCGGACCTGACCGACTCGACTGAGCGGTCCGACCGGGACGACCCGGACGGGCCGGACGGGCGCTGAGCCGGTGTTCGAGTTCGACGACAGCCGCTTGGACGACGTCGACTGGCTGCTGGGGCGAGGCCAACGGTTGCGTCACCTGGCCTTGGCCGGGGCGCGCCTGCGCCAAGGCGTGGCCGGGGCCGACTTAGCCGCTCTAGCTCGCGTGGCCGACGGTTTCCGGCCCCGGGCCGTCATCGTGCTGGGGCCGGAGGCCCGTTTGATGCGGGCGGTGGCCGAGCCGACCTGTCCGGTGCCGCTGGTGGCCTGGCCGACGCCGAGCCTGCCGGCTTGGGTCGGCAGTCTGGATTTGGTCGTGATCCTGGCCAGTCGGCCGGAGGAGATGACCGAGGCGATCGATCAATCGCTGCGGCGGGGAGCGGTCACCCTGGTGGTGGCCCCCAAGGCCGGTGCCGTGACAGAACACGCCGTCGGGCGTTCCGTCGTCACCGTCTGGACCGGCACGGACGACCACTTCGTGACCGCCGTGGTGGCCCTGGCCGGCTTGGAGGCCCTGGGGCTGGCCCCGGCTGTGGCCCCGGCCCGGGTGGCGGACGGCCTCGACCAGGTGGCCGAGCAATGCTCTCCCCACGTCGCCTTGGGCTCCAACCCGGCCAAGGACGGCGCCGTCTGTCTGGCCGACAGCGTCCCTTTGATCTGGGGTGGCAGCGTGCTGGCGGCGCGGGCCTCGCGCCGCCTGGCCGAGGCTCTGCGCCAGGTCACCGGCCGGACCGCCCTGGCGGCGGACGCCAGCGAGTTGGCGCCGGTGCTGGCCGGGGCCACTCCCCAGGACCTCTTCGCCGATCCCTTCGACGAAGCCGGGCTGAGCCAGGGGCTGAGCCTGGTCTGTTTGGACGACGACTCGCCCGATCCCCTGGTCGGCCAAGCCGGCCGCCAATTGTCCGCTTTGGCCGATGGCCACGGCGTCAGGCTGGCCACGATCCGGCACAGCCAAGGCGGGGCGGTCGAGCGCTACGCCTGTCTGCTCCAGCACGGCCTCTTCGCGGCCGCCTATCTCGGCCTGGGCCTGAACCGGGGGACCGAGGCTTGAGCCAATGACTGAAGGAGTCGACCGATGATCAAGGTGATGGTCTTGAACGGAGTCAACCTGGGCCGGTTGGGCCGACGTGAGCCGGCCATCTACGGGTCGGTCAGCCACGACCAGTTGGCCCGTCACCTAGTCGAGACCGGCTTGGGTCTGGGGCTGGAGGTCGAGGTCAAGCAGACCGACAGCGAGGCCGAGCTGGTCTCCTGGCTGCACCAGGCGGCCGACCAGGCCTGCCCGGTGGTGCTCAATCCGGCCGCTTGGTCGCACTACTCCTTGGCCGTGGCCGACGCCGTGCGCGAGGTCCCCCAAGTCGTCGAGGTCCACATCTCCAACATCGCGGCCAGGGAGCCGTACCGTCATGACTCGGTCGTGACGGCCCAGGCCACCGGCGTCATCGCCGGTCTCGGACTGGGTGGCTACGATCTGGCCCTGGCTCACATCGCGGCCAGCCAGCCGGCCGCCTGAACCCGGCCCATCCCGTCGCCTCGCGGTCGGCTCCGTTTAGACCAGCGGACCGGAGCGCAGCGATGAGAGGACGCGGCGGAGGCGTCTAAGCTGGACGATCGTGGATTATCGCGTGGCCGACTTGGCCCTAGCCGATCAGGGTCGGCGGCAGATCGAATTGGCGGAGCACGAGATGCCGGGGTTGATGGCGATGCGCCAGCGGCACCAGGCGGCCCAGCCCTTGCGGGGGGCTCGGATCGCCGGCAGCTTGCACATGACGGTGCAGACGGCCGTTTTGATCGAGACCTTGGTGGCGTTGGGGGCCGAGGTGCGCTGGGCCTCTTGCAACATCTTCTCGACTCAGGACGAGGCCGCCGCCGCCGTGGTGGTGGGGCGGGGCACGGCCGCCGACCCTGAGGGTTCACCGGTCTTCGCTTGGAAGGGCGAGTCGCTGGACGAGTACTGGTGGTGCTTGGAGCGGGTCTTCGACTGGCCCGAGGCCGGTCCGACCATGGTTTTGGACGACGGCGGCGACGCCACCGCCTTCATCCATCTGGGCTTGGCCCAGGCCCGGGCCGGTCGGCCGGAGCGGCCGACGGCGGCGGACTCGGCCGAGCGGGTCGCTCTGTTGGGTTGCCTGGAGCGGGTGCTAGCCCAGGGGCGGATCGATTTCGAGGCGGTGCTGGCCGGCTTGCGCGGCCTCAGCGAGGAGACCACCACCGGCGTCCATCGGCTACACCAGATGGCTGGCCGAGGTGAGCTGCGGCTGCCCGCTATCAACGTCAACGACGCCGTCACGAAGTCGAAGTTCGACAACACTTACGGCTGCCGCCACTCTCTGTTGGACGGCCTCAATCGGGCCACCGACGTGCTGATCGGCGGCAAGTTGGCCGTCGTCTGCGGTTACGGCGACGTCGGCAAGGGCTGCGCCGAGGCCCTGCGCGGGCAGGGGGCCCGGGTGGTGGTGACCGAGATCGACCCCATCTGCGCCCTCCAGGCCGCCATGGACGGCTACGAGGTGCGCCGGTTGGACCAGGTGGTGGAGCGGGCCGACATCGTCATCACCGCCACTGGTTGTGTGCGGGTGGTGACGGCCGAGCAGATGTCCAAGCTGAAGGACCAGGCCATCCTGGGCAATATCGGCCATTTCGACGATGAGCTCGACATGGCCGGCCTGGCGGCCTGGCCCGGCGTGGAGAAGCGGGTGATCAAGCCCCAGGTCGACGCTTGGCGCTTCCCCGACGGGCATCAGATCATCGTCTTGTCGGAGGGCCGTCTGCTCAATTTGGGCAACGCCACCGGTCACCCCAGCTTCGTCATGTCGAACTCCTTCACCAACCAGGTCCTAGCCCAGATCGAACTGTTCCAACACGGCTCGGACTACGCCGTCGGCGTCCATGTCCTGCCCAAGCGGGTGGACGAGGAGGTGGCCCGGCTCCACCTCGACGCCCTGGGCGTGTCCCTGACCGAGCTGACCGCAGAACAGGCCGACTACCTGGGGGTGCCGGTCGCCGGGCCGTACAAACCCGACTACTACCGTTACTGATGAGGACCAAGGCCCAGAGCCATGGGTCTGGGATCGGCGGAGCCGGTCAGGCGGGTAGGAGGTAGGCGCGCAACGCCTCCCGGGCCACTTCGGAGCGGGACTGGTCAGTCTCGGCCGCGCGGTCGGACAGGGCGGCGTCGAGGTCGGCGGTGATACGGACGGGCAGGACCAGGCTGATCTCTGGCCCTAGCCGAGGCCGGCCGCGCCTCTTCAGTTGGCCGATGTCGTAGCCGCGCTCGGCTTCGTCGGCCCAAGCTTGGACGTCTGCCTCGGTGATCGGGCGACCGTCCGAGGTCGTTCCGTAGGTGGTCATCGTTCCTCCCCTCCTAACAATAGATCGAGCGACGCCGGGCGGGCGGGCATAGCGTGGATGACGATTTCGGTTCCTTGCGCGTTGATGAGTACGACTGTCTCGAGCGGCCGGGCTTTGGAGTCGAAACCGAGGCGCAACTCTCTGACCGGGTCCTCACCGAGTTGGTAGGCGACGACGAACCGTTCGGCGGCGAGGACGGCGTCAGCGGGACTCACTCCGTGTTTCAAGGCCGAGCGCGCGACCTCCATTCGATTATCGTATACGAAATTCTGCGAGTGGGAGCGGAGGTATGTCACGGTTCGATAACGGCTGCTGGGGTGGGGGCTGGCCGTCATACGGATGAAACATCTGGGCGGTTGACTCCAGACGCTCGCGTCGAAGCGGCGGGAACCGTTTAGTATTGGCCGTGTCACGCCCGCTGCGGCGCGGGCCCAGACCCAGACTCAAGTGAGGAATCCAAGATGCGACGTCGACTCACCTGCGTGGCCGCCTTGGCGGCGGCCGCGACTGTCGCCCTGGCCGGTTGCGCTAGCACCGAATCCGGCGGTTACACCATCAAACAGGGCCAATTGACCACTTGCGCCGACGTGCCCTACCCGCCCTTCGAGGACTTCGACTCCAGCACGGCCTCCGGCTTCACCGGCTTCGACGTCGAGATCGTGGGCGCCATCGCCGAGCGGCTCAACCTCGAATTGGTGGTGCGCGACGTCGACTTCGACGCCCTCCAGTCCGGCGTCGTGCTGGCGGCCGGCGAGTGCGACATGGGCTCCTCCGCCATCACCATCACGGAGGCGCGCCAGGCCAACATCGACTTCTCCGATCCTTACTACGACTCGTTGCAGTCCCTGCTGGTGCCGGTGGCCTCCGGCCTGACCGGTCTGGCCGATCTGGCCAACGGCGTCATCGGCGTCCAAGCCGGCACCACCGGCCGTAGCTATGCCCAGCAGCACGCCCCGGCCTCGGCTCAGCTGCGGGAGTTCCCCTCCGACGGCGAGCTCTGGCCCGCCCTCCAGGCCGGTCAGATCGACGCCATCCTGCAGGACCAGCCGGTCAACAACTTCCACGTTCAGGCCGACGCCGACTACGTCATCGTCGAGGAGTACCAGACCGACGAGCAGTACGGCTTCGCCTTCGCCAAGGGCGAGCGGACCCAGCTGATCGCCGACATCAACGCCCAACTGGCCGCTATTAGGGCCGACGGCACCTATCAGCGGATCTACGACAAGTGGTTCACGGCTGGCGGCAATTCCTGATCAGGCCCGATGACCGACACTGAGACTGACCGGGCGGTCAAGCCCCGGGGCTTCCGCCTGTCCGACGTCCGGCCGACCGTAAGGCGGCGCATCTCGCGCGGCTCCAGCTACGGCGTGGCCTTGATCATCGTCGTGCTGATTGTGGTCAAGACCGACTGGCCCAAGATCCAGCGCAACTTCTTCAACGGCCAGGTGGCGGAGCAGTTGGTGCCTGACATCTTCCGGGCTCTGGGCAACACCCTGCTCTACACCCTGGTCTGTTTCGTGGTCGGCACGGTGCTGGCCGCCGTCTTCGCCTTGATGAAGATGTCGCACGGGCCGGCCCGCTGGTTCGCCATCTGTTACATCGAGCTCTTCCGCGGCCTGCCCGCCCTGCTCACCATCTTCGCCTTCGCCTTCATGATCCCGATCGCCTTCAAGGCCCGGGTGCCGGGCGGCCCGCTGGGGGGCGGCCTGCTGGCCTTGATCATCGTCACCAGCGCCTACAACGCCGAGGTCATCCGCTCCGGCATCGAGGCGGTGCCGAAGGGCCAGCGCGAGGCCGCCCGCTCGCTCGGCATGCCCCACCTGACCTGCACCTTGCACGTCATCCTGCCCCAGGGACTGCGCATCGTCATCCCGCCCTTGACCAACGAGTTCGTGATGCTGCTGAAGGACACCGCCCTGCTGTTCATCGCCGGCATGACGGTGGCCGAACGGGAGCTGACCACCTTCGGCCGCGACGGCCTGACCACCTACGCCAATAGCACACCGATGATCTGCGCCGCCGTCTTATACCTGATCGTGACGGTGCCCTTGACCGCCCTGGTGGGCAAGCTGGAGAAGAAACTGGCGGTCAAGAAATGAGTCCGCGCCCCAGCGATCAGACCTACTGGCACCCCCGCGACACGCCCGACCCCGCCGCCCCGCCCATTCAGGTGGTCGGCTTGCGTAAGAGCTTCGGCTCCAACGAGGTCCTCAAGGGCATCGACCTGACGGTCGAACGCAGCGAGGTGGTCTGCGTCATCGGGCCGTCCGGCTCCGGCAAGTCGACTCTGTTGCGCTCGATCAACCTGTTGGAGTGGCCGACGGGAGGTCAGGTCAAGATCGAGGGCATCGACATGCTCGACCCCGACGTCAACTTGGACCGGGTGCGCACCCGCATCGGCATGGTCTTCCAGCAATTCAACCTCTTCCCCCACATGACGGTCCTGCGCAACACCACCATCGCCCAGGAGAAGGTCCTGGGCCGGTCGCGCCAGGAGGCTGAGCGGGTCGGCCGCGACATGCTGGAGCGGGTCGGCCTGCAGGACAAGATCGAGGCCCACCCCAGCCAGCTCTCCGGCGGCCAGCAGCAGCGCGTCGCCATCGCCCGCTCCTTGGCCATGAACCCGGACATGATGCTGTTCGACGAGCCGACCAGCGCGCTCGACCCGGAGCTGGTGGGCGAGGTGCTGGAGGTCATGCGCTCCCTGGCCGAGTCGGGCATGACCATGATGGTGGTGACCCACGAGATGGGTTTCGCGCGCGAGGTCGGCACCCGTTTGATCTTCATGGACGACGGCCTGATCGTGGAGGAGGGCCGGCCCAGCCAGGTCCTGTCCGATCCGCAGCAGCCACGCACCCAGCTCTTCTTGTCCAAGGTCCTGTGAGCCGGCGGCGCTAGCCGGGCCAGGCGGCGGTCTCAGTCCGCTGCGGGAGCGGCCCCGGTGCTGTCGCGCACCTCCAGACCGGCCAGGCCGAAGGGTCCGGACTCGACCAGGGAGCCCTCGGCCAGTCCGTCCAAAGCGCTGGCCACGCGCATCCCGTAGGCGTGCACGTCGACCTTGATCGAGGTCAGTTTAGGCGCCGTCAGGTGGGCGATCATAGAGTCGTCCCAAGCGATCACAGAGAGCTGGCGGGGCACTTCCAGGTGTAGTTCGCGGGCCACCTGGAGAGCGGTGGCGGCCATGACGTCGTTGTCGTAGATGATGGCGGTCGGGCGGGGCTGGCCGATCAGCAGGGAACGGGTGGCGTCGGCCCCCTGCTCCTGGCTGTAGTCGGTGGTCAGGATGGCCGGCTCGGGCAGGCCGAGCCGGGCGGCCTCTTGGCGCAGAGCGGTCGTCCGGGCGGTGGTGTGGAGGTAGCGGCTGATGCCGGCCACGCGGGCGATCCGGCGGTGGCCCAGCGCCACTAAGTAGCGCAGGGCCATACGCATGCCCGTGATGTCGTCGGTCCACAGCCAAGGCATGGCGCTGGCTTGCTCGGGTGGGCCGAAGCCGGTCGGATCGGCCTGGGCCAGCGGCGGCGACAAGACGACGGCGGGCAGGCCGAGGTCGCGCAGCAGGGCCAGCCTAGGATCGCGCTGGCTGATGTCGGTCACCACCACGGCGTCGACCTCACGTTTGGCGGCCCAGCTGCGGTAGACCGCCAACTCGTCCGCGCCGGCCTCGACGATCTGCAGGGCCAAGGCGATGTCGAGCGGTCCCAGGACCTCCTGCATACCGGAGATCAACTCCATGTAGAAGGGCTCCAGGCCGAGCAGACGGGCCGGCCGGTTCAGCACCAGCCCCATCAAACCGACCCGGGTGCCCATCAGGGCGCGGGCGGCGCTGGAGGGCTGCCAACCGATCCGCTCGGCCACCGCCAAGATGTGGCGGCGCTTCTCCTTGGACACCCCAGGTTTGTCGTTGAGGGCGTACGACACCGCGCTCTTAGCCACGCCGGCGGCCCGGGCCACGTCGCTGATAGTCGGACGGCGCTTGCCGGACCCAGTCGGGGCTTCACCAGGTGAGGCCATGGGTTCCAGTCTCCGATCTGCTCCGCAGGCACCGTACCACTTCCTCAACCCACCGGTTGGCTTTGTTCAAGGTTAATCAGAACCAGTTCAGTACGATTTCCCTAGGTGGGGATAAGCGTAACTGAATCCATTTACTGAACCGGTTCTTGACATGGTTGAAGTTCTGCAGCAGGATGGGGCGCTAGATGGCCGGCGACGTCGACGAGGACGGTCGGCGCCAGAGCTGGACATCTGACGACCCCCTTCGAGAACAAAGGAGTTATTCAAAGTGAGAACATTCAAGAGACGAAGCGTCGTCTCCTTGGCCTTAGTGTCCGCCCTGACGCTGACACTGGGCGCCTGCGGCGGCGCTGACAACGGTGGGGACAGGCCCGCCTCCAGCACTTCGGTGTCCGTCTTCACCGGGCAGGTCGGTGATTTCACCGCCCCCAACTTCAACCCCTTCAACACCACCGGCTCCTTCCTCCAGCCGACCCAGGGCGTCATCTACGAGGCCCTCTTCTACTACAACATCGCTCGCGCCGACCAGCCCAGGCCGGTGCTAGGCACCGCCTTCGAGTGGAACGAGGACGGCACCGTGCTGACGGTCGAGCTGCGTAAAGGGGTCAAATTCTCCGACGGTTCGGCCCTGACGGCCGACGACGTCGTCTTCTCGCTCGACCTGGTCAGCCATAACCCAGCCCTCAACACCTCCGGCCAGGTCTGGCAGACGGACAAGCTCGACGCCGATACGGTGACCTTGACCTTCCCCAAGCCCGCCTTCACCCTGGAGGCCCAGATCCTCGGTCGTGAGCCGATCGTGCCCCAGGCCATCTGGCGCGACATCGCCGATCCGACCGCCGGCACCAACGACAGCCCGGTCGGGACCGGCCCCTACATGTTCTCCGAGTACACCCCGCAAGCCATCATCCTGCAGCGGAACCCCAACTACTGGGGCACGGGCGCCGAGGCTCCCGCCATCGAGTACGTGCGCTACATCTCCCTGGCCAACGCCGACGCCGCCACCACCGCCTTGCAGCAGGGCGTGACCGACTGGCAGGGTTCCTTCCTGCCCACCCTGAAGGACTTGATCGCCCAGGCCAACGGCACCCTGTCCTACTCCAACACCCCGCAGGCCACGACCGGTCTGTTCACCTGCTCCAACGCCGCCCTCGGCTGCACCGGGCCTCAGACCGATCCGGCCGTGCGTCAGGCCATGTACTACGCCATGGACCGGACCCAGCTCAACACCCAGGCGGCGGCCGGTTTCTCCCTGCCCGCCTCGCCCACTCTGTTGCCCAACTTCATCAACCAGGCCGAGATCGTCGACCCGGCCCACCGGGAGGTGCCGCAGACGGCGGACCTGGCCCGGGCCAAGTCCATCTTGGAGCAGGCCGGCTGGACCATGGGCCCGGAGGGCTACTACGTCAAGGACGGTCAGACCTTGGAGATGACTCTGAGCGACGTCTCCGGCTGGACCGACTACAACACCATGTGCGAGTTGATCGCGGGCCAGTTCAAGGCCGCCGGCATCAAGTTGACGGTCAACCATGTGGCTCAGAACCAGTGGTCCCAGGCCGAGGTCTCGGGCAACTTCCAGCTGTCCATGAATTCGGTCAACATGGGGGCTTCCTCCAACCCCTATTACACCTACAACCTCTACGTCAACGGCGCCGGCGCCCGCCCGGTCGGCGAGGCCGCCGTCACCACCAACACGATGCGGTACTCGAATCCCGCCGTCGACGCCGCCGTCACCACCTTGGCCTCGACTAACGACCCCGACGAGCTGCGGGCGCAGTACGCCATCATTCAGAACGCCCTGGCCGAAGATCTGCCGATCATCCCGATCTACGTCAACTCGGCCTTGTGTGAATACAACCTGACTCATGCCACAGGCTGGCCCTCGCAAGACAACCTCTACGCCTTCCCCCTGCCTTGGGGCGGCAACTGGGGTACGGGCATCGTCCTGAGGACGATCCGCCCGGTCTAGCGGACCGCGCGGCTGGCCCGGCTCTGCCAGGCCGGGCCAGCCCTCGGCCCCAGCCGGTCGGTCCCGCGTCCTAGCGTCACGCAGTGTCTGAGACTCAATGAACGAGCCGAGTCTTAGGGCTAACGGGCGAGGAAGTCGACCATCAGCATGAGGTTCTACATCCAAAAACTGTTGTTCTATCTGGCGGCCTTCTGGGCGGCCTTGACCCTCAATTTCCTGATTCCACGCCTGATGCCGGGAGACCCGGTCTCCATCATCTTGATGAAGCTGGCCGCCTCCGGTCAGACCGTCACGCCGGAGACCCGCCAAGCCATCGCCATCCAGTTGGGCGGCGTCGGCCAGGGCTCCTGGTGGAGCCAGTACTGGCACTATTTGAGCAACCTGGCCCACGGCGACCTCGGCGTCTCGATCGCCAATTACCCGGTCAGGGTCAGCGACATCCTGCAGCAGGCCTTGCCCTGGACCATCACTCTGATCGGCCTGGCCACCGTCGTCGCCTTCCTCATCGGCATCGGCTTGGGCGTCTTGGCCGGTTGGAAGCGGGGCTCCTGGCTGGACAATCTGATCCCAGTGGCGACCCTGTTCCAATCCGTGCCCTATTTCTGGTTGGCCCTGGTCCTGTTGCTCGGGTTCAGCCGCGTCCTACAGTGGTTCCCGCTCGGTCAGGGCTACGACACCATGGCCTTCCCCATCCTCCACCCCGGCTTGAACTGGCCCTTCCTGTCCAGCGCCGCCTACCACGCCGTCTTGCCCGCTTTGACCATCGTCCTCAGCTCGGTGGCCGGCTGGATGCTGGGGATGCGCAACATGATGGTCTCGACCCTGTCCGAGGACTACATCCTGACCGCTCAGGCCAAGGGGCTCAAACCCGGCCGGGTGCGCTTCACCTACGCCGCCCGCAACGCCGTCCTGCCGTCGCTGTCGGGTTTCGCCATCTCGCTCGGCTTCGTCGTGGCCGGGTCGATCGTGACCGAACAGGTCTTCTCCTACCCCGGCATCGGCTTCCAGATGTGGAAGGCGGTCTCCAACAACGACTACCCACTGATGCAGGGCACCTTCCTGGTCATCTCGGTGGCCGTCTTGGGGGCCAATCTGCTGGTGGACCTCTTACTCGGTCTGATCGATCCCAGGACCCGGGCCCGGTCGTGAGCTGAAGGAGTCTAACCATGTCAAACCCATCTCAGAACGGCGGCCTCGACCTGGTCGAGGAGACCGGCGCAGTCGAGCGCCCGATCGAGCGCCGGCGCAGCGTCGCCTCGCTTCTGCCCAGTCGCTCGGTCAAATTGATCGCTGGGGGAACGATCCTGATCGTCTTAGTCCTGTACGCCATCGTCATGCCCCACTTCGTGATGGACCCTCGCGCCATCTCGACCGACATGCTCAAGCCGCCCGGTTTCGGCGGCCACCTCCTAGGCACCAACCAGGCCGGCCAGGACATCTGGGCCCAGTTGGCCTACGGCACCGGCGGCTCGCTCATCATCGGTCTGACCGTGGGCGCCCTGGCGACGGTCCTGTCGGCCTTCTTCGGCGTCTTCGGGGCTTACGTCGGCGGCGCCGTGGACGAGGGCTTCGCCCTCTTCACCAATGTCATCTTGGTCATTCCAGGCCTGCCCTTGACCATCGTGATCGGCAACTACGTGCCGGTCCAACAACGTGGTCTCTTCCTCATCTCGGTCGTCTTGGCCATCACCAGTTGGGCCGGTTCGGCTCGGGTCCTGCGCTCGGTCACGATGTCGGTGCGCAATCGTGATTACGTGGCGGCGGCCCGCATCTCGGGGGAGAAGACCTGGCGTATCCTGGTGGTGGAGATCTTGCCCAACTTGATCCCAGTGATGGCCTCGCAGTTGATCTTCTCGGTCATCTTCGCCATCTTGGGCGAGGCCGGACTGTCCTTCCTCGGTTTGGGCGCCAATGGCGCCTTCACCTTGGGCACCATCCTCTACTTCGCCAACCAATCCCTGGCTCTGACCCAGGGGGCCTGGTGGTGGTTCATCCCGCCCGGCCTCATGATCGCCCTGCTGGGCATGGCCCTGTCCCTGGTCAACTTCTCGATCGACGAGATCATCAATCCCAAGCTGCGCCAATCGACTCGCGCCGCTCAGCGCAAATGGGGGTTGACGCCAATCCAGATCAAGCGACTGCAAGAGGAAAATCTGAGATGACTGATCGGACCACCTCGTCGCGCCCGGCGGCCCACCCGGTCCTGAGCGTGCGCGACTTCAGCGTCGACTATCTCGGCCCGCACACCGTTGAAGCCGTCCAACACGTCTCCTTGGAACTGGGCCGAGGCGAGATCCTGGGCCTGGCCGGCGAGTCCGGCTGCGGCAAGTCGACCTTGGCTTACGGGATCACCCGGCTGCTGCGGCCGCCGGCCCTGATCACTTCGGGCCAAGCCGTCTTCCACTCCCGCGAGGGCTACGAGATCGACATCTCGGCCTTGACCGGCCAGGAGCTGCGTCAATTCCGCTGGGACAAGATCGCCCTGGTCCTACAAGGGGCCATGAACTCCCTCAACCCGGTCATCTCGATCCGCAGCCAACTGGAGGACGTCTTCACCTGCCACCGGCCCGGTATGGGACGGCGGGAGCGCTGGCGGCGTTGCGGCGACCTGCTGGAACGGGTCGGGGTCGACCGGCGGCGGCTGCGGGCTTACCCGCACGAGCTGTCCGGTGGGATGCGCCAGCGGGTCATGATCGCCATGGCGCTGGCCCTCGACCCCCAGATCCTGATCATGGACGAGCCCACCACCGCTCTCGACGTGGTGGTCCAACGCGAGATCCTGGACGAGATCACCCGGCTGCGCCAAGAGTTCGGCTTCGCCGTCATCTTCATCACCCACGATCTGCCCTTGCTCTTGGAGATCGCCGACCGCATCGCCGTCATGAAAGCCGGCCGGATCGTGGAGTTGAACGACTCCTTCGAGTTGTACACCGACCCGCGCGACCCCTACACCAAGCGTCTCTTGGCCTCGTTCCCGTCTCTGTTGGGCGAGCGAGGCGACTTCATCCGGGCCGGGGCGGACAACCTAGGCCCGGGCGAGCCCGGGCGGAAGGCGGAATGAGCCATGGCCACACTCGAACTGACTGACGTGGTCAAACGCTATCGTCTGCGCAGCGGATTCCGGCAAGAGAACCTGATGGCGGTGGACGGTGTCAGCTTCAAGCTGGAACCCGGTCAAACCATCGCCCTGGTCGGCCAGTCCGGCTCCGGCAAGTCGACCCTGGCCAAGCTGATCCTGCGCTTGGAGCGCCCGACCCGGGGCCAGATCAGACTGGACGGCGTCGATCTGCGCCAGATCAAGCTCAAACAGTACCGACGCCAGGTCCAGATGGTGTTCCAAGACCCCTTCGGCTCGCTCAATCCATACCACACCGTCGGTCACCACTTGGAGCGTCCGCTGCGCATCCATTTCCCTGACCTCAGCCCGGCCCGCCGCCGCCAAGAGCTGCACGCCCTGCTGGAGCGGGTCCGGTTGACGCCGGCCCAGGATTTCGCCCAGCGCCATCCGCACGAGTTGTCCGGCGGCCAGCGCCAACGCGTCGCCATCGCCCGGGCCCTGGCGCCCCAGCCGGGCGTCCTGATCGCCGACGAGCCGGTCTCGATGCTGGACGTCTCGATCCGGCTAGGGGTGCTCAACCTGTTGGCCCAGCTCCAGCGGGAGGAGAACCTGGGTCTGCTCTACATCACCCACGACCTGGCCACGGCCAGGCACTTCTCGGACCAGATCATGGTCATGCAGGAAGGCCGGGTGGTCGAGCACGGCCCGGCCGACGACGTCATCCTGCGGCCTCAGGCCGACTACACCCGCCGCTTGGCCCAAGCCGCCCCCAACCCGGAGCGACGCTTGGCCCAGGTCACCCGACAGCGCGAAGAAAGGTCCATCTGACATGCTCAGCGCCCTCCCTCTGCAGAACTGGCGTTTCCGTCCGACCGGTCCGCCGGCTGGGCCGGCGGCGGTGACGGCGGCCTTCGCCGAGGGGGCGGAGCTGGCCGCCCACGTGCCCGGCAACGTCCACGACGATCTGCTGGCCCACGGCTTGATCGAGGACCCCTACCTGGGCCGCAATGAGATCGAGGCGGCTTGGATCGGGCGTCAGGATTGGCGTTACAGCGCCGTCCTGCCCGACCTGCCGGACCGGCCGGCCGCTCACAGCCGGATCGACTTGGTGGCGGACGGGCTCGACACCTGGGCCCGGCTGGCGCTGGACGGCCATGAGGTGGCCCGGACCTTGGACCAGCACCGCTCGTACCGCTGGGACGTGACCGGCCTGGCCCGCTCCGGAGCCGAGCTGACGGTCGACTTCGAGTCGGTCTACGCCGCGGCGGCCCGGGTCGAGGCCGCCCTCGGGACCTATCCGGCGGCCTACGACGAGCCCTTCCAGTACGTCCGCAAGATGGCCTCCAACTTCGGCTGGGACTGGGGCCCGACCGTGGTCACGGCTGGGGTCTGGCGCGATCTCAGGCTGGAGCTCTGGGACACCGCCCGGCTGGCCCAGGTCCGGCCCCGGGCCCAACTGGACAGCCCGGCCGGCCAGGTCGGATCGGTTCTGGTCGAGGTCGCCTGGGAGCGGGTGCCTGAGCTGGCGGACCAGCCGCTGCGGGTGGCGGCGGTCCTGCTCGATCCGGCCGGGCGGACCGTGGCCCGGGCCGAGCGGACGACCGGGCTGAGTCAGCTCCAGCTGACCCTGGAGGCCGGCCCGGTCCAACGCTGGTGGCCGCACGACCTCGGCGGTCAGCCGCTCTACCGGGTCGAGGTCGAGCTGTCGCTGGGCTCGCGCCGGCTGGACGCCTGGTCCGGCCGGATCGGCTTCCGCCACGTCGCCTTGGTGGCCGAGCCGGACTCGATCGGCCGTAGCTTCGGCTTCCAAGTGGCCGGGCGGCCGGTCTTCGCCCGGGGCTTCAACTGGATTCCCGGGGACCTCTTGGTGACGCGGCTGAAGCCGGAGGACTACCGCGACCGCTTGGCGGACGCCAAAGCGGCCGGAGCCAACCTGATCCGGATCTGGGGCGGCGGCCTATTCGAGAGCGACGCCTTCTACCAGGCCTGCGACGAGTTGGGCTTGATGGTCTGGCAGGACTGCCTCTTCGCCTGCGCCGCCTACCCGGAGTCGGATGATCTAGCGGCCCAGATCGAGGCCGAGACGCGCGACAACGTCATCCGATTGATGCCGCACCCGTCGCTGGTGCTGTGGAACGGTTGCAACGAGAACATCTGGGGCCAGCAAGACTGGAACTGGCAACCAATCTTGGGTGATCGGGGTTGGGGGGCGCGCTACTACTTCGACCTCCTGCCCCGGGTCATGGCCGAATTGGACCCGGACCGGCCGTACTGGCCCGGCAGCCCCTACTCGGGCGACCGCACGGTCCATCCCAACCACCCCGATTTCGGCTGCCACCACTCCTGGGTGGTCTGGAACCAGACCGCCTACGCCGACTACGCCGACAGCGCGCCCCGTTTCGTGTCCGAGTTCGGCTGGTGCGGCCCGGCCGCCTGGTCCACCCTGGCCCAGGCCGTCGGACCTGAGCACCTCGACCCGAGCGATCCCGTCCTGCTCTGGCACTACAAGGCCGAGAACGGGCCGGCCAAGCTCCGGCGGGGGCTGAGCGACAGCTTCCACCAGCCAGCCGATTTCGACACCTGGCATTATCTGACCAGTTTGCAACAGGCCCGGGCGACCCAGTTCGGCCTCGACCACTGGCGCTCGTCCTGGCCGCGCTGCCAAGGGGCTCTGGTCTGGCAGTTGAACGACTGTTGGCCGGTCATCAGCTGGGCGGCGGTCGACAGCGCCGGGCTCCGTAAACCGGTTTGGTACGCCATCAAACAGTCTTTCGCGCCCCGACTGGCCCTGCTCGGCTCGGCTCAGTCGGGCTATCAGCTCAAGCTGGTGAACAACTCAGAGCAGACCTGGTCGGCCCGTCCCCTGGTGCGCCGGGTCGGTTTGGACGGGGTCGAGCGGGCGGCTTGGTCCGACCTGGTCCAGGTCCCGGCCGGTCAGGTCCAAGTCATCGACCTGCCCTTGGGCTTGGTCGCCGGGCCGGAGCCCGGATCGGGTCTGGCCGACGACGAGTCACTAGTGGTCGACGCCCAGGCCGACCGGATCGATCCCGCCAGCCGCCGGGTGCTGGCCCGGCCGGAGCGCCAGCTCCAGCTGGTCGCCCCGGCCTACCGGGTCGAGACCGCACCGGTGGCGTCCGACCGGGGGGACCCGGCCAGCCCGACTGGGACGGCCAGCCTGGTGCGGGTGACGGCGTCCTCCCTGGTGCGCGATCTGATCCTGCAAGCCGACCGGCTGGGCGGTCGGAGCGAGACCGGTCCGGTCACGCTGCTGCCGGGCGAGTCGTACGAATGGCTGGTGACCGGGCTGGAGCGTCCCTTGGAGCCGGCCGACTTGGCCGGTCCGGTCCTGATGGACGCCGCCACGGCCGAACTGAGCGCCCGCCAGAACCAGGGGTGAACCGGGTCCGGAGGTTGGAGGCCCGGAGTGATCCGGGCCTCTTGCGTTTCCGGGGCCAGGTGTCTATTGACTGTCCACTTTCAATGGGGCTCTAAGAGGCTCAGCCGCGCGGCGGATCAGACCCGGGGGCGCTGTGGTCAACGCCGGTCAGACCATCATCGAGGTGGGCCATCAACTCGCCGGCGGGCATGTCCAGCGCGCGGGCAATTGACCACCAAGTTCGGACGCTGCCTTCGTGGTACCCGTATAGGGTGCCGGTGACCGTTGACTCCGCTATGCCGGCCCGCGCGACGAGTTGCCGCAAGCTCAGGCCCAGGCGCTGCCTTCGCACATGCGCAGCGAGGCGGAGGGCATCGAAGTTCGGCTCAGGCCGAGTAGGCCGCCCGCGCGCCCGAGTCGTGGTCACACACCCATTCCAGTGCCTCGGGTGGTGATGCTTGCTCCGATTTCTCGGAGCCGCTATCATCTCTCCGAGAAGTCGGAGCATCTCCGGGCCATCCGAAGACCGAGGTCACTGCCCGACCACCACCAGCGCAAGGAGCGACAGGCAGAATGGCTTTCGACGGCACAGGGCTAACCCCAGGCGGGTCGATCACGGCTGGCATCAATGGCCGTTCGTGCCTCTTGGGGACGGTCACGGTGGTGCCTCGGGCAACGCGCCGCCTCCCGAGGGGAAGCAGTCGGTGCGACTACCACTGCGTGAGAGGAGGTGAACTCTCATGGCAATGACCTGCAAGAAGTGCTCGCGGCCTCTACACGACTGTCCTTCCTGTAACGGAGGGCGAGCGTCCGGGCTGTTCGGCAAGTTGTCCTGCAGCCGCTGCAGAAACTCGGGCCTCGTGTGTCCGCAACACGAAGGCCACTGGAAATAGCTGATGCGACAGGCCGCGTGCTCTCCGGCGGGTCGCCGTGAGCGCGTGCTGGTACGTCGCTCTAGAGGTGCAGCTATACGACATTGACAGCGCGGTCAAAGGATAAAGGAGGTCATCGCCAAATGACACGGCGGCCATCTGCTAGTACGCCGCGATGGGTCCGAGCGGTGTCCGAATCGGCGAGGTATCAGTCAAAGTTCAGAACTCTACGAGGAGCTGATTGAATTGTCAATCGAGAGCCTGAAGAAGGCCTATAACAACGGTCACCGTGATCCCGCCTTTGGGCTGGATTCAAATGGCGGCTACATGTACACAGCGAGCGTGATTGAGCGGTATCTCAAGTTTGCGCCGCCGGCGGTTGATACCCAGCCGCTAGAGGACTTCCTCTACTACTTCGATTATGAAAACAGTGACCGGACGCAGGTTCTGCTTCGTTACGGAAACAGACTCTCCGGTCTGATTGTTGCACTGGATGCAATGATGTATGAACAGGTAAAGTCAGGGTCGAAGAATCCATACGCGTTACTCATTTCTGCATTCTGCGCAGGACTCATCGCTGCAGCCACCACAGATGCGAGAAGCAAGGAAAACAATAACGAATGGGTGAGCGTGACCCTGTTCTCACTTATCCAATTAGTAGACGCTGGCGACGACTTAGGCGCGTCAGATGCGTATTGGTTTTCCCAACTGTTCGCTGCGGTGGTAGATGCGATGTCCCCCGACGCGATGTGCTCAGAACTAGTGTTGAATGCCCTTTCCAAGTGATGACAGCGACACCACCGAAAGGACTGACACTTCAGCGGGCCCGCTGTCGGCGAAGCGCCTGCGTAAGATCAGGATTACCGAACGAACAAACTAAGAAGGGGTAGGGATGTCGGAATTTGATACGGCTCTGCACGATTTCTATGCTTTGCGCGAGGAATACGAGGCACTTTTGCAGGAGAGCGGCATGCTCGTCAAGACGGGTTCGTCAGTCGTTCTCTGGGAGGACCAGAAGAAGGATGACTTGCTCGACGCTGCCCCTGGCGTCGAGGCCAAGCTCTCGGCACTTCGTGAACGGGCGAAGGATCTTCAGGCCCGTGCCGAGGCCCTCTCAGACTATTACGACGGGCATGGGTTCCTGGCTGTGTCGAAGTACAAACTGGGCGTGGCGACGCTGGGCGCGGACATATCGCGCGACCTCGTGTCGTTACAGTCGGGTGTTCGGGCCGCTGAAGATTCGGACCACCGCAAGAAGTAGCCCGCCTCGGCTTGGGCTACCGATCCAGTTATGTTGCGAGACTGTGCGTTGTCGAACGGTGACGGCCGTGTCTAGCTCGGACTACATTGCCATGGGCGATGGGGCGTTCGAGGGTCGTGGCGCGAGGGCCTGGAGGATGGTCGAGTTGTCGGTGGCTCGGTGGCCCTTCTTTATGTAGTGCTGGCGGGTGACGGTGGTTCCGGAGTGGCCGAGTTGGGCGGCGGCCTTGGTGGAGCGTTCGCGGGCGAGCAGCGTGGCGACGGTCTTGCGGAACGTTTTCGGGGTGACCCAGTCGAAGCCGGAGGCGGAGCGGGCGGCCCGCCATTGGAAGGACGAATCGGGGGTATGCGCCGAATCGCCGAGGACCGAGGGAGCGACCCAAGCGGTGTTGGGTTGGATAGCCTGGTCGGCATGCTGGATGTGCCCAAGCTTGGTGCCCAAGTCTCCGGTCGCGCGCAGGCGATCCTCGAACAACCATCGGCGCCACATCATGCCGTTGGTGGCGGGCGAACTCCTGGCGATGTCGGCGCCGGATCGACCGAACAGTCCGGGCCAGCGGTACATCATCACCGACGAAGGAAGGGCGATGCTCGCTTCTCTTGAACAGGCAGGGAACGCGGCGAAGACGCCGCCACGGCCGAACTGAGCGCCCGGGCTAGAACTGGGACGACGGGGCCGGGGCTCGGCTCAGTTGTCGTATGACTCCCAGATCTCCTTGCACTCGGGGCAGACTGGGTATTTCTCCGGGTCGCGGCTGGGCACCCAGATCTTGCCGCACAAGGCCACCACGGGGGTGCCCAGGACCATGGCCTGGGTCAGCTTGTCCTTGTCGACGTAGTGGGAGTAGCGCTCGTGGTCGCCGTCCTCGGCTGACACCGGGGGACGGTCGAGGACGGTCTGCGAGCCTGGGGCCAGACGCGGGGCTGTGGTCACGGGTCCAAGTCTAAAGACCTGGGCTTAGACCTTCCAATGCCCCGGGTCGGGCCGCTCGATAGGGCAGACTAGGGGAGTGACCGCGTCTCCCTCGGGCCATCAGCCCGCCCATCTGCCGCCCCGGGGGTGGTACCCAGACCCGGCCGACCCGACGCGGGAGCGTCATTGGTCGGGCCAGGCTTGGACGCAACGGGTGCGACGGCGGACCGAAGCGGTGCCGGCGCCGACCCACCACCGGGCCCAGGCCGAGCCGGCCGCCAGCCCGGCCGTCCGGCCGTCCGCTGCGGCCCCCGTCCAGCGGACCGGGACCGTCGACCGTCCCACCGGCCTGGCGCGACCGGCCGCTGCCAGCGCCGAGGCCGGCTCCAAAGCCGCCCCGACCGTGCCACTGGCCGGTTGGTGGCGTCGAGGCGTAGCCGCCGCCATCGACTATCTGATCGAAGTGACACTGGTGGTGGCCGTCCTGCTGGTGGTGGCCCGCGGCTTCGTCGAGCGTCTGCGCACCGCCTACGGCGATTGGTTGCAACAGACCATCGCCACCTGGCCGGCCGGACCGGCCAGCCTGCCCGACCTGCCCGATCAATTGGTCACCCAATTGTCTTGGTTGTCGACCATGATCGCCGTCGCCACCTTGATCTACGCCATCGTCTTCCTGGGGGCCTGGGGGGCGACCCCGGGCCAGCGTCTGCTCGGCCTCAGAGTCATCCCCTTGCCGGAGGGCAGCGAGTCCATCACCGGCAAGCTGCGCCAGGTCGACGCCGGCCAGGCCGCCGTCCGTTTGAGCTGGACCAGAGCCGTCCTGCGCGGCCTGATCTGGTCCATCCTGCTGTCCGGCTCCTACCTGACCCTGGTGCTGATCTTCTCCGTCTTGATGCCGCTGTGGCAGTCCCGCCGCCAGACCGTGCCCGACCTGATGGCCCAGACCATCGTGATCAAGCGTCGCTGAGCCGATCCAGGCGCCGGCCAACGCCTCCCGGCCTAAGGGGAGCGCTCCCCATAGCGTTCCAAACGGGGTGGCCGTATCGTCGGGGCCAGGCCGGTGCAGCGGTCACTCACAAAGGGGGCGTCATGGCTTGGGCGGGCATGTCGATCACGCAGGTCGAGCCTGTGGTCAGGCAGTTGAAGACTCAGGCGGACGATCTGGACGCCATCAAGCGGCGGGTCGAATCTCTGGTGGCGCAGGCCATGAAGACCTGGGGCGGGGCCGACGCCAGTCGATTCCGCAGTCAATGGGAGACCTCGTCCAGGCGGCAGATGACGTCTTGTGGGGCGGCTCTGCGTGAGTTCGCGACCCGCTTGGCGGGGGAGATCGAGCAGCAGCGTCAGACCAGCCAAGCTTTGGCCGCTTTGGCGCCATCCAGCCCGATCGGTCCGACGCCCTCACCGGTGGCGCCGAAGCTGGACTCCGGCACTGGGCGGGTGACGCTACCGACGGAGCAGACCAAGCCGATGTCGCCCTATCCGAAAGAAGTGTCGTGGGCGACGGCCGAGGTGACTGAGAACGGCGTGGTGGTGCGTTTCAAAGCCAACCCAGGCCAGGAGCGGTCGGGCTGGGTGAAGGTGACTTACCCGGGCTTCGGCAGCGAACATGACAGTGTGACCGAGTGGATCTGGGTCACGCAGTCGGGTGGGCGACAGGACTATGTGGCCTTGGGCGACTCTTACTCGGCTGGTCCGGGGGCCTTGGTCGGTGGTGATTTCGATGAGTCCGTGCCGACAAAAAAGAAGTTTAAGTCAGTCGGTCGGGGGACCTTGGTGGAGGTTGAGGAACCGGATGGAGAGGCGGGTGGCTGGCGGGCGGCCCAGGCTTGGCCGCGGCAGTTGGGCGAAGGCCATGAGACTGGCAGTGGGACGCCACAATTGGATATGGGCAAGAACGACTTCGCGGCTGAGACGGGCGCCAAGACCGAAGACGTTCTGCGGCAGATCAAGGACAATGCCGAGGCTCTGCGGGCGGCGGACATCGTGACCGTGTCAGTGGGCGGGAACGACATCGATTTCGCCGGCATCGTGCAGGAGGCGATATTTTCTCACGAATCCGGTGACTATCAAGATTGGTCAGGTCGCCCTCTGGACGTCCCGTACAAAGACGGCGAGCTAGAAGCTTTCGCACGGGGTCGGGATCTGATCAAAAATGACTTGAATGATAAGTTGGTTGAAGTTTACACCAAGCTCTTGGAGGCGGCTCCTGATGCGACCATCTACGTGACGGGTTATCCGTACGTGGTGGAAGCCGACGATGTCGGCCAATCACTTTTAGGGGTCTCGCATGTGGCAGAGGCCGAAGGCCTGGTCAGAGCCTTGAACCAGGCCCAAGAGAAGGCGATTGCGCAAGCCGTCGCCAATAATCCAGACTGGCGGGCGCGGATCGAGTTCGTCGATCCGAACGCCGATGGCTCACCTTTCGCCGGTCACAGTTACCAGGACGCCGACCCGTACTATACGAAGGTTTTGGAAGCGGTCGGGAATAAGCTCAGCCCGACGCCTTACGCCTACCATCCTAATTTGGCTGGGAACGAAGCTTACGCGGACGTGGTGGGGCAGAAGATGCTCGGCCAGTGAAATTGTGATTCGCTAAGACTGGGGCTTGTGCCTAAGTGGTCGGTCAGGCGATGCTAGGCCCGATAGGGATGACGCCGGTGACAGGTTCAGAGGGCGGGTTCGACGATTACGGATTGTGGGGTTGTGTGCGATGGTGACTGGCGCCGCTGGGTTGAGTGGTCGCTCTGAGCCGCCGCTGGTTCCGCCGGCCGATCAGTCGGCGGTGGCGCCGGCCTGGGTGTTCGAGCCAGTGGCGCCGTTTTGGGCCTACCCGGTCGACCCGGGTGCGGTGATGTGGCAGGTCGCAGGCGACGGCTGGACTGTGACTGGTTTCGACATGGGCACCGACGAGGCGACCTGGGACTCCAACTTCTTAGACGACGCCAGCGGTCTGCCCTTAGTGAGGTCGGGCGATCCGATCGTGTTCGTGAACGTCATGGTGACCAACACCGCCGAGGAGACCATGTACGTGGCCACAGGCCAGCCCCGGCTGTGGGCGACGCCGACGGGTCGGCCGTACCGTCAAGGTTTGGCCTATGTGACCCGGCACAGCGAGCAGTTGGCGCTCGAGCATGGGGTGCGTCAGGACAGTCTCGACGTCACCGCCACTGAGATCACACAGGTTTACGCGGTCCGGCCCAGGGAGTCGTTCGCCAGGGGCTTCGCTCTGCCCTTGGGCTGGGGGCGGGAATACGTCTTCGTGCCGAGTGTGAGGGTGTACGAGAGCCCGGACGCTGTGATCGGCCACGAGGTTATTTTCGACCAGAGGTCGTACACCTTCGCTGTCCCCCGAACCACCTAGTGTCCATCCAGAAGCCACTCTACCCTCGCTTCTACGCTATCGGTGGTCGCAACTGCTCAATCGGCCCTGCCCCGTCGCCGATTGACGACTTACGACGTCCGACACGCCGAAGATAGTGTTGTAACTGCTCTGTGAGTCAATCGCGGCCAGACCGGCGACTCACAGAGCAGTTGTGCGTATTCTCAGAGCTGTCCGCTAGGCCTCGACCGGCTGGTCGGACCGGGACCGCGGGATCAGACAGCTGGCTAGGCAGGCCAGGGCCAGGATCGCCATCCCGGCGACGATGCCGCCGCGGTAACCGGCGGCGCTGTCGCCCGATTGGCTGAGCCTGGTCTGGACCAAGGGTAAGACGACGAAGGACAGACCCGCGCCCAGGTTGAAAGCCCCGGCGTTCAGGCCCGGCAGATAGCCGGGGTTGTCTTCGGGTGAGAGCACGATGCCGAGTCCGTTCAGCATGATGTTGACCATGCCGGCGTAGGTTAGGCCGACTAGGACGGACAGGCCGGCCAGTCGGGGCAGGCTGTGGGACTCGATCAAGAGCAGGGTCCCCCCGACGCCGATCACGCTACCCAGCAGTCCGACCTGGAGGACCCGTTTGTAGCCGAAGCGGCCGGCCAGGTAGCCCGACAGCGGCCCCATGGCCAGACCGGCGATCGCGTACGGGGTCAAGGTCACGAAGGGGGCCTGGGCGGCGCTCAGACCGGCCCCGACGGTGGCGTCTTGGGCGATGGCCGGGACGATCTGGTTCATGACGGCGAAGACGCCGATCATGGTCAACAAAGTGGTCGAGAGCAGACCCCAGGTGGCCCGGTCGCGCAGGTACCGGGTCGTCACCAGCGGGTGGGCCAGACGCGATTCCGTCTTCCAGAAGGCGACGAAGGCGGCCACCGCCAAGAGCGCCAGCAACCCGATCAGGACCCAATTGGCCTGGGACAAGGCGGCCAACTGGTCGAAGGCCAGGTACAGACCGCCGACCGCCACCGCCAGTAGTAAGGCCCCCAGCCAGTCCATCGGCGTCGGTTCCAGCACGGTCGACTCGTTGGTCAGGCAGCGCACGGCCAGACCGGCCGACAGGGCGATCACGGCCATGACCCAGAAGATGGAGGAGAAACCGAAGCGGTCGAACAACCAGCCGCCGGCGATGGCGTCGACGCCGGCGATGCCGCCGTTGACCGAGGTGATGACGCCCAGCAAGGTGGCGTACTTCTTGGTGTCGGTGACGTGGGTGCGCAACATGATCAGGCACAGCACGACGGTCGGCCCGGCCACGCCTTGGACGACGCGCCCGACGAAGAGCCAGGTCACATCAGGGGACAAGGCGCTGATGACGCAGCCGACGGCGGTGGCGAAGAGCATCGTGCTCAGGACCAGCCGCCGCCCCCGGAGATCGGCCAGGCGGGGCAGGAAGAGGGAGAAGACCGCCGCCGAGGCGAAGAAGGCCGTCTGGGTCAATCCGATCTCGGCGGTGCTGGCGTTCAGCGCCGCCTCCATGCCCTTGAGGGCGGGAGACAGCATCGAAGCGTTGAGCTGGAAGGCGAAACAGGCCACCAGGAGGGAGAGGGTCAAAGCCACCGTGCTGGTGTGGGAGCCGGTGACGACTTGGCCGGCCACGACGGTCCGGTCGGGGCCGGGCTGGGCCTCGGCCTTCGGCTCAGGCATGGTCGCGCGCCTTCCCTAGACGGTCGATGGCGTCGATCACCAAATCCCAGAAGCGGTCGGCCGCCAAGGTCAGGGCGGCCTGGGTGTGGCAGTCGGGCGGCGCGGCCCGTCTGAAGTCCGCCACCGTCATACCCAGGGTCTGTTCGCCGACGGTCTCCACCGTGATCGGCACGCGCACCGTGCCGACGATGGAGGGATCGATCACCCGGGCCACCGCCACGGGGTCGTGGACCGGCGGGAAGTCGAAGCCTTGGGCGTCCCGGTAGGCCTGGCGGAAGAAGGCGAACAACCCCAGCACGAACTCGGCCAGCGGCGTGCCCAAAGCCTTCACCCGCTCCGCCACCGCGTCGGTGGCGAGCGCCTGATGGGTGACGTCGAGGCCCACCATCGTGACCGGCCAAGCGGTTTCGAAGACGATGCGGGCGGCCTCGGGATCGGTCTTGACGTTGAACTCGGCCACGGCCGACCAGTTGCCGACGTGGACGCCGCCGCCCATCAGCACGACCTCGGCGACCCGGTCGACGATCCTCGGCTCCTTGCGGATGGCCAGGGCGATGTTGGTCAACGGTCCAGTCGGGACCAAGGTGATGGTCTTGGGCGCGGCCGCCAGCACGGTGTCGATGATCAGGTCGACGCCATGGCGGGGGTCGAGCCTGACGGTGGGCTGGGGCAAGACGACACCGTCCAGCCCCGAGTCGCCGTGGACGTCGGCGGCCACCTCGATGGGCCGGAGCAAGGGGCGACCGCAGCCGGCCGCGATCGGCACCTCGGTGGCGCCAGCCATGGTCAAGACGGCCAGGGCGTTGCGGGTGACCTGGTCCAGGGCGGCGTTGCCGCCCACCGTGGTGACCGCCACCAGTTCGATGTCGGGATTGCCCAAGGCCAGCAGCAGCGCGATGGCGTCGTCGTGTCCGGGATCGCAATCCAGGATTATCTGGTGAGACATGGAGAGGTCGTTCCTCCTCGGGTGGTGGCAGCGGATAGTGGGCGGATGGTTAAACCTACGTTATCTGAGAACAGGCCGACCCGGTCAGTCGAGTCATCCGCAGAGCGGGTGGGCCGATGGAGTCCGGGTCTCAGACCGGCCGGCGCGCTCGCCGCCAGGCGGGCGACCAGGTCGTCGGGTTGTCGCGGCTGGGGACACGGCTTGAGGGGCGGTCCGTTCGGTCGGCCCAGCGGACCGTCGGTAGAATGCTTGTCGCACAGACGTGGCGGTGGGCCGCGCTGGGACGAGAGGCGCCAGCCGTGGCCGTGACCGACACCGATCTCAGGCGGTTGGCGGCTTCGCATCAGATCGCGACCGAGTTCTGGGATTGGAAGGGCCGGCACTCCCAGATTCCGGACTCCACCCTGGTGGCGGCGCTGGCCGCCCTCGACGTCGACGCCTCCAGTCCGGCGGGCGTGGCGGCCGGTTTGGCCGATCAGGAGCGGCGGGCCTGGTCGCGACCGTTGCCGCCTTGCGTCGTGACCGAACAGGGACAGGATTGCCGGGTCGAGGCGCATGTCACGGCCGGAGCGCCGGTCAAGGTCTGGGTCGAATGCGAGCGGGGCGCCCGCGTCGAGGCCCATCAACTCGACAACGACGTGCCCGACCGCGAGGTCGAGGGCCGGTGGCTGGGCCGGGCCAGTTTCCAGGTGCCGGGCGACCTGCCCTTGGGCTACCACCGTTTGATCTTGCACTCCTTGGACCAGCGGGTCGAGGCCCGGTTGATCGTGACCCCGCCCTGGCTCGGTCTACCCAGCCAATTGGGCGACGAACAGGTCTGGGGCTTCATGGTCCAGCTCTATTCGCTCAGCTCGCGCTCGGACTGGTGCTTCGGCGACCTGCTCGATTTGGCCGACCTGGCGGTCTGGGCCAAGACCAACCACGGCGCCGACTACATCCTGATCAACCCCCTGCACGCCGCCGAGCCGGTCCCACCGATGGAGCCGTCCCCGTACTTGCCGGCCTCCCGGCGCTACGTCAACCCGATCTACATCCGGCCCGAGGCGATCGACGAGTACGCCCTCATCTCGGAGCGGCGGCGCCGGCGGGTCAGCCAACGCCGGCGGGCTTTGCGGCGGCTCCTGGCCGACGATCCGGCCGTGCGGCGGGACGAGGTCTGGGCGGCCAAGCGGGCCGCCTTGGCCGACATCTTCGCCGCCCGCCGCCGTCCGGCCCGGCAGATGGCCTGGGAAGCCTTCTGCCGGGCCGAAGGCCAAGCCCTGCGCGACTGGGCCACCTGGTGCGTCCTGTGCGAGGACTTCGGAGCCGACTGGCGGCAGTGGCCGCTCCAATTCCGCCGCCCCGACTCCAAAGAGGTGGCGGCCTACGCCCGCGCCCAAGCCGAGCGGGTCGGCTTCCAGATGTGGCTGCAGTGGGTGGCCGAGTCGCAATTGGCCTCGGCCCAGTACCGGGCCAAGGAGATCGGGATGCGGATCGGCATCATGGCCGACCTGGCGGTCGGGGTCAACCCGGTCGGGGCCGAGACCTGGTCTCTGGCCGCGGTCTTCGCCACCGGCGTCTCGGTCGGGGCGCCACCCGACGCCTACAACCAAGCCGGACAGGACTGGGGCCAGCCGCCCTGGCGGCCGGACCGGCTGGAGGAGGCCGCCTTCGAGCCCTACCGAGCCATGATCCAGGCCACCCTGCGCCACTCCGGCGGTCTCAGAGTGGACCACATCCTGGGCCTGTTCCGGCTCTGGTGGGTGCCCCAGGGGGCCGGACCGAAGGACGGCACTTACATCCGTTACGACCATCGGGCCATGGTCGGCATCCTGGCTTTGGAGGCCCAACGGGCCGGAGCCGTGGTGGTGGGCGAGGACCTGGGCACGGTCGAGCCGGGGGTGCGCGACTACCTGGGCCAACGCGGCCTGCTGGGCACCTCGGTGCTGTGGTTCGAGTCCGACGACGAGGGCCGTCCCCGGCCGCCGGCCGATTGGCGGGCGCTCTGCATGGCCTCGGTCACCACCCACGATCTGCCCCCGACCGCCGGCTACCTGGCCCACGACCACGTCGCCCTGCGCCACTCGCTGGGTCTGCTGACCGAGTCGCTGGCGGACGAGATCGCCAAGGACGTGCACGAGCAGGGCGCCGTCATCGGTCTGCTCGAACGCGAGGGCCATCTGGCGCCGGGTCAGCGCGATCCCCACGCCATCATGCTGGCCCTGCACCGGCACTTGGCCAGCACCCGGTCCCGCTTGCTCTGCTTGGCCTTGACCGACGCGGTGGGGGAGCGGCGGGCCCAGAACCAGCCCGGCACGATCGACCAGTACCCCAACTGGCGGGTGCCCCTGGGCGGGCCGGACGGACGCCGCCTCCAATTGGAGGACGTCTTCACCCGGCCGGAGGTGGGGGAGTTGGTCGAGGCCTTCAAGCAGGCCCAGGCTCAAGCCCAAGCCCCGGCCCAGGCTCGCGACTGAGCCTGCCCCTGTCAGTCCGATTACGGATAGTTCCTCGGCCAGACATAGCAGTCGAAATCTATACCGGCGTCCAGTCGTCCAGCCAGAGCGGCGAATCCACTCGGAACCACCACCCGAGACAGCGGACCATACGTAGACTCGACGATGAAATAGATGATCCTCGCTAAACCATGCGCCTCGCAATACTCACGGATCAAATCAGCCGGGCCATCCAAGCACTCTTGAAATCTGCTCAAGCGCTCCATAAAATCACCATCGACATCACCCGTATCGAAACTCCAATAATCGCGCGATATCGGCCAATGATGCCGAATATGCCCAACGCTGGTGTAGGTCGCCGTCAACCCCGTCAAACGCTCGAACTCAGCGAAATCCATCACATCGCCATCCACCGTCAGAATGACTTTGGTCACGGTCATACGCCGGTTGCCGTTCCCCGGGTCGGGCGATCCTTCACTCCGTCCTGCCGTGGTCGTAGCCCCACTATGACCGGTCTGAAGGCTCACCTCGCCTTGATCGTCCTCACTCGGATCAGCATCACTCAGCGCTCCCTCAAGAACATCAGGCCCATCGGCGGCGGACAGATCCTCGACCCAAACGGCCTCCATCGCCTGAACTGGCTCGTAGTCCAGACACAGCCAACCGATCAGATCAGACGCCTCCGCGAAATCGAAGGGCAAAAACCGCACCCCCAAACCCGCCGGATCCATCACATTGAAACTACCCAACCCTTCTTGCGCCCACTCGCCCCGCCACATCAGGTAAGCCTGCTTCTTAGCCCACACTTCCAAGGACCGCGCGTTAGCCACCGCCGACAGGACCGGCCATGGCGCTCCACCCGTCGTCAGAGCCGAAGCGGCACCCATATCACTCCCAAGAATGTAAGCTCGCTCGGCCGGTGCTAATCTCTCCAGCAACCCCGGGCTGAACACCCGCCCCGCCACTTGCACATCAAGGCCTGGCCGATTCTCCGCCACAGCCACCGCCACATACGGGCCGGCATCGGCGTCCACGAAGCGGAAACGCGAGTCTCTTTCCCCTAACAAAACGTGCGCCCCGCCCCGCCGTTGTGCCATCGACCAAGCGAACGCCCCCATCTCCAAGGTGGCCTGTCTTACCGCCAACGCTTCGATGGAATCGAAGACCGCGGATGATTCCCGCGGCCCCGTCACAACTCGCCCGGCCAACACCAGCGCCGACCCCCGAGGCGACCCGATTCCCCCGAGTGGACCGATCTCAGCAAACTTTCTCAGCCCCTCTGCGATAACTTCAGGGGCAAGCTCTGGGACATCGTCCTCATCGATCAATGTGCCCATATCGAAACTGACATCCGCGCCCAAACGAGCCAGAAAGGCACAGAAATCAGGCGGTAGTTCCACATACGGAAAATCATCCGGAGAAGAATCCGACCAAACCCGAAACGACGCCGTGACACCGTTGATCCGACAATAAGTGGCAATGGAGTCAACCGAAACGACCAACAAGTCATGGAGAGGACCCAGATAGTCCATGGCATAGTGGAACGAGACCGGACTCACCTGCTGAATCGGCTCAGTCCGCCCCACTAACACCCAACGATCCACCTCGACTGGACCACCATCGCACACCTCACCCCGGCTATAGACCACGGTCGGGCTCACACCTACTACCTGGGTCACCTTAGCGAAGTCGAGCTGCTCGCCCTCCAACACAAACTCAGCCACCGTTATCAACACGACACTATCCCATCACGGGTAAAAGAATAGATCAGTAAATACCTCACCCAAACCGTTTTTTTCAATAACCCAAACTTTATGAGTCGATGGATCCAGACGTATATCCCATTTGCTGACATCGGCACCCTTGCCCAAGGCATCACGTTTTATAGCATGGGCGTCACGGAAGCCATTTTCTGCAGCTAGTCGCTCGAGTTCACGTTTCCCAAGTAGTCTAGGGTCAATCGGGCTTTCATGGTCATCTTCATACGACGAGCCGTCCCCACCACGACCGTAGGCCCTCGAATAAGCCACTCCAGCGTATCCGGCCGCGACCGCGCCCGCACCCACTCCGGCCAGAGCCCAGCCAGCGGTGGAGCCGACTCCGACGCTGCCGCCGCCGGCCAAGGCCAAGCCGCCACCGCCGGCCGCCAGGCCGGCCCCGGCGATAGCGAGGCCTCCACCGGTCAAGATGGCGCCGGCGGTCATCACACCGGCGCTGGCGCCGACCCGGGCGGCCTGACTTGGGCTACTGCCTTGGGCTATCGCCGCCGCGTTACCGGCGGCGAAGGCCGTGGCCCCGCCCACCAGGGCGGCTGTGACCACACAGCCCACCCCCAAAGAAGCGACGCAGATGGGGGCGGCGACGATCACTAGGGTCGCCACGATCAAGCCAGTCACCGCCGCCCCCAGGATGGTCTTCCAGCCGACGTAGCCGTACAGTTCGTCGAAAGTCAGCGGGTTGAGCAGGACGTAGGTGTACCCACGCACCGATCCGGGGACCTCCAAGACGCCTCCGGCTGGATCGGGTTGGTGCCAGAGAGCGAAGACCGGCTGATAGGCGCGGGCGTGGAAATTGACCAGGCCGTTCTGGGTCGGGTCGCGCAGCTCTCCGCTGTAGGCCACCAGGAGTTCGTTCTCGTCGAGTTGGACGCCCCAATCCGAGTAGCTGGTCTCCTCGAGCACGGTCGCCCCGCTCTTGGTGACAGCGGCGTGGACCGAACCCAGCGCGTCGGTCAGGAACCAGTCGCCGTCCAATTTGGAGGCCAACGTGTTCTGCCCCAAGAGCCGACCGGACGAGTCACGGATCAGTTCGGTGACGGTCGTCTTCTTGGTCGATGTGACGGTGGTCTCGGCGTAGACGGGGTCCAACCCGTCGTAGACCCAGCGCACCGTCTCAAGTCCACCGTTGTCATCTGACACGGCCCGCCCCAGAGCGTCGTAATCGCGGGTCAAAGAGTTCCGGGCCGGGGCCACGGTGACGCCGTGATTGGGCGGGTCGCGTAGCAGATTCACACCGGTGGGACAGCCATACAGACCTGCGTTGGACTTGACGCACTGAATCTCCTGGCCCACCCCCTTGACGGTCTTGACGCCCCACTGGGTGGCCGAGAGCAACTGGTTCTCAGCGTCGTAGACGAAGCGACGGTCATCGGTCCACTGGGCGTGGGCCGTCCCGGCCTTGCCTTTGATGACAGTGGCCCATTCCGCCTCGGTGACGGACCGCGTCAGATTCCCCGCCGTCCAGGTGTTCACCGTCCGTCGGGTCTTCTGGATGGTCGAGGAGTACCAGAACTGCTCCGTCGAAGAGACCAACCGCCCCGCCAGGTCATAGGTGTTGGTTTGGATGTTCTGGTCGGTCACCTTCGACAGGTCGGCGCCGTGGGTCCAACTGATCCGATTCCCAGCCGCATCATACACATAGACATTGTCTTCTTGGTGGCGGTCCGAACTGGTCGACCCAGTCAGACGACCCAAGGCGTCGTAGGTGTAGACCAGCGTGTTCTTGTCAGTGCCCACCGTCTGGCGCAGACCGATGACGTTCCCCAACAGGTCGTAGGTGTAGTCGAAGTCAGACAGAATCTTCTCGGTCTTGCCCGATAGACGAGACGTGGTGACACGGTCGATCTGGTCGCTGAGCGTGTACGAGGTGCGCACGGTGTTGCCGTTCGGACGCGACTGCGTGACCTGACGCCCGGCCGCGTCGTACGTGAAAGCCACGACTCCGAGCGCAGTCGTCAATGATGTATTGCGACGCTCGGAATCCCACTGGTAGGTCATGACAGCCCCGTCGGGCAGCGTCATCGCGGTCCTCAAACCACGCGGGTCGTAGGTGTAGCCGATCGTCTTGCCGTTGACGTCGGTCACCGAGACGATCTGCCCGGCCAAGTCGTAAACCGTGCTGACGGTCCCGCTGTGATTGACCGCCGTGGTCTGGCGACCGGCCAGGTCATAGCTGAAGCTGTCGGAGGTCATCTCGTTGGAGTGCGCCCGCCCCACCAGCTGATTGGCCGCGTCATAGGCGTAGACGGTCGTGATCCCGCCCCGTTGACGAGTGGCCAGGTTCCCATTCAGGTCATAGGTGTAATCAGTGACGTTGCCGACCGGGTCGGTCTCCCGCGATATCAGACCGGTGGCGCTGTATTCATAGCTGGTCGTGCCGCCGACCGGGTCGGTCACGCTGGCCAACAGTCCACGGGCATCGTAAGCGTAGGAGGTTGTGACATCAGTGGTCGCGGTCTGCCCGCCGCCGGTGACATTCTCGATCACTTCGACCAAGTTGCCGTCGCCGTCGCGACCGAACAGTGTCACTGTCCCGCTGGCATCAGTGACCGACGTCAATTCGCCCATTTGGTCCCAGGTCTGGCGAGTCACCGCGCCGGTCGGGTCCGTCTGCTCGACCGCCCGGCCCATGGGGTCGTAAGACCAGGTGGTGACCCGATCCAAGACGTCCGTGGCCTGAACCGCCAACCCGCCCAGGTCGCGGGTGAAGGTGGTCGTGCCGGCGCCGACCTCATAAGCGGTGATGACATTGCCGACCGCATCATAGGTGTAGGCGGCCGCGCGGAAGCCAGCCGCGTCCGTCACCTCCAAGACGCGCCCGAGGGAGTCGTACTCCCAACGGGTGATTCGGCCGAGGGGGTCGGTCGTACTAGTGGTCCGCCCGGCGGCGTCGTAGGCGTAGCCCGTCACCGCACCAGCCGGATCGGTCTGACTCAGCAGTTGGCCGGCGGCGTCGTAGACATACGCGGTCACCCGACCCAACGGGTCCGTCGTCGCCACGACATCTCCCTGCCAGTCGTAGACGTACGATGTGACGCCTCCCAGGGGGTCGGTCTGGGAGACTACCCGACCGGCTTGGTCGCGGACGATGGTCTCGATTCCACCGTCTGGATGGGTGGTCTCTATCAGCAGGCCACGAGCGTCGTACGAGTACGTCGTCACGAACCCGGCCTCATCGGTCTGGCTCGCCACCCGACCGCCGGCGTCATAGGTCGTATGCGCGACCTGACCGCGGCCGTCGGTGCGGACGACCTGGCGGCCGAGCGCGTCCAAGGTGTAGGAGATGGTTGAACCGTCGGCTTGGACGATCCGGGTCAGACGCTGTTCGCGGTCATACTCGTACCGGGTCACGCCGCCGTCAGGCGCTGTCCGAGCCGACAGATACAGCTCCGCGTCATATTCGTAAGTCCAGGTCTGTCCCAGTTGGCCAGTCAGGCTGGTGGGCTTGCCGTTGATGTCGTAGACGCAGCTCTCGCTCGACCCGTCGGCATACTTGATGGCCGTCACATGGTCGTCGGCGTCGTACTCGTAAGCCGTCACCGCCCCCACCTGATCAGTCACCGTGAGTTGACGGTTGGCCAAGTCGTAGGTGTGGCTGACGGTGTGGCCCAGTGGATCGGTCACACTAGTCAGATTGCCACGAGCGTCGTACGTCATCGCGGTGACCCGACCGAGCTGGTCCGTCTCTTGGACGAGATCCCCATGGGCGTCGTAGACGCGGGTCGCAGTCGATCCGTCGGGATAGGTCGTGGCCACCGGCCGGCCCTGGGCATCGACCGTGTGCTGGGTGGACTGTCCCAACCGATCGATCGTCTCGATCAGGTCGCCCTGGGAGTTGTAGACGTGTCGGACAGTGCCGCCCGCGCTGTCGGTCACCGTCACCGGTTGCCCGGCGGCGTCGTACTCATAAGAAGTCACCGTCCCGCTGGAATCCGACTCGGCGCCAGTCAGACTGTTGCCGAGATAGGTCGAGACGCTCTCCTGACCCAAGGCGTCGACCACCTTGATCACCTGATGGTCCGCGTTCCAGTGGTAGACCGTGACCGCGCCGACCGCGTCGGTGTACGTGGTCGTCCCAGCCGTGTCATCGAAGACCAGAGTCCGCGCGTATCCCATCGCCGTGGTCTGACGCACCACCCGCGATTGGACGTCGTACTCGTTACGTAACCAGGTGACGCCGTCGGCGGCGGTTTGGGCCGTCATCCGGTGCTCTACGTCGTAGTCGTAGCGCGACACCCCGCCGCCCGGGCGGGTCAAAGCGACCAAGTCTCCGCCAGTCGAGCGCTCGAAGAGCCAAACGGCCCCGTCGGGACGCTGGAAGGACGTGATCCTGCCGTCGCCATCCGTCGTCACCGTCACTGTCTGGCCGGCCTCGTCCGTGACGGCGCTCAGACGCTGGAACAAGGCGCCAGGGCCGTCGTACGACAGAGTCACTGCTTCGCCCGCTCGACTCACGACTGCAGTCAAGTGGCCCCGGCCGGTGTCCGGATCCATTGCGAAAGTCCTAGTCTCGCCGGTCGACGAGCGCCAGGTCAGGACTGAACCGTCCCCGTTGGCCGTCAAAGTCGCGAAGGCGTCGTCCGGGCCGACGAACCCTCCGACGCCATCCGGTTCAAACAAGAAGGTGCGTCCATCGGGTAGGACGACACCGGCTGAATCATCGTCGAACAGTTGCGTGTAGGACGCATAGGGATGCACCCAGCCGTAGCCGACCGGGGAGTCCAAGCCTGATTGGGCGTTGTAGGTCAATTCGAAATCCATGACCTGCTCGCCCACCCCGGTCAGAGAGAACAAGGCCTCAGAAGTGACGAAATTGCCGGTGCTCATCGACACCGGGTCGGCGCCGTAGCGCAGATAGTTCTGATAACCCAGATCCCGCAGCCGTTCCAATTCGGCGGCCGACGGACGGGCGGGATAGGGCGACCCGCAGGTCAAACCCATCGCCTCCATCTGGTCCCGGATGCCCGCGTAGACGCCGTCCACCACCAGATCGAAGGCGGTCTGGATGACCGGGTAGTCATAGTTGTGATCCAAGAACAGCGTCTCCAGATGCACCCAGGGGAAGTTCAGGTCTCCGTACTCCGGGTACCAGGGCAGATTGGCCGCCGTGCCGACCGGGCCGTTGGCCGCCCGACCGGTGTAGGCGGCCGTCTCGGCCAGCATCATGTCCCCGAAAGCGACGTCCTGGAGTCGGGCGTACGCCTCTGGACCACCGTCGATGCGCACGCCCCAAGGTGACCCAGCGTAAGCGTTGAAAGCCAACGTCACCATCAGATCCGGGGCCGCGTCGACCGCCACCGCTTTACGGGTCGCACGGCTGACCAGGCCCGGACTGCCAGCCCGGGTCAGGATGACCTCTGACCTGCAATCGGTTTCTAACCGATCCTTCAATTGAGTGGCGAGATCGTACGACAACTCTAACTCGCGGACCTCGGGCTCGCCCGGCCAATAGGCGTGGGCGATGTCATCGTCCGGATCGAGCACGATCACGGCCGCGCGGGCCGCTTCCGCCCGAGGGGACGGCATCAAGCCCAAAGACAAGACCAAAGCGAAGGCCAAAGCAAGCGACAAGATACGCGAGAGCTTCATCTGATGATCTCCTTCGACACAGACAACTGGCTCAAAAGGCAAGGGGGAAGGTTAATTAAAAACTAGACGGAGAACGACTGGGGCGAATGGGGTTAAGTTACCCGCCGACGACGGACACGTTTGGCACTCTATTTCACTCCAAGCTACCCGTCAACACCACGGACCAAGTCCCATGCCCTGTATCTGACGCCCGTAATCGGTCCTCAAATCACTCGTACTCCGGCCGCCTCCAGCTGCGCGGTCACCTCGGCTGAGCGGCTGGGGTCGACGGCGGCGGTCAGGTCGATCAGGAGGCGGCAGCGGTAGCCCAGCCGGACGGCGTCCAAGGCGGTGGCCTTGACGCAGTGGTCGGTGGCCAGGCCGACCAGGTCGACCTCGGTCACGCCGTGGCTGGCCAGGTGCTCGTCCAGGCTCAAGCCCTCGGCCGAGCGGCCCTCGAAGCCGGAGTAGGCGGCCGAGTCGGCCCCCTTGTCGAAGACGGCGTCGAGGCGAGGCAGGTCGAGGTCGCGGTGGAAGTCCTGGCCGGGCGTGCCGACCACGCAGTGGCGGGGCCAGGAGTCGATGTAGTCGGGCTGGTCCGAGAAGTGGGAGCCCGGATCGACGTGGGCGTCCCGGGTGGCCAGGATCAGGTCGTAGTCGCTCTGGGCGGCCCAGCGGCTGATGGCCTGGGCCACCGCCGCGCCGCCCGCCACGGCCAGCGACCCTCCTTCGCAGAAGTCGTTCTGCACGTCCACCACGATCAGAGCGCGAGCCATCGGTGGGTCCTTTCGGTCAGGCGGGCCGGTTCAGCCGCCGTACGGACTGGGCAGGGCGCGACCACTGGCGTCCAGAAAATAGGTCGGGATGGCCGGTTCGCCGCGCGACATCTTGTAGCCGTCGCGGGGCAGCTCGGCCCGGCAGCGCTCGTGGCGCAGCCGAGCCTGGGCCAGCGGCTCGCGGCCGACCGGTTGGCCTGACCGCATCAGTTCCCGCAGCAGCGGCCGGTCGTCGTGGTCTAAGGACGGCGGTTGGCCCAGGCCGACCAGTTCGGCCTCGGCGATGGACTTGGCGTCGAGCCTACGCAAAGCGTACTTACGACCACCCATGGTCGACTTCTGACTGGAGCGTTTGGCCACCGGCTCCAGGGGGGCGTCGGGGTCGTCCGAGCCAGCCCGTGCCACCAGTTTGTAGACGAAGGAACAGGTCGGGGCGCCCGAACCGGTGACTAAAGCGGTGCCGACCCCGTAACCGTTGACCGGCGCCCCGGCCAGGGCGGCGATCTGCCACTCGTCCAGATCGGAGGTGACGATGATGCGGGTCTGGCTCGCTCCCAGGTCGTCCAGCAGGGCGCGCACCTCACGGGCGGCGGCGGTCAGGTCGCCGGAGTCGATCCGGACCGCGCCCAGCCGGCCGGCGGTCAGGCGCACCCCGGTGCGCACGGCCTGTTCGATGTCATAAGTGTCGACCAGCAAGGTGGTGTCCTCGCCCAAACTGGCCAGTTGGGCCCGGTAGGCGTCCTCCTCCGAGTCGTGCAGCAAGGTGAAGGAGTGGGCGGCCGTGCCGGTGGTGGGGATGCCGTGACGGCGGCCGGCCTCCAAGTCTGAGGTGGCGGCGAAGCCGGCGATGTAGGCCGCCCGGGCGGCCGCCACGGCGGCCTCCTCGTGGGTGCGGCGAGCCCCCATCTCGATACAGGGCCGGTCCTCCGCCATCAGCGTCATGCGGCTGGCGGCCGAGGCCACGGCCGAGTCGTAGTTGTAGATCGACAGCAGCAGGGTCTCCAAGACGACCGCTTCGGCGAAGCTGGCTTGGACCGTCAGGACGGGCGAGCCGGGGAAGTAGAGGTCGCCCTCGCCGTAGCCCCAGATCGAGCCGTGGAAGCGATAGTCGGCCAAGAACTCGGCCGTGGCTTGGTCGACCACGTCGCGGCTGAGCAGGAAGTCCAACTCTTGGTCGCCGAAGCGGAAAGCCGTGATGGCCTCCAGGGCCCGGCCCACTCCAGCCACCACGCCGTAACGCCGGCCGGGCGGCAGGCGTCGGGCGAACAGCTCGAAGACGGAGGTGCGGTGGGCCGTGCCCGAGCGGAGGGCGGCCCGGATCATGGTCAGCTCGTACTGATCGGTCAGTAGAGCCGTGGGGGGATGGTCATCCATGGCTGAAGCCTACTGGCGTCCAGGGCCGGTCGTGGTTCCGTGTTGGCATCTGACAAAATGCGGTCTGTGACCTCAGCTCCCGCTGGCCAGGCCGCCTTGGCCGACCAGACCGATCTAAGCCAGCTCCAGCCCGGCGCTTGGGTCTGTCTGGTCTGGGACGACCCGGTCAACACCATGAATTACGTCACCTACGTCTTCTCTTCCTATTTCAACTACCCCCGCCCGAAGGCCGAGCAGTTGATGCTACGGGTGCACAACAGCGGTCGGGCGGTGGTGGCGACGGGCTCGCGCGAGGAGATGGAGACCGATGTCGCCGCCATGCACGCGTTCGGCCTGTGGGCCACCTTGGAGCCGGCCGCATGAGCCAAGACGCCGCCGGAACGGTCCTGCATCTGTCTTTAGGGCCAGTCGAAGTCGATCTTCTGATCGAGCTGGTGACCGAATTACGCCTGCTGGTGGCCGGTCCGCCGACCGCTGACGATCCCCTGGAGAACTGGGCGGCCGAACTGGCCGCTCCCGCCATCGACCAGGACGACCCGGTCATCCGACGGCTCTTCCCGCCGGCCTACGACGCGGTCGAGCGCGACGCCGAGTATCGCCGCTTGACCGAAGCCGGTCTGAGGGCGACCAAGGAGGCCGAGGCGGTGACGGTGGTGACGGCGTTGCGGGCGGCTCGGCGGCGGCCCGGCGTCACCATTGGACCCGGTCAGCGGCTGGCTTGGTTGCGCACTCTGAACGCCCTGCGCTTGACCTTGGCCACCCGTCTGGGGGTGCGAGACGAGGTCTCGGCCGACCAGATCGAGGACCTCGATCCGGCGGACCCGCGTCACGGTCTGGTCCAGGTCTACCACTGGCTCGGATATCTGCTGGAGACCGTCTTGGATGGCCTCTGAGACCCCATCGGGCCGGTCTGATCTGGATCGATTCCAGATCAGACCGCCTTGATCAGCTTGGTCGGTGAGATTAGCCTGACTTTCGTGCACCGCCTGTCCCCTGCCTTGAGCCTCAGCTCGGCCCCGCCCAGGACGCCCCTGACGGTCCTCTCGACGCCCGACGATCCGGCCGTGGCGGCTCGTCTCTTGGCCTTGGGCTGGCGGCCGGGGGCCCGGATCGCGGTCATTCGCCGCAGCGGTGGCGGAGCCCGCGTGATCGAATTGAGCGGCGCCCGGGTCGCCATCGGCGGTCCCTTGGCCCGGCGCCTGGCGGTCGAGGTGGCCGCGTGAGTGTGGCCCAACCCGGCGCCAAGCGACGCCTGTCCATCAACCCGACCGGCCCGTTGCCAGTCAAGCAGTGCTGTCAGCAGGGCTCCGGCCGGATGGCCGGTCCCAACGACCCCATCGTGGCCCTGGTCGGGGCGCCCAACGTCGGCAAGTCGACCTTGTTCAACTCTCTGACCGGCTCACGCGCCTCGGTCGGCAACTGGCCCGGCACCACGGTGGAGGTGGCGCGCGGCGTCTGGCGTTTGGGCGGGTTCCAGACTGGCGCCGGCCCGGACCGCTGTGAGGCCGCTCACCACGACTGTCAGTGCGAACACGACTGTCAGTGCGACTGTCAGGGCGACTCGGTCCCAGCCTCGGGGCAGGCCACCGTCATCGACCTGCCGGGGGCTTACAGCTTGGACTCGGCCTCGCCGGACGAGCGTCTGACCGGCGAACTGGTGGTGGACGTGCCGGCCACGGAGGCCCCCGACCTGGTGGTGGCCCTAGTCGACGCCGCCCATCTGGCCCGTTCCCTCTTCCTGGTCTCCCAGTTGAGGGAACGGTCCCGCCGGCTGGTGCTGGCCTTGACCATGGACGACATCGCCCGTCGCCACGGCGTCGAGGTCGACAGCTACGCCCTAGCCGACGCCGTCGGCGTGCCCGTCATCGTGATCGATCCCAGGCGGCGCAGCGGCTTGGACAATCTGACCCGGGTGGTGCTGGAGACCTTGGCCCGGCCCGTGCCGCCGGCCCGCCCCCGGGGCCGGCCGCTGGACCAGTCCGACGACGACGAGCGCTTCAGTTGGATCGCCCAAGCGGTCGAGCGGGGCACCCAGAGCTCGGGCGAGACCAGAGTGCGCCGCTCGGATCGGATCGACCGAGTGATCTTGGCCCCGGTGCTGGGACCACTCATCTTCTTGGCCGTGATGTGGGCCGTCTTCCAAATCACCACCGTGGTGGCCGCCCCACTGCAAGACGGCCTGGACGCTCTCTTCTCCGGCCCGCTGTCCCGGGGGGCGTCTGGCTCGCTGAACGGCCTCGGGCTGGGCGGCGGTTGGGTCGAGGGCCTGATCGTGGACGGCCTGATCGCCGGAGTCGGCTCGCTCTTGACCTTCGTGCCCTTGATGGTCTTGATGTTCATCTTGCTGGCCCTGTTGGAGGACTCCGGCTACCTGGCCCGGGCGGCCGTCCTGACCGACCGGGTGATGGGCTGGCTGGGCCTGCCCGGCCGGGCCTTCCTGCCCATCGTGGTCGGCTTCGGTTGCAATGTGCCCGGCATCGCCGCCACCCGGGCCTTGCCCTCGGCCCGTCACCGGGTCCTGACCGTTCTGCTCATCCCCTTCACCAGTTGCACCGCCCGCCTGACCGTCTTCGTCATGTTGGGGCAGATCTTCTTCGGCCGCTGGGCCGGCACGGCCGTCTTCTTGACCTACCTGGCTTCGATCCTGCTGGTGGTGTTGGGCGGTCTGTTGTTGCGGGCCACGCTGTGGCGGGACTCGCCCAACGAGCCCTTGGTGATCGACCTGCCGCCGTATCAGACGCCGACCCTGCGTTTGACCGCCGCCGTCACCTGGCTGCGCTTGAAAGGCTTCCTGCAGACCGCCTCCGGCATCATCGTGGCTACCGTCATGGTCGTCTGGCTCTTGCAGTCGATCCCGACCAACGGCGGCGATTTCGCCCAGGTGGCGGTGCAAGACTCGCTCTACGCCAGCGTCGCCCAGGCCGTGGCCCCGCTCTTCAGCTGGGCCGGTTTCGCCCAGTGGCAGACCGTGGCCGCTCTGGTGGTCGGCTTCGTGGCCAAAGAGGCCGTCATCTCCAGCTGGGCCCAGACCTACGCCTTGGCCTCGGAAGACGACCTGTTGGGCCTGGGCGAGCAGGTCAGTCAAGCTTTCGAGGCCTCCTCGGGCGGCTCGACGGTGGCGGCGGTGGCCGCCTTCATGGTCTTCTTCCTGGCTTACACCCCCTGTGTGGCCACCTTGGCGGCCCAGAAACGCGAGATCGGGTGGCGCTGGACCGGCTTCGGCGTGGCGCTGCAACTGGTGGTGGCTTGGGTCTTGGCCGTGGCCGTCTTCCAAATCGGGCGGTTGTTCGGATGAGCGGACCTGTGACCAGCGTGTTGGAAGCCTTCGAGCTCGGCCTGCGCTCGACCGACCAGATCGCCCGGCGCTCGGGTTTGAGCCTGGACCTGGTCCAGGCCGTCATCGACCATCTGGTCCGGAGCGGCCACTTGGAGGCCACCGCTTTGGCCTCGGGCTGCCCGGCGACGGGCTGCGCCGGCTGCGCCCTGACGCCGGCCTGCCTAGGATCGGCCGCCGCCGGTCGCCGGTCCGCTGGTGGGCGTCTCCTGTCCCTGGCGCGGGGTCGAGCGGACAGCGGCCGGGCCAAGGATTTGGAGCGACCGCTTACGATGGCCAGGTGACGACCTCCGCAGCGGCGCCGATCGGCGTCTTCGACTCTGGTTTCGGCGGTTTGACGGTGGCCCGCGCCATCGTCGATCAATTGCCCGGTGAAGATGTCATCTATCTAGGTGACACCAAGAACGCGCCTTACGGCCCCCGCCCCATCGCCGAGGTCCGGCGCTTCGCCTTGGAACATCTGGACGAGTTGGTGGCGCTGGGCGTCAAGACGCTCGTGATCGCCTGCAACTCGGCTTCGGCGGCGGTCCTGGCCGACGCCCGTGAGCGTTACGACATCCCCGTCGTCGAGGTCATCCTGCCGGCCGCCCGGCGGGCCGTGCGGGCTTCTCGGAGCGGACGGATCGGTGTCATTTGCACCGAGGCCACAGCCACCTCGGGGGTCTACGCCGACGCCGTCAACGCCGCCCAAGGGGTCACGCTGACGACGGTGGCCTGCCCCCGTTTGGTGGATTTCGTCGAGGCCGGACTGACCGCCGGCGACGAGTTGCTGAGCGTGACGCGCGATTACTTGGACCCGATCCGGCGAGCCCGGGTCGACACCTTGATTCTGGGTTGCACCCACTACCCGCTGCTGACCGGAGTCATCTCCTATGTCTTGGGCGAGGAGGTCACCTTGGTCTCCTCGGCCGACGAGTGCGCCAAGCAGACCTACGCCGCCCTGACCCGGGCCGACCTGCTCAGCCCGCGCCCGCGGGGCCAGCGCCGCTTCCTCACCACCGGCGACCCGGAGCGTTTCACCGCCATCGGCCGTCGGCTGCTGGGCGACTTCGACTTCCTGGGCCAGGCCGAGCCGGTCCCGGCTTAAGCCGTCGGGGCGACTGGCGCAGGACACTAGCCCTCCGCCGACGGTCCGGGCTCCGGGCGTCGGGTCCGGCTCCGTCCTAGTCCGACGATCGGGCCGTTCGGACGGGTCGGACTGGCCGCTCAGACTGGGCCCGGGCCTGGCGCCAGCCCAGCAGTCCTAAGAGCATGGCCCCGCCGCCGGCTATAGCCCAGGCCAAAGCGGTTCGATTAGGCCAGATCGCAGCGGTCGCGGTGGCCAGGACGGCCAAGGGCAGCGCGGTCGGCGCGATGGCGGCCAAGGCTCCGAATAAGACCAGGCCCGGTCCGTCACCAGACCGGGCCTGGTCCCGGCCGCCCAACCAAGCCCGCCAGGCGGCTAGGGCGGCCCGCCGTAGATCGGGTCGACCCAGACCGGCGCGCAGGGCCAGGTATCCGTCCAGGTCGAAACAGGGCAGCAGATTGAACAGGATCGTGGCCAGGTTGAGGCCGATCCAAAGACGAGCGGTGGGAGCCGCCACGGGGTGGCCCGACCAAACCAATAGGACGGCTGCGAGGCCGATCTGGCATTGCCAGGCCAGGCCGGCCAAGGCGACCTCGATCTGCCCGCGGCGGTCCAGCCGGGTGGCGTCAGCGATGTCGCAGTAGAAAGCCGGCCATCCGTGGACCAGAGTCAGGCCGATGGCGCGCGGATGGCCCCCGGCGGCGGTCAAGACGACGCCATGGGCCAACTCGTGGACGGCCGAGACGCCGACCAAGGCGGCCACCACGATCAGCAGCGGGCCGAGGCTAAGGGCCGGGCCGAGGCCGGGCCCGGTCAGCCAGGCCAGCGTCTGGGCCGCCAGCCCGATCAGGCTGAGGACCAACCCCAGCCAGCCCCGGGCCAGCCCGGCCCAGGGCCGGCCGGCCCGACAGATCTTGTCCGGGCGCAGTGCGAGCGGGCCAGGCGTCCGCGACCGGCCCCCCGCAGGGGGCGCGGCCACGGGCGCTGGGACTGAGACCGGACGGACCAGTCCGGCTGCGACCAAGGCCTTGAGGGCTGCCTCGATGGCCGCCTCGTCCCACCCTCGGCTGGGTAAATGGGCCGCCAGATCGGTCGGGCTGACCGACTCAGGAGAGATGGCGACGGCCTCCAGCACCAAGCCGATGTCGAAGCCGAGTTGGAAGACCCGCCGCTGTCCCAGACGGGCCAAGGGCTGGCCGCTGCCCTGTTGGCGGGCGAATTGAACTTCGGGGGCCAGACCATAACGCGGCTGGTCGACCGGCCGCACGGGTGTCACAGTCACGACTCCTCCTGACTGATGTGACGGAGGCGCCGCCGTCGGGTGTGGCTCGGGCCCACACCCGACGGCGACCGACTTGCTCTGTACCCTCGTCTCGTCAGAGCAAGAGGAGCAAAGCCAAGAACCAAGCTATGGGAGCTTCGGTGGAGTCGAATTCGGTGATGGTCAGATCGAGATCGGTTTCAGTTGACATGGCGGGGTTTCCTTCTTCATTCCTATTGGACTGTAAAATTGTCAAGCGGCGTGGGCTTGAGGTCTCGTCCGGGCGGTCGAACCGGCGCAGCTCCAGCTCCGGCTCTGGCGCCACTCCGCGAGGACGTGGCGCTGGTGCTGGATCTCCGTGATCCGATCGGCCAAGGCTTGGTCGAGTTGGATCACGATGAGTTCGGCTTGATCGCCCTCAGGGTCGATCAAGACTTCGGCCACTTGTTCCAAGCTCAGCCCCAACTGGGTCAGAGACTTGACACGCATCAGGAGCAAGACGTGCTCGGGCCGGTAGGCCCGGTAACCAGACGACGTGCGCTCGGGCTCCGGTAGCAGTCCGATGTCGTGGTAATGCCGCATGGCCCGGATGGTGATCCCGGCTAGATCGGCCACCTGCTGGCTGCTGAACCCGAGCGGGGCCGGCCGTCCACCGGTCGGGTCCGAGGTGGTCTTGGTCCTGCGCATGACCCCAGCGAAAACTATGACGTAACGTCAGGGTCAAGGGGTCGGACCAAATCTGTTGATAAGGGTCGGCCCGGACCGGACTCAGACTTGGAGGCGTTCCTTCAAAGTGGTCGAGATGCGCTCGAAGACTTGGCCCTGCAAGTCGGTCATATGCTCGTGCACCAGACTCTGCAGCACGTCCTTGATCGGAGCCCGGCTGGACCAGCCCTGGCCGGGGCTGATGTCGGAGGTTTGAAGCAGGGCTTGGCAGGCCGTGGCGTAGTCCTGGACCAATTGATCGATCTCCTCCGGCGGAGTCTGGGCGTCGATCGCGCGCAGGCGGGAGTCCAGCTCGATCATGCGCTGGGTCTCGGGGCTGGGGGCGAGGGCTTGGTCCATCATGGCCCGCAGCCGGTTGACGTCCTCGCTGTCACCTAGACCGGTCACCACATCGATGATGATCTTGGTCATCTCCTCGTCGTCGGTCGGGTCGACGTCGCGCATCACCAACAGCCGGGCGGCGAACTCCGGTAGGACGTCGATGGGCGCCCCGGTGCGCAGGATCTCGGCGATGGTCAGGCGTTGGGCTTCGATCTCGATCTGACGTTGGGCCAACTGTTGGTCCAACCGACGCAGCAGACCAGTCGACTCCGAACCGCCCGGATCGCGCATGATCTCGGCCACCTCTGACAACTGGAAGCCCAGATTCGTCAGGCGTTTGATCCGCAGCAGGTCCAAGACATTGGCCGGTGTGTAAACGCGATAATTGCCGCCGGTGCGGCTGGGCTTGGCCAGCAACCCGATGGCCTCGTAATGACGTAAGGCGCGGACGGTGACTCCGACCAGGTCGGCGATCTGCTTACTGCTGAACTCCATCGCTCGCCTCCTGACCGTTGGACGGCCTCAGCGGCAGTCTACAAGGCGATTCTGGGGTCGAAGCCGGGGATTCGTCCTAGGACTTGGAATCGGCCCGGACCGATCGCAGCTGGCCGGTCCGGGCCGGATGGTCAGCTCCGAGGCCGTCGGCTGAGGCTCGGCCAGACCCATGGGGGGGTGGTGCGGACGATCACCGGACGCCGCCGCTGGCTCCACCGGCCGGTCGAGAGCGGTTCCGGACCAGGGGCCGGAGGTCGACAACCCCGCAGTGTCAGACCACCGAGGCCGGAAACTAGACTGGCGTTGGCGCTCGTCCGCACCATGGCATCAGCCAAGACCGTGACGTAGGGTCAGGGTCAATAACCGGCGACGGCGTGTCTGGCGTCGTCGTCCGGCCTCGGTCGCCGGGGTCGGCACGGCCGGTCGGTGGCACAGTACTATTGGCCAATAACTGGCTCCGAAGAGGAAGACGATGACTCACGTCCCTGCGACTTTGCCTCAGCGCCGCTTGACGCTGAAACAAGAGGCCGCCAACTACATCCGGGACCTGATCTTCTCCGGCCAGCTTAGGCCGGGGCAGAAACTGGACCAAGACGCCTTGGCCGACACCCTGGGGTTGAGCCGCCTGCCGGTGCGGGAGGCCTTGATCATGCTGGAGGCCGAGGGCATGGTCAACAACGTGGCCCGCCGGGGCGCCTTCGTGGGCGAGATCGAGTCGGACGACATCGTGGACCACTTCCACATGTACGGGGTGCTGTCTGGCATCGCCGCCCAGCGGGTGGCCCAGGACCCTCCAGCGGAGTTGCTGGAGGAGTTGAGGACGCTGTCCCAGCGCATGCGGGCGGCCACCGAGTCCTCCGAGCACGATCAACTCAACTATCTCTTCCATCGCACCATCAACCGGGCCGGCGGCTCGCGCCGTCTGAAATCGGTCCTGCGCATCCTGTCCGACAATATGCCGACCCACTTCTTCGACATCAACGCCGAGTGGCAGTTCCGGGGGCAAGCCTTCGACGAGCACGACTCCATCGTGGAGGCCATCGCGGCCGGCGATGGAGCGGCCGCGGCCGCCGCCTTGGCCAGTCACTTCGCCCACGTCGGCGAGCAGGCCGTCTGCACCTTGCGCAACGTCGGCTTCTGGGACCGCCCGGCCGAGTCCTGAACCTCCCATCGACGCCACGGTCGGCGGGGCCGTGGCCCAGCGACAGCGGCTCACCGATCTTCTTCGCGAGTCCTGAGCCTCCCGCCGCCGTCGTCGGGGCCGTGAGCGTTCACTTCCCGGCCGCCCTAGGGCGACCGGCCCGTAAATTGTCTGCCGTAGCTCCCTGCGGGGTCGAGACGGGTGGTTCGTTGGGCCGGGAGAGTCGGGTTCGGCGTCCCTAACGTGGCTTGGGTCGGGTCCGGCCGGGCCCAGTTGTCGTAACCATCCTCTCGTGCCCGTCTGCCCGCCTGAGCCGGGTGGTGGAGGTGGTTGACGGGGTCGTAAGTGCTCGGTCGCGTACGCCGCCGTCACCGGTTGAGCACCTACGTCATCCGACACGCCGTAGCGGAGGGTCGTAAGTGCTCAGTCGCGGTTGACCTGGTCGAGCTGGCGCTTACGCCGGCGGGAGAGGGCGGAGGGTTGACACTTCTGTTCTGGCCCTACTAACATCAATTATCATAAATCAAATCCACGGACGAAGGTGACCATGGACCAGTCCAACCCCACCCCGGCGGTGGGCGACCACTACTCATCCCAGCCGATCATGATGACGCGCGAGCGGATGCGCTGGTACTGCGACGCTTTGGAGACGGCGGCCTCGCCCAGCGGCGAGTTCATCGTGGCCGATCCGACCATCCACTCCGACGACGCCTACGCCTGGGCCCAGGGCCTGAGCGGCATCATCGCGGATGGCATGTTGTCGACCAACTACATCTCCAGCCTGCTCTACCGCCACTTCGGCCTGCCTTACCTGGCCGGCGGCGAGTTGGTCACCAAGTACATCCGGCCGGTCTACGAGGACGAGATCGTCCAGGCCCACGGCCAGGTCGTGGCCGTGGCGGCGGGCCGGGTCGAGCTCAAGGTCTGGGCCGACCTGCCCCAGGGCCAACCCGTCACCGTGGGAACCGCCTCCGTGCCGCTAGAAGGGGGTCTGTGATGTCGACCGGACGATATGTCAGCGATCTGGAGGTGGGCGACATCCTCGCTCCCGTGACCTACGTCATGTCCCCCTTCATCGTGCGCGAGTACTGCCACGGCGTCGATGAGATCGCCGAGGAGTTCCATCGCCCGGCGCCAGGTTTCCCCGGCCAATTGGCGCCGCCGACGCTGACCCACATCGACAAGATCCGGATCTACAAAGCCAACTGCCCCGACGGCCCCGGTCCGCACGCCCGCATCCACTACCAGTTCCACGCCCGCTGCCACCGCTTGGTGCCAGTCGGGGCCGAGTTGACCTGCTCCGGGCGAGTGGCCCGGCGCTACGAGAAGAAGGGCCGGGTCTACGTCGACACCGACATCGAATTGCGGCTGACCGCCACCGACGAACTGCTGATCAGCTACCAAGACACCGTCATCCTGGGCTACAGCCCCGGCTCCGAGCCGCTGCGGGCGGAGGCGCCGGCGGCATGAGCGGAGGTCAGCCGAGGCGGCTGCTGGACGGCGTCAAGGTGATCGACTTCACCCACATCTTCGCCGGACCGTTGGCCACCCAGGCCCTGGGCGACATGGGGGCCGACGTCATCAAGATCGAACGCCTGGGTTCGGGCGACGCCGCTCGGACTTACGGCCAAGGCGTCGACGACGACGATATGGGCGGATCGTTCCTGGCCCTCAACCGCAACAAGCGTAGCGTCGAGGTCGACCTCAAGCAGGCGGCCGGGATCGAGCTGGTGCGCCGGCTGATCCTGAGCGCCGACGTGGTGGTGCAGAACTTCCGCCTCGGCACCTTGGCCAAATGGGGGCTGGACTACGACCAGATGTCGGCCGTCAAGCCCGAACTGATCTACTGCTCCATGACCGGTTTCGGCCACGTCGGGTCGATGGCCACCAAGGCCGCCAACGACCTGGCCGTCCAGGCCTACAGCTCCCTGCTCAGCTTCACCGGCGAGCCGGGTGGCGGGCCGGTCCGCTGCGGCACCGCCATCGCCGACTTCTCGGCCGGCTTGTACGCCACCATCGGCATCCTGGGGGCGCTGATCCAGCGCCAGCGCAGCGGCCAGGGCCAGCACGTCCACACCTCGATGCTGGAGTCCCAGGTCTCGATCATGAACTACTTCTTCGCCGACTACTGGCTCAAGGGCATCGTGCCCAAGCCGCTGGGCACGGCCAACCGGCTCGGCATCCCCAACCAAGCCTTCCCCACCCGGGACGGCTGGGTTGTGATCTCGAACGCCAACGAGTCGATGTGGCGGCGTTGCTGCGTCGGCCTCGGCATCCCCGAGGTGGGCGACGATCCCCGTTTCGAGTCCTTGGCCCGGCGCTACGAGAACGCCGAAGCCCTGATCGCCACCGTCACGGCCGCCACCTCCGCCCAGACGACGGCCGAATGCCTGGCTGGGTTGGAGGCCGAAGGCGTCTCCTGCGCGCCCGTCAACAGCTTGGACCAAGTCGCTGGCGACCCTCAGCTGGAGGCCGTGGGGGCCTTCATCGAGGTGCCCCGGGGCGACGGCGGCCAGGCCCGTGTGGTGGCCACGCCGGTGCACTACTCGGCCAGTCCCTTGGACGTCCGCCTCGGCGTGCCGACCCTGGGCCAACACACCGGCGAGGTCCTGCGCCAACTCGGCCTGACCGATCAGGAGCTAGCTGACTTGGTCGCGGCCGGCGCCATCGGACCGGTCGAACCCGCGCCCGCGGCCGGGGAGCGGGTGCGGCCATGACCACCATGTACTTCGAGGACCTGGTCGAGGGCCAGCGTTGGATCAGCCAGGGCCGGACCGTGACCGAGACCGACGTGGTCAACTTCTCCGGCCTGTCGGGCGACTTCAACCCGATCCACCTGGACCGCGAGTCGACCAAGGAGGGCATGTTCGGCCAGCGGGTCGCCCACGGCATCTTGGGCATCGCCATGGCGACCGGTTTCTTGGACTCGCTGGGGCTGTTCAAGACCTCGATGGGGGCCATGCTGGAGATCGAGCGCTGGCGCTTCCGCAAGCCCATCTTCATCGACGACACCATCCACTTGGAACTCACCATCGCCTCCAAGCGTCTCACCAGCAAGGGCACCAACGGCGTCGTCCGGCGCCAGCTGGCCTTGGTCAACCAGGACGGCGTGGTGGTCCAAGAGGGCATCATCACCGTCATCGTGCTGTGCCGCTCCGCCGCCCCGGCCGGGGCCGACCCGGACGCCACCGACCCGGCTCTGACCGGGCCGCCCGAGGCGGTCAGACCATGACCGGGCCGGGCTGGTTGGCCGACCGGACGGCCATCGTGACCGGTTCCGCCGCCGGCATCGGGCGCGACATCGCCCAGCTCTTCAGCGACCAGGGGGCGCAGGTCGTGATCGCCGACATCGATCAGCCGGCCGCGCTCAGAGCCGCCGCCGAACTTGAGGCGGCCGGCCGGCCCGCCCTCGGCCTGGCCCTGGACGTCACCGACGAGGCCTCGGTCGACCAGGTCGTGGCCGCGACGGTGGAGCGCTACGGCGGCCTCGACGTCTACGTCAACAACGCCGGCTTCACCCGTGACGCCGTCATGCGCAAGATGAGCCCGGCGGACTTCCTGGCCGTCATCCACGTCCACCTGTTGGGGTCGTGGCTCGGGGTCAGGGCCGCCAGCGCCGCCATGCGGGCGGGTGGCCGGGCCGGGTCGATCATCAACATGTCCTCCATCTCGGGCAAGGTCGGCAACCCCGGTCAGACCAATTACTCGACCGCCAAAGCCGGTCTGATCGGTTTGACCAAGTCAGCCGCCAAAGAGGTGGCCCGCTACGGCATCCGGGTCAACGCCATCCAGCCCGGTCTGATTGACACCGCCATGATGGCCCAGGTGCCGCCCGCGGTCCTGGCCGAACGCATCAAAGACATCCCACTGGGACGCTTCGGAGCCATCCGGGACGTCTCCCAGACCGCCCTGTTCCTGGCCAGCGATCTGTCCAGCTACATCACCGGCGCCGTCATCGAGGTGACCGGCGGGCGGCACATGTAGCCCGGTCCCGTCGCCCCGCGCGGGGCGTCAGCACGAAGAGGAGTGAACACCATGGAGCTCGAGAGCTTCCGACTCGACATCCCCGAGCCGGGCGTCGCCGTCGTCACCTTCGACCGTCCGCCGGTCAACGCCCAGAACCGGCGCTCGCGCGAGGAGTTGATCTGGCTGTTGGACGAGATCTCGGAGCGGGACGACATCGCCGTGGTCGTGCTGACCGGCCAGGGCCAGGTCTTCTCGGCCGGAGCCGACATCAAGGAGCGCTCCGGCATGACCAGCGGCGGGGCCGACTACCTGCGCCACAACCGCATCACGCGCGAGTTCTTCTACGCCGTCAACGATTGCAAGAAGCCGATCATCGGCGCCATCAACGGGGCCGCCATCGGGGCCGGCTACGCCTTGCTGGCCGGTTGCGACATTCTGATCGCCTCCGACCAGGCCTGGATCCAGATGCCCGAATTGGACCGGGGCCTGATGGGCGGGGCCAAGTTCCTGGAGAAGCACCTGCCCCGGGCGGTGGCCCGGATGCTCTTCTTCACCTCGCGTAAGTTGGACGCCGCCCACATGGCCCAATACGGCCTGGTGGTCGACCTGGTCCCGCCGGACCAGTTGCTGGAAGCCGCCCTGTCTCTGGCCCGCGACATCGCCCGTAAGCACTGGCCGGCCGTGCAGAAGGCCAAAGCCGCCTTCAACGCGGCCGAGGACCTGCCCTATCGCGACGGCTACCGTTTCGAGCAGACCATCACGGCCGAATTGGCCGGTTCCGCCTACACCGTCGAAGCCCAGCGGGCCTTCTTGGAGAAGCGGCCGGCCGACTACAGCCAGGCCGCCACATGAGCGCCAGCTTCGTCTACGACGCCGTCCGCACCCCCTTCGGCCGCTACGGCCACGGGCTGGCCGGACTGCGCCCGGACGATCTGGCGGCCGGTCTGCTGGCCGAGTTGGTGGCCCGGCAGCCCGGGCTGGACCCGGCGTCGATCGACGACGTCATCCTGGGCGACGCCAACCAGGCCGGGGAGGACAACCGTGACGTGGCCCGGATGGCGGCCCTGCTGGCCGGCCTGCCGATCACAGTGCCGGGGGTGACCGTCAACCGGCTCTGCGGCTCCAGCCTGGAAGCCGTCATCCAAGCCAGCCGGGCGATCGAGTCGGGTGACGCCGACCTCGTCCTAGCCGGCGGGGTCGAGTCGATGTCGCGCGCCCCCTGGGTGGTGGCCAAGCCGGCCCGGCCTTATCCCAGCGCCCACCAGACCATGCACTCGACCACCCTGGGCTGGCGCCTGGTCAACCCCCGGATGCCCCAGGACTGGACCATCGCCCTGGGCGAGACGGCCGAGATCCTGGCCTTGGAGCACGGCATCTCCCGACAGGCCCAAGACGAGTTCGCCTGGCGCAGCCACCGGCTGGCCGCCGCGGCTTGGACGGCCGGCCGCTACGAGGCCGAGATCGTCCGCCCGAGCGGGGTCGAATTGGCCCGTGACGAGGGCATCCGGCCCGACACCGAGCTGGCGGCGCTGGCCCGGTTGAAGCCGGCCTTCCGCCCGGACGGCAGTGTCACGGCCGGTAACTCGTCGCCGCTCAGCGACGGGGCCTCGGCCTTGCTGATCGCCGCCGAGGGCCGGCCGGGTCTGGGCCGGCCGCTGGCCCGGATCGCCGGCCGGGGGGCGGCCGCCGTCGTGCCGACCCACTTCGGCCTGGCCCCGGTCGCGGCCGCCCAACGGGCGCTCGAGCGAGCCGGTCGCAGCTGGGCCGAGGTCGACCTGGTGGAACTGAACGAAGCTTTCGCGGCTCAGAGCCTGGCCTGTCTCAAGCTCTGGCCCCAAGTCGATCCCGAGATCGTCAACGTCGACGGCGGCGCCATCGCCCTGGGCCATCCTCTGGGCGCCTCCGGCGGCCGTATCTTGGGCCACCTGGCCCACCGCTTGGCCGCTCGCGGCGGCGGGGTCGGGTTGGCCGCCATCTGCATCGGCGTCGGGCAAGGGCTGGCGGTGGTGCTGGAAGCCTGATCCTGGCCGGTCACCCCCACAGAAGAACCTCAGTCGAGACCACACTCCACCAGGCCAGACGGCCTGGTATCAGAAAGGGGAAATAATGCTTACAAAGAAGTGGGCAGGAGCCGCCGTCGCCATGGCTCTGGTCCTGGGCCTGGCCTCCTGCGGCGGACAAGACGACAACTCCGGCGAGTCCGGAAATCCCATCACCATCGGCGTGCTCGGCCCCATCTCGGGGGCTTTCGCCGACGCCGGCTTGAACTACCGCCAGGGGGCCCAGATCGCGGCGGACCAGATCAACGCCCGGGGCGGCGTGCTGGGCCGTCAGCTGAAGGTCGAGGCCAAAGACACGGCGGCCGGTCCGCAAGAGGCCAGCCAAGCCGTGCGCGACTTCGTCTCCTCCGGCACCAACTTCCTGATCGGGGAGCTGTCCAGCGCCAACTGCCTGGCCGACGCCCCCTTGGTGGACCAACTGGACGCCGTCTTCATCACCGGCATCTGCTCGGTCGAGGAGCTGACCGGCCAGGCCGGCCAGGCCGCGCCCTACTCCCGCACCTTCCGGGCCGGGGCCACCAGCAGCGCCAACATCGTCGCCATGGCGGACGCCATCGGCCGTCGCTTCCCGCAGGTCACGACCTATGACTCCTTCGCTTTCGACTATGTCACCGGCCACCTGCAGTGGGATCAGTACGTCCAGGCCTACGCCGACAACGGCAAGCCCATCACGGTGGGCAAGGACCTCTGGGTGCCGATGGACCAGCAGAACTACGGCTCCCAGATCTCGGTCTTAGCCACCGCCTCGACCGAGGGCGAGCACAAGGGGTTGTACATCGGCACCTACGGCGCCGGCACGGCCTCCTTCCTGCAACAAGCCGAGCCCTACGACTTCCTCAAGAACTACGAGGTCGTCGTCACGCCCGGCGGCTACTACCCGGTGGCCCGTGACCTGAACGGCTCGGCTCCGCTGGTCTGGAACGGCTACGAGTACAACTGGGCCGCCTATGACACGCCCGAGAACGACGCCTTCGTGGCCGACTTCGAGGCCCTGGCCGGCAAGAAGCCGATCACCTGGTCCTACGTCTCCTACGTCGCCGTGCTGGCCTACGCCGCCGCCATCGAGAAAGCCGGCTCGGACTCCCCGGCCGACGTGGCGGCCGCTTTGGCGGGCATCGCCTTCGCCTCGCCCCAGGGCGAGTACCTGATCGACGCCGTCACCCACAACGGCTCCGCCAACATCGTGCTGATGGAGACCGAGGGCGACCCCAACGATCCTGAGCGAGTCAGGATGTTGGAGACGATCGTGATCCCGTACACCGACACCGTGACGTTCAACTTCTAAGCCGGACGCCATGAACCAACTCCTGTCGGCCGTTATCAACGGCGTCGCCACCGGGGTACCGCTATTCCTGGTGGCCAGCGGCTTCACGCTGATCTACGGCGTGATGGGGGTCCTCAACTTCGCGCACGGCGCCTTCTTCATGTTCGGCGCCTACTGCTTCGCGGTCATGCTGGCCGGACAGGCGCTCAGCCTGCCCCTGTTCCTGCTCTACGCCCTGGGGGCGGCGGCGGTGATCGCCGTCCTCGGGGTGTTGAGCGAACGGTTGGTCTTCGCCCGCCTCTACAACTCCGGCCACATGATCAACCTGTTGGCCGCCTACGCCTTGATGCTGATGCTGATCGGCCTGTCCATCCTGATCTTCGGCACCACCACCTACCATGTGCCCAGGCCGTCGCCTTTCCGGGGCGCGGTCCACATCGGCACGGTGCCGGTGCCGGCCTACAACCTCTTCGTCATCGCGGCCGGCCTGGTGGTGGCGGCCGGTCTGTGGTTCCTGCTCAACAAGAGCGGCCTGGGCATGAAGATCCGGGCCGTGGCGCACGACCGCACCACGGCTAGGGCTCTCGGCGTCAGGGCCCCACTGGTCGGCATGGGCGTCTTCGCCTTGGGCTGCGCCTTGGCCGGCCTGGCCGGAGCCCTCGACTCGCCCATGATCTCGGTCGCCCAGGGCATGGACGCGACCTTCGCCATCCAGTTCTTCGTCGTCGTCATCATCGGTGGCTTGGGCTCGACTTGGGGCGCGCTGTTCGCCTCCTTGCTGGTCGGCCTGATGGAGAGCCTGCTGGTCTACTACGCCCCGGCCTGGTCCCAGTACGGCATGTACATCCTGGTCGTCTTCGTCTTGCTGCTGCGGCCTCAGGGCCTGTTCGTGCGCGGCCCGGCCATCACCCACTCCTAGGGGATCGACATGAGCATTGACAGCCTTGAGACTGAGACCGCCCCAGCGCCGGCCCGGCGCGACCGGGTGGCCTGGTTGGCTCGCTCCGGCGAGCGTTTCGACGTGCCAGTAGTGCTGCTGCTGGCCGGTCTGGTGGTGGCCTTCTTCCCCACCAACCTGCAATTCCTGGCCACCACCATGTTGATCTACGGCCTGCTGGCCATGAGCGCCAACCTGATCGTGGGTTGGTTGGGCACGATGACCTTCGGCCACGCCGCCTTCTTCGGGGCCGGCATCTATTTCGTGGCCTTGATGAAGGACTTCCATCTCAACCCGCTGCTGCTGGTCGTGTCGGCCGGTCTGGTGGGGGCTTTGTTCGCCGCCTTCTTCTGCGTCGTCACCTTGCGCTTGAGCGGCATCGCCTTCGTCATGATGACGATGGTGTTCGGACAGGTCTTGTATCTCTTGCTCTTCACCATCAAGGCTCTGCACGGCGACGACGGCATCCCCGGGGTTCTGCCCGGCAGCCTGTTCGGATTCAATCTGCTGCTGCCGAAGTACTTCTGGTGGTACGCCTTGGCGGTGGTGGGGGTCTGCCTGTTCGTCATGCGCCTGATCAACCGCTCGACCTTCGGCTACGCCGTCCTGGCCAGTCGCGACGACCCGGTCCGGGCCGCCGCCTTGGGTCTGCCGACACGGTCGATCAGGACCCGGGTGGTCGTCTTGGCCGGCTTCTTCGCCGGTGTCGCCGGCGCCCTCTTCGTCCAACAGCAGGGCATCGCCAGCTCCGACACCTTGTATTGGCTGAACAGCGGCAACATCGTCTTAATGTGCCTGGTCGGGGGCCGGGGCCACTTCTTCGGGCCGATGGTCGGAGCGGTCGTCTTCGTCTGGCTCAACACCCAGTTGTTCCAGGGCATCAACTACGCCAACCTCTTCATCGGCTTGATCTTCCTCGTCATCGTGTTGGCCTGGCCCGACGGCCTGTCCGGCTTGCCCGGCAAGACGCGCGGGCTGATCCGTCGCCTCAGGGCTGGGAAAGGGGGCCGGCCATGACGGCCAGACCGGTCGCGCCGGAAGTCCCGGTGCTGGAGACCCGCGCGGTCTCCAAGAGTTACTACGGGGCGCCAGCCGTGATCGACCTCTCCGTGACGGTCCTCCGCGGTGAGACCCTGGCCATCATCGGCCCCAACGGGGCTGGCAAGAGCACCTATTTCGGGTTGATCGCCGGCGAGCACGCCACCGGCGGCGGCGGCAGCATTCTCTTCAACGGCGTCGACATCACCCACTGGTCGGCCCACCGGCGGGCCCAGGCCGGCATGAGCCGGACCTTCCAAGTGGCCCGGTTGTTCACCTCCCGCCGGGTCATCGAGTGCCTGCAGATCGCCGCCGCCGCCAAGCGGAACGGCCACCGCAGTTGCTTACGTGACTTCCGCCGTTTCGCCACCGGCGACCAAGACCACATCGAGCGGATCATGGCCGGGCTCGGTCTGGCCGGTTTGGAGGACGTGCGGGCCGGCAATCTGGCCCAAGGCGACCGCAAACGGCTGGAATTGGCCATGGCCATGGTCCAACGGCCCGCCCTGCTGCTGCTGGACGAGCCGACGGCCGGCATGTCGACCGAGGACTGCCTGTTGACGGTCGACACCCTCAAAGGCATCCAGCGAGCCGACCCGGACCTGACCATCGTCATGACCGGCCATGACATGGACGTGTTGTTCGCGGTGGCCCGCCGCATCGTCTTGATGGCGGAGGGCCGCCAGGTCATGGACGGCACCCCGGAAGAGGTCGGGTCGTCCCAGATCGCCCGCAAGGTCTACCTCGGAGATGAGCATGTCTGATCACGTCCTGGCCCTGACCGGCGTCAACGCTTGGTACGGCCACGCCCAAGCTCTGTTCGGCCTCGATCTGACCGTTGACGCCGGCCAGATCGTGGCTCTGATGGGGCGCAACGGAGCCGGTAAGACCACCTGCTTGCGCAGCGTCATGGGCATCGAGGCCCGGCGCAGCGGCAGCGTTCAGTTGGCCGGCCAACCCATCGAAGGTCTCGGCGTCGAGGCCATCGCCCGCCGGGGCGTCGGTTGGGTGCCGGACGACCGCCGCATCTTCCCCACCCTGACCGTGCGCGAGAACCTGCAACTGGTGCGCGGCATCGCCAAACGCCAAGGCCGCCAGCCGATGTCGGTGGCCGAGCTGGTCGAGGTGCTGCCCATCATGGAGCGGCTGATCGACCGTAAGGGGCACGCCCTGTCCGGCGGCGAGCAGCAGGCCGTCACCATCGCCCGTGCCCTGGTCGGCCGGCCCCAGATCCTCTTGCTGGACGAGCCGACCGAGGGCTTGGCCCCGGTCATCGTCCAGGGCCTGGCCCAGTCCATCGCCGCCTTGCCCGAGCGGCACGGGGTCTCCATCCTGTTGGCCGAGCAGAACCTCAGCTTCGTGCGCGACGTGGCCGAGCGGGTCTACGTGCTCGACATCGGTCGCTTGGTCTTCGCCGGCGACACGGCCGAGTTCATGGAGTCGCCCGAGTTGCAGGAGCGCTACCTGGCCGTGGCCCGGTCGAGTGGGACGAACCATGGCTGAGCCAGCGGGGACCAGAGCCGACCGGTCGGACAGCCTGGCCGGCCGGCCCCAGGCCGGGGTGGGACAGCCCCAGGGATCCGCCCCGACGGCGGCCCAGCGTCTGGCCCGGGCGGCCGCCGCCACCTCGTGGGCCGACCTGCCGCCGACGTTGCGCGAGCGGGCCGTCGACGTCTTCATCGACACCTTGGCGGTCATGGCCGCGGGTTCGGACCGCCCGGCCCAGGTCAGTCTGCAAGGTCTGCTCGGCGCGGGCTCAGGCGGGGCCAGCTTGATCGGGCGGGCCGAGCCGGTGTCCGCCGCCGTGGCCGTGGTCGTCAACGGCTCCAACCCGACCGTCTACCAGATCGACGAGGGCCAACGGCTGTCGCGCGGCCACCCCGGCATCCACATCGTCCCCGTCGTCTTGGCTTTGACCGAGGAGCGGGGCCTGCCGGCGGCGGACTGCTTCTCGGCCCTGGTGGCCGGTTACGAGGTGGCGGCCCGGGTCGGCCAGTCGCTTGGCGGCGCCAAGCCTGACATCCATCCGCACGGCAACTGGGGCGCCATCGGAGCGGCCGTCGCCAGCGCTTGGCTGCTCAGCCGAGGCGACGCCCAGGTCATCGCCAGCGCCATCGAATTGGCCTCCTCCCTAGCCTTGGCGCCGGACCGGGCCGCGCTCAAGGCCGGCCATGGCACGCATCATCTGATGGCTGCCCTGGGGGCCGAGGCCGGCCTGATCAGCGGGTCGGCGGCGGCGGCCGGGTTCAGCGCCACGCCGGGCTGCTTGGAGCGCTTCTTCGGCCCCCGCTCGGGTCTGGCCTTCGACCCGGCGGTCCTACTGGCTGGCCTGGGGCCGGAGCGCTGGAGCGAGTACCGGCTGGCCAGCAGCTACTTCAAGTTCTGGCCGGCCTGCGCCCACACCCACACTTGCATCAACGCCGCCTTGGCTCTACGGCAAGAGTTCGGCTTCGCCGCCGAGGAGGTCGAGCGGATCGACATCCGGGCCTTCGCCGCCGCCGCCTCGCTCGACCGGACCGAGGTGGGCGACAACGACTTGGCGGCCAGGTACTCCATCCCCTACGTGGTGGCGGCGGCCCTCAGCCAAGGCCGCTTCGACCTCGAATCGTTCACTTCGGCCCGGCTGGCCGACCCGGAGCTAGGCCGCCTAGTCGAGCGGGTCGAGTTGCGCCACGACCCCGCCTTGGACGCCGGCTACCCGGAGCAGGGCCGTCCCATCGTGATGGAGATCACCTTGCACGACGGTCGCCGGCTGACCCGGGCGGTCGCCCTGTCCTACGGCGACGACGAGCTGCCGGCCAGTCGCGGGGACCTGCGCCGCAAGGCCCTCCGACTCTTGACCCACCGCTTCGGCCCAGTGGCGGCCGAACGAGCGCTGGCGGCGGCCGAGGCCTTCGGCGGCGGCGGGCCGATCCAAGATCTGTCGGCGGCCCTGCGGGCCGCCGCGCGAGAGGAGAAGGACGTATGACCGCGACCTGGACCATCGAACCGATGGCTTTCGGAGAGTTTCCCGAAGTCGAGCTGTCTGGTTACACCTACGCCAAGAATCAGGGGGTGAAACGGGCCTCGCCGGCCCTCAGCTTCCTCCTGCGCTCGGGTGACCGGGCCATCCTGGTCGACACCGGCCCGGCCCAGCGCGACCCGGACCACCATCCGTCGCACGTCAAGCTGCGCCGGGGACCGACCGTCGGCTTGGAGGCCAGTCTGGGCCGCCTGGGGTTGGTGGCGGCGGACATCGACACTGTCGTCATCACCCATCTGCACTACGACCACGCCTGCAACCTGGACCGCTTCCCCCAGGCCCGGGTCTATATCCAGGCCGAGGAATTGCGCGCCGCCGTCGACCCCATCGCCCACCAGCGGGCGATGTACGAGTTCGGCTTAGCAGACTTCGTGCCCTCCTGGATGACGGTGACCGCCCAGATCGAACGGCTGCGAGGCGACTTCGAGCTAGCTCCCGGGGTGCGCCTCCTGCTGCTGCCCGGGCACACGCCGGGGATGCAGTCGGTCCTGGTCCAGACCGAGGCCGGCCCGTATCTCTTGGCCTCCGACATCATCAGCTCGTACGACAACCTGGACGATGGAGTGTCCGGCTGGTCCTACCCCGGCATCCACACCGACCTGGTGGCCTGCGAACGCTCCTTGGAACGGATCCATCGGCTCGGCGCCGTCATCTTGCCCAGCCACGACTGGCGGGTGATGGACCAGCCCTCGTACCCCGGCTGAGTGGTCGGGCAGGAGATGAGCGAAGTGTCATCGACCTCGGCCGGAGGCGTTCGGGCTGCGGCCGCTGAGCCGGGGCCGAGTGTGACTGAACGGAGCGGAACGGAACTGTCATGAGACTCTTCAGCCCGGACTGGGCCCAGGCGCTGGAGGCGGAGTTGGGCCAAGACCAACGCTTCCTCCAGTCGGCCCGGCTGCTGCGGGCCGTCATCCGCTGGCACAGCCCGGCCGGCGGCGTCGACCTCGTGGTCGGACCGGGCCGTGTCACGGTGGCGCCGGCGCGACTGGCCGACGGCTTCGACTTCGGTCTGACGGCGACGGAGGCGGTCTGGCTGGAGTTGTTCAGCCAACCCCGGGTCGGTCTCAACCAATTGGTCCGGCGGGGTGACATCAGTCTGACCGGCGACCGGGTGGCGGTGCTGCTGTGGTGGAAGCCGGTCTTCCTGATGGCCCAGGCCGGCCGTCGTTTGAACGGGTGGGGGAGCGAGTTCGCCGCCGCACCCGCGAAGGAACTGAAGAAAGCCTCTGATCCCGGACTCCAGGACGAGCCCGAGGCCGGGCTGAGGAAAACGTCCGAGCTTTGGCTCCCGGACGAGCCGGCCGCCGGGCTGACCGACGAACCAGTCAGCGAACTGGCCAACAAGCTGGAGGAGGCGGTGTGAGCTATCTCGAACTGAGCGGCGGCCGGATCGCCTACGACCGCCAAGGCGCCGGTCCGCCGGTCGTCCTGTTGCACGGCGCGGCCCAGGACTCCACGGTCTGGCGACAGGTCGTGCCCCGGCTGGCCGAGCGCCATGACGTGGTGGCTTACGACCAACCCGGCCACGGCAAATCCGACCTTTGGCGCGGCGCGGTGGTGTCCCAGGTGGACGACTACGCCCTGGTCCTGACCGAGCTGATCGAAGCCTTGGGGATCGGCCCGGTCCCGGTGGTGGGGCATTCCCTGGGCGGCTCGGTGGCGCTGCGCGCCGTCCTCGACCGGCCCGGTCTGATCGCCTCAGTGGTCAACCTGGCCGGTTCGGCCAAGAGCTCCCAGGCCCGTATCGGCTATCCCGGCGACCTGCTCGAATTGGTCTCGGTCAATCCGTCCGACTGGATGGAGACGACCTTCTACTCTCTCTTGCTCAGTCCCGAATTGAGCGAGCAGGAGCGTTGGGCCAAGTCTTTCGACCCCAAGCGGGTGCCGCCCGAGGTCATCATGGGTGACCTTCAGGCCTACACCAGTTGCGGTTTTCTGAGTCAACTGGGCCAGGTCACAGTGCCAGTGATGTCCCTGGCCGGGGAGTACGACTGGTCCTGCGCGCCGGAACGGGTCCAGGCCACGGCCGAGGCTCTGGGCGGTCCCAGCCAGTTCCGGGTCCTGCCCGGCCTCGGGCACATGCCCCAGCACGAGGCCCCGGATCTGTTGGCCCGGTTGGTGTTGGAGTTTCTGAGTCAGTCACGCGATCAGGAGGAGCCATGAGTAAGCCCGCCTTCCCACCCCCTGAATTTGTCAACGCAGTTGGGTGGACCATCGACTGGGGTGGGACCGTGAGCCCATCGGGGGTGGCCAGAGCCAGATCCCAGACGCCGCCGACTGACCACCGCTAGATCAGGAGGAACTATGAGTCGACCTGTTTTCCCACCGCTCGAATTCGTCAGCGCGGCCGGCTGGGCCACGCCCTACCGACGGATGGGATCGGGGCCGGCGGTCGGGCTGGTCCACTCCTTGGGCGGCTCGCTGTTGAACTGGGACCGGATCCAGCCGGTTCTGGCGGAGCGGGCCGACGTCCTGGTCTACGACTGGGGCGGGCAGGGCTGCTCGGAGAAGGCCCAGGAACCCTTCAGCATGGCCGACTTGGCCGACCAATTGGCCGACCTGCTGGGCCAGGTCTTCGGCCGTCCGGCCCTGCTGGCCGGGGTGGCGGCCGGGGCCGCCATCGCCCTGCAGTGCGCCTTGGACCACCCCGATCGGGTGGGCGGTCTGGTGCTGGGGGCGCCGACCGCGGCCGTGGCCCCGGCCACCGGCCAAGGCATGCGGGAGCGAGTCGGCCAAATCCGGACCGGCGGCATGGGCGTAGCCGTCGACGCCTCGGTCGCGGCCGGTTTCCCCGCGGCCTTCCGGGAGGCCCGGCCTGAGACCATCGACCGCTACCGGCACGAGTTCTTGTCGGTCGCCCCTCAGGCCTACGCCGCCTCCTCGGACGCCTTCAGCCGCTTCGACGTGGCCGACCGCTTGGGCCAGATCGAGGTCCCGGTGCTATTGCTGCCGGGTGAGTCAGACCCCTACTTCCCACCCCCGGTGGCCGAGGGCCTGCGACGGTCGCGGCCGGACTGGGATCTCGAGCTGTTGCCCAGAATCGGCCACTTCATGCACCTGCAAGCCCCCGCCTCGATCGTCCAAGCCATCGTCTCCCGCCTGCCCGCCTGAGTGGGCTGTGGGGGTCGTAAGTGCTCGGTCGCGTACGCCGCCGTCACCGGTTGAGCACCTACGCCATCCGACACGCCGTAGCGGAGGGTCGTAAGTGCTCAGTCGCGGTTGACCTGGTCGAGCTGGCGCTTAGGCCGGCGGGAGTCGGATGGTGCGAGTTGGGTTTGAGAGGAGTGGGGGACTATGCGAGTCGCGCTCTTGGACGATTATCAACAGGTGGCGCTGAGCAGCGCCGATTGGAGCCCACTGGCTGGACTGGCCACGGTCGAGGTGGTTCCTCCATTGGCTGGGCTGGAGGAGTTGGCCCAAACCTTGGCCGACTACGACGTGATCGTGGCCATGCGGGAGCGGACCCGGTTCCCGGCCCAGCTGCTGCGGCGCTTGCCCCGGCTGCGCCTGCTGGTCACGACCGGCGCGGTCAACGCCGCCATCGACCTGGCGGCCTGCGCCTGCCAGGGGGTGACCGTCTGCGGCACCGGTTCGGTGGCTGGGGTGACGGCGGAGCACGCCTGGGCCTTGCTGATGACAGCGGCCAAGCGGCTCGACTTGGAGTTGCCCGCCACCCGGCGGGGATTCTGGCAGGTCGGCCGGGGCGGCGAACTGCCGGTGGTCCTGCGCGGCCGGGTCCTAGGGGTGGTCGGCCTGGGGCGGGTGGGCTCCGACGTGGCGGGCTACGGCCGGGCCTTCGGCATGACGCTGCTGGGCCACGACCCCCACCTGCCGCCGGACCGCTTGGCCGACCTGGGGGTGACGGCGGTGAGCCTGGACCGGCTCTTGGCCGAGTCCGACTTCGTCAGCTTGCACCTAGGTCTGAGCCCGGCCACGGCCGGCCTGATCGGGGCCACTCGACTGGCCGCGATGAAGCCGACGGCCTGGCTGATCAACACCAGCCGGGGCCCGATCGTGGACCGGACCGCCCTGCTGGAGGCCTGCCGCCAAGGCCGTATCGCCGGCGCCGCCCTCGACGTCTACGACCAGGAGCCCCTGCCGGCCGAGGACGAATTGCGCCGTCTGCCCAACGTCATCGCCAGCCCCCACCTGGGCTACGTCGCCCAGGAGCAATGGCGACGGTGGTACAGCGACGCCGTGGCAGACATCGTGGCCTTCGCCGCCGGCGCCCCGATCCGCCGCCTGGCCTGAGCCGGTGGCAGACCTCTTGCTCGGATCCCCGGTCTCAAGATTGTTGTGTGGCGCAGTCGTTGTGGGTTGTATCGCTCTATTCCTGCTTCTCTTGTTGGCGAGGCAGTCGACGCCGAGTGACTGCGTGAAAGGTCTTCTCACCGTGCCAGGCGCTCGGTCAGGTAGGTCTCGAAGAGCGGGGTCCACCACAGTTTGTAGCCGGCCCGGGTGGGGTGGATGCCGTCGAACATCATGTAGAGCTTGTAGTCGGTGGGGCTGACGGCGTTCATGGCCGGGTCGTGCCAGAGGTCGAGCACGTCGATGTCCCAGGCGGGTTGGATGTCGAGCAGGAGGCTGACCAGGCGTTCGTAGTCGGCGCTGCCGTATTTCGTGCCGGTGTAGAAGATGACCGGGCAGTCCCAGGTCTGACGGCTGTAAGCGATGATGTGCTCGATGGCGCCGGCCACGCTGGCGGTGTCGTAACTAGCCAGGTCCTGGCCCGGGCCGAGCGGTTGGCCGACCGGTTTGTGCTGGCTGGCGTCGTTGGTCGACAGTTGCACCACTACGGCCTCGAAGGACTGATCGGGGTCGATGCGGTGCAAGCGGGCGACGTATGACTGATCGGAGTCGTCGGTCAAGGTGGTGCCGCCGACGGCCGCCTTGACGGCTACGAGGCCGTCGCGCCGGGCCAGGTAGTCGACGAAGGACTCGCCCCGGTGGCCTTGGGTGACCGAGCTGCCCAGGAAGAGGACGCGGTGGCCTTGGAGCGGGCTGTCGGGCAACGGCTCGACGCCGGCGACGGCGTAGGCGTGGGCGTTGCCGGGGTGGAAGTAGCCCATCAGGATCAACAGGGCCAGCCCCAAGGCCAAGATCAGTCCGCCCAGACCGGCTCCGACCCCGATCAGGACCCGCCGGCGGCGGCTACGCCGGGGCCGGGTGGTGGGGACGGAGTCATCCGATTGGCTCATGACACGTCCTTTCTGTGACTCAGAGGGTACGCAGGGCGTCGACGCAAGCTTGACGCCAGGCCCGGGCCTGGGGCAAGAGCAGGGTCAAGGACCAGGTGCCGTGCAGCAGGCCCTCGAAGACCTGGCAGGTGGCGGGCACGCCGGCGGCTTGGAGGCGCTCAGCGTAACGGATGGCGTCGTCGCGCACCGGATCGATCTCGCAGGCCAGGATGACGGCCGGCGGCAGACCGCTCAGGTCGTCCGCCAACAGGGGCGAGACGTAGGGGTCGTGGGCCTGCTCGGGCGAGGTCAGGTAGCGCGGCCCCAAGGTGGCGGCCAATTGGGCCACGGCCGGGAACTCGGCGTCCCACTGGTGGACCGAGGCCGATCCCAGGGTCAGATCCAGAGCCGGGGCCTCCAGCAATTGCAGCTGGAGGGCGGGGCCTGACTCGTCCCGCGCCTTCAGAGCCACGGCGGCTGACAGGTTGCCGCCGGCCGAACCGCCGCCGATGGCCAAGCGGGCCGGGTCCACTCCCAGTAGGTCGGCGTTGGCCACGACCTGTTGGAGAGCGGCGTAGCAGTCCAGCAGACCGGCCGGGTAGGGGTGCTCGGGAGCCAAACGGTACTCGACCGAGATCACCACCAGGTCCCCCTGATGGGCCAGCCAGCCGCACTCGGCGTCGGACTCGGGCCAGTCGGCCCCACCGGTCGACCAACCGCCGCCGTGGATGAAGAGCAGGCCGGGGCGGGGCCGGTCGGACGGAGTGCGGTGGACCTTGACCATGACCGGTGGGGCGCCGTCCGGGCCGGGCAGCCACAGCACGGTGGCCTTGACCGAGTCCGGTGGCGGCTCCACCACGGAGCCGAACTGCTGCTGCGAGGAGGCCAGGCCGTCGGCCCGTTCCTGTTCGATCGGGATGTCGGGCAGGTCGCCGCGCAATTGCTCGACCAGGGGAGCGAGGATGGGATCGAGGGGCATGGTCAGTCCTTTCTGAGGGTGTGCCGCCCGCTACAGGGCGATGGTAGAGGTGACGGTCGTCAGGGCCGGGGGCCGGCCTGGCCGGGGCGGCGATGACACGTCGTGTGATTCGATGGTCGGTCTAGCTTCATTGAATGTCTGAAACTGCGACGAATGAGCCGAGTTTCGGTTTTTTGGGGTTTTAATCGATGGTCAAACGGTTACGGCGGGCCAATTGGCCCAGCCAAGCCAGCGAGGGCTTGGGCGTACGGACGAAGGTCTGGCGGTCGACCTGGACCAGGCCGAAGGTGGGGGCGTAGGAGCCCCACTCGTAGTTGTCCAACAGGCTCCAGTGGAAGTAGCCCTCGACCTGGACGCCGTCGGCCATGGCCTGGGCCAGGCCGGTCAGAGCCGACCCGGTGTAGTCGATCCGGTCGGCGTCGTCGGCCGTGGCCAGGCCGTTCTCAGTCACCACGATGGGTAGACCGGTCAACTGGGCGACCCGGCGGACGCACTCGGCCAGGGCGGCCGGGTAGTACTCCCAGCCGGTCAAGGTCCGGCGGCTGCCCGGTTTGGGAGCCGGGGCCAAGGCCCCGTCGATCAATTTGAGGCGACGGCAGGTGTAGGCCTGGAGGCCGATCCAGTCGTCGCCGGCCGAGGCGCGGTAGAAGACGTCCTCGGACTCGTCTTGGTAGGCGGCCGTGGCGGCTGCGGCCCCCGGCTCGCTGTGGTACGTCTGGGCGGCGATGGACCAACCCAGCCGGGCTCCCGGTAGGAGCAGGCGCAAGGTCTCGCGGCCGGCCTGGTGGGCCTCGATCAGACCGGACACGGTGGCCTGGTCGAGCGGTGGCACGGTGGCGGTCAAAGCCTCCATGCCGGCGGTGGCCAGGACCGGGAAGAGGGCCACCATGTTGGGTTCGTTGATCAAGCAGATCAGCTCGACCGGGCTCAGGATCGGGGCCACGAACTGGCAGTAGCGGGCGAAGCGGTCGACCGCTTCGGGCGCGGCCCAGCCGCCTTGGGCGGCCAACCAGGCCGGCAGAGTGAAGTGGTGCAAGGTCACCAGCGGTTTCAGGCCTTGGGCCAAGCAGCCCTCGATCAGGCGCTCGTAGTGGGCCAATTGGGCGTTGGAGAAGTGGCCGGGTGTGGGCTCCAGGCGGGCCCACTCGATGGAGAAACGGTAGGCGTTGAGGCCGGCTCCTCCAGCCAGGGCCAGATCCTCCGGCCAGCGGTGCCAGGAGTCGCAGGCGTCGCCGCTGGGCTCGGACACGAAGCTGCCCGGCCGTTGCTCCAAGTGCCACCAGTCGGAGTTGGTGTTGTTGCCCTCGATCTGGTGGGCCGAGGTCGAGGCTCCCCACAGGAAACCGGCCGGAAAGTTGAAATCAGTCATGATCAGTCCTAACGCTAGGTGTTCCAAACTTTGACGATTGAGCCGAGTTTTCGCTCTCTCGGGGTCCCCGAAAAGTACCGGACCGGAGCGCAGCGGAGGGAGGACACTTTTTGGGGTGGGTCTCGGGGTCCCCGAAAAGTACCGGACCGGAGCGCAGCGGAGGGAGGACACTTTTTGGGGCTTCTAGTTGAGTGGGGCGCGGGCGCTTCAGCGGACGCGTTTGACGGACAGGAGGAAGACCCCGGACAACCCCGTCAGCACGATGCCGCCGACGAAGACGGCCGGGTAGCCGCCCAGGCCGACCAGGGCTCCGGCCAGGCCGGGGGCCAGGATGCCGGGGGCGGTGTTGGCCACGGTCAGGAAGCCGAGGTCGCGGGCGGCGTGCCGCTGGCTGGGCAGGACCTCGACCATGATGGCTTGGTCGACCGAGATGAAGGTGCCGTAGGCGATGGAGAGGCAGCCGATGGCGACGGGGAAGATGGCGATGTCGCGTACGGCCAGGAGCAAGCCGACGGCCCCGGCCCCGACCAGCCCGGAGGCGACGACGAAGGGCTTGCGCCGGCCCAGGCGGTCGGACAAGGGCCCGGCCAAGACGGTGAAAGCGCCAGCGCCGACGGCCAAGATGACACCGCTGGCGGCGATCAGGCCGGCGGCCTGTTCGTTGGAGGCGCCGAAATAGTCGGTCAGGATGTAGAGCTGATAGGCCAGGGCGGTCAGTAGACCGAGTAAGAAGCAGACCCGGCCGACGAAGACCAACCAGAAGTCACGGTCGCCGGGCGGCAGCAGAGACTTCAACAACTGGACCAGCGAGCCGGTCTCGGCCGGCTGGTCCAGGCTGGAGTGGCTGGGCAGGCGCCAGCAGATGATGAGCGCGGCCAGCACCATGATCCAGGGCACCACGGCCAGGCCGAGCGGTGGCACGGTCAGGAAACTGGCCGCCACGATGCCGCCGGTGGCGTTGCCGAGCAGATTGCCCAGGCCGGACAGGGCCGAGGCCCGGCCCAGCAGCGACCGCCCCACCCGGTCGGGTAGGAGAGCGGACAGGGCCGCCACCATCGCGTTCAGGCCCATCTGGCTGAGGGTGCAGCAGATCACGATGACGGGGAAGGAGGTGGTCAGACCGACCAGGGCCAGGCTGACGGCGGCGAAGACGGCGCCGCCCAGCAGCCAGGGCTTGCGGCGGCCGAAGCGGGAGCGGGTGCGGTCGGACAGCAATCCGGCCACCACGACGGCGACCGCCCCGCCGAGCGAGGAGACGGTGGCGGTGATGGCGGTCAGGGAGATCTTGTTGACCTCGTCCAGGCGGGCGAAGAGGGCTTGGAGGAGGGTGCCGGTGGCGGCGGCCGGAATGGCCCAGGACAGGGCGCCGATCAGACAGAGCGGTCCGATCAGACCCAGCTTGGTGTCGTAGAAGCCAACGCCTCGTGAGACCGGCGGTGGGCTCAGGGCGGGGTCGTCCAGCGGCCCGGGGTCAGGCTGGTCGGACGAGGAGATACTGTTCATCACGGGCTCCTTCGCGCGTGAGTCAAGGAAAAATCGAGTTAGACTCAAAATTAAGTATAGCTCGATTTTCCTCGAGGAGGCGAGCGCTGTCAAGCCCCCTGACGCGGAAAGGAAGTGGCCATGGTCCACCAGGCCGGTAAGCGCGGGCCCTACCGCAAGAGCCGGGAGCGACGTCAGGCCATCTTGCAGGCCGCCCTGGAGGCTTACGCCGAGTCGGACGCCGGCGGCCCGACCCTGCGTGCCATCGCGGACAAGGTCGGTCTGTCCGAGACCGCGCTGCTCTACTACTTCCGCAACCGCGAGGAACTATTCGTCGCCATCATCGAGGCGCGCGACCAGGCCGACCGCTTCCTGAGCCAGGAACAGACCCTGGAGGCGGCCGATTTCAAGCGCTTGGGCGCCTTGATCGCGCGCAACGCCGAGACTCCCGGCCTGGTCAAGCTCTTCCTCGAACAGGCCATCGCGGCGGTCAACCCCGGCCACCCTGGGCATGACTTCATGCGCGACCGTTACGCCGAGTTCTGCCGGGGCTTGGCGGACGGTCTCCGTCAAGCCAAGGGCCTGACCGCCGAGCGGGCCGACTGGCTGGGCCGGCTTCTGATCGCCGCCGCCGACGGTCTTCAGATCCAGTGGCTGTACGACCCCTCCTTGGACATGCGTCGTGACTTGGAGCGGCTGGTCGATCTGGCCTTGGAGAGCCGCTGATCGATGGACTCGGCGGCGGCCCAGCGCAGGTTTGACGCAAAAGTGGGCGCCGGCCAGGAAGCCCTGGCTGACGCCCACTTCTAGAAGCCCCCAAAAGTGTCCTCCCTGCGCTGCGTTCCGGCCCGGTACCTTCCTCGGCGCCGGCCGCCAGCGCTAAGCCCGTCGGGTCCGCCGGCGTAGCAGTAGCAGCGCCCAGCCGCCCAGCAGGCTGAGACCGGCCGCGACCAGCCAGACCGCCAGGCCGCCCGGGGCGCCCGTCTCGGGCAGAGGCAACTGGACCTCGGCCTCGGCCTCGACCGACTCGACCGGGCCACCCTGGGCCGTCACGCCGCTGGCCACCGCCAAGTTGGTCAAGAGGCCGCCTTGGGCGACTTCGGTCGCGGTCAGGGCGTAAGTGGCCCAGCAGAGGGTCGACTCGCCGGGCCTGAGCGTGGTCTCCTGGCAGACCACGTCGGACAGGGGACCGGCCCCCGAGAAGGCCTGGCCGACCACCGTCAACTCCTGCACCGTGACATTGCCGGTGTTGAGCACGACGAAGCGGTAGTCCACGATCTCGCCCAGGCTGGTGGGCCCGTCGGTCCGGCGACTGCCGGTCTGGATCAGCTCCAACCTAGGCTCGGCCTGGGCCGGCAGGGCGCTCTGGGAGTCGTCTTCGACGGTGGCGGGATGGTCGTCGTCCAAGGGCACCGGGCCCAACCCGGTCACCGTGGCGTGATTGGTCAGCCCACCGGCGTCGATGTCCTCCAGGGTGACCACGTAGGTGGCCTGGCAGGTCATGGACTGGTCCGGGGCCAGCTGGTCGGTCGGGCAAGCGACGTCCGAGAGCGGCCCGAAGCCGGAGAAGTCGTCGTCGACCAAATCGATCGACGACATGGTGACATTGCCGGTGTTGCGCACCACGAAGCTGTACGTCACCTCTTCACCGACCGTCAAGATGGCCTGACCCGCGGCCGAGGACGACTTGACCAAGGACAGGGCGGGCTGATGCAGGCCGAGCACGAAGGCGGCGTCGGCCGGGGAGGGCACCGGGGTGACGGGCAGGCCGCCACTGGCCCGTGAGCCCGGCGAAGCGCCTGAAGCCGTCACCGTCAGGTCGACCCGGCGGGCGTCGATGTCGCCTTGGTTCAAAACGTGCGTCACCTGGCAGACGACCAGCGCGCCCGGCGCCAGTGGATCGCCCGGGCAGTCGATCTGATCCAGACTGGTGTGCCCGTTGAAGGACACCACGGCGACGCTCGGATCAGACAAGGTGACATTGCCAGTGTTGGTGACGTTGAAGGTGAACTCGACCTCGGCGCCAACCGTGAAGTCGGCCGGATCGGTCATGCTCGGAGTCGCTTCGACGGTCAAAGCCGGCTGGTGCTGCGATTCGATCAGAGCCGAGGCCAGCGGTGACGCGACCTGGGCCGGGGCCTGGGGGCCGCCGGCCGGCTGGCCCGAGGCTCCGACCTGGGACAGGACGTCGCCGGCGTCGACGTCGGCCTGGGACAGCAGGTAGCGGGCCGAGCAGGTGACGGCCTGGCCCGGGGCCAGAGCGGCGGCCTCAGCCGGGCAGGTCACGGTCGGAATTGGCCGGGCTCCAGTGAATTGGCGGTGGGTCAAGCTGACGTCGTGGACCGTGACGTTGCCGGTGTTGCGGACCTCGAAGAGGTACACCATCTCCTGCGGCGTCTCGGCCAAAGTCTGCCAGCTGTCGCCGGAGCCGATCCGGCCGTCGGCCGGAGCGTCCAGCAGTCGATAGACGCCCCGCCCCAGGCTGAGCCCGGGAGCGGCCGTCAAAGGCGTGGTCAGAGGCGCCTGGGGCGGGTTGGGCAGGGCCAACCGATCAGGCCCGACGCCCTCGGCGGTGGCCGTGCTGGCGACCCGGCCGGCGTCGAGGTCGGCCTGGGTCAAATGGTAAGTGGCTTGGGCGGTGACGGTCTGGCCGGGAGCCAACAGACCGACTGGGCCGGGCCAGGCGTAAGTCAGGGCGGACAGGCCCGGCAGCGGATCGATCACCGTCACCTGGCTGACCGTGACGTTGCCGGCGTTGGTGACGCTGAAGTCGTAGGTCACGGTCTGGCCGGACTGGGGCGGGTCGCTCAGCTGGCTGGTGTCGGCCAGCTTGGTCAAGCTCAGGCCCTGCGCCCGGGCCAGCGGGAAGCTGACCGTGAACTGGCTGGGAGTGACGCTGGCGCCGGCCGGAGTGACGCCTCGGGCGGTGGCGGTGTTGCTGAGCCGGCCGGCGTCGAGGTCGGTTTGGGTCAGGCGATAGGTGGCCTGGGCCGTGACGGTCTGGCCGGGGGCCAACTGGCCCGGCGTACCGGGCCAGACCTCGACCAGCGGGTCCAGGCCGGGCAGCGGATCGGTGATGACGACCTGGTTCAGCGTGACATTGCCGACGTTGGTGGCGCTGAAGCTATAGGCCACGGTCTGACCGGCGGCGGGCGGATCGCTCAACTGGCTGCGGTCGGCGGCCTTGATCAAGTCGATGGCGCCGTCGGGGGCCAATGTGACCTGGGCCGAGGCGCCGGCCTGGGGAGGCAGGGTGGAGCCGTTCGGGGCTTTGCCCGTGACCGTGGCGGTGTTGCTGAGCTGACCGGCGTCGATGTCGGCCTGGGTCAAACGGTAGGTGGTTCGGGCGGTGGCGACCTGGCCGGGGGTCAGGACACCGGCGACGCCGGGCCAGGCGTAGGTCAGGACGCCCAACCCGGTCAGCTGATCGATCACCTCGACGTCATGGGCGGTGACATTGCCGGCGTTGGTGACGCTGAAGTCGTAGGTCACGATCTGCCCGGCCTCAGGCGGGACGGTCAGGGCCGAGGTGTCGGCCGCCTTGGTCAGGTGTAGCAGCGGCGCCGGCGACAGCGACACGGTGACCGTGTCCTGGGGCGGGTCGGTCAGGGGCGACTGATTCGGCGCTTTGGCCCCGGCTCTGGCGCTGTTTGTGACCTTGCCGGCGTCGAGGTCGGCCTGCACCAGCCGGTAGGTGGCCTGGGCGGTGACGGTCTGGCCGGGGGCCAGTCTGCCGGCGCTGCCGGGCCAGTTGTAGGTCAGGGCGCTCAGCCCGGGCAGCGGGTCGGTCAAGCTGACATCGCTCAGGGTGACGTTGCCGGTGTTGGTGGCCGTGAACTGGTAGTTGATCAGATCACCGGTCGACGGCGTGGTCGGCAGCTGGGAGATGTCGGCCGCTTTGTCCAAGCTCAGAGCCGGGGCCGCCGTCAGCGTGGTGTTGGCGCTGGCCGGACCGGCGTCGGGCGCTGGGACCCCGGCCGGCGTCTGGCCGGAGGAGTTGACTAAGTTGTGAATGGAGCCGGCGTCGACGTCGGTCTGCTGGAGCTGATAGCTGGCTTGGGCGGTGACGGTTTGGCCGGGGGCCAGCCGGCCAGCGGTTCCGGGCCAGGTGTAAGTCGGGGCGCTCACTCCGGGCAGGTGATCGACGATGGCGGTCTGCTGGAGCGTGACATTGCCGGTGTTGGTCAGGCTGTAGCGATAGACGACGGTCTGGCCGGCCCGAGGCGCGGTCGACAAGCCGGAGCTGTCGGCCGTCGTGGTCAAGGTCGCCCCGGGGCGATGTGACAGTTGGACCTCCGTCTGGCTCTGATTGGAGGTCACGCCGGCGCCGCCAGCGGCGTCGGCGTGAGCCGTCGCCGTGTGCGCGACCCGGCCCAGGTCGATGTCGGCTTGAGTCAGGACGTAGCTGGCCTGGCAGACGATCTGGTCGCCCGGGGCCAGAGCCGAATGGGGCGGACAGGTCGTCTGGGGAGTGGGCGAGCCGGTGAAAGCCGACGGGGCGATCGTCACATTGGTGACAGACACATTGCCGGTGTTGGTGACCTCGAAGCTGAGGTCGACGATCTGCCCGGGCCAGGGCTGGTCCGGAGCCGGGGTCGAGCTGGACGAGCGCAGGCTGAGGGCCGGGGCCCGGTCGCCACTGACTCGGGCGGAGGCCACCGGCGAGCTGACCAGGTCTCCCTGAGGGTCTTGGCCCGTGGCGATGGCGCTGTTGTCGAAGACGGAGGCGTCGACGTCCGGCTGGCTGATGGTGTAGGTGGTCAGGCAGCGGACCGAGGCGCCGGGGGCTAGGAGCGTGACCGGGCAGGTGGCGGGCAGCAGGCCGCCGGCGCCGCTGAAGGATAGCTCCTGGATCTCCAGGCTGGAGATGGTGACGTTGCCGAGGTTGGTGACGTCGAAGACGTAGGTCAGCGCTGAATTTACGCTGAAACCGTCCGATCCGAGCTGGCCCGACTTGACCAGGCCGAGCTGGGGGGCCTGGACCAGGGTCAGATCAGTCACCACCGAATAGGAGTAGGGGCCGGGATTGTGGTGGATGTCCTTGCTGGTGGCGCGGGCGGTCAGATTGAGGTAGCCCCGGTCGATGTCCGCCTGGGTGATCCGGTAGGTGGCGGAGCAGGTCAAAGAGGCGTTCGGGAGCAACGGTGTGACCGAGCTGTCGGGGCAGTTCACGGTCAAGGCGGGCGAACCGGAGAAGGTGGTCACCTGAACGCCGACGTCGAACAGCGAGGTGTTGCCGTTGTTGGTGATCGTGAATTGGTAGGTCACCGGCTGGTCTAGCTGGGTCGGACCGCTGGGGAGCGGGCTGGCGGCCGTGGCTATACGCAATGACGGATTGCCCGCGATGATCAGATCGGCCGTCTGGGTCTGGGACGGGAACTCCTGGGAGGGTTCGCTTTGGGCGCCTGCCTGAGTCCGGCCGACGGCGTAGACGCGCGACCGGAGCGAGCCGGCGTCGATGTCGGCCTGGGTCAGGGCGTAAGTCTGGGTGCAGAGGACGGACTGGTCGTGAGGCAAGACCGTGGACGGGCAGGTCAGCGGCCCGAGCGGGCCAGTGCCGCTGAAGATCTCAGTTTGGAAATGGAAGGCGGCTAAGTCGGCCTGTCCGACGTTGCTGACGCGGTACTCCCGGGTCACCTGGTCGCCCACCCGCAACACCGGCCCGGCGGTGGTCGTGATCTCGTGCTCGAAGTCGATCCGGCCCACCGGGTGGGTGGCCTGGATCTCCTGGCAGTTGAGCTGGGTGGGATCGCAGGCCAAGACGCTGACCAGTTGGTCGTCGCCGGTGCTCGACTGATTGACCTCGACCGCGTAGGTCACGGTGGCGGTCTGGCCGGCCGGCACCGTGCCGGTGATGCTGAAGCTGCCATTGGCGTCGAGTTGGCCGACCTGGAGACTGTCCAGGGAAGAGGTCGGTCCCGAGATCAAGCTGGCGTCGTCCAGGACTTTGGCCAGTGACTCAGTGGTTTTGACCGTGGCCTGGCGTCCGCCCGCCCCGGCGAAGGTGAGAGTGTAGGTGACCGTTTGACCGGGTATGACCGGGCTGGTCGAGGAGGGGAGGGACGACTTGGTCGACACCACCGGCACGACGCCGATCGGCATCTCGGCCCGAGGGGTGGCGAGGGGTTGGGCGTAGGCCCAGTCCTCGATCGAGCGGTTGTCGCCCCAGCTATTGGTGCCGCTGGCGGCGCTCCAGCCGTGCACGCCAGCGCTGGAGTCGACGCCGGCCCGGCCGTCCACCTGGGCGGTGGTGGAGGTGCGTCCGCTGCTGGACAGCGCGGTGTCGTTCCAGTACAACGTCGTGTCGCCCTCGCCGTCGCCGTTGAGGCGGGTCAGAGTGAGGCCGCCGCGGCCTTCGATGTCGTCCATCACCAGGTGGAACTCGCCGATCTTGTCGAACCAGAGCCGGGCCATCATGGGCGTGCCGAAGGGGATGGTCTGGCCTTGGCCGTCGCGGCCGTCGAAGTTCGCGCTGTAGGCGCCAGGCCCGCCCGAGACGGCGATCACACGGTCGACCGGGTCGGCGTACGAGCCGTTGTCGTCAACGTCGATCTGGACCTCGTAGTTGCCCATGAACTTATCCATCGTCCAGGTGAAAAGGCCGGCTGAGGTGGTGGGGGACTGGGCGAAGGCGAAGTTTTCGACCACGATGGTTTCGCGGGTGATGGGGGGCGGCAGGATCCAGTCCGACTGGCCGGCCCAGGTCTGGGCTTCGACCGGCAGATCGATGTTGGGCTCCTCGAAGAAGATCTTGAAGCGCGAGCCGCAATCCAGCAGGGGCGGGAACCAGTCGTCGGTGTTATTGCCTTGGAACTCGCTCGAGGTGTACGACGGACGGCAGTCGCTGCCGGTCGGGATGCCGATGGCGTCGGCCGTGATGCGCGAGTAGGCCCCGTTCATGTTGAGCAAGTCGATGCGGTAGATGAGACCGTTCAAGTTGACCGCCCAGTAGGTCAGGTTCTGGACGGTCCCCTGGTTGGTGACGTACGACTCCGACCAGACCCGGCCGGGGATCGCTGTGCCGTCCTTGAGCACGTCGATGCGCCAGGCACCGGGCTCCTTGATGGTGCCGTTGTCGACCCGGATGCGCCAGACGCCGGCCGTGCCGGCGGCGGCGCGGGCGCCAGAACCGGTGCTGAAGTACCCGTTCGGGTCGGTCACGACGATGGAACCGCGATCAGCGGACACAAACAGTGACTCGTCGCCGTTGGCGTAGGCGTAGAAGACGTTCACCATCATGATGCCGTTGCCGACTTTCGACTGGGAGGCCTGGGCCGGTGGCGGCGCTGACAGGAAGGGCAGAGCGATCCCGATCAGCAGCGCCGAGGACAACAAGGCGATGATCAGACGACTATGGCGGCGGGTGGGGACGGCATTCAACATGACGCATCCTTTTTCTCCAGCGCGACGGAGCGCTGGTCGAGATGGCCCAGGTAAGCACGGGCGCAGACCCAAACCCCCCAAGCCGGAGGAGGAGTTCAAAGGTATTCCTATCGCACCGGAGCGGAGGGGTCAACCGGTGCGCCCGCGACTCTCTGAGTGGATATCGACTCTTGCGAGTCTCAACACCTCAATCGGCTCACTTACAAGCATGAACACTCGACGTTCGCTTCAATCGTGTCTAAGTCAAGTGGTCGGATGGTGGAACTGGCACGGAGTTCTCAGACCAGGCTGGCCGAGACGGGATCCCGGTGGCCCGGGCCCGTCGTCTCGGCTCAGTCCAACTCTAAAGGCCAGACTGAGGTGGGGGCGTCGGCGGCCGAGCTGGCCACCGGCTCGAACTCCTTGACCTTGTCCAAAGACGGCCCCATGGCGATGTCAGTGACCCGTTCGGTCACGACCTCGACCACCACCGGCAGGCGTTGGCTCAAGGCCAGAGCCTCGGCCTGGGCCAGGGCTGGGCCCAGTTCCTCGGGCCGCTTGACTCTGAGGGCGCAGCAACCCAAACCTTGGGCCACCTTGACGTGGTCGACCCCCCAACCGTCCATCTCCGGCGAGTTGACGTTGTCGAAGGAGAGCTGGACCTGGTAGTCCATGTCGAAGGCCCGCTGGGCTTGCCGGATCAGGCCGAGATATGAGTTATTCAAGATGACGTGGACATAAGGAATGTGGAATTGGGCGCCGACCGCCAACTCCTCGATCAAGAATTGGAAGTCGTAATCGCCGCTCAAACCCACGATCAACTCGTCGGGCAGGGCCTTGGCCACACCCAAGCAGGCCGGCAGGGTCCAGCCCAAGGGGCCGGCCTGGGCGGCGTCGATCCAACCCCGTCGCTGCAAGACGTTGATGAATTGGGCCCCGGCGATCTGAGTCAGACCGATGGTGGTGACATAGCGGACCCGGCCGGCGAAGGCCCGGTTCATCTCCTCGAAGACTCGCTGCGGCTTGATCGGCACATCGTCGAAGTGCGTCTTACGCTCCAGCCGCCGCCGGTGGCGAGCGGCCTGATCAGCCCAAGCCGAGAAATCGGGCAGCTGATCGCGGCGGCGGCGGACCTCGGCCAGGATCAGCTCGAGAGCGGCCTTGGCGTCGGACACCAGGCCCAAGTCGGGCGGGAAGATACGCCCTAGCTGGGTCGGCTCGATGTCGATGTGGACGAAACGGCGGCCCTGGCGGTAGACCGCCAGATCGCCGGTGTGGCGGTTGGCCCAGCGGTTGCCGACGCCGATCACCAGATCCGACTCCAAGAAGATGGCGTTGCTGTAGCGGCGAGCCGTCTGGATGCCGACCAGGCCGGCCGCCAGCCGATGGTCGTCGGGCAGAGCGCCGGAGGCCATCAAGGTGGCGGCCACCGGCAGGTCGAGGGTTTCGGCCAACTCCTGGGCCACCGCTTCGGCCCCGGCGATGACGACGCCACCGCCCAAGAGCAGCAGGGGACGTTGGCTGGCCGCGATCAGATCGACCACGGCGGCCGCTTCGGCCGCGCTGGCCTGGGGGCGGTCCGGCGGCAGCGGTGTGTAAGCGGTGGGGTCGAACTCGATCTCAGCCGTCTGCACGTCCACCGGCAGGTCGATCAGGACCGGGCCGGGCCTCCCTGACCGCATCAGGTGGAAGGCCCGCCGCATGATGGGGCCGATCTGAGCCGGCTCCTTCACCGTCACGGCCCACTTGGTGACCGGGGCGGCGATGGACACGATGTCGACCCCTTGGAAGTCCTCCTTGTCCATCTTGGACAGCGGCACCTGGCCGGTCAGACAGAGGATCGGCACCGAGTCGGCCCAGGCCGCGTACAAGCCGGTCACCATGTCGGTGCCGCCCGGGCCGGAGGTGCCGACGCAGACGCCGATATTGCCTTGACGGGCGCGCGAGTAGCCGTCCGCCATGTGCGAACCGGCCTCGGCGTGGCGGGCCAGGACGTGGTCGACGCCGCCGTGGGCGCGGAAGGCGGAGTAGAGCGGGTTGATGGCGGCGCCGGGGACGCCGAAGACTTGGGTCGCGCCCTCGGCCTCGAGAATGGCGACCAAGGCGTCGACGGTACGCATACGGGGCATGGTGTCTCCTTTGACTTCAGGTGCTGGTCAGTCGGTGGTCGGGGCCAGGCCGCAGAGGCGCTGGACGCCCCGGAAGAGGGCCGAGTGGTCGAGTTGGCCGTCGCCTTGGGCCTTGACGGCCGCCACCAGTTGGGCCACCAAGGCGCCCAGGGGCAGGGCCAGGCCGGCCTGCCGGGCGGCCGCCTGAACGATGCCCATGTCCTTGTGGTGGAGGTCGATGCGAAAACCGGGCTGGAAATCGCGGGCGGTCATCTTGGCCGCCTTCTGGTTCAAGACGGCCGACCCGGCCAGGCCGCCGCCTAAGACCTCGACGGCGGCGGTCAGGTCGACACCGTAGGCCTCCAGGAAAATGAGGGCCTCGGCCAGAGCTTCGATGTTGGCCGCCACGATCAACTGGTTGGCCGCCTTGACGGTCTGGCCGGCCCCGTTCGGTCCGACCAGCACGATGGTGCGGCCGACCAGTTCGAAGATGGCCCGGGCGGCCTCGAAGTCGTCCGCCGTGCCGCCCACCATGATGGACAAGGTGGCCTGCTCGGCGCCGGGCTGGCCGCCCGAGACCGGGGCGTCCAAGATCCGGAAGCCGGCCTGATGGGCCTGTGCGGCCAGGGCCATGGTGACATCGGGCCTGATGGTGGAGAAGTCGATGATCAAGGCCCCGGGGCGGCCCAGGGCCAGGACGCCGGCCGGGCCGGTCAGGACGGCCTCGACGTCGGGCGAGTCGGGCACCATCAGGGCGATGACGTCGGCTTCAGCCACGGCTTCGGCCAGGCTGCCGGCGGCTCGTCCGCCGGCCGCGACCAGGCGGTCGGTGGCGCCGGGCACGAGGTCATAGCCGGTGACGGCGAAGCCGCCGCGTTGCAGATGGACCGACATGGGGGCGCCCATGATGCCCAAGCCGATGAAAGCCACATTAGTCATGATGGTGATCCTTCTCTGTAGGTTCGGCGCTCAGGCCTCAGTCTTGGGCCAGCCAGGCGAAGGGGTCTTGGCCCGGCGGGCTGACGTACTCCAGACCGACGGCGCCGTCGTAACCGGCCTGGTCCAGGGCTTGGAGCCAGCGGCGCAGGGGCGCCTGACCGGTGCCCGGGGCTCCCCGGCCGGGCAAGTCGGCGATCTGGACGTGGGCCACCCGGTCGTGATGGGCCGCGATGACGGCGTCCACGTCGTCGCCGTTGTTGGCCAGATGGTAGACGTCGAGCAATAGGCCAAGGTTGTCCAGGCCCTGTTCGGCCTCGACCCGGTCGATCACAGCCAGGGCGTCGGCCGCTTTCTGGAGGGGATAGTCCGGCGCTCCGGAGACCGGCTCGATCAAGATCGTGCCGCCGAATTCCGCCACCGCCCGGGCGGCCCAGGCCAGGTTCTCCAGGGCCAAGGCGTCCTGCTCGGCCGGGCTATGGCCTAGCTGGCGCAAACCGTAGAGGGCGTTGAAGCAGCGGCAACCGGTGGCGCGGGCGATCTGGCCGACGGCGGCGACATTGGCCCGGAAGCGTTCGGCTTGACCGGGCCAGGAGACCAGACCGCGGTCGCCCTGGGCCATGTCGCCGGCGTCGAAGTTCAACCCGGTCAACTCGACCCCGGCCTGGTCCAGCGCGGCCGTCAAGGCGTCGATCTGGTTCGGCCCGGGGTCCGGCCGGTCGAAGGGCCACCACAGCTCGACGCCGGTCAACCCGGCCCGCCGGACGGCCTGGAAGCGTTCGGCCAGGGGCAGGTCGGTCAGGAGGATGGAACAGTTGGCGGTGTAGCGCATGACGCTTCCCCCGAATTTCACGATGCGAGAATTAGAATCTGTGATTCGGATCTTATGCCCAGCTACGGCCAGCGTCAACGCCTGCCAGGCCCATTCGGACGGGGAGTCGGTCAGACCAAGGTGGATCTATCGGCCGCCCGCCAGGGCGGCCGGAGTCTGGGGGGAGGGACAGTCGTACCCCCAATCGCACCCCCCACCAGCGAACGGCGGGTTACGACGTCCGACACGCCGGTGGCACTGGTCGCAAGCGTCAGCCGTGGGGCCCCAGTCGCCGACTGAGCACTTACGACGTCCGACACGCCGAAGTAGTAATCGTAATTGCTCAATCGGCGGGGCCGATTGCGCCTAGGCCGGCTGGACTTGGTCGGACAGAGCCAGTGTCAATTCGTGGGCGGCTTGGACCAGGCTGGGGACGGCCCGCAGGCCCAGCTCTGGGGTCAGGCGGACGGCTGGGCCGGAGATGGAGACGGCGCTGGGGGCGGCGGCGCCGGGCACGGCCATGGCGTAGCAGCGCACGCCGATCTCTTGTTCTTCCTCATCCACGGCGTAGCCGCGCTGGCGGATTCGGGCCAGCTCGCGCAGCAGGGTCTCGAGGTCGGTGACGGTGTGGTCGGTCTGGGCCGGCAGGCCGACCCGGGCCACGATCGAGCGGACTTGCTCGTCGGACAGTTGGGCCAAGACTGCTTTGCCGACGCCGGTGCAGTGGGGGTGGACCCGGCGGCCGACCTCGGTGAAGGTGCGCATGGCGTGGGGCGAGGGGGCCTGAGCCACGTAAACCATCATGTCGCGGTCCAAGCTGGCCAGGTTGGCGCTCTCGCCCCAGCGGTCGACCAGTCGGTCCAAGATCGGTTGGGCCCAGACCCCGGAGACCTGCCCGGCCGTCGCGCCCAATTGGATCAGCCGGGGGCCGAGCGAATAACGCCGGGAGGGCAATTGACGGACGTAACCGCCTGAGACCAGGGTGCGTAAGAGCCGATGGATGGTCGGGACCGGCAGCCCGGAGCGCTCGGCCAATTCGCTCAGGGAGACGACGCCGCCGGCTTGGGCCATCTGCTCCAGCAGACCGAAGGCGCGGTCGACCGACTGGACTTGGCTGGTGCGTGCGGTCGTGCTTCCTCCCCGGGCGGCGGTCGGACCCGGCCGGCGCGGTGCTTTGGCCGGGCGAGGTCCCGGTCATGCTAACACCGCCCGCTCCAGAGCGGCCTGGGCGACGAGGCTTGGAGCCGTCGCCGCCGGGGCGGAGCCCGTCTCTCGCTGGGCCGGTCCAAGATCGTTTAGGCCCGGCTCGCCCCTCGGCGCTGGCCGGGTCAGAAGCGCCACCGTATTAAGGTGTCAGCGAAGCTCGCTGTCGGACCAAAGGGGGACCCATGGGCTACGAAGACGTCATCGCCACCATCAGTGGCGCCGATCAGGCGGTCTTGGCCGAGGCCCAGGCCCGGGTCGACGTTCTGCTCAAGCCGCCCGGCAGCCTGGGCCGCTTGGAGGAGATGGCCGTCCGCTTGGCCGGTATGACCGGGCGGGTGCGCAATCAGTTCGAGCGCCGCTGCGTCGTGGTGATGGCGGCCGACAACGGTGTCTACGCCCAAGGCGTGGCCAGCGCGCCGCAAGAGTTCACCCGGCTGCAAGCCGTCAACATGACCCGTGGCATCTGCGGCGTCTCCGTCTTGACCGAGCAGGCCGGCGGCGACGTCGTGGTGGTCGACATCGGCATCGCCCAACCCACCGGCTGGCCTCAGATCGTGGAGCGGACGGTGCGCCGTTCGACCCGTGACCTGGCCGTCGAACCGGCCCTGACCCGGGCGGAGACGATCGAGGCCATCGAAGTCGGGATCGATGTCACGACCGGTCTGATCGACCAGGGCTACCAGTTGATCGGCACCGGTGAGATGGGCATCGCCAACACCACCAGCACCAGCGCCTGCGCCGTCGTCTTGACCGGGGTCGAGATCGAACGGGCGGTCGGCCGGGGAGCCGGCTTGAGCGACGAGGGACTGGCCCACAAGGTCGAGGTGGTGCGCCAAGCCCTGGCCCTGCACCAGGTGGACCCGAGCGACCCGCTGGACGTGCTGTCCAAGGTCGGCGGGCTCGACATCGCCGGCCTGGTCGGCTGCTACCTGGCCGCCGCCAGCCGGCGCGTCCCGATCTTGATCGACGGGGTCATCTCCATCCTGGCCGCCCTGCTGGCCCAGCGCCTGGCCCCGGCGGCGGTCGACTTCATGATCGCCACCCACCGTTCCGAGGAGCCGGCCTACGCCGCCATCTCGGCCGAGTTGGGGCTGGCCCCCTTCCTCGATCTCAAGATGCGTCTGGGCGAGGGCACCGGCTGCGCCCTGGCCTTCCCCATCGTGGACGCCGCCTGCGCCATGATGAACCGGATGGGCACCTTCGACGACATCCAATACGACCAGTCTTTCCTAGTCGACAACCGCGAGGACGCCTGATGGGGCTGCTAGTGTCCGGTACCGGAAGTTCGCTGCGGAAGTCGACGCCAGCCGGGGCCCCTGGCGGCGTTGGCGAAACGTCCCGACACATCCAATATCGGGACGCTCCGCCGCCTGGCCAGCCACCCCGTCTGACGCCACCTTCTTTCACACCGAACTTCCGGTGCCGGACACTAGGGAGCGGCCCGGGCTCCGGAGCGAAGGGCTGAGATGGCAGACACCGATCAGCCAGACGACGATCAGCTGGGCGTCGATCAGCCGGGCCTGGTTTTGCTGGTGACCGGCGGGGTCCGCTCGGGCAAGAGCGCCTACGCCGAGGCGGTGGCGGCCCGGCGGGGCCGGCGGGGTGTGGTCTACCTGGCCACGGCCTTCGCCGGCGACGACGAGATGGCCGACCGGATCCGGCGCCACCAGGCCGGGCGTCCGGCTGGTTGGATCACTTGGGAACGGACCAGCCGGCTGGCCGGCATCGCCCAGGACGGTCCGGCCGGCGACTGGGACTGTCTGATCGTGGATTGCCTGGCCAACCTGGTCTCCAACGTCATGTTCAGCCAGCTGGCCCAACCGGACCAGGGCGCCCCGGAGGACTTCGACCAGATCGAGGCCAGTCTGATCCAAGACCTGGCCGCCCTGGTCGAGTTCACCCGGAGCCGCCGGGCCAGCTTGGTCCTGGTCAGCAACGAGGTTGGCCTCGGACTGGTGCCGCCCGGCCGCTCCTCGCGCTACTACCGCGACATCTTGGGACGGGTCAACCAGTCCCTGGCCGCAGCGGCCGACGCCGTCGTCTTGATGGTCTGCGGCCAAGCCCTCACCATCAAAGGCCGGCCCGACTGGTGACCGCCCGCTCCAGTCGCTGGCCGGCCAGACCGGCGACGGCGGCCCAGGAGTGGGTTCAGCGGGCTCAGCCCAGCGGCGAGGGCCGCTCCAGCTGGTTCAGCATGGCCACGAAGGCGGCCGGCGGCGCCACTGAGATCTTGTCTTGCTTGCGCTCCCAGGGGATAGGGGTGAAGCCTGACGGACGGTACCAGAAGAGATCGCGGCTGAGCGGGCCGGGGCCTTGCCGGTGGGCCTTCTCGATCAGGCTGATCAGCATCGTGACCGCGCTCGGAGCCCGCAGATCGGCGATCGGGTAGACCACCGACAGATGGCGGGTGGGCGCCGTCACCAAAGAGCCGTGGGGGCCGATCAGGCCGGGCCGGCGATCCAACTCGAAGAGCAGATTGGGGGCGAAGAAGTGCTCGCACTCGGCCACCAGGGTCAAGCCGTGGTTGGATTCGACCGGGGTGGCGCGGATGGCGTAACGCTGAGCGATGTTGGAGCGACCCAGTTCCAGCAACTCCAGCGGCGACGGTCCCCAAGCCTCGGCCACCCGCCGGTCCACGATCTCGACGGTGTCGGGCCAGTCGAAGACCAAGACCTCGACCAGTTCCCCGGCCAAGGGGCGGCCCAGCAGGAGGGCGTCGGCCCCGGACTGGGCCAGGTCCTGGCTGTTGTACAAGCGGACGCCCAGGATGGGACGGACAACGGCAAAATTGGTCTTGTCCGGTTCCGGTGCGACCGGCGCCGCCGGGGCTCCAGCCGGATCGGCCGCCGGCGGGGCGGCCTGGCGCAGGATCGACCCCAGATTGGCGGAGATGACGTTGTAATACCCGCGCGGAGTGGTGCGTTGGCAGAGCTGGGCCAGGTTGATCAAGTTGATGGTCTTGAGGCCGGAGGGGTTGTCGGCTAATTCGAGTTGGCCGTCGCCTAGGGCGTACTCGACGCCGAAAGTGGCCACGCAACGATCGACCTCTTCAATGAAGCGGTTGTACTCCTTGACAGTCAAGAAGCCGGCCCACTCTGGAGTCGCCGCTCTCTTCCGGCCGAACAGGGCCATCTCGTCTCACCTTCCTTTTCTACCCCCGTCGACTCCGCCGCCGGGGTGGTTCGCCCGTCTCGGTCCTCTCCTTGGTAGGTAAGCGTGCCATCCTCGGCTTCGATCTTAGGCGCCGGGTCCCGCTATGCCCACGATCCGGCCTCGATCGCCTAAGCCGTGTCGACGTCAAGGATGCTCTGCCCCTGGCGTCGGTCGCAAGTCCACCTGAATCAATGGGTCGGCTCAGCCTCCGCTGACCGGATCGAACTCGACCACCGGGTCGAAGTTGGCCCGGCGCACGGCCCGGCGCAGGATGGCCAGGACGCCCGGCCCGAGGACGGCGATCAGAACGGTGTCGGTGATGGCCCGGCCGGTGTCCCAGACGGCGGTCGAACTGACCAGGGTGAAGATGAGGAAACGACGCAGATTGTCCAGCAGGGGGCCGCCCGCGACGTAGTCCAAACCGGCTTGGCCGAAGCCGGAGACGTAGGGCCAGAACCACAGGTTCATGATCAAGCCGAAGAGATAGGCCGCCACGATGCCGTACGCGATCAGCCAGGCCATCTCGCGCCAGCCCCGGACCGGCTTGCCGAAGAGCCGTTCCGGCAACAGGCCGGCTCCCATGCCGACCCAGGCCGAGGCCAGCATCTGGAAGGGCATCCAAGGGCCGACTCCAGCCGTCAGGAGGGCGGAGGCGAAGATGGAGGAGCAGCCCAGCACGAAGCCGAAGCCGGGTCCGAAGACCCGCCCGGCCAAGATCATGAGGAAGAAGACGGTCTCGATGCCGTTGAGGCCGGCCCCCAGCGGGCGCAGGGCGGCGATGACGGCCGACAGCACGCCCAACATGGCCAGGGCCTTGGCGTCCATGCCTCGCTCGGTCAGCTGGACCAGGACCAGAAGCACCAGCAAGGGCAAGATCAAGACGAAGATGAAGGGAGCGTCCTCGGCGTGTTGGACGGCCGCGGGCTGAGCCGGGCGGAAGAGGGGCCAGGCGAACATGGCCAGGCCGGCCAGCGAGACCAGGGTCAGCAGGAGGACGGACTTGGGCCCGACCGGGATGGGCCGTTCGGAGCGGCCGGCGGCGCTCATGGCGTCTCCGCGTCGGCGGCGGCCAACTGGGCCACGGTCAGCCAGGGCTGGGGCGACATCACCTTGGCCACTTGGGAGGCGAAGATGGCGGAGGTGGTCAAGACGGTGTTGACCGGTCCGACCAGGATCGACTCGCCCGTCGCCATCACCACCGCCCGGTCGGCCACGGCGGCGGCGAACTCGGCGTCATGGGTGGCGACGCAGATGGCCCGGCCCTGGTCGGCCAGGCCGGTCAGGACCCGGCCCAGAGCGGCCTTGGCCGGGTAGTCCAAGCCCCGAGTGGGCTCGTCCAGCAGTAGCACGGGCGGCTGCGAGGTCAATTGGACGGCCACCGCCAGGCACAGCCGTTGGCCCTCGGACAGATCGCGCGGGTTGAGGGCGTGGTCGACGCCGGGCGCCAACTGGTCCAAGAGGCTGGCGCAAGCGCCGCCGACGCCTGAGCCGTCGGCGTCGGCGGCGGCGCACTCGGCCGCCACCGAGTCGAGGTAGAGCAGGTCGGCGGCGTTCTGCGGCACCAGCCGGATGAGGCGGCGGACGGTCTCGGGCGGGGCTTCGGCCAGGGGCTGGCCGTCGACCGACCAGCGGCCGGCCCGCTTCGGGCCGACGCCGCTGAGGGCCCACAACAGACTCGACTTGCCGGACCCATTGCGTCCCATCAAGACGGTGATCTGCCCGGCCGGCAGGTCGAAGTCGACCGCGCGCACGGCCACGGTCTGGCCGTAGGCCACGGTCAGTCCCCGGGCGGTCAGGCCGGTGCCGTCGGGGACCGGCGGCCGGGGGCTTTGGCTGGTCGGGCCGCCCGGGGCCCGGGGATAGCGCTCCGGGTCGGCGGCGGCCAGACGCTGGCGCCAGGGGCCGGCCTGACGGCGGGCTTGGCGGACGGACAAGGGCAAGGGGGACCAGCCGGCCAGCCGGCCCAGCTCGACCACCGGCGGGGCGATGGGGGAGTCCGCCATGACCTCGGCCACCGGTCCGACCCGGACGGCCCCGCCGCCGGTCAGCAGGACCATGCGGTCGGCGTACTCGGCCACCCGTTCCAGGCGGTGCTCGGCGATCAGACAGGTCACGCCCAGGTCGTGCACCAGCCGCAGCAGGGCGGCCAAGACCTCCTCGGCCGAGGTCGGGTCGAGGGCGCTGGTGGGCTCGTCCAGGACCAGCACACGGGCTCCGGCCGCCAGCACCGAACCGATGGCGACTCGTTGTTGTTGGCCGCCGGACAGGGTGCGCAGGGGGCGGCGCCTGAGATCGGCGATGCCGAGCAGGTCCAGGGTCTCCTCGACCCGGGCCCGCATGACGGACGATGCGACGCCGAGTTGCTCCATGCCGTAAGCCAGCTCCTCCTCGACCGAGTCGGTCACGAAGCCGGTCAGCGGGTTCTGGCCCACCACGCCGACCAACCGGGCCAGGTCGCGCGGCTGGTGCTGACGGGTGTCCAAGCCGGCCACCTCGACCCGGCCGGCCAGCCGGCCGCCGGTGAAGTGGGGCACATGCCCGTTGACGGCTCCCAGCAGGGTCGACTTGCCCACCCCGGTGCGGCCCGCCACCAGGGCGAACTCGCCCTCCGGCACGGTCAGATCGACCCCGACCAGGGTCGGCCGCCGGGCCCCGCTGTGGGTGAAGGTGACATCGCTGAAACGGATCATGCTGTCTTGGCTCCCTGGTCGGGCTCGGTGGTCTGATCGGACTGGGCGGTGGCGGCCCGGTCGGGTGGCGGCGGGGTCAGCCAGGCCGGCAGGGCGGCCGCCAGCAGGCCGACCAACTCGACCACGGTCAAGCCGGGCCAGACCAAAGGGGAGACGGAGGGGTAGGCCAGGGTCGGATGGGTCCGGGACAGCCAGCTCAAGGCCAGAGCCGGAGCCAGGCCGCAGAGCACCACCACGGCCTCGGCCATCCGCCAGCGGTCGGGCCGGTAGCGGGTGCGCCGGGCCCTCCGGCCAGCCAGCCGGAAAGCCGCTCCCGCCAGCGCCAGGCCGCCGGCCAGGGCCGCTCCGCCCAGCCAGCCGGGCGTGGCCCCGCTGGTGTCGAGGGCGGCGTAGGCCCCGACGCAGAGCCCGCCGGCCGCCAATAGCAGGAGTCCCGAGGTGAGGTGGCGGGCCCTGGCCGTGACCGTGCCGCGCTGGCCGTAGCCGCGCGAGTCCATCGCCCCGGCCAGGTCGAGCGAACGGTCCAAAGCGTCGGCCAGGACCGGCATCATGACCTGGCGCAGGAAGTGGCGCCGGCCCCGGCCGGAGCGCAGGCGGCGGGCCCGGGAGACCCGCTGGACCGACTCGGCCAGTTGGGGGAAGACGGACAGGGCCACCACCAAGACGGCCCCGAACTCGTACAACGCCCCCGGCACCGCCGCCAGCAGCCGTTTGGGGTTGGCCAGGGCGTTGGCCGCCCCGACGCAGATCACCATCGCCCCCAGCTGGCAGCCGCCGTACAACCCGCTCAGGACGGCTTCGGCCGAGACCGGCCCGAACAGGGTGATCGAGAAGGGGTCGGGCAATTGGATCCGGGGCAGATCGAACAGGATGGTCGAACCATCGGCCCCGAAGAGGATCCGGAAGCCGACCCGGACCGCGATGATGAAGCCGGCCAAGCCGAGGTAGAGCCGGAAGGCCATGGCCCAGGGGGCCTCGGCCCGGCGTGACACCACCACCCAGGAGACCGCCGCCACCAGCAGGGCCAAGCTGAGCGGATTGGTGGTCCGAGAGGCCGCCACGGCGCCACCCAGGGCCCACAGCCACCAGGCTCCGGGATGCAGCGCCCGGGGCAGACCGTAGATCGTCACGCGGGCCCGGATCGCCGCCAGTGGCCCACGGTTACGACCGGTCGGGCCGGTGGGCGCGGGTAGACGCGTGAGCGTCGGTATGGACACTGGCGTGCCTCTCGGCTGAGCGATCCTTAAGGCTCGCCGCTGAGCATGACGGGCATGCCTTGACCGCGCCCCGTAGACCTCGACGGATGGAGCCGCTCGATTGGTGGGCGCTCGGACTCATCGCTCCGACCACCGCCGGAGCCGATCTACCGTTGCGGGTCAGTGCCGGATTTGGACCGGCTTTCCCCACCGAGAGCTGATGTAGTTGTGAGGCACATTCTGCCATGGCCGCGGTCTGGGAGGCCACGGTCCCGACGGAGCCGGCTGGACGCAGTCGACTCTCCGGCGGATCGTCAGACCTCGCGGCAGGGTCGCCTAGCTGTCCCGGTCCGGGCCTATTCACGTAATTGAGTTGGGCCGGTCAATCAAGTGAAGGACTTGGATCGGTCGGCCAGCACCATTTCTGTGGCCCTTTTCCAGTGGCCGATAGTGCGCTATTACCCTTGTCCGATCCACTCCGCCCTGATACACTGCGATCGAAATTACGCATCGATTAGAGACGATTTCGTATAATCGAAAATTAAACAACGCAAGGGCGCGTTGAGTGGGTCATTGACGGGATTCAGGAGTCTGCCTGATTATCCTTACGCTGCCTTCGTCGGCCGGTTCGTCGCCACCAAGCCGACTGGGTCGGTTCCCACATTCATCCGTCTTCCCATCACGAGGAGTGATCAGCTAATGACAGATTGTTTCATCGGCTTCGACTGCGGCACCATGGGCACCAAGGTGGCCCTGTACGACATCGACGGCCAGTGCTTGGCCGTCTGGTTCGACGAGGTCCAGACCAGCGTGCCCAAGCCTGGGTTCGTCGAGATGGACGCCAATCAATATTTCACCAATATCATCACCGGCATCCGTGACGTCATCGCCAAGTCAGGCGTGCCGGGTAGCTCGGTCAAGGCCATCTCGGCCTCGGGCGTGGTCGACGGCACCGTGCCGGTGGACGAGGACCTCAACCCGGTCGGGCCCTTCATCCCCTACTTGGACATGCGGGCCCAGGCCGAGGCCAAGGAAGTCAACGACACCATGGAGCCGATTTGGGTCGAGGAGTCGGCCAAGTGGGGCGTCGGCCCGGACTGTGTGCCGATGGTGATGCGGTGGTTGTACAAGAACAAGATCCCGTATGTCGAAAAGGCCAAGAAATTCCTTAACATCGCTCCCTTCGTGCTCAGTAAACTGGCTGGGCTGAAGGCCAAGGACGCCTATGTCGACTGGGCCCACGCCTCCGGTTGGCTGATCGGGTTCGACCTCAAGAATGACCAATGGTCAGAGCGTCAATTCACGATGTACGGCCTGCCGATGGACATTCTGCCGCGTATTGTCTCGCCGTTCGAGGTGGTCGGTCACGTCTGCAAGGAAATGGCCGAGTTGACCGGGCTGAGCGAGAGCACGGCCATCGTGGCCGGCGCCGGCGACCTGATGGCCTCGACCCTGGGAGCCGGGCTGACCGAGGCCGGCCAGGCCTTCGACGTCTCCGGCACGGCTTCGATCATGACCTTCATCCTGGACGACTTCCAGGCCGCCGTGAACAACAAGGTCCTGGTCACCAGCAAGTACGTCTGGTCCGACCAGCTCTGCCTCTGGGGCTGCACCTCCTCCGGCGGTTATTCGCTGGGTTGGTACCGCGACGGCATCCTCAACATGAAGGGTATCGGCCCGGCTTACGCCATGATGGACGCCATCGCCAAGGCCACCCCGGCCGGGGCCGAGGCCAGCCTCTTCCTGCCCTACCTGACCGGCACCATGACGCCGTCCTGGCCCAACGCCAAGGCGGCCTACCTGGGGCTGACCCCGGGCCACAACCAGGCCCACATGTGGCGGGCCATGCTGGAGGGCGTGGCTTGTGAGTACCGCCTCTTCCTCAGCTCGCTGGAGGAGCAAGGCATCACCTACGACCGCGTCTACGGCGTCGGCGGCGGTTCGCGTTCGCCCTTCTGGAACCAGATCAAGGCCGACATGTTGCACACGCCGTACTACCTGATCAACACCCAGGACACCGGGGCCTTGGGCAACTGCCTGATCGCCGCCCACGGCTCCGGCCACATCGCCGACGTCAAGGCCACGGCCAAGGCCTGGACCCAGGAGACCAAGTGCTTCGAGCCGAGGCCGGAGCACGTCGACTTCTACAACCGCTTCTGGGAGGTGCGGCAGAAGATCGTCAACGGCCCCATCACCGAGATGTTCAATCTCTGGGGCGAGCTGGAGGCGATCGCGCCGCCGGCCCAGTGAGGTCCGACCGCTGAGCGAATTCGAGGAGCCCGCCAGATTCTGGCGGGCTCCTCCGTCTCATCTGGCCAAGCGGGACAGCAGTGAGGTCAGGGCGGCCTGGGCGCCGGTGGCCAGGGAGCGGGCCGGGTCGGGGGCGAAGCTAGGGGAGTGGTTCGAGGGCACGTCTTGGCCGGCCGCTTGGGCGGCGGCTTGGCTCTCGGACAGGCCGCCGTAGCGCCAGAACACGCTGGGAGCGTCGATGGCCTGGGCCAGGAGGCCGAAGTCCTCGCTGCCCATGGAGGGCGGGTCCAGGCTCAGACGGTCGCCCCAGCCGGCCGCGAAGGCCCGCTCCAATCTGGTGGTGGCCGCCGGGTCGTTGTGCAGGGCCGGCCAATTGGCTAGCTCGATCAACTCGGGATCAGGCGCGCCTGAGGCGGTGGCCTCGGCCCTGATGACACGCCGGACGGCGGCCAGCAGACGTTGGCGTACGAGTGGATCGAAGGTGCGGATGTTGAGGCTGAACTCGGCCCGCTCCGGGATGATGTTCTCCTTCAGGCCGGCCTGGAAGGTGCCGACCGTGACGGCGGCCGACTGCAGGGCGTCGACCTCGCGCGCCACCACGGCCTGCAACCGCATGATAGTGGCGCAAGCCTGGACGATGGGGTCGAGACCGGTGTGGGGGCGGGCGGCATGGGCTTGACGGCCTTGTATCCGAACCAGCCAGGAGTCGGCTTGGGCGCAGACCGGCCCGTGGGCCAGCCGGATCTGACCGGCGGCGAAGGAGCCGATGTGCTGGCCCAAGACCAGCTCGGGCCGAGGCGCCCGCTGCCACAGGCCGTCCTCCAGCAGGGCCCGGGCGCCGGCCCCGCTCTCCTCGCCGGGCTGGAAGATCCAGACCACCGTGCCGGCCCACTCCCGCTCCGGTCGGGCCAGACAGCGGGCGGCGGTCAAGGCGCTGGCGACATGGGAGTCGTGGCCGCAGCCGTGCATGACGGGCACGGTGGCCCCGTCCGCGGCCCGAGCGGTGGCGGTGGAGGCGTAGGACAGGCCGGTCTCCTCCTGGATCGGCAAGCCGTCGATGTCGGCCCGGAAGGCCACGACCGGCCCCGGTCCGCGTCGCTGCAGGCCGATCACACCGGTGCCGGCGCAGCGGAAATGCTCGACGCCCAACTGGTCCAGCCGCTCCTCGATGAACTGGGCCGTGTGCCATTCGGCCATCGACAGTTCGGGCTGGCGGTGCAGATCGAGGTAGTCCTGGACGCCTCGCTCCAGGACGGCGGGCTCGATCGAGGGTGCGGGCATGACGGATCGCCTCCTAATGTCTGTCTCCAAAGTAGATGACGCTACGACCGTGAGTCGGAGTGGGCGCCTCGACGGTCTGAAGACCCGCCGGCTGGGACCGGCGGGCCGGTCGTTAGGCTGAGCCGGCATGGCGGCGGAATTCCAAACCTGGCCCCTGGTCGAGCCGTTCGACCGCTCCGCCGCCGCTTGGGCCGGTCTCGAGCTGGCCCCGGCGACCATGGCGCGACTGAGCGGGCCGTCTGGTCTGCACAGCCGTACCTGCTACAGCTGGCGACAGGGCGGCGACCGGCTGGTCGCCTTCGGTCAGCGTCGGCCGGAGACCGGCCAGGAGAAGCTGTGGGGGTTCACCGGTCGGCCCGAATTGGCCGCCGGTCTGTTGGAAGGGATCGGCCGGCGGTTGACCGACCAGGGTCTGATCGCGGCCAAGATCGAACTGCCGGACCCTGCCCCGCCAGCCCACCGGCAGCACCCGCCTCACTCGTCTCCTCGTTCGGTTCCGGCTGCCCCGGTGGCGTCCGGCTCGATCCCGGCTGACCTCACCCCGCCCGCCTCGACCACCTCGTTCGGCCCAGTCCCGTCCGGCTCGGTTCCGGCTGACCCGGTGGCGGCGGCGCTGGCGGCGGCCGCCCTGGCCCAAGGCTATGAACCGTTGAGTGGACCCAGGACCAGGTCGGACGGTTCCGGGGACGAAGTGGACGGAGCTGCTCCGAGCCGTCCGCCGACCGCCTTGGCCCGTTTCTGGCGCCAGCCCAGTCGGCCGGCCGGAGCCTACCTGCGCCAGTCGACGCCGTTCACTTGCGGTCCGGCCGCCGCTCTGATGGCGCTGTCGGCCCTGGGCCGGACTGGGGCGGGGGACCGTAGTCATGAATTGTCCTTGTGGCGTCAAGCCAACTCCCATCCGGGCTGCGACCCCTTCGGGCTGGCCGTCGCCTTGGCCGCCGAAGGCGTCTCGGCCCGGATCGCGGTGAGCTATCCCGACACCTATCAGAAACCGGCCGAGGCTTGGCAGGTCGAACTGCGGGACTGGTTCCAGCGCGATTTCGCCGCCCGCGCCGGGGACCTCGGCCTGGCCGTGGAACGGCGTTGGGTCGAGTTGGACGAAGTGGCCGCTTGGCTGTCCGAGGGCGCCCTGGTTCTGGCCCTGATCGACGAGTTCCCCTTCCACGGCCGGCACACGCTGCATTGGATCCTGCTCTACGGACTGGCCGGCCCGGACCATGTCATGGTTCAGGACCCTTGGACCCAAGACGAGCAGGGGGAGACCTGGGTCGACGCCCAGGCCCTGCCCGTGACCTGGGCCGGTCTGGACCGGCTGACCCGCTTCTGCCCCCAGTCCTGGCGAGCTTTCCTGGTCCTGGACGGCCACTGAGGGTCGAGCCGAGGATCTGGGGCGGAAGAGACTGGGTCGGCTGGAGCGTCGTAACAGTCCGCTCGCTGTTCCCTGCGTCGCCGATCGAGGGGTCGGGGACTTCGACAGGCCGGAGGAATGGTCGAAAGCGTCCGCTCGGCGGGCCAGGCGTCTGGGCGGCGTCGACCGGGAGAAGTGGCCGGGGAAATAGTTTGACGTACACCCATACTTAGTCCTAGAGTCAGGATCGGCTCGATAGCTCGTTGATGCGCACCCAAAGGAGGATGCCCATGTCAACCAATAAGCTCACGTCAACCAAGCAACTACTAGCGGGCGCGGCTCTCGCCTTCGCCCTCACCGTCTCGGCTTGCAGTTCCGGGAACGATCCCAACGGCGGCTCGACCACCACCGTCACGTCCTTGACCATGGCCGTCTCGTCCAGTCCCTCCGGGACCGCCTTGACCGAACTGGCCAAGGACTTCGAAGCCAAGACCGGAATCCACATCAACATCGTCGAACTGGGCTACAACGACATCGCCACCAAGATCTTGCTGGCGGCCGGTCAGAGCTCCGCCACCTATGACATCGTCCAATTCGACTCGCCCATGTACGCCGCTCTGGCCTCGGCCGGGGCCTTGGCCAGTCTCGAGAATTACGTCACCAGCCCGGCCTACGGCTTCGACGACTTCCCGGAGCAGGTCAAGGATTACGCCCGCTTCGACGGCGTCACCCACGCCATCCCGCTGTCGACCGAGCCCTACGTGCTGTGGAACAACACCGACCTGTTGGCGGCGCACAATCTCAAACCGGCCGACACGCTGGACCAATACGTCGCCAACGCCACCGCCCTGGGGGCGGCCGGACTGTACGGCTCGGACTCCGGCTTCAGCCCCACCACCGGGGCCTATTACTGGCTGGAGGCGCTCTATCTCTTCGGCGGCAGCTTGACCAAGCCCGGCACCTGCCAGTCCGCCCTGGACTCCGCCGCGGCTCAGGCGGCGGCCAAGTTCTACTTCGACATGCTGCCCTTGACTCCGGCCACCACCGTCAACGCGGGAGGCAATGGCATGACCAACGCCTTCATCCAAGGCGACGTCGGTCAGATGGTCAACGCCACCGGTTATTACTCCATCGTGGTCGACCCGGAACAGTCCAAGATCCCGCAGTCCTTCGAGATGACTCTGCCGCCGTCCGGCCCGGACGGCCGTCACACCTTGATGTTCGGCTGGCTGGCCGGCGTCACGGCCAATTCGGCCGCGCCCGAGGTGGCCTGGCAGTTCCTGGAGTTCGCTCTCGGCCAGCAGGCCATGTCCCGGCTGATCGAGTTGGGCGCCCCACCGCCGGCCCGCAGTTCGCTCAAAGACCTGCCCGAAGCCCAAACCGCGATACCGTACGTCGATCTGCTAGTCGAGGCTTCGGCCTTCGGCGAGCACCTGCCCTACACGCCAGTCATGAGCGAGATCATCGTGTCGATCTCCGAGGTGCTGTCCCAAGCCGCCGCCGACGGCTCCGGGGCGGACGCCTTCTTGGCTCAGGCCCAGCAGCGGGCCCAATCGATCTTGGCCGAAGCCGAAGTCTGCAAGTAGGCCCATGCCCACCAGTCCAGTGGTGGGGGGAGTCCGCTCCCCCCACCGCAGCCCGATCCGACGGCGGCGCCGGCTGTCCGGCTTGGCCTTCCTGTCGCCCGCCCTGGGCATCTTGATCATCGTCATCGCCCTGCCCATGGCGATCGGCCTCTACCAGTCGCTCACGAACATGGCCCTGACCCGCCCCGGGGCGCCCGACTTCATCGGTTCGACCAACTACGAGAATCGGGTCTTCACCGCCAGCTTCGGCCGGGCCGCCGGCGTGACCGCCTCGATCATGGTGCTGAGCTTGATCGTGCAATTGCCGATCGGCTACTACCTGGCTCTGTGCCTGTCTCGCCGCATCCCGGCCAGCAGCGTCTTCCGCACCATCTTGACCATTCCGATGATGCTGACGCCGGTCGCCGTCGGCTTGATGTGGCGTTTCTTGGCCGATCCCGACCTCGGCGTCATCCGCTGGATCGTGTCCCTAGTCGACAGTTCGGCCCACCCCAACCTGTTGGCCAGCTCCAGCGGCGCCCTGCTCTTGATCGTGGCGGTCAGTTCTTGGAGCCACATCCCCTTCGTCACCTTGATGTTGCTGGCCGGTCTGCTGGCGGTGCCGGACGAGTTGTACGAGGCCGCCGCCGTGGACGGGGCCAACTCCTGGCAGCGCCGCTGGCACATCACCTTGCCCAGTCTGGCCCCGGTCCTGCTGATCGTCTGTGTGCTCAGACTGGCCGGCGACTACCGCATGTTCGACCTGGTCTACACCGTCACCAACGGCGGTCCGGGCAGTTCCACCCGCAACCTGTCCATGTTGGCGTACATGGAGGGCTTGCAGTATTACCAGATCGGTCGGGCCTGCGCCATCGCCATGGCCATGGCGCTGTTGGCCTTGCCGGCCTTCTTCGCCTACCGGAAGGTGGCCCGACTGTGAGGCGGCGTGATTCGACCCTGAGCCGGGTCTGGTGGTGGACGGTCATGAGTGTGGCCGCCGTGATCAGCCTGGCCCCGGTGCTGTGGACGGTGTCGACCTCGTTCAAGAATCAGCTGGAGGCCCAGCAGTACCCGCCCTCCTTGTTGCCGCAGCGAGTCAAACTGTCCAACTACACCGATCTCTTCACCGACTCGGATTTCCACGCCGCCGCCTTGACCTCGATCATCGTCACCATCTGCGTCACCGCCCTGGTCCTGCTCATAGCCTTCCCCTGCGCCTACGCCTTGGTCCGGCTGAACGCCTACGGCTCCAAGCTGGTCCTCCTCCTGATCGCCTTGGCTCAGACCGTGCCCGCCATCGTGGTTTTGATCCCGCTCTACTCGACGGTGGCCAAACTTCATCTCTACGACACCAGGACGGCCCTGGTGCTGGTCTACACCGGCTTGTTGATCCCCTTCTCGACCTTGGTCCTGATGGGTTTCATCCGTTCGGTGCCGGTCGAGATCGAGGACGCCGCCCTGGTCGACGGCTGCGGTCGGCTCAAAGTCTTGCTCTGGATCGTCTTGCCGATGGCCCGGCCGGCCCTGGCCACGGCGGCCGTCTTCACCGCCATCTACTCGTGGAATGAATTCCTCATCGCCGCCGTCTTGGGCGGGGAGCGGGCTCGGCCTTTGACTGTCTTGATCTCGCACTTCGTCTCCCAGAAGACGATCCTGTGGGGTCCCATGACGGCGGCCGTCAGCTTGGTCCTGCTGCCGGTGGTGGTGGCGGTCATCTTGCTTCAGCGTCAACTGGTGGCCGGTCTGACGGCCGGGGCCACCAAGGGATAAATATCAAAGGAGAATTGTCATGACTCGCTCTCTCGTCCGCGTCGGTCTGGTCGGAGCCGGCAACATGGGCCAGGTCTACGCCCGGGTGCTGCGTCAAACCGATCTGCGTTTTAGGGCCGAGGTGGTGGCCGTCTGCGACCAGGACCTGGCCCGAGCCCGCGACCTGGCTGGAACCGACGCTAGGGCTTACGACGACGTGGACCGGATGCTGGCGGCCGAGCGGTTGGACTGGGTCTACCAAGCCACCCCCGACCACGCCCACCGCGAGCCTTTCCTGGCCCTGATGGCGGCCGGGGTGCCGACTCTGGTGGAGAAGCCTCTGGCCACGACCTGGGACGACGCCTGGGCTATGGCCGAAGCGGCCCGCCGAGCCGGCGTCCCCGCCCAGGTCAATTTCACCAACCGGATCAATCCGGCTTTCCAGGCGGCCAAATCCGCCCTCGAACGAGGCCAGGCCGGCCGGCTCCTGGGGGTGTACGCCCGGCTGTCCAATGTCTTCACCTACCCTAAGAACAATTTATCTTGGGCGGCGCGGTCGTCCGCGGCCTGGTTCCTGATCGCCCACACCGCCGACCTGGCCCAGTGGCTGACCGGGTGGCGGGCCACCAGCGTGCTGGCGCGGGGCGTCAAGGGCCGCTTGGCTGGGTTGGGCGTCGACACCTGGGATCTGATCCAAGCCCTGGTCACCTACGAGGACGGTGGCTCGGCCCTGCTGGAGGCCTCTTGGACGCTGCCCGAGTCGATGCCGACCATCGTTGACTTCGAATTCGTCGTGCACGGCGACAACGGTCAGATCGTGGTCGACACGACCCGTCAGATGGTGACTGTGGCGGGTCCCGAGAAGTACGCCTACCCCGGCACCCTGGGTTGGACCCAACGCCAGATCTCAGACAATCTGGATCGGCTGTCCGAGCCGGTCCGCCCCGACGCCCTGGCCGACGGCCTGGCCAACACGGCCTTGCTGGTGGCGCTGCACGACTCCCTGCGGTCGGGCCGCCCGGAGCCGGTGCGGGAGAGCTGAACCATGCCTGAGCCGAGCTTCGACGCCGGACTGTTGTCCGACTGGGGCCGAGATCTGATCGCAGTGGCCCAGCGGGCGTTGGAACAGGAGGCCCAGACCGTGCTGGAAGCGGCCCGGGCGGTGGTCGAGCGCTTGGCCGGCGGCGGTCGCTTGCTGACCTTCGGGGCCGGCCACTCCTGGTGTCTGGCGGCCGAGCTGTGCTCGCGGGCCGGCGGCCTGCCCCAGGTAGTGGCCATGAGTCTGGCCGACCTCGGCCCCCCGCGCGACCAGTGGCTGCAATTGGCCGACTCCGGCCCGGAGCGCGACTTGGCGCTGGCCGCTCCACTGCTGGAGCACCATCGGGTGACGGGGCTGGACGCCGTCATCGTGATCAGCAACTCCGGTCGTAACCAGGCCGTGGTCGAACTGGCCCGTCTGGCCCAGCAGAAGGGTTGTCTGGTGGTGGCCTTGGTCTCGCGCGCCCACCTCGACGCGGTCGACTCGCGCCATCCCAGCTCGACCAAGCTGACCGATTGGGCCGACCTGGTCTTGGACAATCAGGGCCAGCCGGGGGACGCCGCTCTGGAGATCGCCCCTGCGGTCCAGGCCGGCGCCACCTCCACCCTGGTGGGGGCGCTGCTGCTGCAATTGTTGAGCTGCGCCGCCGCCCGCCTGCTGGCCGATCAAGGCGGTTTCGACACCATCCGGTCGGCCAACCTCGATCCGATGACGGGGCCGGCGGCCTCAGGACGAGGGGCGGCGTGAGCATGATCGCGGCCGTCGACTTGGGCGGCACTCACCTGCGGGTGGGCTGGTGGCGGCAGGGCGCTTGGGCCGAGAGCCGAGTCGAGCCGACCCGGCGGAGCGCCGGCGCCAGCGGCCTGCTGGACCAGTTGGTCAAGGCGGTCCAGTCCGGTCCGCCCGTCAAGGGACTGGTGCTGGCGACCGCCGGGACCTTGCGGCCGGCCTCCGGGCACGTCGTGGGCGCGGCCAATCTGCCTTTACGTCAAATCGACCTGCGTCAGATCTTGATCGAACGTTTGGGCTTTCCGGTGGCGGTGATGGGAGACGCCACGGCGGCCGCTTTGGCCGAGTTCGCCCAAGGCTCCGGCCGGGGTTTCGACCACGGTGTCTTCGTCACCGTCTCGACCGGCATCGGGGCCGGCTTCGTCACCTCCGGCGCCCTGGTCTCGGGCGTCGACGACCAAGTCGGTGAGCTGGGCCATGTCCCGGTCCAGCTGGGACATAGGGCCAGTCAGTGTCCCTGCGGCCAGCGTGGTTGTCTGGAGACGGTCGCCTCCGGCTCCGGCTTGGCCGCCCGCTGGGCCGAGGCCACCGGCCAGGTGATCGACGCCAAGGAGTTGCTAGCGGCGGCTGAGGCCGGCGCGGAGCCGGCTCGGTCCATCGTGGAGCGGGGCTCGACCCATCTGGGGGCGGCCCTGGCCGGCCTGGTCCGCTTGTTCTCGCCCCAGGTGGTGGTGCTGGGCGGCGGGCTGATCCAGTCCGACTTCTACGTCCGGGCGATCAGGCGCGGCTTCGGCTCGATCTTGGCCGACTCCTCCCCTGAGTCAGAAGGTCTGATCCGACTGGCCTCTTGCCAGCTCTCCAGCGCTCTGGTCGGCGCGGCTCTGGTCGGCAGCGGGGACCCGGCCGCGACTAAACTGCTGAGCAGGTCCGGCTTCAGGAGCCAACTGGAGGATTTCCAATGACGTCCCACTGGCGCGTCGGGGCCGGCAGCGCCGACATCGACTTACCCGTCGATCTGCCCATGGCCGGTTACGCCCGCCGTCAAGGGGCCAGCCAGGGCGTCGAGCGCCCCCTGCAGGCCCGGGCCTGGGCCTGTCAGGACCTAGACGGGCGGGCCTTTTGCTGGGTCGTGGTCGACATCCTCTATCTGAACTCGGACATGGTGGCCCAGATCAAACAGGGCATCGTGGGCCAGTCCGGCTTAGACCAGCTGACGGTGGTGGTTTCGGCCACCCACACCCACTCCGGTCCTCGGGCCGGGCGGCCGGAGCGTGAGCCGGGCCGTGCCATCGTAGAGGCCGCCCAGGCCGCTGGCCTAGCTGCCTTGGCCGACCTCGGGCCGGCTCGGCTGTGGGCCGGCGCGGTCGCGGTTCCCGGCCTGGGCCTGAACCGGCGCGACGGCAGCGCGCCCGACCTCGAGGCCCACTGTCTGGTCGCCAGCGAGCTGGCGGATTCGACCCGAGTGAGGGCGGTCCTGGTCGAGTTCCCCTGTCACGCCACGGTCTTCGAGCATGACAACTTGCTCTTCTCGCCGGACTATCCGGGGCATTTCAGAGACGCCCTGGGACGTCTCCTGGAGGCGCCCGTCGTCTTCCTGCAGGGCTGCGCCGGCGACATCAATCCGATCTTCACCAGCCACGACTCGCCCGCCGCCCGCCAAGCCGGCCTGATGCTGGCCGCCACGGTCGGCCAGGGCGTGGCCCGGGGGTTGCGTGACGCCCAGGGTCCGCTCTACGTCAACCTGACCTGGAACGGGGTCTTCCCGGCCCCTGACCAGTCGCCCTGGGCCGAACTGCCGCCCGGGCCGATCACCAGTCGGGTGGCCCGGGTCAAAGTCACGGCGGCCGAGCGCGTGCCGCTGGAGCGGGCGGTCGAAGACTTGGAGCGGGCCCGGGCCGACTGGCGCGCGGTCTCAGCCGACCTCGCCCCCGGGGGCCAGCTGTCCGAGCGACAGCGTCTGGTGGCGGCCGAATTGGGGCGGGCCTGGGCGGCCGAACTGCGCTCCCGGCCGCCCCAGCGCTCGGAGATGCTGGACCCCCACGAGGGTGAGGTCGAATTGCGGGCCCACCTGATCGGTCTGGGTCCGGACTGCGCCTTGTGTTCTCTGCCGGGGGAGGCCTTCGTCGCCACGGCCGAACAGCTCCGCCGCCATCCGCAGGCTCCCAAGCATCTGCTGGTCGGGGCCTACGCCGAGCAGGCCTTCGGCTACCTGCCGCCGCTGGAGGAATACGACCGCCTGGGCTACGAGGTCGGGGCCGCCCATCTTGTGCCCGGGTCGGTCGAGCGCCTGGTCGAAGCCGTGGCCGATCTCTTCGGGCCTGGCCCGGCCGGCCCGGACTCCGGCGAGGGGGAGCGGTGACGGCGTCCGGGATCGAGCGAGGTCTGTCCACCGGTCTGTTGACGGTGTCTCAGATCGGGGCCTCGAACCGGGTCGGCCTGCTCCACAGCCTGGTCCGTTTGGGTCCGGCCTCCCGTTCCGATCTGGCTCGTTTGGCCAAGGTGCCCCGGGGTTCGATCGCGCCCATCGTGACCGGACTGATCGAAGACGGTTTCTTAGTCGAGCTGGAGCCCGCCAACGGCCCGTCCAAGATGGGCAAGCCCTCCCGTCCGCTCTGGTTCGGGCCCCGGGTGGGCCACTCCTGCAGTCTGCGGGTCGAGGCCACCGGCGTCGATTGCGCCCGAGTCGACCAACGCGGCCAGGTGCACGACCTGCGACGGGCGGACTTCCCGTCCGACGCCAGCGCCGCCGTCATCGAGAGCGCCGTCCTGAGCTTGGCCGAGACCGTGGCGGGCCGTAGCCCCGAGCCGCTGACCGGCCTGGGCTTGGCTTGGCCGGCGGTCTGGGACCCGGTCGATTGGACGGTCCTGTCCTGCACGCCGATCCCGGCCCTGGTCGGCTCCGGCCTGGCCCGTCGGCTGGGCCAGGCCTGCGGGCTGGACCTCTTCTTGGAGGACGACGCCCGGGCTTTGGCCATCGGTCAGCGCTGGTTCGGCGAGGCCCGCGATCTGGACAATTTCAGCGCCGTCCAAATCTCCACCGGCATCGGGGCCGGTTTGATGGTGGACGGCAAGTTGTTCAGCGTCGAAGGCCGCTCGCCCGAGGTCGGCCACATGGTGGTGGACTTGGACGGGGCCCCCTGCCGCTGCGGCCGGTCCGGCTGCTGGGAGACGCTGGCCGCCCTGGGTTGGCTGCGCCAAGAGGCCCGTCGGCTCGGCTTGCCCCAATGGGAGACCGCCCTGCCAGGCGACATCGTGGCTTGGTCGTCGCCGGCCGCCGACCAGCTCTTGGACAGCTACGCCCGCAACATCGCGATCGGACTGGTCAACCTAGCCAACACGGTCGGTCTGCACCGCTTCCTGCTGCACGGCGAGGTGGTCAGCGGCGGCGAGCCCCTGCTGCGGCTGCTGCGCCGACACATCGGCGCCCAGACCACCTGGTCGGAGACCAAACCGACGGTCGAGTTCTCTGAGCTGAACCAGACCGCCGCCCTGCTCGGCGCCGCCGTCATCCCCCTGGTCCACACCATCGAGCGGGCCTGAGCCCGTACGGCGTACGGAACTGCTCGCCCGCCAGTCCACCCATCGTCGAGCGGGAAGTCGCGTACGACGACACGCCGTCAGGAGCGTCGTAACCATCCTGTCGCGGTGGCGCCTGTCGGCGAGCTACGCCTAATGGGCTGGGCGGGGGAGCGAATGGGTGGGGGCGCTCGGCCGCTGGGGGTAGTTGAAGCGATGGGGGAGCCCACTTGTGACGGTGGGCTCCCCCATCGGGGCGGGGTGGACGGCGTTGAGCCGTACGACTGGCGTCAGCGGTCGTACGGACGGCGCCGGCCGGGACTCAGACGATGGCGACCGGGCGGACCCAGGAGCCGGTGGCTCCGCGGATGCGCAAGGGCAGACAGACGAAGAGGAACTCCGTCACCTTGTCCCGGGCCAAATCGTCCAGGTAGGCGTTCTCCAGCAGGTGGACGCCGCGCTCGACCAGCAGCCCGATGTGGACCGGGTGCGGGTTGAGCGGATCGGGCGACGGATTGGCTTCGACCGTGCCCTGGTCGGCCCCGACCACGACCGCGCCCTGGTCGGCCAGGTAGACCGCCACTTCGAGCGAGATGCCGGCGCCGTCGTGCTGGGCCTGGGTGTCGGCGTCCGCCGTCCAGACCGTCAACCAGCCGGTGTTGATCAAGACGGCGTCGCCGGGCTTGAACTCGACGCCGTTGGCCTGGGCCACCTGGAGGAACTCGTCCAGGGAGACGACATAACCGGCCGGCAGGGGCTGGCCGCCCTTCAGCTGGGTCATGTCGACCAGGACGCCCCGGGTCACGATGGGCGCGATCGAGGAGGCCTCGGCCTTGGTCGGGCCGAAGTCGCCCAGATGGTCGGCGTTCTTGTAGCCACCGTAAGCGTGATTGTCGTCGCCGCAGGTGATGTGGTACAGCGCGTCGAGGTGGGTGCCGGTGTGGGTGGTGCCCATGATGATCTCGGTGTTGACGGCCATGTGGACGGGGTTCTCGCCCCGCCACTCGTCCATGTCACCGACCACGTCCATGCCGCTGGCGGAGCGGTAAGTCAGGACTTGGAAGGGCGGATGGACCGCCATCAGCGGCATGGCGTGCCAACGGCCGCAGTCGAGGTCGTAGACCTTGCCTTGCTTGACCAGGCCGATGGCTTTGACCACGTCGGTCGTGGTCAGTCCGGCGACGGCGCCGAACTCGGCTTCTTCGTATTCGACTCCAGGTAACGGTGCGCGGCGTTCTGGCGCCCAGGCCCTATCGTCTGACATGCTCAACTCCTTTGTTCGCGGGACGCCCGATCGGCGGCTGGTCTGGCACAAGCGTCGACGGGCGGTGACATGACGCTAACACCCTTGCGTACTACGCGCAATAGTGTTAGCGTGATTCGCGCGTTCGGAGTTGAATCGCCAGCCGCTACGGCAGGTCGCCGGCCGTCGGCCGGACTGACTGACCCGAGCCGCCCCAGCAGCGGTCGGACCGTTCGAGCCCGGCCGCCCGACCACTGGCCGGATCGCTTGATCCCGGTCCACCCGACGTAGAAGGAGCCCCATGGCCGCCCCTGCCCGCCAAGTCGTCATCGCCGACGACCTGACCGGCGCGGTCGAGTCCACGGCTGCCTTGGCCGGCCTGGGACCGGACGGCGGCGAGGCGGCCATCGTGGCCTTGGACCTGCCCACTCTGGCCCAAGCCGGTACGGCTATCGCCGCCTGTGATCTGAATTGTCGGAACCTGGCGGCGGCGGAGGCGGCCGAGCGCTTGAGCGCGGCCATGACGGTGGCGCTGGACTGGGCTGGGAGCGCCGGTGGGCGCTTGAAGAAGATCGACTCGCTCTGGCGCGGCAACACCGTGGCCGAAGTCGCCGCCCTGGCCCGGCGGGGCCCGGCCGTCTTGGTCCCGGCGCTGCCCGAGCTGGACCGCACGGTCACTGGGGGGCGGCTTCGCCGGCCGGCCGCGGCGGGCGGCGAACTCGACCTGACGGCCTGCCTGGCCGGTGTGGTAGTTCCGGTCGAATTGCGCGTTGTGCGCAGTTCGGGAGCGGTTTTAGCGGCCCAATTGCGCGCCATCTGGGGCCTGGGCCGGCTGCCCCTGCTCGACTCCGTCAGCGCCGACGACCTGGACCGGATCGTCGCCGTCCTAGCCGACTGGCCCGACCGTCTGGTCATCGGCTGCGGTGGCGTGGCCGCCGCCCTCGGTCGCCGCCGGGCCGCCCAGCGGCTGGGCCTGACGGAACCCGACGGTCCCACCCAGTGGTCGGACGGGACAGGTCCAGACGGCGCCGACCAGTGGTCGGACGCGCCGGACTCCGGCGGCCCTGCCCAATGGTCGGCCCGACTAGAGCTCGACGGTGTGGCTGAGGCCGGCGGCCGGCCGGTGGCGATCCTGGTCGGTTCGGCTGAGCCGAGGGCCCGGGAGCAGATCAGGCGGTTGGCCGAGTTGGGCTATCCGGTCGAGACCGTCGATCCGGCTGAGGCCGTAGAGCTGGCTGAGACCGTAGGTCCGGTCGAGACCGGGGACGCGGCTGAGACCGGGGGACTGGTGGGGGCCGTCGGCCCGGTCGCTGGGACCGCCGGGACTGATCCGGCCGCTGCCTGCGCCTGGCCGGTCCCAGTGCGGGTCTTCACCTCGCTGGAACCGGCTCCCGACCAAGGCCTGGACGACGGTCAGGCGGCCCGGGCCGTCGTCGCCCGCGCCCTGGCCTGGCGTCCGGCGGCGGACTGCGTCGCCACCGGCGGCTCGACCGCCCGGGCCTTGGTCGAGGCCCTCGGCTTGGCCTGGCTGAGACCATTGGTCCAAGTCCACCCGGGCGCGGTCGTGTCGTTGGCTGGCGACGGCCGCCTGGTCGCCACCCGGCCGGGCAGCTTCGGCCAGCTCGATTCGCTGGCCGCCATGCTGCAAGGCGTCCACCGCTTACGTGGCGCCAGCTCAGGCGACCCCACCGTCCCAGACGCTCCCAACCTACCCACTGTCCCCGTCGACTGAAGTAGAAAGGCAACACATGAGTCTTCCGCTGATCGCCACCACCATGGGCGACGCCGCCGGGGTCGGGCCGGAGGTGACCGCCGCCGCCGTCCTCGACGGCGCCGTCCTGGCCCGTTGCCGTCCGGTCGTCATCGGCGACGCCGCCCGTCTGGGCCAAGCCCTGGCCATCCTCGGGCTTGAGGCCGAGATCCAGTCGGTGGCCGAACCGGAGCTGGCCCAACCGGGTCCCGGCCGTGTCGCCGTCCTCGACCTCGGGCTGGTGCCACCCGATCTGCCCTTCGGCCAACTCAGCGCCGCGGCCGGTGAGGCGGCCTACCGCTACATCGCCCTGGCTGCCGAATGGGCCCAAGCCAGTCGGGTGGCCGCCATCTGCACCGCTCCCATCAACAAGGCCGCCTTGCGGCTGGCCGGGCACGATTTCCCCGGCCACACCGAGATGCTGGCCCACCTGACCGGCACGCCGGAGGTGTCGATGATGCTGGCCACGCCCCGGCTCAAGGTCATCCACGTCACCACCCACGTCGGCTTGGCCGACGCCATCGCCCGGATCGAACCGGGTCTGGTCCAGCGCACCATCGAGCGGGGCCATCGGGCCCTCAGCCGGGCCGGGGCGCCGCCCAAGATCGGCGTCTGCGCCCTCAACCCCCACGCCGGCGAGAACGGGCTGTTCGGCCAGGGCGAGGAGGAGCGCCTGATCGCACCGGGCGTGGAACTGGCCCGGGCCGAGGGGATCGACGTCAGTGGGCCTTGGCCGGCCGACGCCTTGTTCTACCTGGCCGTGCGGGGCGATTACGACCTGGTGGTGGCGATGTACCACGACCAGGGCCACTGCCCGGTCAAGGTCCTGGGCATCGAGGCCGGCGTCAACATCACCGTCGGCTTGCCCGTCATCCGCACCTCGGTCGACCACGGCACGGCTTTCGACATCGCCGGCAGCGGGCGGGTCGATCCCCGTAGCATGGTCGAAGCCCTGCTACAGGCGGCCCAGCTGGCGCCGTGACCGGTGACAGGGCCGGCGGCGGTCCTCAGGAGTCGGATGATAGGGAGGGGTTGAGCGATGGCGGAGCGTGACTCGGCCCAGCGGCGACGTCTGATCATGGAGTCGGTCCAAAGCCTGGGCTCGGCCGACGTCGAACAATTGGCCGACCGCTTCTCAGTCACCGCTTCGACCATTAGACGCGACCTGGCCCGGCTGACCGCCAGCGGCCGGCTGGTCCGCACCTACGGCGGGGCGATGGCCAAGCCCGGCCCGGAGTTCTCCCTCAGCCAACGCCTGGGCCAAGCCGATCAGGCCAAACGGGCCATGGCGGTCTGGGCCAGTCAGCGGATCGAAGCCGGTCAGACCGTCTTCCTGGACGCCGGCTCATCGGTGGCCGCCCTGGCCCAAGCCTTGCCGGAGCTACGGGACCTGACCGTGGTGACGGCCTCCCTGGGCGTGATCGGCCAGTTGGCCGACCGCCCCGGTCTCCGGCTGGAGTGCCTAGGCGGGAGCCTACGCGGCCTCAGCCAAGCCTTCGTCGGTCCCGGCGCCGAGGCCGCCCTGGAGAGTTGGAGCTTCGACGCCGCCTTCCTGGGGGCGGACGGCGTCAGCCCCCAGCGGGGCCTGTGCGAGGCCGATCAGACCCAGGCCCGGCTCAAGGCCATGGTGGTGGAGCGGAGCCGGCGCTTGTACGTGCTGGCCCACGCCGCCAAGTTGGGGGCCGCCCCCCTGCACGCCTGGACCCGCCTACCCAGACCCTGGACCCTGGTGACCGACGCCAGTCTGGAGGAGGCCGCTGGAGCTGGCTTCGAGGGCGGCCTGGTCACGGTCGTGAGCGTGGCCGATCCGGCCGCGCCCGTTCCAAAACCATTGACGTTCGAGTGAGACCAAGCGCCATCCGACAGGCGTCCGGCACGCTGGTAGCGTCTTAGTATTTCCTGGTATACGGTATTTCCTGTGACGAGAAATAGTAGAAAAGAGGAAATATCAAGACGGGCGATAGCCGCCGTCCAGGCCGGGCTTCCCCCCGGCTGGGTCACACGGAGCGAAACTGTGTCCGGCGACGGACAACTATCTCAGCTCACCCTCACCACACCCGCAGGAAGGTCGGTCGCGTTCGATGTGGTGGTCGGGCGACCAGGTTCCCTTCCCGCTAGAGCGCCCACGGTTGGACTTGGATCGGCCGGGGTCGTCTATCTGTTTGACTACGTCTCCGCGCCGATCAGGGCCAAATTGGAGCAAGCTGGCATCAGCTATGCCGATACGACCGGTTGGGTGAATATCTTCGCCGATGAACCTATTGTCCTCATCGGGGCCCAGGGCGCGGTCAAGTCGCCTAAACCGTCTGGCCCGGCGTCGATGACACGACTCAATGGGCGCTCAGCCGGCCGGATCATCCGCGCCCTCTCGGAGCTAGCTGCCCCAGTCGGCGTGAGCGAGTTGGCCAAGATGGCTGGGGTGGCACCGGGAACGGTGTCTAAGACGTTGCTCACGCTCTTGGCGGACAGCGCCGTCGAACGCGACCGAGCCGGACGTGTGACCGGAGTCAATCGCCGGCAACTCCTGAGTCGCTGGACGGTTGACTATCAGGTGCTGAAGTCCAACGGCACTCCCGCCTATTTCGTCGCGCCCAGGGGGATCGACGCGATGATGGCCAAGGCCACCACTAGGTCTGACCTGGTGGTGACGGGAGCCAGATCCGGATCTGCCTGGTTGCCTGAAGGCACCGCGCCTATCATCCCCGTCACTCAACTAGTCTTATACGTCGCCAACGTCGAGGACGCCGGGACCGAATTGCAACTCGTGTCTGTGGACGCCCCAAGCGCGAATGTCATCTTGTTGACGCCGCAAGACCTCACCATTCTTGACTATCCGGCCAGGCGAGACGGTGTAGCGGTGGCTCCGTTGTCGGTGACCTTAGCCGATCTGCTCACCTTGCCCGGCCGTTATCCTAGGCAAGCCGAGGCGTTGATGGACGCCCTAGCCGAGACCGACCCCGCTTGGAGGCCATGATGACCGCCCCGGAATACGTCGCCGCCCGCCGTGTCCTGCTCGACGCCCTCGGAGCGCTGCACGACCATCTCGGCAACCTCATTCTGGTCGGAGCGCAGGCCGTGTACCTCCATGCCGGTACCGGTGCGCTCAACGTGCCACCGATGACCACCGATGCGGATCTCGCACTGAACACCCAGCGGCTGGCTGGGTCGCCGGAAATCGCGCGAACCTTGCTTGAAGCCGGCTTCTCGCCCTCCGCCAACCCTGGTCATTGGCTCCGCCAACCCTGGTCATTGGCTCGGTGCGTCGGGTGTGGCTGTCGACATCATGGTCGTTCCTCACCAGGCCGGAACCACGTCCAAGAACGCGAGAGCCGCCCGTATCCCTTGGCTTCCGCAGCCACCAAGCCGAGTCGGAATCCGCTCGATCTTCGACTCAAGGCGTCGCGTTCATCGGGACCGAAGGCACCCGTCTGGATGGTCTTCTGCCACGACTGGCGACCGATGCGATGTCTGGTGATCCGACCATCGCGCCAGCCTTCGTCGCTTTGGCCCGCGCGTTGATTGCCGCATTGGGAACCTTCCCCAAGAGATAAACTTTGCCACTTCAGCCGGCGAATGACGGCGAAGTCAAATGGTCAAAATATCGGGAAAGCGGTCACTGCCAATTCCCCGGGGCCGGCCCCTCCGACTTGGATGACGGCCTAGTCGCCGTCCCGTAGGTCGAAGCAGTTGTCGGACAGGCGGACGCCGGGGCGAGTACGTGGCTGGTCGGTCACGTGACGGTCGGTTGACGGCTGGGAAGACCCTTACCGGTGAAGCCCAGGCTGAGCCGATCGAGCCGACGGGAGCGTCACTTGGCCGTTGCCGCCTGAGTCCGGGCCTTAGGTTCGTGGACGCCGGCCATGGCGAAGGCGGCGCCGACGGCGAGGGCGGCGTCGAGGATGAAGACCGGTGTGTAACTACCTGTGGCCGTGACGATGACGCCGGCCAGCCAGGCCCCGAGGAAGGCTCCGATCTGGTGGGCCAGCATGGTCAGTCCCATCAGGGTGGAGAGGAAGCGGGCGCCGAAACGCTGGTCGATCAGGCCGTTGGTCGGTCCGACGGTGGAGGCCCAACTGACGCCGAGGGCGGCGGCCGTGACGAAGAAGGCCTGGGGCGACTGGTCGGACCCGAGGAAGGCGACCACGATGACAGCGCGGGCCGCGTATAAGAAGACCAGGATGGATTTGAGGCGCAGCCGCGCTCCTAAGGCGCCCACGGTCAGGCAACCGGCGATGTTGCAGGCTCCGACGATGGTCATGGCCGCGCCGGAGACCATCGGGCCGTGGCCATGCAGGTTGATGGCGTTGGGGTAGTGGGCGGCCAGGAAGGCGACGTGGAAGCCGCAGGTGATGAAGGCGGCGCTGAGAAGCAGGAAGCTGCGGTCGCGGTAGGCCGCCTTGACCTGCTGGGCCACCTCGCCCTGGATGCTCCAGAGGGCGGCGCGGGGTTGGTCGGTCCGGCCGGCGCCGCGGAAGAGGAGGGCCAGCGGGCAGATCAGCAGCGCGATGGCGGCTTCGACTCGGAGCGCGCCGGCCCAGCCGAGGGCCCCGATCAGGAGGGTCAGGACGGGGGCGAACAAGAGCTGTCCGGCGGAGTTGCCCGCGTTGAGCAGGCCGAAAGCGAATGACCGGCGGCCGGGGTCGATCTGACGGGCGACCGCGCCGGAGACGACGGAATAGGTCGACGCGCCCCAGCCGGAGGCGCAGACGACGCCCAGGGTCAAGACCAGGAGCCCGCCGTGGCCGACGGCGGCGGTGGCGATCAAGCCGACCGTGATCAAGGCGCACCCGGCCCCCAGGACGGGCGCCGTGCCCCGGGTGTCGGCCAGGACGCCGAAGACCGATTGCATGACGCCGCTGACCAGTTGGGCCGTGGCGATGGCGAGACTGATGAGCGTGAGCGACCAGCCGGTGGCGTGGTGGATCGGGGCCACGTAGAGGCCGATGGTCGACATCGAACCCATCGAGATGAGGAGTATCAGCGTCCCCGATCCCAGGGTCAGCCAACCGCGCGGACGGCGGCCGGACGGTGCGGCTTCGGGATTTAGTGCATATGCACGATTATCGGCGGACATGGTCGCCTCCTGGAATTCGGACGGGAATTAGCGTCCTCCATCGGACGCTGGGGCACTAGATGTTTGAAACGTTGACGAGTGAGTCGATTGGGCTCGCTCTGGGGATGTCTCGCGGGGTCTCTAGATGGCTTCTAAGAGCCAGAGAGATTCTTCGAGGGCGGCCAGGCTCGCTCTGGACAGGCGTTCTTCGACCGCGTCCTGGGCCTTCTGCCAGAGGGGCGAGGCGACCGCGAGGGCCTGGTCCCCGCCGGGGGTGACGCCGTAGATCCGGTCACGTCCACCGGGCGCCGCCCGGTCCTCGACCAGCCCTCGGCGGGCCAGTGGGCGCAGATTCCGAGTCAGGGTGGTCCGGTCGAGGCCGACCCGCCGGGCCAGACCGGTCACGCTCAATTCCCCGGCCCGTTGCAGGTTGTTGAGCAGTGAGTACTGGTTCAAAGTGAGCCCGGCTGGGGCCAGGGTCCGGTCGTAGTGCTGGGTCACAGCGTTGGCCGCCCGCCGCAAGTTGACGCAGTGGCAAGCTGACTTGATCCGGGTGGGCTCGGGCATAGGGCTCATCGACCTTTCGTGTATATGCACGTATCGTATTGAAGAGCTCACTCTCTGTCAACGCTTATCCCAGCCCGCAGGCGGTCCCGACCGACCAGTCGCGTCCGTCGTCGCCGAAACAAGGGCTGCAACTTCGCTGATCGCCGCCGCCAGCCCTCGAACGGCGGGTTACGACCTCCGACACGCCGGTGATTTCTAGCGGTCAACGCAACACTTAGGAAAGTGGTGTGTGTTATGGGTCGTCGGGTGTCGGTCGAGGCTGTGCGTTTGTTCTGGTTGGCGTGGGATGGTGGGTG
>JAISCA010000016.1 GCA_031265875.1 Propionibacteriaceae bacterium
CAGGGGTGTGGACATCGGCGTGGACGCTTCTCCACGAGCGTCGTTCTGGATGGTGGGGTGGGTCGGGAACGGCCCTGGTCCTGGCGGGCGCGGTGTTCGGAGGCGGGTTCGCTGAGGGCATGAGTAATCGTGTTCCTGTCCGTGTCCGGTTGGCGATCATCGCGTTCCCGGACGAGCGTCGGCGAGGCGCGGTCACCGGGTTCTGCCGTGAGAACGGCGTCTCGACGTCCGTGTTCTACAAGATCAAAGCCCAAGCCCGGGACCACGGCCCCGACGCGGCCGCGTCCGTGAGACCGCCCGTGGCGCGCACCATCGCGAACCGCACCTCCGAACAATTGGAACGGATCGCGTTGGAGACCCGGGCGGAGCTGAAGCGGAAGGGCTGGGACCACGGCCCCCTGTCGGTCGCCGCCCAGATGCGCCGACGGGGCTTGGAACCGCCGTCGCGGGCGACCCTGGCGCGAGTCTTCACCCGTAACGGGCAAGTCGCTCCCCAGCCACGCAAACGCCCCCGGTCGTCATACCGACGCTGGTCCGACCCGCGGCCGAACGGCACCTGGCAACTCGACGGCACCGAATGGACGCTCGACGCCGACGACGGCGTAAGAGTCATCCTCCAAGTCGAGGACGACCACTCCCGGATGGTGCTGGCGTCGAGAGTCGCGCGCAGCGAGAACACGTCAGACGCCCGGGCCGTGGTCGAACGAGCCGTCACCGTCTGGGGGCCGCCGGTCAGATTCCTGACGGACAACGCCATCGCGTTGAACCCCCAACGACGCGGCCGGACCGGCGCGATCGAGAAGTACCTCCGGCCGTTCGGGACCCGCGCCATCACCGGACGGCCCGGGAAACCCACCACCCAAGGCAAAAACGAACGACTCCACCGCACCCTGCAGCGATTCCTCGAAGCCCACCGCCCCATCACCGACGACGCCCGCCTCGAAACCCTCATCGCCGAGTTCGACGACCACTACAACACCCGCCGACCCCACCAATCCCTGGAACCCGACCAGACGCCCTGGCAGGCCTACCACGAACTCCCCAAAGCCGTCCCCGTCCCACCCGAAGCGACACCCGAACCACCACACGTCAAACGACCCAAACCCAAAACCGGCGACCGCGCCGTCGACCGCTCCGGCCGCATCAGAGCCTGCGGCCACGTGATCCAACTAGGCGTCGAACACGCCGGCCAGACCATCCACTTCATCGCCGACCAGACCACCCTCATGATCATCGACCCAGACGGCGTCATCATCGCCACCTTCGACCGGCCCACCACCCCATCCACCCTCCACCTCTGGCCCCGCGGCAGCCGCAAACGCACCGACATCCCCGGATGGCGCCCCACCACCAGACAACCCGAACTCCCCTTCGACGCCCCCGACCCCGAGACACAACCGACCACGATCCCCTGAGACACAACCGACCACGATCCCCTGAGACAGAACCATCCACGAAGCCATGAGACATGACACGGCGTGTCACCGGTCGTGACCGCCCGCTCGGCGCAGGGCTTTCCGGCGAGCGGGCGGTTAGCGTCAGTTGGAATCTGACTGACGGTCGGACCACCAGCGCCGGAGTTCGGCTTCGGCTTCGGTTCGCTCCAGCGGGCCGCGCTCCAGCCGCAGTTCTAGTAGGAAGTTGTAGGCCTGTCCTACGGCCGGGCCGGGGCTGAGCCCCAGGACGGCCATGATCTGGTTGCCGTCCAGGTCGGGCCGGATGGCGTCCAGCTCCTCCTGCTGGGCCAATTCGTCGATCCGCCATTCCAGCTCCTCGTAGGCCCGGCGCAGGCGGGTCGCCTTGGCCTGGTTGCGGGTGGTGCAGTCGGACCGGGTCAGAATGTGCAGGCGCTCCAGCTCCGGGCCGGCGTCGCGCACGTAGCGGCGCACCGCCGAGTCGGTCCACTGGCCGTCGCCGTAACCGTGGAAACGCAGGTGCAATTCGATCAGGCGGGCGACCGAGTCGATCTGGTCGCTGGGGTAGCGCAGGGCGGTCAGTCGTTTGCGGGCCAGCTTCGCCCCCACGATGTCGTGGTGATGGAAGGAGACCTTGCCGTCGGTCTCGTAGCGGCGGGTCTTGGGCTTGCCGATGTCATGCAGCAGGGCGGCCAAGCGGTTGACGACGTCGCGCTCTTGGCCCCGGTCGCGCTCCAAGGCGATGGCTTGGTCCAGCACGGTCAAGGAGTGCTCGTAGACGTCCTTGTGCCGGTGGTGCTCGTCGATCTCCAGCCGCAGGGCCGGCAATTCGGGCAGGAAACGGTCGGCCAGACCGGTCCGGACCACCAGATCGAGGCCGACCCGGGGGCGGTCGGTCAACAGCAGCTTGGTCAACTCGTCCCGGACCCGCTCGGCCGAGACGATGTCCAGCCGCCCGGTCAGCGCCATCATGGCCCGGACCACCTCGGGCAGGGGACGGAAGCCGAAACGGGCCGCGAAGCGGGCCGCCCGTAGCATCCGCAGAGGGTCGTCGCTGAAAGACTCCTGGGGCGGGGCCGGGGTTCTGAGCAGGCCGGCCTTGAGATCGGGCAGCCCGCCGAAGGGATCGACCAAGCGGCGGTCGGACAGGTCCACCGCCATGGCGTTGATGGTGAAATCGCGCCGCTTGAGGTCCGCCTCGATGGTGTCGCCGAAGCGGACCGCGGGCTTACGCGAGTCGTCCCGGTAGGTGTCGGCTCGGAAGGTAGTGATCTCGACCTGCCAGGCTTGAGAGCCGACCTTGAGCCGGGTGCCGATGGTGCCGAAGAGCCGGCCCATGTCCCAGATCGGGCCGCCCAGGCCGGACAGGACCGACTCGATCAGGTCCGGGTGAGCCGAAGTGGTGAAATCGAGGTCGACCGAGGTCTGGCCCAAGAAGGCGTCGCGGACCGGCCCGCCGACCAGGAAGAGACTGTGCCCAGCCGCGCCGAAAGCCTGGGCCAGCCGATCGGTCAGCGGGGCCAGGCGATCCAATTCGGCTCGGGCCGAGTCAGGTGAGAACTGGGGCACGACTGAGCAGTCTAATGGCCACCGCCTAGTGGGCCCAGCCCCTAAAGGTGGGGAGAAGGAGCGGTGTCAGGCGTGGGGCTGGCGAGGCGGAGGAGGGAGGCGATGCGGGCCATCGTCGACCGACGACAACGCGGCCAGCGCCGCGTCTGGCGCCGCGAGTCCACAGGTTTAGGGGCTGGGCCCACTAGTCCTGGTGGCTTGGCTGTGGGCCCGGCGGTGGGTGAAGCGGTCCGCCGTCCGGCCGACTCTCGTAGGATGGCCAGGTGAGCGGTCTCAGCAGGTTGAGCCGACTGAGGTCGGCCACTCAGTCTTGGACCACCCGTCTGATCGGGCTGGCGCTGCTTCTGGCCGGCGCGGTGGCCTGGTCCGCCACAACGCCGGCTGAGGCGGCCGAGCCGGCGGCGGCGGAGATCGAATTGACCGCTGTGACGGTGACGGATTCCGGCCTGGCGCTGGACGGCGTGGTCAGCAACACCGGCTCGACGCCGCTCTGGCACGCCGAGATCATCCTGTGGCGGGACCCCGTTCCGATCACCTCGCGCCAACAGTTGGAAGACACCCTTCAGATCGATCCGGCGGCCGGGTCCGGCTCCCGGCTGACGTCTCCGAGCACGGTGTACCAGATCGTGTCCGGCGCCACCGACCCGCTCCAGCCCGGCCAGAGCCAGAGCTTCAGCCTCAGCGCCAGTTGGGGCGATCTACGCCTGCGCGGAAACGACGGCGTCTACCTGGTCGGGGCCCACTTGGTGGCCAGTCCCAGCCCGGAGCCGGACGGTTCGCTGGTGGTACGGGCCCGCACCTTGGTGGTCAAGCCGGGGAAGCGGGCCGAGGAGTCCGGGCTGGTCTGGCTGTCCAGCCAACCGGCCCTGTTGTATGACGACGTCCTGATCGACGACCACCTGGCCGAAGAGTTCGCCGGCCGTTTGTCCAACCTGGCCCAGGCCGCCCAGCAGGACCACAGTCTGAGTTGGGCCATCGACCCGGCGCTGTACCAGACCGCCCGCGTCATGGCGGCGGGGTACCAGGTGGTCCAGGCCGGTCAATCGCGCAATGGCACTGGCGCGGCGGCCGCTCAAGCCTGGCTCGACCTGGTCGACCAGCTGCCGGTCGCGACCGGCTACCGCTTGCTTTGGAATGACCCCGACCTGGCCTTGGGAGCGTCCACCGGCGACAGCCGTCCGATCAGCCAGGCCGCCGCCGCCTTGGCCGCCCACCCCGAGCTGGACCGGCTGGCCGGGCTGCCCCTGTTGGCCCGGCCCGGCAACGGCCTGGCTGACAACGCCTTCCTCGACTATCTAGCCCCAGCCCAGCCGGCCTTGGTCCTAGCTCAGGCCACCCAGGCCGCCGAGCTGCCCGCCGGCCGTCTGCTGCCGACCCTGGTCGACGCCTATCCGGTCGGGCCCGGTCCCGATCGGGCCGACACCACCTTGCAAGTGCATCAGCGTTCCCTGGCCGAGACCTACCTCGGTGCGGCGCCGGACTGTGCGGCGGGGGACGACCGTGACGGCGGCGTCGGCGCCTGCGCCGTCGTCCGGGTCTTGACCAGTAGCGCCGACCTGTTCCATTGGCGGGCCGAGCGGCCGTCTTGGGTCGACCGGGTCGCCTTGGCCCAGCTCGGCCAGAGCCCGGCCAAACCTTGGTCCCCAGACTTCTCCCTGGGCGCGGCGGCCGGGCCGCTGACGGTCGAGAATCTGCGCGCCGCCGACCGGATGAAGGCGGAGTACGACGCCTACGGCGAGTTGATCGGCCAGGCCGAGCGGGTCGAGCGCACCGTCTTGGAGGCCCAGACCGCCGCCTGGTCGCAGGACTGGCCCAGCTCGGCCGCCGCCCTGATCCACACCCAGGCCGTCCAAGAGCGGGCCCAGAGCTTGCTCCAGCGGGCCGAATTGGTCTTCGCCAGCCAAGTCACCTTGACCTCCCACGCCACCGTCTTCCCGGTCACCATCGCCAACTCGGGCTCCGATCCCATCCACGTCCGCCTGGCCTTCACCTCCTCCATGCCCTTCCGCTTGTCTGTGCCCACCACCGACCTCATCACCGTGGCCCCCGGCGACCGTCAGACCGTGGCCGTGTCGCCGAACGTGACCAACAACGGCGCCGTCTCGATCACGGCTCGCCTGATCACCGACTCCGGCTATCTGGTGGCTCAAGCCGATTGCGTCGTCACCATCAACCAGTCCGGCCGGCTGGCTTGGCTCATCATCGGCGTCTCCGGGGCCGTCCTGCTGATCGGCACCGCGTTGCGTATCAAGTCCATCCAGCGCACCCGCCAGCGCGACCAGGCCGCCGAGGCGGCGCCGGCTGAGACCGCCGGGGCGGAGGCGGAACTGGACGAGGGACTGGACCGGGCGGAGGCGGAACTGGACGAGGGACTGGATCCGGCGGAGGCGGACTCGGTCGAGGGGGTGGACCGGGCGGAGGCGGAACCGGCCGAGGGGTTTGATCCAGCTGAGGCGGACCGGACCGAGGAGGAGCATGGCTGATTCGTCGGCTCAGACGCCGACGCCGGGCACGGGCACTTCGCGTCTGCTCTCGGCCACCGCCGTGATGGCCTCGGGCACGGTGGTGTCGCGGGCCTTCGGGATGGTCCGGGCCCTCCTGGCGGCCTACCTCCTGGGCTCCAACACGCGCCAGTCGGAGATCTACGCCGTCTCCACCATGATCCCCAACTCGCTCTACTTCCTGTTGGCCGGGGGCTACCTCAACGCTGTCTTGGTGCCCCAGATCGTGCGTGCCATCAAACAGGACAAGGACGGCGGCGAGGCCTACGTCAACCGCATCATGACCGCCTTCCTGCTCATCGTGTCCGCTCTGACGGTCGTCTTCATCTTGCTCGGGCCGCTCCTGACCGGGTTGTACGCCGGCTCGGACTGGCACAGCCCAGAGCTGACCCAGCAGTACCGCTCGATGGTCGTCTTGACCACCCTCTGCCTGCCTCAAGTCTTCTTCTACGGGGCTTTCTTCATGGGCAGTCAGATTCTCAACGCCCGCGATCGATTCGGCCCCATGATGTGGGCGCCGGTGGCCAACAACGTGATCCAGATCCTGGTCTTGAGCGGTTACGCCGTCGTCTGGGGTTTCCACTCCGACACCGCCCAAGCCTTCAGCTTGGGGCAGGTCTGCCTGCTCGGGTTCGGCTCGGTGCTGGGATTGGCTTGTCAGACCGCCCTGCTGGTGCCCTTCATGAATCGGGCCGGCTTTCACTACCGGCCTCGTTTCGACCTCAAAGGCACCGGGCTGGGACGGACCTTGTCCCTGGCCAAGTGGACCATCGGTTTCGTGGCTTTGAACCAACTCACGGCCATGATCACGACCCGCCTGCTGACCGGGGCGACGGCGGGCGGACTGGGGGCCGGCAACGCCGCCTACAACAACGCCTACCTGATCTACATCTTGCCCCACTCCCTCATCACGGTCTCGATCGGCACCGCCCTGCTGCCCTCGTTGTCTCGCTTGGCGGCCGACCGGCGCCAGGGCGAGTTCGCCCGGGAACTGATGCGGGGCCTCAAGCTGACCACCGCCGCCACCGGTCCGATCGCCTTGCTCCTAGTCGCCACCGGTGGGCCCATCGCCACCATGGTCTACCGGGGGGCGGACAAAGGCGGCGACCTAGTGGGGTGGACTTTGATGGCGCTGGGCCTGGGCCTGGTCCCCTTCGGCGTCCAGTATCTCGTCCTGCGCGGCTTCTTCGCCGTCGAGGACACCCGCTCGACCTTCCTGCTGCAGATCGTGGTGGCTGGTCTGATCGTGGCCGGCACGGTCTTGTTGATCGTGCTCCTGAAGGCGCCGCCGCGCTGGGTCGCGCCCAGTCTGGGTCTGGCTTCGAGCTTCGCCTACAGCGTCGGATCGGTGGTCAGTTGGCGGCGCTTCCGCCGCTGGGCGCCACGTCTGAAGGGCGGCCACCTGATCGGCCACCTGGTCCGGGTCCTGCTCTGCGCCCTGCCCGGGGCCGGGCTGGCCGGTCTGGTGACCTTCTTCCAGACCCGGCTGTGGTCAGGGCTCATCCCCGACTTCTTGGGCCTGGTTACCGGCTTCGGGCTGGCCCTCGGTGTGTACTTGGTGATGGCAAGGCTGCTGCATCTGACAGAGGTCTCGGAAGTCGTCGCCATGATCGGTCGGCGTCTCCTGCCCAAGAAGGAGAAGACCATGGCCGTGATCGTGCCCCCGCGCAAACCCCAGCCGGACCCGGACCGGCCCGGCGGTTCAGCGGTGCCGACGTCAGACGGCTCCGCCACTCCGGGCCGCCCTGGCCCCGTCGTCCCGCCCCCCGCCGCCGGGGGAGCGTCGGCCGCTCGGCCCGAGGCCGCCGTCCCGCCCGGTCGTACGTCTGGTCCCGCTGGGTCCGACCTCGCGGCCTCTGGTTCCATCCCGGCTGGCCCTAGGCCGGTCGACTCTGTCCCGGCTGACTCCGGCCCGGTCGACTCCGTCCCATTCGACTCTGGTCCGGTCGACTCCGGCCCAGTCGGTCCCGGCCCGCTCGGCTCCCAGTCGCCGGACGGTCCTTCTCCCGCCCCTGACCAAGTGGCCGCCGACGACCCGACCGAGGCGATGCCCGCCGCGTCCGCCGCGCCCGTCGCCCGTGCCAGCGGTCTATTCGACCCGACCGACTCGCAACCGGTCCTGGCCGGGCTCGCCCCCCTGGTGGAGGGGGCCCTGGTGGCCCAGCGCTACCGCCTGCGTCAGTTCATCGGCCGGCAAGGGCAGGTCGGCCGCTGGCGGGCCGACGACGAGACGTTGTCCCGGCCGGTCCTGGTCCAGGCCATCGAGCAGGAGGAGTCGGCCGACGCCGTCATCGCGACCGCGCGTCTGGCCGCCGACGTCACGGACGCTCGTTTCGTCCGGGTGCTCGACGCCGTGGCCGACGGCAACGGCTTCTACATCGTCTCGGAGTGGATCGAGGGCGTCTGGCTGTCCGACCTGCTCCGGGCCGGGCCGTTGACCGCCATCGAGTCGGCCTGGATCGTCCGCGAGGTGGCTCAGCCGCTCAGCGCCATCCATCCCCTGCGCTTGTGCCACGGTCGTCTCACGCCGGCCCGCGTCCTGGTCACCGCCTCCGGCCAGATCCGGGTGGCCGGTCTCATGACCGACGCCGTCTTGGACCCGCTCCCCGGCGACGAGTTCAAAGCCCGGGCCGACCAGGAGGCCGAGGACGTGACCGCTCTGGGCCGTCTGCTCTACGCCTGCCTGACCGGCCTGTGGCCGGGGAGCGAGCACGTCGGCCTGCCCCTGGCCCCGGCCGGCCCGCACGGCCCTGAAGGGGTGCTCCAGGTCCGCCCCGGCGCCTCGGCCGCGCTGGAGCGGATCGTGGACCAGATCATCTCCCCCAGCCCGCGGGGCGGGCTGCCCCGCTTGGTCAGCGCCGATCAGGTCCTGACCGCCCTCAACGGCGCCTTGGGCTCGGCCGACGCCGCCGCCGATCTGGCCCACCGGCTGACCGGCGGCGATCGGCCAGTGCGCCTGGGGGCCCATGTCAACGCCGGCGCGGCCATTCCTCCGGTCATCGTGCCGGCCACCCCGACCGCCCCGGCCGGGGCTGGACCAGCGGGACCGCCGGCCGCTGCGGCCGAAGCCGAGGACGCCGAGGTGACCGCGCCGGTCGAGGACGCTCCGGAGGGCGGTCGCGGCGCCAGGCCGGGCCGGCCGCCGCGCGGCCGCTCGATCGGCTTGTTGGTCCTGGTCGGGCTGGTCGTGCTCGGACTGCTGACGGCGATCGTGATGGCTTTGTACGACCATGCTCAGGACCAGCCCAGCGGCGACCTGACGGCCGCTCCGCCGCGTGTCCCCCTGACCATCCAGGCGGTCCGAGTCTTCGACCCGGAGGCCGACGGCGGCAACAGCGAGGAGAACGACGCCGAGGTGGCCTGGGCCTGGGACGGCGATCCCAGCACGGCTTGGCGCACCGTCATCTACCACCACACCCAGTTCGGTCGCTTCAAGGACGGCTTGGGCCTGGTCTTGGACTTCGGGTCGGCCGTCGACGTCTCCAATGTCAATCTGACTCTGACCAATACCCCGACGCCGGTCAAGATCATGGTTCCGACGAACGGTGACACGGTGGCGGCGCCGATGGACACGATCCGGAACTGGACCGCTCTGGCCGCCTCGCCCGGCCAATCCGCCCAGGTCGATATCAGCTTCCAAACCCAGCGCACCCGCTTCTTGCTGATCTATTTCTACGGCGCCCTGCCCGAGGTCGCCCCGGACGATTATCAAACCGGGCTGGTCGAGATCACCTGCGCCACCTGAGCGGACCGGCCTGAGCGGACCGGCTCCAATCGGCCGGGCCGAGGCGGCGGCAGAGCCCGGGAAGGGCTGGCTCCGGCAGATTGATGAAGAAATAGTCAAGAAGCCATGCCTAAGCGCCTCTGGCGGTTGCCGCCATAACATCAGCCCTACATACTTTTACGAGGAGGAGGTCCCCCGGACGGTGCTGCGGCATTCCGTCCGGGGGGTTTTCCTTTCCGGGGTCGCAACCGTCCGATCACGCCCCGCGCCGTCGCCGACAGAGCAGCTGGACCCGACGACAGGCCGAATTAAGGGGTTATCGGGTTATCGGACAGAATGTGTGTCCGGTTCGGGTGTGTCATGAGCGTCCGGCCCAGCCTTTGCGGGGGTGGAGGCCTTCTTCGGCGCTGAGGCCGGTGCCGTATCGGGGTGGGCCGAG
>JAISCA010000030.1 GCA_031265875.1 Propionibacteriaceae bacterium
CTGGCCGGGTCGTGCCGGACTTGTTGGACGACCTGGTCCAGGGCGCCGTCGTCGAGGCGGAAGCGGCAGGCCTCGGGCCAGGGCTCGGCGGCGTCGCCGATCGTCGGGGGTTGGCCGGCGAGTCGGGTACGGGTGGGGCGGATGGTGAGGACGGCGGGAGGCGCTCGCTCAGGCCGGGTCTACGCATCATCACAGCGAACGGAAGCGTGATATTCCTCAATACCGTACTGATAATAGTACTGTATTGAGTATGACAATACGGGAAGCGTTGTGGGAGATCGCCCTCGACCAGTACGGCTACGTCACGACGCTGGACGCTGCCTGCTTAGAGGTGCCCGAGGTGGAGCTGCGCAAGCTAGCCGGTCGGCGCAAACTGGTCAGGGTGTGCCAGGGCGTCTACCGCTTCCCCGACTTCCCAGTCAGCCAGAACGACCAGTTCATGGAAGCGGTGCTATGGACCCGCGACCCGGCCGCCACGCTCAGCCACGAGACCGCCTTAGACGTACGGGAACTGTCAGACGTGAACCCTAATGTGATCCACGTGACCATACCGAAACGGAAGAACCCGATCCGGCGCAAGGAGACGCCCGGGGCCTTCGTCGTCCACTACGAAGACCTGAGACCCGACCAACGCGGCTGGTGGGACCAGATCCCCTGCGTCACCGCCGAGACCGCCATCGACCAGACCACTATCTCACTGCCCCGCCCAGACCTGGTCGGCCAAGCCATCGACCATGCCGAGGCCCAAGGCCTCATCACCAAGACCACGGCGACCCGACAACGCGCGGCCTTGAAAGAGCGCTACGACACCCCACGTCCAAAGCCGAGAGGCTCCGTCCGCCCGCCGAGGCTCAGCAAACCGTCGCTGGACAGGGCGAAGAGCGCGCCTGATGTACGACCTGCCTGACCAGGAACGCCCGCGACCAAGCGCCCGGCTGCTCGACCAATGGGTGCGCGAGGCCGAGAGCGTCACGAAAGGCGCGGGCAAACGGATCGCCTGGATGGTGGCCTCCACGGTCGTGATCGCCGCGTTGCAACGCGCCCTGGCGGCAGACCAGCAGCCGCTTTTCCTGTTGAAGGGCGGCTTGTACATGGAGCTACGACTAGGCCTCAAAGCCCGGACGACCAAGGACGTGGACACGCTGTTCCGGGGTGCCGCCGAGGAGTTCGAGCAGGCAGTCGATGACGCGTTGGCCCAACCTTGGGGTCCGTTCACTTTCGAGCGCACCGAATTGGAACGGGTGACGAAGGCCACCCGTCTCATCAAGCCGTATCGCTTCGATGTGAAACTGATCGTGCGCGGCAAAACTTGGCGACGTATCCAAATCGAAGCGTCGTTCCCCGAGGGACATGTGGGAGCCCATATGACACCAGTTCCCGCCCCGGCGGTCGGCTTCTTCGGCCTGCGATCCCCAGACGAGATCGCCGGAATCGTCATGGACTATCAGATCGCTCAAAAATCACACGCGGCCACCGACCCCGACGACCCTCCCGGCATCATCAACGACCGCGTGCGCGACGTGATCGACCTAGTGCTCATCAAAGAGAACCTTTATCCGGACGACCCAACCCCGCCCACGCTCAAAGCCGCCTGCGTAGACCTGTTCAACGCCAGAGCCAGCGAAGCCGCTGCCATAGGAACCCAACCCCGACACTGGCCTCCGACATTCGTCGCCAACGCCAGATGGGCCGAGGCTTACCCCGGCTTAGCCGAGTCCGTCGGCATGACCCACACCTTGGAAGAAGCCATCGCCATCGTCCAAGGCTGGATCGACGCCATCGACGCCAATCCGTGAGGCGTTCGTCCGGCGTCCCAAGCAGTTGCGCCGACCGTGCGACCGGCTCTGGGCCGTCCCCGGTGGCTCCACCAGGGCTGGCAGCCCGGCTCAGCCCAAGATCACCAGGAGCTGGGCCAGGACGATCTTGGCCATCATGGCGGCCGGGTAGACCAGCGCGTAGCCGAGCCCGACCCTGGTGTCGAAGTTCGACCTGGTGTTGGCGAAGGCTAGGACGGCCGGCTGGGTTTGGGCGCCGCCTAGTTGACCGGCCAATTGAGGCCAAGGCGTGCGGTGCAGCCAGCGGCCGGCGGCCAGCAGGGCCAGGGCGGCGGTGGACGTGATCAGGCCGCCCAGCAGGGCGACGCGCCAGCCCAGCTCGGATGAGACGGCCGCCGTGAAGCCGGCTCCCGCCTTCGTCCCCGCGTAAGCCAGGAAGACCAACATTCCGAGGCTGGAGAGAGTGTGCGCCGCTGAGGTCGCCATCGAGGTCACCACCGGGCCGATCCGGCCCAGGCGGCCACAGACCAAGCCGGCGATGAGGGTGCCGGCGGCCGAGCCCAAGGATAAGCCACCACCCGGCAGCGGCCAGTGGACCAGACCGAGCAGCACCCCGACGGTGAGGCCGAGGGCGAGGCCGACGGGATTGATGTCGGAGAAGCCGCGCTCGGAGTCGCCCAGATAGGAGCGGACGCTTTTCATCTGCTGGCGCGGGGCGATCACCCGCAGCCGGTCGCCTGAGTAGACGACCAGCCCCGGGGCGGCGATCAGATCGACGTCGCCGCGTCGTACTCTGGACACCTGCGCTCCAAAACGCTCGTTCAACTCTAGGTCGACCAGGCGCGAACCGACCAAGGCGGTCCGCGAGAGGGTCACCCGGGCGTAATCGAGCTGGCTTCGGTCACCGGTCAGGTCTTGGCCGGAGACATGGCCGAGTTCTGCGGTCACTCGGTCGAGTTGGGGCTCCGGCCCGATCACACTGACCAGGTCGCCTTGGCGCAGATGTCGCGCGGGGGTCGCCACGACGACATCGCCCCCGCCCCGGCCGATCCTGGAGAAGACCACCTGCCCGGCATACCGCTCCAGCGCCTCCGCGACGGTGGGGCCGTCCGAGCGGTCGACCCGGATGGTGCGTCGCTCCAGTTGGAGCGCGGCCCCCTCCCCGGCCTGGGGGCGTTTGAGCGCCCAGGCGGCGGCCAGCAGTAGGCCGATCACACCCCATAGGTAAGTGATGGAGTAGGCCAACGCGGGGGCTTCCGCGTCGCCCGCGATCTGTCCAGCCGCCGCCAAGGCGGGGGTGTTGGTGAGCGCGCCGGCGAAAGCGCCGGCCGTGACCGGGGCAGGCAGGCCGAGCGCCCAACCGGCGACGCCTCCCACCAGGGCCGTCCCAGCGAGGCAGCCGACGCTGGACAAGATAGTCGGCCAGCCCTGGCGCAGTGACCCGAAGAAGCTCGGCCCCGAAGCGACGCCGACCGCGTAGGTGAACAGCACCAGCCCGAAATTCCCCAGCGTCTCCGGGATCTGCAACTCGACCCCCTGGGTAGCTGCGCCGGCGGTCAGAGCGAGGGCGGCGAAGAGCACCGCCGCCGGCCCCAGATAGGCTCCGGCGATCCGTATGGAACCGACGGTCGAGCCGATCAGCACCAGAAGCGCTAGCAGCAGGACGGGCTGGGCGGCGAGGAAGCCCCACACGCGACTAGGCCTTGGCCCGGCTGATCCGTCCACTATGTACCGCGACAGGGCACCGGCTGATCCGCTCCCGTAAGGCCGCCAACTGCGCGACCAGGGCGGCTGGCAGCCGGTCGCCGAATTGAGCGAAGTACTCTTCGGTCAGGTCGGCCTCCGCGGCCCAAGCTTTGGGGTCGAGGGCGAACAGGGCCTCCAGCGCCGTCTCGGTCATATCCAACCCGGCGACGTTCAAGTCACCCTTCCGAGGCAGCCGCCCGGAGATGGCGTCGTCCGCTTCGACCTCCCCGGCCACCCGGCGCAGCGCCCACTCGATCGGCCGGGAGTTGTCCCCGAAACCCGGCCACAGGAACTTGCCGCCGGCGCCTTTACGGAACCAGTTGACCTGGAAAATACGCGGCGCCTGGTCGCCCAACCGCTGCCCCATCTTCAGCCAGTGCGCCCAATAGTCGGCCATGTTGTAGCCGCAGAAAGGCAGCATCGCGAAGGGGTCGCGACGCAACGCTCCCACCGCGCCCTCGGCGGCGGCGGTCTGCTCCGACGAGACCGTGGCGCCCACGAAGACGCCGTGCTCCCAGTCGTACGACTCGCTGATCAACGGCACGTTCGAGGCCCGCCGGCCACCGAACAAGATGACATCCAGCGGGACTCCGGCCGGATCTTGCCAAGCCGGTGAGATGGACGCGGCCTGGCTGGCCCGCACCGTGAAGCGGCTGTTGGGATGGGCGGCGGGCTGGTCCGAGTCGGGAGTCCAGTCTTGTCCCCGCCAGTCGATCAGGTGGGCCGGCGGCTGATCGGTAAGACCCTCCCACCAGACGTCGCCGTCGTCGGTCAAGGCCACGTTGGTGAAGATCGTGTCGTGGTCCAGCGCCGCCAACGCCGTGGGATTGGTCTGCTCCGAAGTGCCCGGGGCGACGCCGAAGAAACCCGCCTCCGGGTTGATGGCGTACAACCGTCCGTCCGCGCCCGGACGCATCCAAGCGATGTCGTCGCCGATCGTCTCCACCTGCCAGCTCTCAATGGTGGGGCGCAGCATGGCCAAGTTCGTCTTCCCACAGGCCGACGGGAAGGCCGCCGCCAGGTGGAAGCGTCGTCCGCTGGGACCGGTGACACGCAGGATCAGCATGTGCTCGGCCAGCCAGCCCTCGTCCCGGCCCAACACGCTGGCGATGCGCAGCGCATAACATTTCTTGCCCAGCAGGGCGTTGCCGCCGTAACCGGAGCCGTAGGACCAGATCTCGCGTGTCTGAGGGAAGTGCGTGATGTATTTGTCATCGTCGCAGGGCCAGGTGAGGTCCAGCCGGACGCCGCCCGCCTCGTCCCTGAGCGGGTATCCCACGGAGTGGACGGCCGGCACCCAGTACTCCCCGGCGGCGATGCGTTCCATCGCGGCGTCCCCGGCCCGGGTCATGATGCCCATGGAGACGACGACGTAGGGCGAGTCGGTGATCTCGATGCCGAGCTTGGAGATGTCACCGCCCAGCGGACCCATCGAGAACGGGATCACGTACATGGTGCGACCGCGCATACAACCCCGGAACTTCCGCCGCAGCGTCTGCCGCATCTGGGCCGGATCGGCCCAATTGTTGGTCGGGCCGGCGTCGGCCTCCCGCTCGCTGCATATGAAGGTGCGCGACTCCACCCGGGCGACGTCGGACGGCGCCGAGCGGGCCAGGTAACAGCCCGGCCGCTTGTCTTGGTTCAGTGCGATCAAAGTGCCATCCGCCACCATCTCGGCATAGAGCTGGTCCCGCTCGGCGCGGGAACCGCTCACCCAGTGGATGGCGTCGGGCTGGGTCAACTCAGCGATCTGAGCCACCCAGGCGAGCACCTCAGGGGCGTTCGGGGCGTCCGCGCCAAAGCTGGACGCGGTCGGGCAGGGTTGGATTTGAGCCATTGTGGTTCCTTCGCGAATAACGCAAGGAGCCGGCCTGGGGCACGCTATACAAAAAATCTCCTTGCTCGAGGAATGAAGAAGATGTAGGCGGCCTGACTTAGCGTCCAAGACGCATCACAGTTGCGGCACAGTGTGGATTCTCACCACATTCCCCTACCGAGCCGGGAACCGATCCCCGGAATCTCCGCACCCGCCTAGACGGGCGCAGGCAGAACTATACCCCGCCCCTGGGCGGCCTGAGTCGATGGGGTCGAAGGCCGGCTGCTCGACCAGTGAGTGCGCGAGGCCGAACGGACCTGAGTCATGGTCGGGATCGTGCCATAAACAGCTACAACTGCTCCCCCGAAGGCAGTTATAGCTGATTAGAGGTGACTAACGGGCTCTAACTGGGTTAGGAAGTGTAGTTAGAGCCGGTTATCGACCGGCCCGACAACGTGATCAACCTGTGCGAGATGAAATACTCACCCGCGCCGTACGCCATCACCAAGCGTCTCGACCAGGCCATGCGGCGCCGCCGGGCCACCTTCAGGGAAGAGACTCAGACCCGCAAGGCCGTACATCAGCGCTGTTCCGGCCACCAGCGGGCGGCGACTCACTCGGTCGCCCCGAGCCCGGCCCGGTAGCGGCGCCAGACGGTCTCGAACTGGTCGTCCGGCTCGGGCAGGGGCCTCCGGTCGCGC
>JAISCA010000009.1 GCA_031265875.1 Propionibacteriaceae bacterium
TCGTCTGGTTTCGTGACCGACGCCGCCTCGGTCTCGTTCAACGACGCCTACAACCAGTTCACCACCAACACCCGGCGTGGCATCGAGGCGTTGACCAGCATGGCCAACTACCTGCGCACCGCCGCCCAACGCCTGCAAGAGACCGACCAGTCCCTGACCGTTACCCTCGGCTGACACCCGTCCGGCCGACACCTGGTTCCGCCGGCCGACCCCGCCTCGAAACGAGGTTGGTCGGCGGAACTTTCCGCGACCATTCCGACGCCGCCCGTCGTCTCAGGCCATAACTGACGCCTACGTCGGTTCGACATCGACCCGCACACGGAGCCGCCAACATGACCCGTCCAGCCCCGGCCGCCCGCACCGTCGTGATCGCCCTGGTAATCGTGGTCGCCCTCTGCCTGGGCGGCTGCACCCGATCCCCCCGCGACGTCCCCCGCCCGACGGCCCCCGCCAGCGACGATGCCGCCGAAACCATAATAGGTTTGCTCTATGACAGGTACGGCGAGGGTTTCTCCTGCATCGACATCAGAGACTCCGAGGGGGTCGACTCGGTCGTCTACACGATGACAACGATCCTCTACGACGACCGGACGAGTAAGACCTCCCACTCGCCGGAGCACACCTTCACCGCCAACTGGTACCCCACCCTCGACCGCCCCTTGCGCGACAACTACCTCAGCCTCAAAATGGCCCCGCCCTTCAGAGCCGCCGCCCAAGCCCGCGTCGACGCGCTCTTCCCGACCAACATCACGCAGATACTCCTGGACGATGTCTGGGCGCCCGACGACTTGTCGCCCGACATCAGCCAGTACGACTACCAGGCCTGGTCGAGGAGGAAAGGTGGTCTGACTATCAGCATCCTCGCCCCCGTCGAGCCCGGCTCCACCGCGGAGGACACCGTCGCCCGGCTTCCCGGACTCATCGCCGCCGCCGCCGACTTGGGAGTCGCCCGGGTCGACGTGGAGCTCAGGGTCTACTCGCCCGATAACTACACGATAGTCGACGCGATCGTGAGAGGCGGCAACCGCCTCGACGTTTTCAAGTTCACCTACTCCTATGTGGCGGCCGAGGCTAAAGCCAGACAGAGCTGGCCGTCGAACTGAAAACCGTCCGGCGGACTGAAAGACCATGAACACCGCCAAGCCCATGGCCGGCCGGTGAGACCCCCACGACACCCCGACGCCGCCGCTTCCCCGGCCAAACCCGACGGTCGACGCCAACCCACACACGGAGCCGCCAACATGACCCGACCAGCCCCGGCCGCGCTCGCCGCCGCAGTCGTCCTTGGCTTGGCCCTCGTCCTGGGCGGCTGCGATTCGATCCTTCCCCAGTCGTCGTCCAGCACGGCGGTCCCCGGTCCCAACGCCGTCCGTCAGCTCATGCTTGAGCAACTACGCGACAAATACGGCGAGGATTTCGAATGCGTCGACCTCGGCTACGCGGCCTGGCCCTTCGAAATAACCAGCTACACGATGAGCGCGCGTCGCGCCGGCGACCCCGACCGCGGAGCCACCTTCACCGCCAGGTGGGACCCCCGCCCCCTCCACGACGGCCCCATAACCGACGACTACCTCGACGTCAAAATGGCCCACCTCTTCACGGCCGCCGCCCAAGACCACGTCGACGTCATCTTCCCACTCAACACCACCCAAATCCGCCTCTCAGGCGACCGGCTGGACGACTATCATCTGCCCGACGTCAGCTAGGCCGACTACCGCGTCTGGGCGGCGGAGAACGCCGGCGTGGGAATGGACGTCATCATCCCCGCCGAACCCGACGTGCCCAGAGACGACATCGCCGCCCTACTCCCCGGAGTCATCGGCTCCACCTCCGAACTGGGACTCTCCGACTCCGGAATAACGGTTACCGCCTACTCGCCCGACAACTACTATGAACTCGCCCGCCTCCACGCCGAGAACAAATACGTCTTCGACAACAACTACGGTCTCGACGCGGAATTTAGAGTGACCTATTACTGGACATCCTAGTGACATTGAAGGGAAGACCATGACCGACGAAGAGCTTCTGATCATCGACTGCGCCGTCTACGACCCCGAGCTTAACGCTTTCCGCGGCGACGAAACTAAAGTCAGTGCCAAGACTTTGGGGGAGTGGGCCGACCAATGGCTCGCCCTCAACGCCGCAGACATCAAAGACGACCCCAGCGGCGAGTTCGAGGGCGGTATGACCTACGCCCAGTTCGCGATGGTCGCCCAGACCGTGCGGAACAACACCAGCCTGTCGGGACTGACGGTGGCCGATGTCACACCCCGCGCCGTCAGCCCCGAGGGCAAGCCGCTGGGCAACCAGCTAACCCTGACCAGTCCGGACGGCCGGGACGTGATTGTGGCCTTCCAGGGCACGGACGGCGACGCCGAGCGGTACGGCAACGGCTTGGGCGGTTTCCCCGACACCACCTACACACCCGTCCGAAAAGGCGGGGGCGGAGCGTTTCGCGGCGGCCGTCCGTTAGGGCCGGCGTCTGTCCGATCCGGCTTGGGCAGCGGCGGAGGTTACGGTGGCGGGGCGGCGGGCCGCCCGCCCGAGCCTGCCCGGTGCGCGGGCGATTGGGCGCCGGGCGGGAACAGGTCTATGCTCGTCCTCACGGGAACCACCGTCTGAACCCCTGATCCTTGAATTTGAACCCCTGATCCTTGAAGGAGCCCCCGATGGCCAATGTCAATGTCACCTACGACGAGATGCGCCAAGCCGCCACCACTTTGGAGTCCGGCGAGAGCGACATCAACTCCGAGCTGACCCGGTTGCAGAGCTACATCCAGAACCTGGTCTCGTCTGGTTTCGTGACCGACGCCGCCTCGGTCTCGTTCAACGACGCCTACAACCAGTT
>JAISCA010000001.1 GCA_031265875.1 Propionibacteriaceae bacterium
GCTGGTGCCGCGCTGCGGCCACGTCGCCATCTTCGAGCGGCCGGCCGAACTGGCCTCAGCCATCCTCGGCTTCATCCTGAAGCAGTCGGTGGCGGACCAGGACTGACCGGGCCTGGCGGTCGGCGAGACCTAAGCCGAGCCGTAGCGGCGGTCGCGGTCGGCGTACAGATCGATGGCTGGGTCACCGTTCACTCGGTCAACTCCAGTTCGTTACACAGGGTTATCTCAGTTCCGCCATGGCGGCGTCCCAGGCTGCGACGACGGCCTCGTAGGCCTCATGAGGACCGACAGTGAGACGTCCCAGGTGGGCGAGCGCGTTCTCCCACAGGTCTGGGCCGGGCGGCTGTTGGGGGAACATCCACTGGCGCGGATAGCTGGCAGTGGGGCCAAAACGGCGGAACACGCGGGCGGCATCAGCGCTGATATGCCCGGCTTGGGCTAAGGCCCATAGGTCATAGAGGTCACGGGGCGCATTGCGGGTGGTATCGCACCAGGCCGTGGTCTTCGCGCCGACGAATCCAGCCGGGGTGTAGGTAGTCAGAGACACGCTGCCTAGTCCGCCGTACCGTAGCGAGACCTGGCTGGTCTGGCGTGGCCACGGGGCGTAATCGTCGCCGGTGATGAGTTGGATCTGTACGGTGACATCAGCGACTTGGTACAGGCAGGCTTGTGTGTCGATTCTGGTGTCCGGCAAGCGTGGTTGGGCGTCGATGAGACCGAACTGTCGTTCCAGACCCGACCGCAGCGCTTCGTCCAGAGTCGTCGCAGCTGGTTTGCGCGTCCCGACGGTCAACAGGTCGATGTCCTCGCTGAGGCGGAGCCCGTCCAGGATGGTACGGCTCAAGGCGGTTCCGCCGTAGAACACGAACAGGTCGGCGTGAGCCGACAGCTCTTTAAGGACACGGGAGATCACGTAGTCGTGGCGAATTTGATCCTCCCCAACGCCGAAGTGAGTCACCCAAGCGTCAGCGTCTGCTTCAGTTAGGCCGTACCAGCTAGCCATCAGCCATCTCCATCATTCTTTCGACTTGACCGCGCGTCGTGGCCGGGACTCGCTCCAGCGAGAGGGCCAGTCGGACGGCGTCTGTCTGGTCGCGTAGAAGCCGGGCCGCCTCTTCGGCCTGGTCGGGCATTCCGCCCAGGCCGGGCCACCGGACCAGGTCGATCAGGGTTTGTTCTGGGGTTGTCACCAGCGCCGGCCCCAGTTCTGTGCGTTCCGGCCGTGCGTCGAGGGTGGTCGTGTCGCGCACCGTGAACACGACGCGCCCGCCCGTCAGTAGGCGTACTTCGCGGTGGCTGGTCGGGACGGCGATCACTGTCACGTTGATCGCTCTGGGGATCGCGTGGTGGAACCTGGCCGCTCCGACTCCGAACAACACGGGCACTCGGTCGCCGTAGACGGCGGTCGCGTACGCCAGCGCGGTCGTCTCCAATCGTGGCTGCCAGTCACGTCCTGGCGCGATGTCGTCGGGTTTCGCGATGTAGGTGCCGCGTGCGATCCGAACCAGCCTGCCTGTGTCGCGCCAGCGCACTAACTCTTTCTCAGGGTTCGCGTACACGCCGCGCAACAGTCGGGGGCGTACCGTGCGCAACGGCGCGCCTGTGATTTGAACCGGTAACCCGCCCACAGGAGGCCTCCTCTTTGCCAAATACTACCGGAATGGTAGTGATAAGCGATTCCATGTCCTTCCGTCATGCCGTCTCGATTCTCCCACGGCAGGATATTGATGTTGTTGACATTGGTCTTCGTGTCGTCTGTGGTCGAGACATGATTGGGCGCGTCTCGGTGGTGGCGATTAGACCATCCGTCAGTTCTCTGTCTACGTCCGACGCGCCTTGAGAGTTCAGTTCGTATCTTGAAATACTGACTTCGTGTAGACTTCGCGCCATGAGTCACAGAGACGATGCCCTGCGGGATCTGGACGGTGCCAGGATACTCGATGCGATGCGGTGGGCCGCCCGCTCCGCCGCCGCTCGCACGCTGGCTGACTTCTCCGAAGCAGCGGGCCACGACGCCAGGTGGCTGGGGCTGACCAGACACATCCTGCTGGAGGATCGTCTGGATCGAGTCTTCTCTCTCGGCAGGTACTACGTGCCCGAAGGGGCGGACGCGGCGACAGGCATGGATGTCGTTGTGGCCGAGTTGACCCAGGAGGACATCGCGTCGATGCCGGTCATTCCTCCCGGCACCGTGAAACGGGCCAACATCCAGGGGAGCCCTGGCTGGACTACAGGTAAGCATCACTTCCTGATCCAGTCGTTCCAGCCTGGGGAGGTGGACGAGATTCGGTGGGAGCGCAAAAGCGAAACGAAGCAGGAAGTCGCGCGGCAGCCGAACCCAGACGCGCCCGCCTTGCTCGAGATCCCGCCAGCCATGCGCCCAGTCCCGATCATCAATGTGGCGCTCGACGCCCCCGTCCTGGTTCTGGCGCACTCGTTGAACCCGATCAATGGAAGCTCTGAGCTATACCTCGGACTTCCTTCGATTACTCTCGAACATGATGGGTCATGGCACTGGAGGCACGCTCTGCACGACCAGCGTCCGTCTGGTCCCGGCGCGCAAATTCCCACTCCCAATCATCCGGCCAGCCCCAACGATGTGCCCGACGCTCCCGTGCGTCTTCGTGACCAGAAGCCGGGACGCGAGAGCCTTGAGGAGGAGAGAGCGTGATGGCTACCAACGCTCAAGACGCTTCCCGACTCTTCGACGGTTCTCGACTCACCCTGGCTCGGAACCTTGCCGGTTTGCGTAAGAACCAGCTCGCTGATCTCGTGGACAAGAGCGCGACCGCCGTGACCGGATGGGAACAGGGCTCAAAGCGCCCCACCGCCACCAACGTCGCCGCCCTGTCGCTGGCGTTGGGGGTTGAGCCAGGCTTCTTCATCACAGGATCACCGGACCTCCGCCAAGGCGACGCCCTGCCGCATTTCCGGTCTCTCCGGTCCACCTCCCAACTCCAGCGCGACCAAGCCGGCGCCTACGGCACGCTGGCGATGGAGGTCGCCTGGGGGCTTGAGCGGCACGCCGAGTTCCCCGACGTCGATGTGCCATCGTTCCCTGTGCCCGATGACGAAGACTCCGCCGAGCCGGAAGAGGCAGCGCATGCTGTCCGTAAGGCGTGGCGATTGGGCGATGGCCCGATCCGTCACATGATCCGCGAACTGGAGAACCACGGCGTGCTAGTCGTGTTCAGTCCGCCCAAGACAGCTTCCTTGGACGCCTTCTCCATCCAAGGCATCCAACGACCCATGGTGGTTCTCAACCCAACCAAGAACGACTACTACCGGCAGCGCTTCGACGTCGCGCACGAACTCGGGCATCTCGTCATGCACGCCGACGCCGACCCTGGCAGTCGCCTCGTTGAGGCTCAAGCCAACCGGTTCGCCGCTGAACTGCTGGCTCCGGCTGACTCTATTCGTGACTCTCTACCGACTACGATCAATGCCGCCGCGTGGGGTACCTTCATGACGCTAAAGGAGGAGTGGTGCATGAGCATCCAGGCACTGCTCATGCGCGCCCGCGTTCTCGACCGCCTCAACGAAGTCTCCTACCGCAACGCCATGATGACTCTTTCGTCAAGGGGATGGAGACGGACTGAGCCGGGCCAGATGACCGTTCTGGAACAGCCGTCAATGCTGCCCAGAGCTGTGGAACTACTCCTGGGCAGCGGCATGGACGAGTCCCTTCTAGCGGGCCAGGGCCATGTGCCGGTGGAGCTATTCGGCATCATCACTTCCCGCACGCCGGGCAAGCTCCAAGATGGCGACCCCGACCCCGACGAGAACAAACGTCTAGTTGTTTCGCTTTTCCCAACGAAGGCCAGTGCCGACGATGCCGCTGCGGTTGGGACCGAGCCCATCCAACTGACTCAAGAAAGGAGGTGAGAAACATGGCTAAAGGAGGAGGTCATCGAAGCGCCATTACTGGTCGCTTCATCTCCAACGCTGCGGCTGCTCGGCACCCACACACCAGTGTGAGCGTGTCCCAGGGGAAGAGCCACACCATTGGAACGCACCACCGCAGCGCGATAACTGGCAAGTACATCGATGCTGCTGCGGCGGCGCGTCATCCGAGCACCAGTATCACTGAAAACGGCTGATGCGCCTCGGATGGGTCGGGGCCAGGTGTCGAACCTGGCCCCCGACTTTCGATGCCAGCCTACCCCGGCCAGCGGCGCGCTGGTCCAGTTCTCGATCAGTAGGCGAGGACGACATCTTGAAACCGCCCCGCTTCTCCCGCCTGATCGCCCAGAGCATCCCAGGGGCCGAGTTCCTGCTGGTGCCGCGCTGCGGCCACGTCGCCATCTTCGAGCGGCCGGCCGAACTGGCCTCAGCCATCCTCGG
>JAISCA010000019.1 GCA_031265875.1 Propionibacteriaceae bacterium
CCACCAGCCCCACACTCGACCCCGAGAAGACAAAACACACTCCCACCCCACCCGCACCTATGCTGAACCACATCAAATCAACCCGACGTTGCGTTGACCGCTAGAAATCGCCGCCGAAGAAACGATCGTAACTGCTCTGTGAGCGTCAACCGCGCGGACCACACCCGCCCACAGAGCAGTTACGACCACAAACCCAGACCCGGCGCCGACGACCGAGCACTTACGACAACTGAGCTAGATCCGGACCCGGCGCCAGGCCCCGGCGGGAAAGCGGAGAACGACCTTACCGGCTGAATCAGCCATCTGTCCCGGCCCAGCAGGGAGCCACGGCAGACCCCTCCCGGTCCGGCCGCCCGCCAGGGCGGCCGGAACCAAAGACAGTGACAGGAAAGGTCACGGCAGGACGTGGTCGATAGAGACGTGCGGGACGGGGCGTGGGGCAGGGCGACGACGGAGACGCGCGGGATGGGGAAGACGCTGTTGGGATTGGGCTTAGGCGGTCGGGCCGAGTTGGACGCTGTCGGCGCCTAGGACGGCCGAGCCGTCTAGGCGGCCGGTCAGCCAGCCCAACAGTCCGGTGGTGGAGCCGCGCACCTCGACCAGGCGGGAGCCCGCGCCGAGGGTCTCGTCGAAGCCCTCGTCCGACAGCAGCCGCAGGCGGAAGCCGATGAAGCGGGGCTGCAGGCGCAGGGCGTTCCAGGCCAGCAACCACTGCGCCACTTCTAGGTCGAGATCGGCCATGGTCAGTCCGCAGCCCAAATCGACGTGGTGCAGGACGACCTCGTTCAAGCGCGCCATGGGCAAAGCGATGGCCGGCAGCGGGCCCAAGGGCGTGGCCAGGGCGGCCGCCCAGTGCTCCGGCTCGAAGACGTCCAGAGCGCGGTTCAACTGTCCAGCCGTGGTGTCGAGGTCGACTTGGAGGGCGAGGGCGTCGCGCTGGGAGCCAGCCTCGATGTCGACTCTGGGATCGGACACCGCCCAGGCCGGCTGCCGCTGGCCTTGACTGACCCGCTCGGCCACGGCGACCAGGCTGAGGGCGTGTGAAGCCAGGTGGGTGGCGACGTGGGCTTTGGTCCAACCTGGCAGCAGGGAGGGGGACTGCCACTCGGCTTCGGGCAGGGCGATGGTCTCGCCCAGCAGCCGCTGGGTCGATCCGATGGCATGACGGCGTAGCCGTGGAGCCAAGGCGGGGACGAGGAAGCCAGGTCCGATCACAGCACTAACCTATGTCGGAGGAGCCCGCTCGGCCAAGCCATGATCGGACTGTCAGAGCTCCTGACTACGATGCTGACGTGCTCAATCGACTAGTCGTCCGAGGGGCCAAGGAACATAACCTGGCCAATGTCTCGGTCGAGCTGCCCCGTGACTCTCTGATCGTCTTCACCGGCCTGTCCGGCTCCGGCAAGTCGTCGCTGGCCTTCGACACCATCTTCGCCGAGGGCCAGCGCCGCTACGTCGAGTCCCTGTCGGCTTACGCTCGCATGTTCATCGGCCAGATGGACAAACCGGCGGTCGATTTCATCGAAGGGCTCAGCCCGGCCGTCTCGATCGACCAGAAGTCGACCTCGCGCAACCCCCGTTCGACGGTCGGCACCATCACCGAGGTCTACGACTACCTGCGCCTGCTCTTCGCCCGCATCGGCCTGCCCCACTGTCCGGTCTGCGGCCAAGCCATCTCCCGTCAGTCAGTCCAGCAGATCGTCGACCGCCTACTGACCCTGCCCGAGGGCACCCGCTTCCAGGTCCTGGCACCGATCGTGTCCGGCCGCAAGGGGGAGTACCGCCACATCTTCCCCGAGCTGGCCAGTCAGGGGTACGCCCGCGTCCGCGTCGACGGGCAGGTCCACGCTTTGACCGACCCGCCAGTCTTGGACAAGCAGAAGAAGCACAGCATCGACGTCATCGTGGACCGCTTGCAGGCCAAGGCCGAGGCCAAGCAGCGCTTGACTGACTCGGTCGAGACCGCGCTCGGTCTGGCCGGCGGCCTGGTCGCCATCGAGTTGGTCGACCGGCCGGCCGGCTCCCCCGACCGGGAGCGGCGCTATTCCCGCGATTGGGCCTGCCCGGCCGGCCACGACGTCACCATGGACGAGTTGGAGCCGCGCCAGTTCTCCTTCAACGCCCCCTGGGGGGCCTGCCCGGCCTGTTCCGGCCTGGGCACCACCATGGAGGTCGACGCCGAGTTAGTGGTGCCGGACGACTCCCTGTCGCTGGATCAGAAAGCCATCGCAGTCTGGTCCACCCCGTCCTCTTTCTCGTATTACCGCACGCTCTTGGCCGCCCTGGCCGAGAGCGAGGGCTTCTCCTTGGAGACCCCTTGGCGCGACCTGCCCGAGTCCGCCCGTCAGCTCGTCCTGCACGGCCAAGGCGACTCGGTCTACGTCCGTTACCGCAACCGGTTCGGCCGCGTGCGCAGTTTCAGCGCTCACTTCGAGGGCGTCCTGCCCCATATCAGACGCCGTCACGACGAAGCCGAGTCGGACGCCATGCGCGAGCGCTACGCCGCCTACATGCGCCAGATCCCCTGCTCGGCCTGTGGTGGCGCCCGGCTCAAACCGAGTTCCCTGGCTGTGACGGTCCAGGGCCAGAACATCGCCCAGGTGGCGGAGAAGTCGATCGACCAGGCTCTAGCCTTCGTCGACGGCTTGGAACTGACCCAACGGGAGGCCACCATCGCCGAGCGGGTGTTGAAGGAGGTCAGGGCCCGGCTCCACTTCCTCTGCGACGTCGGCTTGGACTACCTCACCCTGGCCCGGCCGGCTGGCAGCCTGTCCGGCGGCGAGGCTCAGCGCATCCGCTTGGCCACTCAGATCGGGTCTGGTCTGATGGGGGTGTTGTACGTCCTGGACGAGCCCTCGATCGGGTTGCATCAACGCGACAACCGCCGCCTGATCGAGACCTTGGTCCGGCTGCGCGACCTGGGCAACACTTTGATCGTGGTGGAGCACGACGAGGACACCATCCGGACGGCCGACTGGGTGGTCGACATCGGGCCGGGGGCCGGCCAGCACGGCGGCCGGGTGGTCCACTCCGGGTCGGTGGCCCAGTTGCTGGAGCACCCCGACTCGATCACCGGGGCCTATCTGTCGGGCCGGCGCTCGATCCCGTCGCCGAGCCGCCGCCGGGCGCTGACCGAGCGGCGGGTGACGGTGCTGGGGGCGACCGAGAACAACCTGCGCCAAATCGATGTCAGCTTCCCCCTCGGGGTCATGATCGCCGTCACCGGGGTCTCCGGTTCGGGCAAGTCGTCCTTGGTCAATTCGATCCTGTACCAAGGCCTGGCCAAGCGGCTCTACGGCGCCAAGGCGGTCCCGGGCCGGCACCGCCGGATCGAGGGGGCGGATCAGGTCGACAAGGTCATCCACGTCGATCAGTCGCCCATCGGTCGCACCCCGCGCTCCAACCCGGCCACCTACACCGGTGTCTTCGATCGCATCCGCAGCCTCTTCGCCGAGACCACCGAGGCCAAGGTGCGGGGCTATCAGCCGGGCCGTTTCTCCTTCAACGTGCGGGGCGGGCGCTGTGAGAACTGCGCCGGCGACGGCACGATCAGGATCGAGATGAACTTCCTGCCCGACGTCTATGTGCCCTGCGAGGTCTGTCACGGGGCCCGCTACAACCGTGAGACCTTGGAGGTGAGATACAAAGGCAAGACCATCGCCGACGTCTTGGACATGCCGATCGAGCAGGCCACGGAGTTCTTCGCCGCTCTGCCCGCCATCGCCCGCCACCTCGACACCCTGGTCGACGTCGGTTTGGGCTACGTCCGGCTGGGCCAGCCGGCCACCACCTTGTCCGGCGGCGAGGCCCAACGGGTCAAGTTGGCGGCCGAGTTGCGCAAGCGTTCGACCGGACGCACCCTCTACGTCTTGGACGAGCCCACCACCGGGCTGCATTTCGAGGATGTGCGCAAGCTGCTCCAGGTGCTGGGCAAGCTGGTCGACCAAGGCAATACGGTGGTCGTGATCGAGCATAACCTGGACGTCATCAAGACGGCCGACTGGGTGATCGACCTCGGCCCCGAGGGTGGTTCCGGCGGCGGTCTGGTGATCGCCCAGGGCACCCCGGAGCAGGTGGCGGCGACGCCGGGATCCCACACCGGGCGTTTCTTGGCCCCGGTCTTGAATCGGGGCGGTTTGGACTCAGCCGAGCCGGTCAAGTCGGCCAAGTCGGCTAAATCGGTCGAACCGGCCAAGTCGGCTAAATCTGCCAAACTGGCTCAGTCGGCCGAAACGGTCGAATCAGCCGAGCCGGTCAAGTCCGGCGCACCGGCCAAGGCGGCTAAGTCGGCCCGAACGACCAAGTCCGTCCGAGCGGCCAAATCGACCAAGGCGGCTGGGCCGGTCCCGGCGAGAGGGGCGGACGATGGCTGATCCGGCCAGCTACCGGCCTCAGCCGGGCGAGCTGCCTCTCGGGCCGGGGGTCTATCGCTTCATCGACGCCGAGGGCCGCATCATCTACGTCGGCAAGGCCATCTCGCTGCGCTCCCGCGTCAATTCCTATTTCGCCGATCCGGCCTCTCTGCACTGGCGCACCCAGCTGATGGTGCGCACGGCGACTCGGGTCGAGTGGACCCAGGTCGCCAGCGAGTTGGAGGCCCTGCAACTGGAATACACCTGGATCAAACGTTACGAGCCCCGCTTCAACGTCAAGTATCGTGACGACAAGTCCTACCCTTGGCTGGCCGTGACCTGGTCGCAGGAATTGCCTCGCGCCTTCGTCGGCCGGGGAGCCAAGCGGCCCGGCTGGCGCTACTTCGGACCCTTCGGCCAGGCCTGGGCCATCCGCGACAGCCTGGACAGCCTGCTCGGCGTCTTCCCGGTGCGGTCCTGCTCGGACGGCGTCCTGAGGACCGCCCAGAGCTCGGGCCGGCCTTGTCTGATGGGCCACATCGGCAAGTGCTCGGCTCCCTGCGTGGGGCGGATCGACCCGGATCGGCACCGCCGCCTGGTGGAGGAGCTGTGCGCCGTCATGGGCGGGCGCTTCAAGCCCGCCCTGGCCGCCTTGGAACAGGAGATGGCCGAGGCCGCCCAAGCCTTGGAATACGAGCGGGCCGCCATCCTGCGCGACCGTCTGGCCGCTCTGACCAAGGTGGCCGAGCGCAACGCCGTCGTCTTGCCCGACGGCACCGACGCCGACCTGGTGGCTTTGGCCGAAGACCCCTTGGAGGTGGCCGTCCAATTGTTCCAAGTCCGGGACGGCCGTCTGGTGGCCGAGCGCAGTTGGGTGGCGGAACGGGCCGACGACGCCGACCAGGCCGATCTGATCGAGGCCTTCTGTCTCCAGCTCTACGCCACCGCCACGGCCGGCCAACTGGACCTGAGCGAACGCCGCCGGGCTGTCCCGGCCCAGATCCTGTTGCCGGCGCTGCCGCCTCAGCCGGGGGTCCTCGCCGAGCTGCTGGCCGGTGAGCGGGGCGGCCCGGTCCAGCTCAAAGTGCCCCAGCGCGGTCAGAAGCGGGATCTGCTGGAGACGGCCGGCCGCAACGCCGCCCAGGCCCTGGCCTTGCACAAGACCCGCCGGGCCTCCGATCTGGCCACTCGCAACCGAGCCTTGACCGAGTTGCAAGACGCCCTCGGCCTGGACGGCGCCCCGCTGCGGATCGAGGGCTATGACATCTCCCATCTGCAAGGGGCGCAAACGGTCGCCTCGATGGTGGTGTTCGAGGACGGCCTGGCCCGCCCCTCGCAGTACCGTCACTTCGTCATCGGCTCGGTCGAGTCGAACGACGTCGGCGCCATCCGCGAGGTCCTGCGCCGGCGCCTGGGCCGCCTGCGCGACGAGCTCCAACTGGCGACCGATCAGGACGACCCCCAGGCCGGCCTGATCGACGCCGACAGCGGGGTGGCGCGGCGCTTCTCCTACGCCCCCTCCTTGATCGTGGTGGACGGCGGCGCCCCCCAGGTGGCGGCCGCCCAGGCCGTCTTGGACGAGTCCGGCTTCGGCGCGATGGCCCTGATCGGTCTGGCCAAACGGCTGGAGGAGGTCTGGCTGCCGGGCCAGGAGCATCCCCTCATCCTGCCCCGGCAGTCCGAGGCGATGTATCTCTTGCAGCGGGTGCGCGACGAGTCCCACCGCTTCGCCATCGCCCATCACCGGCGCCGCCGGGGCCGTTCCATGCTGGAGTCGCTGCTGGACGGCGTGCCCGGCCTGGGGGAGGTCCGGCGCCAAGGCTTGCGCCGCCATTTCGGCTCCCTCAAGAAGCTGCGCCAAGCCAGCCCGGAGCAGATCGCGGCTCTGCCCGGCTTCGGTCCCAAGCTGGCCCAGGCGGTGGCCCGGGCCGTGGCCGCAGGGCCGGCCGGGGTCGTCCTCAACACCGCCACCGGCGAGATCAGCTCTGACTGAGCCGGGCTGGCCCAGCGCTGGTGGCGATGACAGAATGAGCCTGTGGAGGCGCGCCGGATGCAGATCATCATCATCACTGGAATGTCGGGGGCCGGACGGCGCACGGCCGCCCATACCATCGAGGATCTGGGTTGGTATGTGGTCGACAATCTGCCGGCCGCCCTCCTGATCGATGTGGTGGCCTACTTGAGCCAGCGCCAAGTCGACCGTTTGGCCGTCGTCTTGGACGTCCGCTCGCGCTCCGACCTGGAGCGGCTGCCAGCCTTGTTCGACCAGCTGGCGCCACTGGCCGAACCGCCCCGCATCCTCTATCTGGAGGCCAGCGATCCGGTCATCGTGCGGCGGCAGGAGTCCAGTCGCCGGCCGGTGCCGCTGCAGGGCTCGGGCCGTTTGTTGGAGGGCATACAGGCCGAGCGCTGGATGATGTCGACGCTGCGGGCGGCGGCCGACATCGTGATCGACACCACCGATCTGACCGTGCGTCAGCTGCAGGCCCAGGTCCTGGCCGCTTTCGGCGATCAAGCCGATGTGGCTCTTCAGACCACTGTTTTGTCCTTCGGCTTCAAGAACGGTCTGCCCTTGGACGCCGACTTGGTCTTGGACGTCCGCTTCCTGCCCAACCCGCACTGGGTGCCGCAGTTGAGGCCGCAGACCGGCCTGAGCCAGGCCGTCTCACATTATGTCTTGGACCACCCGGCGGCCCAGGACTTCTTAGACCGGATGGCGGCGCTGTTCGACACCGTGGCCCAGGGCTATGTCAGTCAAGGCAAACGTCTGGTCGAACTGGCCATCGGCTGCACTGGCGGCAAGCACCGTTCGGTGGCGATGGCGGAGGCGGTGGGGAGCCGCCTGAACCAAGCCGGTTGGAGCGCCGCCGTGGTCCATCGCGATCTGGGCCGGGAATGAACGGGGGCGCGCTGCCCGGCGTGGTGGCCTTCGGCGGTGGGCACGGCCTGGCCGCCACTCTGCAAGCCCTGCGACGGGTGACCGACCGCATCACCGCCGTCGTGACCGTGGCGGACGACGGCGGCTCCTCCGGTCGGCTGAGGAGCGAGTTCGACTGTCTGCCGCCGGGCGACTTGCGCATGGCCTTGGCCGCTCTCTGCGGCGACGACTCGGAGGGCCGGTTGTGGGCCGACGCCTTGCAGTCCCGCTTCGGTGGCGACGGACCCTTGGCCGGCCACGCCCTGGGCAATCTGTTGATCGCCGGTCTGTGGCAGCGTGGCCTGGACGCGGTCGAAGGTTTGGACCGGGTCGGCCGCTTGCTCCACGCCGCCGGTCGGGTGCTGCCGATGTCGACTGAGCCGCTGACCCTGTCCGGCCAGATCCTGGGCCATGATCCCGAACGGCCGGATCAGCTCTCGACGGTGTCGGGCCAGGCCCAGGTGGCGGCCACGCCCGGGCAGGTCGTGTCGGTCCGGCTCGATCCGGTCGACCCGCCGGCCCACCCGGCGACGATCGAGGCCATCGGGCGGGCCGACTGGTTGATCTTCGGACCCGGCTCCTGGTTCACCTCGGTGGTGCCCCATCTGCTGGTGCCAGAGTTGGCCCGAGCCGTGGTCGAGTCGCCGGCCCGCCGCCTGGTCGTGCTCAACTTGCAGCCAGCCGGCGAGACCGCTGGTCTGAGCCCTTCCCGGCACGTCGAGATACTGTCCCAGCACGCTCCCCGGCTGCGGCTGGACGCCGTCATCGCCGATCCCCGTTTCGCGGCCGATCCCAATTTGAGTCCCCAGGTCAAGGCTTTGGGGGCTGAATTGACGGTCGCTCCGGTCGGACTGGCCGACGGCTCGCCCCGTCACGATCCACTGCTGCTGGCCGCCACCTTGGCCCGGGCCATGGATCTTTAAGCAGTCAATTGGCGATTGACCCTTGAATGCGGCATCAGGGAGGGGTTCGATGTGGAACAATGTCCGAGTGGCGTTGACTCAGCAGGTGAAGTCGGAACTGGCGGTCCTACCAGTCGTTAAGTACTGTTGCCGTAGGGCCGAGATAGCCACCATGCTGCGCTTCGCCGGCGGTCTCCACATCACCGGGGGCGGCAACATCATGGTGGAGGCTGAGTTCGACACCGGAGCCGCCGCCCGTCGGCTCAGAGTCGCCATCTCCGAGGTTCACAATCTGCCCAGCGAATTGATCGTGGTGCGTGGCTCAGGTCTGCGCCGGGGCACCCGTTACCTGGTCTGTCTGGTCCAGGCCGGCCCCGCCATCGCCCGTCTGGCCGGCCTGATCGACGCTCGCGGCCGTCCCGTCCGCGGCTTGCCCCCGGCCATCGTGGGGGGCAGTCTGTGCGACTGCGTGTCGGCCTGGCGGGCCGCTTTCCTAGCCCACGGCTGCTTGACCGAGCCGGGCCGGTCGATGTCGATGGAGATCACCGCTCCCGGCCAAGAGGCCGCCATGGCCCTGGTCGGAGCGGCTCGTCGGCTCAATATCTCGGCCAAGGCGCGCGAGGTCAGGGGAGTCGACCGGGTGGTGATCCGGGACGGTGACTCGATCGCCGCCATGCTGACCAAGATGGGCGCCCATGAGGCTCTGCTGGCCTGGGAGGAGCGCCGGGTCCGGCGTGAGGTGCGGGCCTCGGCCAACCGTCTGGCCAATTTCGACGACGCCAATCTGCGCCGTTCGGCCCGCGCCGCCGTGGCGGCCGGAGTCAGGGTGGAGCGGGCTCTAGAGATCTTGGGCCAGGACATCCCCGACCATCTCCGAGTGGCCGGTCTGCTCCGGCTGGAGCACAAGCAGGCCTCGCTGGAGGAGCTGGGGGCCCTGCACGATCCGCCGTTGACCAAGGACGCCATCGCCGGGCGCATCCGCCGCCTGCTGGCCCTGGCCGACAAGCGGGCGGAGGAGTTGGGCGTGCCGCCGACCGAGGCCTCTTTGGCCCCCGATCTGTTGGACGCCGATTAGTGGGCCCAGCCCCTAAACCTGTGGACTCGCGGCGCCAGGCGCGGCTCTGGCCGCGTTGTCGTCGGTCGACGATGGCCCGCATCGCCTCCCTCCTCCGCCTCGCCAGCCCCACGCCTGACACCGCTCCTACTCCCCACCTTTCGGGGCTGGGCCCACTAGTCCTGACGTCCCGCCGGGCCGTGTCAATGGCCGACGGCTGGACGGATCACCAACTCGGCCGGACAGATTCGAACAAACTTCTGATGGCCCGGCGGCGGCGGCGGGGATCGGGACGAGTAGGCTGTACCAAGCCGGTGAGCGCGCCTGGTCCGGTTGGGCGGGGCGTGTCCGCCGCGGGACATGGAAAAGGAGAATCCCCGAATGACCGTCAAGGTTGGCATCAACGGTTTTGGCCGTATTGGTCGTAATTATTTCCGCGCCCTCCTGGCCGCTGGCGCGGACATCGACGTGGTGGCCGTCAACGACCTCACTGACAACAAGACTCTGGCTCATCTGCTCAAGTACGACTCGATCCTGCATCGCTTCCCGGGGCAGATCTCGTACGACGACGAAGCTCTCTACGTCGATGGTCAGACCATCAAAGCCTTCGCCGAGCGCGATCCGGCCAATCTGCCCTGGGGCGCCCTGGGCGTCGATGTCGTGATCGAATCGACCGGTTTCTTCACCGACGGCGAGAAGGCCAAGGCCCACCTGGCCGCTGGGGCCAAGAAGGTCATCATCTCGGCGCCGGCCAAGAACGAAGACATCACCATCGTGATCGGCGTCAACGACGGGTTGTACGATCCGGCCAGCCATCACATCATCTCCAACGCCTCTTGCACGACTAACTGCTTGGCCCCCTTGGCCAAGGCCCTGAATGACGGCATCGGCATCGTGCGCGGTCTGATGACGACCATCCACGCCTACACCCAGGACCAGAACCTGCAAGACGCGCCGCACAAGGATCTGCGCCGGGCCCGGGCCGCCGCCCTCAACATCGTGCCCACCACGACCGGCGCGGCCAAGGCCGTGGCCCTGGTCCTGCCCGAGTTGAAGGGCAAACTGGACGGCTACGCCCTGCGGGTGCCGACGCCGACCGGCTCGGTCACCGATCTGACCTTCGAGGCTCCCCGCGAGACCTCGGTGGAGGAGATCAACGCCATCGTCAAGGCCGCCGCCGAAGGTTCCCTGAAGGGCATCCTGGAATACAACGAAGACCCCATCGTGAGCAAGGACATCGAGACCTACCCGGCCTCCAGCATCTTCGACGCGCCCTTGACCAAGGTCATCGGCAACCAGGTCAAGGTGGTCTCTTGGTATGACAACGAGTGGGGCTACTCGAACCGGCTGGTCGATCTGACGGTGTTGGTCGGCTCGAAGTTGTGATAACTCGTTTCGTTTAGACGGCGGGCCCGGCTGGCTGATCGGCCGGGCCCGCCGTCTGAGCGACTGGTCCGGGACGGGACAGTGGACGGAAAGACGCCGCCGCGGCGGCGCAGAAAGGGAATTCAAGCAATGAAGTCGATCCATCAGTTGGGCGACGTGCGAGGCCAGCGGATCCTGATCCGCTGCGACTTCAACGTCCCCCTGCGCGGTGATGTCATCACCGACGACGGGCGTATCCGAGCCGCTCTGCCGACTTTGACCAGTCTGCTGGGCGCCGGTGCCAAGGTGATCATCATGGCCCACCTGGGCCGGCCCAAGGGCCAGGTCGATCCCCGCTTCTCGCTGGCCCCGGTGGCGCGACGCCTGAGCGAGTTGCTGGGCCAGCCGGTCAAGCTGGCCCGCGACGTGGTCGGCCCATCGGCCGAGACCACCGTGGCCGGTCTGGGGGCGGGGCAGGCGGCTCTGCTGGAGAACGTCCGCTACGAAGCGGCCGAGGAGTCCAAGGACGACGCCGAGCGCGCTCGGCTGGCCGCCCAGTACGCCCGCTTCGGCGACATCTTCGTGTCCGACGGCTTCGGCGTCGTGCACCGTAAGCAAGCCTCGGTCTTCGACATCGCCCGACTGCTGCCCCACGCGGCGGGCGACCTAGTGGTCAAGGAGGTCTCTGTCCTGCGTCGGTTGACGACCGAGCCCCAGCGGCCCTACGTCGTGGTCCTGGGCGGGGCCAAGGTGGCGGACAAGCTAGCTGTCATCGATAACATGCTCAAAGTGGCCGACACCCTGGTCATCGGCGGCGGCATGGCGTACACCTTCCTCAAGGCCGAAGGCCTGGAGGTCGGCCAGTCGCTGCTCGACCAGACCAAGGTCGCGGCCTGCGCCGAGTCCCTCAAGGCCGCCCGGGCGGCCGGTAAGACCATTTTGTTGCCGGTCGACGTGCGCACTGTGACGGACTGGGACTTCGCCTCCCGCACGGTCTCAGGCGAGATCTTGACCGTGCCGGTGGACCAGATCCCGGCCGACCGCCAGGGCCTCGACATCGGCCCAGCCACCCAGGAACTGTTCGCTCGAGCTGTGACCGGGGCCAAGACGGTGTTCTGGAACGGTCCGGTCGGGGTGAGCGAGATCGACGCCCTGTCGCAGGGCACGCGGGCCATCGCCCGAGCCCTGGCCGACTGCTCCGGTCTGACCGTGGTGGGCGGCGGCGACTCGGCGGCGGCGGTGCGCGCCTTCGGTTACGCCGACGACGCCTTCGGCTATATCTCGACCGGCGGCGGCGCCTCGCTGGAGTATCTCGAAGGCAAGACCTTGCCCGGTCTGGCCGTTTTGGAGGATGACTGAGATGGCCTCTCGCACCCCTTTGCTGGCCGGCAATTGGAAGATGAATCTGAACCACGTCGAGGCCACTGGCGTGGTCCAGAAGCTGGCCTGGACGCTGGCCGATCTGAGGTATGACCCGGCGCGAGCCGAGGCCGCCGTGATCGTGCCCTTCACCGACATCCGGACGGTTCAGAATCTGATCGAGGGCGACAAGCTGCCGCTCAAGTTCGGCGCCCAGGACGTCTCCGGGCATCAGGCCGGGGCTTACACCGGCGAGATCTCGGCCGACATGTTGGCCAAGCTCAACTGCAGCTACGTGGTGGTCGGCCACTCCGAGCGCCGGCAGTACCACGGCGAGGACGACGCCCTGGTCAACCTCAAGGCCAAGCGGGTCCTAGCGGCTGGTCTGACTCCCATCGTCTGCGTCGGCGAGGGCCTCGAAGTGCGCCAAGCCGGCCAACAGGTGCCCTTCGTGCTGGGCCAGATCGACGGTGTCCTAGCCGGTCTGAGCGAGGCCCAGGTGGCGGGGCTGGTGATCGCTTACGAGCCGGTCTGGGCCATCGGCACCGGCGAGGTGGCGACGCCTGAGGACGCCCAGGAGGTCTGCGGGGCCATCCGGCGACGGGTGGTCGAGCTGATCTCGGCCAAGGCGGCGGCTCAGGTCAGAATCCAGTACGGCGGCTCGGTCAAGGCTTCCAACACGGCCGACATCATGGCGCAGCCCGATGTCGATGGCGCCTTGGTGGGCGGGGCCAGCCTCGATCCGGTCGAGTTCGCCCGCATCGTCACCTTCTACCGGGCTTGACCGCCTTCCCGACAGCGTCCGGCCGAGCGCCGGCCAGCCTTGCCCTGTCGTCAGTCCCGCCCCGCAACCGGGACTGACGACAGGAGAAGATGACAGGAGGTGAGTTATGATGTACGGCGTGACTCTTCTGGTTCCGCTGCTGAGCGCCCCCATCATCGCTTTGACGATCATTCTCATCATTTCGAGTTTGCTCTTGACAGCGGCCATCTTGATCCATAAGGGCCGCGGCGGCGGCATGTCGGATCTCTTCGGCGGCGGCATGTCGACCTCTCTGGGCGGCTCGTCGGTGGCGGAGCGGAACCTGGATCGGGCCACGGTCATCGTCGGTTTGATTTGGGCGGCCTGTATCATCGCCCTGCTGTTGCTCTACCGCAGCAGTTTCAGCGTCTGAGACCCTTCAGCCGATCGGACGGTCGGTTTTTGGCGATTCGTTGTCCATCAACAGATGAGGGAGGCCACTAGTGGCGGTTGGTAGTGCGATCCGAGGCAGTCGTGTCGGCGCCGGTCCGATGGGCGAGGCGGAGCGAGGTGATTCCGCGCCCCGGCTGTATGTGTCGTATTTCTGTTCCAACGGGCATGAGACCAGGCCGGCCTTCGCGGCCGACGCCACCGTGCCACCGGAGTGGGATTGTCCCCGTTGCGGTCTACCGGCCAACTTGGACGCCGACAATCCGCCCCCACCGCCGCGTATTCTGCCTTACAAGACCCATCTGGCCTACGTCAAGGAGCGCCGCAGCGACACCGAAGCGGCTGAGATCCTGTCCGACGCCATCGCCGATCTGCGCTCCCGGCGCGAGGCCGGCGAAGTCATTTACTGAGGGCCGGGGTTCCAGGCTCAGTCCAAAGTCTTCGCCCCACTAGAGGGTGCAGCGATGGAAGGGCAGTAGGGAAGCGGCGGCTTGGTCGAGGAACCACCAGGTCCGCTCTTGTCCAGCCAAGTTGGCGCTGGGCAGGTTGGAGGCTCCGGCCAGGCTGGCCGCCACCAGACCCGCCACTTCTTGACCGGCCGCCACCAACCAGATCTCGCGGGCGGCGTTGAGCCCGGCCAAGGACAGCGAGACCCGTTCCGGCGGCCCGTTGGGGGCGTCGGTCACACCGACCACCGGTTCGTTGGTCGGGTGCAGCCTTTGGCCGGGGAAGAGCCCGGCCACCTGGCCCAAGCGGCCCAGTTCCAGCAGGCAGATGTCGAGCCGGGTCTGACCTAAGTCTTGGGCGTACTGGTGGGCCGCCGCCTCCGGATCGGGATAGGCGTCGGCCGAGGGGATGGGGTGGACGATGGCGGGGTCGAGTTGGACGTTGCCGGCCAGCAGGGACAGCATGCGTAAGGCGTGACGCTGGGTCGAGTCGGTCGGCAGGAAGGCGTCGTCGGTCCACCACAGGGCCAGCCGGGTCGGATCCAGCGGCGAGTCCGGCATCAGTGCGATCGCCGCCGCCAAGACCCGGTAGGCCAAGGGGTCGCCGGACAGGCCGACCTGAGGTGTGTCCGAGGCGCCCTGGAGTTCGACCAAGCGCGCCACCAGTCGCTCGGCGGCAGCTTTGACCAAGTCGTCGCTGCCGTCGAAGCGAAGGGCGCGGGGCGGGGCGGGCATAGGCCGTTCTCCTAGGGCTGGCGGACAGATCGCTTAAGTTTAAGGCGGGCCTCTGGAACGGGCTAGACCCTAAATTTAAGCGATCGGCCGGCCGGTCCTCAGCGGCGAGCCAGAGACTCCGTCTCAGCGGGTAGATCCTCGGTCATCTCGCGTTCGATGCGCATCCCGTAGAAGGAGCGCCAGACGAAGAAGGCCGAAGCCAGGAAGAAGACGCCGGCCAGGATGTAGACCAGGACCGAGTTGTCACGGCTGAGCGAGACGGACAGTTCGACGGCCAGCAGACCGAACAGGGTGGTGAATTTGATGACCGGGTTGAGGGCCACCGAGCTGGTGTCCTTGAAGGGGTCGCCGACGGTGTCGCCCACCACGGTGGCGTCGTGCAGGTCGGTGCCTTTCATGCCCAGGTCGGTCTCGACGATCTTCTTGGCGTTGTCCCAGGCCCCGCCGGCGTTGGCCATGAAGACGGCCTGGAACAGCCCCACGGCGGCGATCGAGATGAGGTAGCCGATGAAGAAATAGGGCTCGACGAAGGCGAAGGCCAAGGTGGCGAAGAAGATGGCCAAGAAGATGGTCAACATGCCCTGTTGGGCGTATTGGGTGCAGATCTCGACCACCCGGCGCGAGTCCTGCTCCGAGGCCCTGGCCTCGGCCTTGTCGTCCAAGTGGATGTGGCCCTTGATGAACTCGACGGCCCGGTAGGCCCCGGTCGTGACGGCCTGGGTGGAGGCCCCGGTGAACCAGTAGATCATGGCCCCGCCCGTGATCAGGCCGAGCAGGAAGGGAGCGTGGATGGGCGAGATCAGAGCGGCCACCTCGTCCAAGTTGGACAGGGTCGCCCCCTCCGGCAGGAGGCCCTGGGCCAGGCTCATGATGATGGAGAAGATCATGGTGGTGGCGCCGACGACGGCGGTGCCGATGAGGACGGGTTTGGCGGTGGCTTTGAAGGTGTTGCCGGCTCCGTCGTTCTCCTCCAAGATGGCTTTGGCGCGGTCCCAGGCGGGTGTGAAGCCGTCGCTGTCTTTGATTTGTTGGTCGATGTCGGGGATGGCTTCGATACGGGAGAGTTCGTAGACGGATTGGGCGTTGTCGGTGACGGGGCCGTAGGAGTCGACGGCGATGGTGACTGGTCCCATGCCGAGGAAGCCGAAGGCGACCAGGCCGAAGGCGAAGACAGCCGGGGCGGGCGAGTCCAAGGCCTGGCCCAGGCCGAGGTTGGAGACCAGGAAGGCCGCGCCCATCAGACCGACGATGGAGATGACCAGCCAGTAAGCCGAGAAATTACCCGCCACCAGGCCGGACAGGATGTTGAGGGAAGGCCCGCCTTCCTTGGAGCTAGTCACGACCTCCTTGACGTGGGCCGACTTGGTCGAGGTGAAGACCTTGACCAACTCCGGGATCAAGGCCCCGGCCAGGGTGCCGCAGCTGATGATGATGGACAGCTTCCACCACAGGTCGGGATCGATGCCGTTGCCGTTGAGCAGGACGGCCGAGGCCACGAAGGTCAAGACGATGGAGACGATCGAGGTCAACCAGACCAAGCCGGTCAAGGGACGTTCGAAGTCGAAGTCGGTGTCGCCGTAACGGCGCTGGGCCCAGAACTCGCTGACGTGGTAAGACAGGGCCGAGGCCACCAGCATGATGGCCCGGACCGAGAAGATCCAGATCAACAGGGCGGCCCGGATACGTTCGTCGCCGTCGGTCAAGGAGACGCCCAACAAGATGAAGGTGACCAAAGCCACGCCGGTCACGCCGTAGGTCTCGAAGCCGTCGGCCGAGGGGCCGACCGAGTCGCCGGCGTTGTCACCGGTGCAGTCGGCGATGGTGCCGGGGTTGCGGGGGTCGTCCTCGCCGATCTTGAAGACGATCTTCATCAGGTCGGAGCCGATGTCGGCGATCTTGGTGAAGATGCCGCCGGCGATGCGCAGGGCCGAGGCGCCCAAGGACTCGCCGATGGCGAAGCCGATGAAGCAGGAGCCGGCCAGGTCGCCGGGCAGGAAGAGCAGGATGCCCAGCATCAAGATCAATTCGAGCGAGATCAAGACCATGCCCACGCTCATGCCGGAGCGGGTCGGGATCTCGTGGTTGGGCCATTTCTCGCCCTTGAGGGAAGCGTAGGCGGTGCGGGAGTTGGCGAAGGTGTTGACCCGGATGCCGAACCAGGCGATGCCGAAGGAGCCCGCCATGCCGACCAGGGAGAAGGCGATGATGATGGCCACCTTCCACAGCGGCAGCCCGACCAAGGCGATGTAGTAGACCACGATGACGATGGCGATGAAGCTCCAGAGCAGGAGTAGGAACTTGCCCTGCTTGATCAGGTAGGCCTTGCAGGTGGAGTAGATCAGCTCCGAGATCTGACGCATCGACTGATGCACCGGCAGCCGCTTCAGCCGACCGTAGGTGACGACGCCGAAGAGGAGGCCGAACAGGCAGACCACCATGCCAGCGGCCAGACACCAGCGGGCGTCGTAGCCCAGGATCTTGACTTGGCTGAGGTCGGGCAGGATCAGGTTGGCCTCGCCGCCGCCACTGTGCCCGCCGGAGGAATCCTGGGGTGAACAACTGGTCAGAGTCAGGCCAGCCAATAGGGCTAGCAGGACAGGCAGGGCACGGCGCACAGGGCGCCTCGTATGGGCGGTCACGATACTTCCTCGCTGGTTCCGGGTAACTGCGGGCGTGGCCGACCGAAAGCCGACCGACTCTAACCGTAGCCTCCTCCCAGATCAGCCAGAACGGGGGGGTGACCTTGAGCGATCAGACCCGGCTGTCTCAAATGCTGGCCAGCGGCGGGGCCGGACGGATCACGTCGAGGCTGGACCCGATTCCTCGAAGCGGGCACTACGCCAGCTCTCGTCCGCCATGTGAGACGACAGTGTCTCCGGCGGTCGAGCGGGTGGTGGCGGAAGTCAGGGTCAGAGAGAGGCTGGTTCCTCCTCGGGCAGATCGTGGTCGACGCTGGCGCGGATACGCATGCGATAGAAGGAGCGCCAAACGAAGACGCTGGAGAGCAGGAAGAAGACGACGGCCAAGACTGACACCAGATTGCCGTAGGACTGACGCAAGCTGATCGACAGCTCGACCGTCAGCAAGCCGAACAGAGTGGTGAATTTGATGACCGGGTTGAGGGCCACCGAACCGGTGTCCTTGAAGGGGTCGCCGACGGTGTCGCCCACCACGGTGGCGTCGTGCAGGGCGGTCCCCTTCATGCCCAGGTCGGTCTCGACCACCTTCTTGGCGTTGTCCCAGGCCCCGCCGGCGTTGGCCATGAAGACGGCCTGGAACAGCCCCACGATGGCGATCGAGATGAGGTAGCCGATGAAGAAGCTGGGCTCGACGAAGGCGAAGGCCAAGGTGGCGAAGAAGATGGCCAAGAAGATGATGAACATGCCCTGTTGGGCGTATTGGGTGCAAATTTCGACCACCCGGCGCGAGTCCTCCTCGCTGGCCCGGTCCAGTTCGGTGTCGTTCAGGCGCATGTGCTTCTTGATGTAGCGCACGGCCCGGTAGGCCCCGGTCGTGACGGCCTGGGTGGAGGCCCCGGTGAACCAGAAGATCATGGCCGCGCCAGCGATCAGGCCGAGTAGGAAGGGGGCGTAGATGGGTGACAGCAGAGCCGAGACGCCGTTCAGGTCGTTCAACTGCTGACCGGGCTCCAACATGCCGTTGGCCAAGGTGATGATGATGGAGAAGATCATGGTGGTGGCGCCGACGACGGCGGTGCCGATGAGGACGGGTTTGGCGGTGGCTTTGAAGGTGTTGCCGGCTCCGTCGTTCTCCTCCAGCATGGCTTTGGCGCGGTTCCAAGCCGGTGTGAAGCCGTCGCTGTGGTTGATTTGTTGGTCGATGTCGGGGATGGCTTCGATGCGGGAGAGTTCGTAGACGGATTGGGCGTTGTCGGTGACGGGGCCGTAGGAGTCGACGGCGATGGTGACTGGTCCCATGCCGAGGAAGCCGAAAGCGACCAGGCCGAAGGCGAAGATGGCTGGGGCGGGCGAGTCCAAGGCCAGGCCCAGGGGCTGGCCGATGGGCAAGTGGCTGATCAAGAAGCCGACTCCCATCAGGCCGGCCACGGCGATGCCCAGCCAGTAGGCCGAGAAGGCCCCGGCCACGATGCCGGACAAGATGTTGAGGGAAGGCCCGCCCTCGTTGGAGGACACCACCACATCGTTGACGTGGGCCGAGTGAGTCGAGGTGAAGGCCTTGACCAACTCCGGGATCAGGGCCCCGGCGGCCAGGCCACAGGAGACGATGCTGGCCAGCTTCCACCACAGGTCGGGATCGAGCCCGTGACCGCGCAGGAGGACGGCCGAGGCGGCGAAGCAGAGCACGATCGAGACTGCTGAGGTGGTCCGGACCAGAGTGGTCAGGGGCAGTTCGAAGTCGAAGTTGGTGTGGGCCAGACGGCGCCGGGAGATCGACTCGTTGATGTAGAAAGACAATCCGGAGGCGAAGACCATGACGGCTGAGAGGGAGAAGATCCAGATCAGCAGCGAGGCCTGCAACTGCGAGTTCTGACCGCTGAGATGGCCGATGCCGAGCAGGATGAAGGTGACCAAGGCGACCGAGGTGACGCCGTAAGTCTCGAAGCCGTCGGCCGAAGGGCCGACCGAGTCGCCGGCGTTGTCGCCGGCGCAGTCGGCGATGGTGCCGGGGTTACGGGGGTCGTCCTCGCCGATCTTGAAGACGATCTTCATCAGATCGGCCCCGATGTCGGCGATCTTGGTGAAGATGCCGCCGGCGATGCGCAAGGCGGCCGCGCCCAAGGACTCCCCGACGGCGAAGCCGACGAAACAGGAACCGGCCAGATTGGCCGGCAGGAAGAGCAGGATGGACAGCATCAAGAACAATTCGAGCGAGATCAAGACCATGCCCACGCTCATGCCGGAGCGGGTCGGGATCTCCCGCACCGGCCACTTCTCACCGCGCAGGGAGGCGTAGGCGGTGCGGGAGTTGGCGAAGGTGTTGACCCGGATGCCGAACCAGGCGATGCCGAAGGAGCCCGCCATGCCGACCAGAGAGAAGGCGATGATGACGCCGACCTTCCAGATCTCCAAGCGCACGAAGACGGCGTAGTAGACCACGATGACGACGGCGATGAAACTCCACAGCAACAATAGGAACTTGCCCTGCTTGGCCAGGTAGGCCTTGCAAGTGGAATAGATCAGCTCCGAGACTTCGCGCATCGACTGATGCACCGGCAACCGCTTCAGCCGACTGTAACTGATGGCCCCGAAGAGCAAGCCGGCCAGACAGACGACCAGGCCCAAGGCCAAGCACCAACGGGCGTCGAAGCCCAACACCTTGACCTGGCTGAGGTCGGGCAAGACCAAGCTGGCCTCGCCGCCGGTGGGACCGGATCGGTCGGTCTGATCGGTCACGGAGCAGCCGGCCAGGGCTAAGACCAGGCCGGCTCCGAGGCTGAGACGGAGCGGCCCGGCGAGGCGGCGCTGGGGTGCTGGGGTCATCGACATCTCCTCGACCACGTTGTTGAGCCGGACCTGCCAATCCGGGCTATAAGAGTTGTCTCAGACATTAGCGGAAGATGCCCCGTAACTCCTAATTGGCTACGGCATTCACCAAGATAACGACTTGACAACGAATCGCCGGACGAGGGTCGTTCCAGCCTTGCCGGCGGCGTCGATTGGCCAAGTTGGACGGATTACGCAAGGATGGCGTTGTGAATCTCGCCGTGCTCGACCAACCGGACTCAGTGTCGGGGCGGTTTTCACAGTCGGGGGAGGCTGACCAGCAGCCCTCGACTCGACGTCAGATCATGGCCCTGATCATGGAACAGGGCCATGCCACGGCCGCGCACTTGGCCGACCACCTGGGTCTGACCCAGGCGGCCGTTCGTCGCCACTTGGCCGCCTTGCAGGCCCAGGGGTTGGTCGGTGTGCGCCGCGCCGGGACGGCCGCCCAGCGGGGGCCGGGTCGCCCGGCCACCGTCTGGCAGCCGACCGAGCGAGGGCGTCAGCAGTTCGACCACGCCTACGACGAGTTGGCCATCGAGGTCTTGGAGGATCTGCGCCGTCTGGGCGGTCAGCAAGCCGTACGTGATTTCGCCCAGCGCAAGTTCGACGCCGTGACAGCTGGCTGCGGCGAGCTGGGGGCGTCCCACCCGGAGCTGAGCCAGGCTCAGATCCTGTCCGAGGTGCTGCGCCGTCTCGGTTTCATGGCCGATCTGGCCCCCATCACCTCCGGGCAGCAACTGCGCCAGCACCACTGCCCCTATTCGGCGGTGGCGGCCCGTTTCCCTGAGTTCTGCCAAGCCGAGACGGCGGCCTTCTCCCGTCTGCTCGACTCCCATGTCCAACGCTTGGCCACCATCGCCCACGGCGATGGCATCTGCACCACCCATATACCGCGCCCGGTCGCGGGCGGCGAGGAGGAAATGTGACGACGCCACCAGCGGCGCCCGGCCTGGGGGCGACCCAGGACGAGCATCTGGCCGCTTTGGGGAAGTACCGCTTCGGCTGGCACGACTCCGACACGGCCGGGGCCAGCGCCCGGCGCGGTTTGGACGAGGCGGTGGTGCGTGACATCTCGGCCCGCAAGGGCGAGCCGGAGTGGATGCTGACCCGGCGGCTGAAGGCCTTGGAACTGTTCTGGCGCAAGCCCATGCCGACCTGGGGGGCCGATCTGTCGGGCATCGACTTCGACACCATCAAGTACTTCGTCAAGTCGACCGAGCGCCAGGCCACCAGCTGGGAGGACCTGCCGGAGGACATCCGGGTGACCTACGACCGCTTGGGCATCCCCGACGCCGAGAAGAAGCGCCTGGTGGCCGGGGTGGCGGCCCAGTACGAGTCCGAGGTGGTCTACCACAAGATCAATCAGGAGCTGGAGCGCCAAGGGGTCGTCTTCCTCGACACCGACACCGGCCTGAAGGAATACCCAGAGCTGTTCGAGGAGTTCTTCGGTTCGGTGGTGCCGGCCGGTGACAATAAGTTCTCCGCCCTCAACACCGCCGTCTGGTCCGGCGGATCTTTCATCTACGTGCCCAAGGGCGTCCAGGTGGCGATCCCGCTGCAAGCTTATTTCCGTATCAACACCGAGAACATGGGCCAGTTCGAGCGCACCTTGATGATCATCGACGAAGGCGCCCAGGTCCATTACGTCGAGGGCTGCACCGCTCCCATCTACAAGTCCGACTCCCTCCACGCCGCCGTGGTCGAGATCATCCTGCGGCCTGGGGCCAGGGCCCGGTACACCACCATCCAGAACTGGTCGGACAACGTCTACAACCTGGTGACCAAACGCGCCACCTGCGCCGAGGGCGCCACCATGGAGTGGATCGACGGCAATATCGGCTCCAAGGCGACCATGAAGTACCCAGCCGTCTGGTTGCTCGGGCCGAGGGCCAAGGGCGAGACGCTGTCGATCGCCTTCGCCGGGCCGGGCCAGCATCAAGACACCGGCTCCAAGATGGTCCACGCCGCTCCCCACACCTCCTCCACCATCGTCTCCAAATCGGTCGCCCGGGGCGGTGGCCGGGCCTCCTACCGAGGCTTGGTCCACGTCACCCCCGGCTCCCACCACTCCGCCAGTTCGGTCCGTTGCGACGCCCTGCTGGTCGACACCGTCTCGCGCTCCGACACCTACCCCTACGTCGACGTGCGGGAAGAGGACGTCTCGATGGCGCACGAGGCGACCGTCTCCAAAGTCAGCGAGGACCAGCTCTTCTATCTCATGAGCCGGGGTTTGACGGAGGAGGCCGCGATGGCCATGATCGTGCGCGGCTTCGTCGAGCCGATCGCGCGCGAGTTGCCGATGGAATACGCCTTGGAACTCAACCGCTTGATCGAATTGCAAATGGAAGGCGCGGTCGGCTAGATGGAAGAAGGGAGCTCCCCAGTGACCGTGGGACCGGTCGAGACCCATACTGTCAGCCATCTCCACCCGCCGGGCTCGTTCGCCTTGGACGACCACCCCGAGCCCAGTGGTCGGGAGGAGATCTGGCGCTTCACGCCTTTGCGTTTGATCCAGCCGATCTTCCAGGACCAGTCCCCGGCCCCGGTCGAGCTCACCCTGGCCGGGGATCAGGCGGGCTGGGCCGAACCCCTGGCCCTAGGCCAGGGCGTCCGGGGCCAGATTTTGACACCGGTCGACCGAGTGGCCGCCCTGGCCAGCGCCCGGGTGGCCCAGGCCAGTCACCTAGTGCTGCCGGCCGGCCTGAAGCTGGACCAGCCGATCCGGTTGGATCTCACGGTCGCGGCCAGCTCGGGCTTGGCCGCCAACCATTTGGTGATCGAAGCCGAAGCCGGCTCGCGCGCCACCGTCTTGCTGCGCCACGGCGGCCGGGGGGTCTACCTGGGCAACGTCGAGATCAGGGTCGGGCCCCAGGCCGAATTGACCGTGGTCTCGATCCAGGACTGGGACCCCGGAGCTTCCCATCTGGGCCAGCACGAGGCCCAGGTCGCGCCCGGGGCCAGTTACCGACACATCGCCGTCTCCTTGGGCGGCGACCTGATCCGGCTCCAAAACAACGTCTCCTACAGTGGTGCGGGTGGGTCGGCCGAGCTGTACGGGGTCTACTTCTGCGACGCCGGCCAGCACATCGAGCACCGTCTGTTCGTCGACCACAACCATCCCAAGGGCAAATCCCTGGCTGACTATCGCGGCGCCTTGCAGGGGCGAGGGGCGCGTTCGGTCTGGGTCGGCGACGTCCTGATCCGGGCCCGGGCTCAGGGCATCGAGACCTATGAGTCGAACAAGAACTTGGTCTTGTCCGAGGGCTGCCGGGCCGATTCGGTGCCCAACCTGGAGATCGAGACCGGCGACATCGTGGGGGCCGGTCACTCGGCCTCGACCGGCCGTTTCGACGATGAGCAACTGTTCTATCTGCGCTCGCGCGGCCTCGATCCCAAGGAGGCCCGCCGCTTGGTCGTGCGTGGCTTCTTCGCTCAGTTGATCGCCCGCGTCGGCGTGCCCGACGTGGAACAGGCCTTGATGGCTAAGATCGACCGCGAATTGGCCGCCGGCTCCGCTTAGACCCCCACCACGCTGAAGGAGATTGTTCATGACAGACCAGCCAAGCGGCTTGGAGATCACCGATCTGCACGTCTCGGTGGAGACCGAGCAGGGCCCCAAGGCCATCCTCAAAGGGGTCGACCTAGTGCTCAAACCGGGTCAGATCCACGCCATCATGGGTCCCAACGGCTCCGGCAAGTCGACCCTGGCTTATTCCTTGGCCGGCCATCCCAAGTACAAGATCACCTCCGGCTCGGTCCGGTTGGACGGCCTCGAGTTGACCGACTTGAGCGTCGAGCGCCGGGCCCAAGCCGGGCTCTTCTTGGCCATGCAATACCCCGTCGAGGTGCCCGGGGTGTCGGTGTCCAATTTCCTGCGCACCGCTCGGACCGCCCTGAGCGGGCAGGCCCCGCCCCTGCGCGGCTGGGTCAAGCAGGTCGATCAGGCTCTGGGCCGGATGCAATTGGACGGCGAGTTCTCCGGCCGTTCGGTCAACGAGGGCTTCTCCGGGGGAGAGAAGAAGCGGCACGAGATCGTCCAGCTCGACCTCCTCAACCCCAAGTACGCCATCTTGGACGAGACCGACTCCGGCCTCGACATCGACGCCCTCAGGGTCGTCTCCGAGGGGGTCAACAGGTACGCCGCCCAGGGCGACCGGGGCGTCCTGCTGATCACCCATTACACCCGTATCCTGCGCCACATCAAGCCTGATTTCGTGCATGTCTTCGTGGACGGCCGGATCGCCCAGGAGGGTGGCCCCGACCTGGCCGAGGAGCTGGAGAAGTCGGGTTACGAGAAGTACCTGCGAGCGGTGACGCCGTGACCGGTGACCGCTTCGAGGTCGAGCGGGTCAGACGAGATTTCCCCATCCTGCGGCGCCGCATCGGCTCAGCCGAATTGGTCTATCTGGACTCGGCCAACACGGCCCAGAAGCCGGAGGCCGTCATCCGAGCCATGGCCGAGCACTACCGCTGCCACAACGCCAACGTGGCCCGGGCCATGCACACCCTGGGAGCTGAGGCGACGGCCGCCTTCGAAGGGGCCCGGCAGAAAGTGGCCGCTTTCATCGGAGCCAGGCCCGAGGAGGTGGTCTTCACCAAGAACGCCTCCGAGGCTCTCAACCTGGCCGCGCACAGCTTGGGCGCCACTCTCGCCCCCGGCGACGAGGTCGTCATCTCGGTGGCCGAGCACCACTCCAACATCGTGCCCTGGCAGTTGGCCTGCCAGCGCAGCGGCGCGCGTCTGCGTTGGTTCGATCTGACCGAGCAGGGCCGGCTCGACCTGGACCAGGCGGCGGCGGAGCGGTTGATCAATCCGCGCACCAAGATCGTGGCCGTGACCTGGGTCTCGAATGTGACCGGCGCGGTCAGCCCCCTGACCGAGATCGCGGCCCAGGCCCGCGCGGTCGGGGCCAAGCTGGTGCTGGACGGCTCCCAAGGCGTGCCCCACCGGCCCTGCGACGTGACCGCTTTGGGGGCCGACCTGATGGCCTTCACCGGGCACAAGTTGGCCGGCCCGACCGGGATCGGCGCGCTGTGGGGCCGCTACGACCTGCTGGAGGCCATGCCTCCCTTCTTGGGCGGCGGCGAGATGATCGAGATCGTGCGCATGGAGGGGTCGACCTACGCCCGGCCGCCGCACCGTTTCGAGGCCGGCACGCCGCCCATCGCTCAGGCGGTCGGCTTGGGCGCGGCGATCGACTATTTGACTGGCTGGGGCATGGACGCCATCGCCAGTCACGAGGCCGACCTGACGGCCTACGCCTTGGCCCGGTTGGCCGAATTACCCGAGGTCCGTCTGATCGGGCCGGCCGACCCGACCGATCGGGGCGGGGCCATCGCTTTCACTTTGGCCGATCTGCATCCGCACGACGTCATGCAGGTGCTGGACTCCTACGGCGTGGCCGTGCGGGGCGGCCATCACTGCGCTCGGCCTTTGCACCAGCGTTTCCAGGTGACGGCTTCGGTCAGGGTGTCGAGCTATCTCTACACCACCCGCTCGGAGATCGACCGTTTGATCGAGGCCTTGATCGCCACTCTAGAATTCTTCCGGGTCCGACCGGGCCGGAAGTGAGGTCCCCTCAGTGGATTTGGAGTCGCTCTACCAGGAGATCATCCTGGACCACTACCGGGCCAAGCGTCACGCGGGATTGCGTCAGCCGTACGACGTCGAAGTCACCCATGTCAATCCGTCCTGCGGCGACGAGTTGGTCTTGCGCCTGGCTCTAGCCGGCGACCGGGTGGCCGATCTGTCCTATCAGGCCGAGGGTTGCTCCATCTCGCAAGCCTCGACCTCGGTCATGTCCGACCTGGTGATCGGGCGCCGGTTGGACGAGGCCGTCGGCTTGCACGACGGCTTCCAAGCCATGTTGGAAGGACAAGGCCGGGTCGAATTGGACGAAGCGGTCTACGGTGACGCCGTGGCCTTCCACGGCGTGGCCCAATTCCCAGCCCGAGTCAAGTGCGCCATGTTGGGCTGGGCCGCCTTCCGTGACGCCGCCTGGCGCTGCCACCCGAGCGCAGGAGAGAGCGATGACTGAGACCCCGTCCCCCGAGCGGCCCGCCCGACCCTCCGACCGCGTCAAGGACGACTTGCCTGATTTGTCCAAGGTCGGCCTGGACGATTTGATCGACGCCCTCAAGGACGTGGTCGACCCCGAGCTGGGGGTCAACATCGTCGATCTCGGCCTGGTCTACGGCGTCGAGCGCGACGACGACAGCGGCGCGGTCACCATCGACATGACTTTGACCTCGCCGATGTGTCCGTTGACCGATCAATTGGAGTACGACGTCCACCTGGTCCTAGGCGAGTTGGCCTCGGCCGTCACCATCAACTGGGTCTGGCTGCCGCCTTGGACGCTGGACAACATCACCGAGGATGGGCGTGAGCAGTTGCGCGCCATCGGTTACTCCTTGTGAGCCTGACCGCCCACCAAGTTGAGATCCGGGCCGGCGCCCAGCTCTTGCTGCAGCCAGTCAGTTTCACCGTTCAGGCCAACGACAAGATCGGCCTGGTGGGTCGTAACGGGGCCGGCAAGACCACCTTGATGCGGGTGCTGGCCGGTCAGGGGTTGGCCGCCGCCGGGTCCATCGCCCGGACCGGGTCGATCGGCTACCTGCCCCAGGACCCGCGTACCGGCGACCTGGGGCAGACGGCCCGGCGCCGGATTCTGTCGGCCCGGGGGCTGGACGTCATCTTCGAGCGCCTCGAACGCCATTCCCGGGCCATGGCGGAGGCCGGGCCGGCCGACCAGCGCGAGCGAGCCATGGCCTCTTACGGACGGGCCGAGACCGAGCTGCTGGCGGCCGGCGGCTATGCCGCCGAAGCCGAAGCCGTCCGCATCGCGGCCAATCTGGGTCTGCCCGATCGGGTCATGGCGCAGTCCTTGGGCACCCTGTCGGGCGGTCAGCGGCGCCGGGTCGAGTTGGCCCGGATTCTGTTCAGCGGGGCCGACCTGATGCTGTTGGACGAGCCCACCAACCACCTCGACGCCGACTCCGTGGTTTGGCTGCGCGGCTTCCTGCAGTCCTTCGCCGGCGGTCTGATGGTGATCTCGCACGACTCCGGCTTGCTCGATCAGACCGTCACCAAGGTCTTCCACCTCGACGCCAACCGTCAGACCCTGGACCAGTACGCCATGGGCTGGACCAAGTACCTGGCCCAGCGGGAGACCGATGAGAAGCGGCGCAAGCGGGAACGGGCGGCGGCCGAGCGCAAGGCCTCCCAATTGATGGCCCAGGCCGACAAGATGCGGGCCAAGGCGACCAAGGCGGTGGCGGCTCAGAACATGGCCCGGCGGGCCGAGCGCCTGTTGCGGGGCCTGGAAGCCGAACGGGTCCAAGACCGGGTGGCCAAGATCGCCCTGCCGACGCCGGCCCCGGTCGGCAAGACGCCGCTGTCGGGGGTCGGCCTGAGCAAGTCCTATGGTTCGCTGGAGGTCTTCACGGCCGTCGATCTGGTGATCGACCGGGGTTCCCGGGTGGTGGTGCTGGGCCTGAACGGAGCCGGCAAGACGACCCTGTTGCGTTTGCTGGCCCAGGTGGAGGAGCCCGACACCGGCCAGGTCGTCGTCGGACACAACCTCAAACTGGGCTACTACGCCCAAGAGCACGAGACCTTGGACGTGGCGGCCAGCGTGCTGGAGAACATGATGACCGCCTCCAACGACCTCAGCGAGGCTCAGGCCCGCCAGGTCTTGGGCTCCTTCCTCTTCAGCGGCGATGACGTGGACAAACCGGCCCGGGTGCTGTCCGGGGGTGAGAAGACCCGCTTGGCCTTGGCCCGGCTGGTCGTCTCGGCCGCCAACGTCTTGCTCCTGGACGAGCCCACCAACAACCTCGATCCGGCCTCTCGGGGCGAGGTCCTAGCCGCCATCGGCGCCTACCAGGGAGCCATCGTCCTAGTCACCCACGACGAGGGCGCGGTCGCGGCGCTCCGGCCGGAACGGGTCGTGATCCTGCCGGACGGGACCGAGGATCTGTGGAATCCTGACTACGCTGACTTGATCGCCCTGGCCTGAGCCGACGGGTGGACCGGCGCTGGGGCCGGCCCGGCCGAGTGACTGGTCCGGCCGACCGGTCGGGCGGTGGAGCGGTGGAAGGGCCGGACGGACCGGCCGCGACGACGGAGAGGGGCGCCCGATGCGGCGGCTATGCGCAGCGGCTTTGACCAGTCTGATCCTGCTGGCGGGTTGTTCGAGCGAGCCGCCGGCCGATCCGTCGACTTGGCCCGGCAACCAGGCCAGCCAGCGGCTGGCCGGCGCCGTCCTGCCCAGCCGGGTGGCTGGTTTCAGCGCCCTCGGCCCCACTCCCGCCCCCGGCCTATTGAGCGTCACCTACACCCGTGACACCGCGCCCTTCGATCTGGTGGTGGTGACCTTGACCGGCTCGAGCGATCAGAGAGACACCGGGTTGGGCGACTCGGCTTGGTACGGGGTCAGCCGCTGTGGCTGGCTGGATCGCTCGGCCCACCAAGCGGCTTGCGTCAGCGCCCTGCTGGACGGTCTGATGACGTCGGTGGGGGCGGGGGAAATCGACCCGCCGGAGCTGGCCGGCCTAGCCAACGCCATCCTCAGTTCTTTCGCCTAAGCCATTCGGGTCCGGGTCGAGGTCGTAGCCGCTCGCTCGCCCAGGCCCGCCAGGCGATCGAGCACTTACAACTCTTATTTTGGCGTGTCGGGAGTCGTAAGTCTCCTCTCGGCGTCGGGGGTGGGCGCGACCGGGAGGTTACGGACGCCGCTCAGCCGCGCCCAGGAAGCGACCGTCTAGTCGGTAAGGTGAGGGCCGTGCCAGAGGATGGTTTAGATGAGCCTTGTGGTCCAGTTGATGCGACCGCGACCGCGACAGGGCCTGAGACGGCGACCGAGGCCGTGCTGGGGACGGTGACTGAGGCCGGTCCCATGGCCTCGGACAACCCTCTGGTGCGCGAGGTGCGCTTGTTCTTGACGGCGGTCATGTTCTACACCCGCCTGCCCTGCCCCCGTTGGGTGGGCTATTCCCCGGAGCAGCTGAACCGCTCGACGCGCCACTTTCCGGCCATGGGGTGGATCGTCGGCGCGGTGGTGGTGGCGACGCTGGGCTTGGCCCAGCTAGTCCTGCCCACGACGGTGGCGGTGGTGCTGGCCCTGGCGGCGGGCGTGTTGTTGACCGGCGCCTTCCATGAGGACGGCTTCGCCGACCTCTGCGACGGCTTCGGCGGTGGCAGCGGCCCGCAACGGACCCTCGACATCATGAAGGACTCCCGGGTCGGGGCCTACGCCGCCATCGGTCTGGTGCTGCTGTTCAGCCTCAAGATCACGACCCTGACCGCTCTGGCCGGCGCCGGTCTGGTCCAGGCGGCGGCGGCCATCGGCTTGGCTCAGGTGGTCAGCCGCTGGTGCGTGGTGACGATCATCTTCCGCGACGTCTACGCCCGGGACGATCTGACCAGCAAGGTCAAGCCGATCGGGCGCAGCGTCTCGTGGGGCGGCTTGGCGGCGGCGACCTTGTGGGCGCTGCCCATCGTCGGCTCGCTGGCCTGGTGGCGGCCCTGGTGGCTGTTGGCCCTGCCAGCGGCCTGGTTGGTCCGACTGGTCTTGGCGGCCTGGTTCCGTAAGCGGTTGGGCGGCTACACCGGCGACTGCTTGGGGGCCGCCCAACAGATCATCGAAGCGGTCATCCTGCTGGTCGTGCTGGGCTGTGTGGGCTTAGCTGTCTGAGGGCCGGCCGGTCGGCGGGTGACGGTCGTGGCCTGGCCGTCGGCTCCAGCGGGCCGTCGTTCTCAAGTAGGGCGTCGACGTAAGACCAGCAGCCTGACCCGGACCTCCAAGTCGGCCGCCGGGGCCGGGCCAGCCGACCCGTGGAAAGCGTTCGGTCCCATCGCCACCAAGTCGGCCACTTGGGCGGGTGTGGCCGCCACGTCGTAGGCCAACCGGCTGGAGTCGACCAGCTCAAGGTCGGCGGGCAGGCCTTCCAGCAGCCGGGCCAGCTTGTCCGGCCGCAAGCCGATCAGAGCGAGGCGGTGACGTAGATCGGCCAAGTGGTCCGGCTCGGGCAGGCCCAGCAGCAGGGCGCCGCCGGGGACCAGCAGGCTGGCGAACTGAGGCAGGTGGCGGGGCGCGAAGAGACAGATCAGGCCGTCGAACTGGGCCGGGCGCCAGGGCAGGGGCCGCCAGGTGTCGGCCACCAGCACGGCCAGTCTCCGATCGCGCCGGGCCGCTCGTCGGGCCGCCGCCGGGGAGATGTCCCAGGCCAAGCCGATGGCTGGGCCCCCTTGGGCTTGGAGACAACGTTGGAGATAGAAGCCGGTGCCGACCCCGGCCTCGGCCAGCACGAGCTGGCCGGTGGCCCCGGCTGGGCCCAAGGCTGACCCGGCAGCGGCTCCGGCCTGCTCCGGCCGCTCGGAGGTGGCCTGGGCCAGCCGTTCGGCCACGGCTTGGGCCAAGCGGTCGTAGGCTCCGCTAGCCAAGAAACGGTCCCGCGCCCGCACCATGTCCGGGCTGTCGGCGTGGGCGGGGGCGGCCCGGCCCAGCAGATTGAGGTAGCCGGCGCGGGCGGCGTCGAAGCTGTGACCGTTGGCGCAACCGGCTCGCTGGACGGTCTGATCCGTCTCAGGCCGGTCGATCCGCTGGCCGGCGCTCGACCACAGATCCAAAGCTGACCGGCAGACCGGACAGAGCAGGCGGCCGGCCGCCAGGGCCAGGCTCACCGGGGCCGCCCCAGGAGGAGGGCCGGCGCGGGCCTGGTCGGCGCCGGGATCGGTCCCATGGGCGTCTCCGTCCGCTGCGCCGGGCTGACGCCCGCTCCAGTCCGATTTGAGCTGACCCGGTCACTCTAGTGTCCGGCGCCAGAAGTTCGCCGCGGAAGTTGGCGCCATACGGGGCCCCTGGCGGCGTTGGCGAACCGTCCCGATATGGCCCATATCGGGACGCGCCGCCGCCGGGCCAGCCACCCCGTCTGACGCCCCCTTCAGGTCCCACCGAACTTCAGGCGCCGGACACTAGTGTTAGGGAAATGTCTGACCCTGCGCTGCGCCAGGCTTCCCCGGACAGCGCGCTAGAGGCTGGGGCGGGGGAGGGGAGGAGCCGGCTTGGACCAGTCAGCGCGACCCGATTGAGCGTTGGGGCCGGCCGCTGTCCCAGCTGCGGTACGGTGGCGAGGTGAGGATGATCGACTCGACCCCCGGACGCAGCGTGTTGGTGACCGGGGCCAGTCGCGGCATCGGTTGGGCCATCGCGTCCCGGCTGAATCAGCGCGGCGACCAGGTGGCGGGGCTGTCCCGCGGCGGCGGCGCCCCCGAGGGCGTGCTCGGACTGACGGCCGACCTGTCCGATTGGGACCAGACCGAGGCCGCTCTGGCCCAAGCCGAGGCCGCCCATGGTCCGATCGAGGTCTTGATCTGTAACGCCGGAGTGACCCGGGACGGCTTGATCGCCCGGATGAGCGATCAAGCCTGGGACGAGGTCTTGGACGTCGATCTGACCGCCCCCTTCAAATTGGCTCGTCGACTGGCTCGTCCGATGGTCCGTCAGCGCTTCGGCCGGATCGTCTTCATCTCCTCGGTGGTGGCTCTGCTGGGCTCGGCCGGGCAGGCCAACTACGCCGCCGCCAAGGCCGGTTTGATCGGGCTGGCCCGTTCTCTGGCCCGCGAGTTGGGCGGGCGGGGCGTCACCGTCAACGTGGTGACGCCTGGTTTCATCACCACCGATATGACGGCGGTGCTGGAGCCGGCCCAGGTTGAGGCCTACGCCGAGCGAGTGCCGCTGGGCCGCTTGGGTCAGGCCGAGGACGTGGCCGGCGCGGTCGACTTCCTGACCTCGGATCAGGCCGCCTATGTCACCGGCGCCGTCTTGCCGGTCGACGGCGGCCTCGGCATGGGGCACTAATGCCCGGCGTTTCCCTGGCACGGCACTAGCCTCAGTCAGTCGCACCGGTCCCGCTGGGGGACAGCGGCGGCCGCCGGCCGCCGATCTGACAGGACGAAGGAGATTCAATGGGCATCTTGCAGGGCAAGCGCGTCTTGGTGACCGGTCTGACCATGGCCAGTTCGATCGCGTACCAGGTGGCTCGCGTGGCCCAAGCCGAAGGGGCCGAGGTGGTGGTGTCCAACTTCGGCCGGGCCCTCAACTTGACCCGACGGGTGGTCCAACGGCTCGATCCGGCGCCAGCGGTGATCGAACTCGACGTCACCGATGCCGGCCATCTGGCCCGGCTGGCCGACCAGTTGCGGGAGAGCTTGGGCGGCTTGGACGGATTGGTCCACTCGGTCGCCTACGCCAATCCGGAACGGGCCTTGGGTGGGAATTTCCTGAGCACCGAGTGGGAGGACGTGGCCACCTCTGTGCGCGTCTCGGCCTACTCCTTGGCCGAGTTGGTCCGAGCCTGTCAACCAGTCATTGCGCCTGGTGCGGCGGTGGTCGGGTTGACCTTCGACGCCAGCGTGTCCTGGCCGGCCTACGACTGGATGGGCGTGTCCAAGGCCGCCCTGGAGTCGGTCTCGCGCTACCTGGCCCGCTACCTCGGCCCCCAGGGCGTGCGCTGCAACATCGTCTCGGCCGGTCCCATCAACAGCATCGCCAAACAGTCCATTCCAGGCGTCGAGGGGCTGGACCAGCTCTGGAGCGAGCGCGCTCCTTTGGGCTGGGACCCCGAGGACGCCGAGCCGACCGCGCGCGCGGTGGTGGCCCTGCTGAGCGACTGGTTCCCCAGCACCACCGGTGAGATCGTGCACGTCGACGGCGGCTTGCACTCGACCGGGGCCTGAGCCGTTCAGTCCGGCCGGTAGATTGGCCATCATGAGCACCGTCATCGATGTGGTGGATGTGACCGTCCGGCGGGGCCAGTCGCTCCTGCTGGACCGGGTCGACTGGACCGTCGATGAGGCTGAGCGTTGGGTCGTGATCGGACCCAACGGGGCGGGCAAGACCACCTTGATGCGGATCGTGTCGGCCAACCTCTTCCCCACCAGCGGTCGCGTCCGCTTGTTGGGCGAGGAGATGGGCCGGGTCGACGTCTTCGAGCTCCGGCCCCGGATCGGGGTCTGTTCGACCGCCATGACCGATCAGATCCCGCCTCAGGAACTAGTCGGAGACGTCGTCATGTCGGCCGCCTACGCCATCTTCGGGCGCTGGCGCGAGGACTATCTGGAGATCGACCGGCGGCGGGCCGAGTCGCTGATGGACGCGCTCAGAGTCGACCAGCTGTCCCAACGTCGCTTCGGCGCCCTGTCCGAGGGCGAACGCAAACGGGTCCAGATCGCCCGCGCCCTCATGACCGACCCCGAACTGTTGATCTTGGACGAGCCCACCGCCGGCCTCGACCTGGCCGGTCGGGAACTGCTCTTGGAGACCTTGACCGACGTGGCCTTGGATCCCCGCTCGCCGGCCTCGATCCTGGTCACCCACCACGTCGAGGAGATTCCGGTCGGCGTCACCCACGCCTTGTTGTTGAAGCAGGGCCGCGTGGTGGCGGCCGGTCCGATCGGGCGGGTCCTGACCGCCGAGCTGATGAGCTGGACCTTCGATCTGCCCCTGGAGCTGGGACAGCGCCACGGCCGCTGGTGGGCTCAGGCGGCGACTCCGCTTGGGCCAGGCCTGGGCGCGGCCGGCTGAGCCCGATCGGTCGAACGGTGGCCGCCGTCCGTCGGCCCAGACCGGTCTGAGGGAGGTCGTCTTAGAACGATCGGGCGGCAGAGCCGTTCGGGGACGATTGAGAGGAGAGCCGGCATGGTGGACGCGACCGGGGGCCAGGTGGTGGAGCTGACTAGCCGACAGGATCCGCGTCTGGCCCATTATCGCGATCTCCGTGAGGCCAGCCTGCGCCGAGGCTCGACCGACGGCCAAGCCTGTTTCATCGCCGAGGGGCCGTTGGTGGTGCGCCGGGCCGTGGCGGCCGGCTACGAGCCGATCTCCTTCCTGCTGACGCCGGTCTGGGTGGAACGACTGGCCGACGTCTGGTCCGCCACCGCCGCCCCGGTCTACCGGGGCGATCCGGAGCTGATCGAGAGCCTGACCGGTTTCCACGTCCATCGCGGCGCCTTGGCCGCTCTGCGGCGGCGGGAACCGGCCAGTTTGGACGACCTCTTGGCGCTGGACCGTTTGGTGGTGGTGCAGGACTTGGTCGATCACGCCAATCTGGGGGCCATCATGCGCTGCGCCGCCGGTCTGGGCTGGGACGGTCTGGTGCTGTCGGCCGGGGCGGTGGACCCGCTCTATCGGCGGGCCGTCAAGACTTCGATGGGAGCGGTTTTCATCCTGCCCTGGGCCCGGGCGGCGAGCGGTCTCGACCTGCCGGCCCGGCTGCGTCGAGCCGGTTTCCGGCTGACCGCCTTGTCTCCCCGGCCAGACGCCATCGACCTGGCCCAGTGGGCGGCCCAGTCCAGCGGCGAGCGGCTGGCCCTGTTACTGGGGTCGGAGGGGCCCGGGCTCAGCCCCGACTGGTTGGCGGCGGCCGATCAGGTGGTCCGTATCCCGATGTGGCGGGGGCTCGACTCCCTCAACGTGGCGACGGCGGCCGCCATCGCCTGTTACGCGCTGGGGCCGTCCGGAGCGCCCTCCGGCCGGAAAGGCCGCTTGGGCGAGATCGGCCAATCGGGCGGATAGCGGTAGGCCGTCTCCAGGTGGCTGGCCTGAAGCCGGCCGCGCACCCGCGAGCTGAGCCGGTCGCCGAAGACGGTGCCGCTCAGGTGATCGGTCTCGTGCTGCAGACAGCGCGCCAGCAAGCCGGTGCCGACGATCTCGAGGGGCTGGCCGTTGTGGTCGGAACCACGGCAGATAGCGTGATCGGGCCGGGCCAGGGGGGCGTAGGCGCCGGGCAGCGACAGACAGCCCTCTTCCTCGCTGACTAGGTGACGGTTCCGGCCGCTGGGCAATTCCACCACTGGATTGCAAACCGCCCCGATCAGGACCCGACCGTCGGCGTCGGGGCAACGGAAGATGAAGAAGGAACGGTCGTCGTCGACCTGGGTCGAGGCCAGCCCGACTCCATCGGCCGCCAGCATGGTGGCGAACATGTCGCGCAGGAGGGTTTGGAACTCGGCGTCGAAGACCTCGACCGGACGGGTCGGCCGGTGCAAGACGGCCTCGCCCCAGCGCGTGATGCGGAGCGGTCGGCCGCCTTGGAGCAGGCTGTCCAAGCTGGTGGCGGCGGTCGCGGTCGGTTCTGGCACCCGGTCAGGTTATCCGATTCATCGGCGCGGCGCTTGCTCGGCCAGGCGGCCGGCTCCAGGCTGTCAGAGTGAGCGATGTCCGCCTGGCCGACCTGCTGCCCGCCTACCTGGAACACCTGGCCGACCGTCACGTCTCGCCCGCCACCCGGCGGGCTTACGGTGGCGACCTGGCCCAGCTGATCGACTTCCTGGCCAGCCGGGGCCTGACCCGGTTGGATCAGGTCGGCCTGCGGGAATTGCGAGCCTGGCTGGCCGAAGGTTTGTCGGGCGGGCTCAGCCGTGCCACCAGTCAACGCCGGCTGGCCGCTCTGCGCGGCTTCTGGGCCTGGGCCGTCAAGACCGGCCGAGCCGAGACCGATCCCAGCGCCGGTCTGCGTTCGGTCAAGGTCCGCCGAGACCTGCCTGTCAGCTTGAGCCAAGCCGAGGCCCGCCAGTTGATGGACGCTCTGGCCGGTCGTCTGCGCGACGAGGGCACGGCTTTGGCGACGCGCGACCTAGCCATCTTGGAAGTCCTCTACGCCAGCGGCGTCCGGGTCAGTGAGCTGTCTGGCTTGGACCTCGACTCGCTGGACCGGGCTCGCGGACTGGCCCGGGTCCTGGGCAAGGGCGACAAGGAACGGTCGGTCCCATTGGGCGAACCGGCCTGGCGGGCCGTCGAGCGTTGGTTGGAGCGGCGCTGGGAACTGAGCTCGGATCGCTCTGGCCGAGCTCTCTTCTTGGGCGTCAGAGGCGGGGCTCGGATCGACCCCAGAGTGGTGCGACGATTGGTCCATCACAGCCTGGGCTTGGTCGCGGGCGCGCCCGATCTCGGTCCGCACGGCCTGCGCCACGCCATGGCCACCCACTTATTGGAGGGCGGGGCCGATCTCAGGACTGTCCAAGAGGCGCTGGGCCACGCCTCCGTCGCCACCACCCAGTTGTACACCCACGTCACCTCGGAGCGTCTGCGGGCCGTTTTCGAACAGGCCCACCCGCGCGCTTGATCCCGGCGCGCTGGAGTCGATTCTTCGGCCGTCCGGCGCGCCAGGCCTGGCCGGCGCGGGGCCGCTCGTGTTACCGCCTGGCGGAGCGCGGGGCGGCGCCCACGGATGGTTCCAGCTGGCGGTTCAGGGCAGCGACTCGGCCGGGTCGCTCAGACGGCCGTCGATCCAAACTTGGAAGTGGAGATGGCAGCCGGTCGACAGACCGGTGCTGCCGACCAGACCGACGACCTGGCCCGCCGCCACCGACTGGCCCAGCTCGACCTGGAAGGCCTGGGCGTGGTTGTACCCCGTCACCATTGGGCGACCCTCGATCAGGCCGTGATCGATCAAGAGGCGGTTGCCGTAAGCCGGATCGAAGCCGACCTCGATGACCTGGCCAGCTTGGGCGGCCGCTATCGGGGCGCCGCAAGAGGCCGCCAGGTCGAGCCCGTCGTGCAGCTTCCAGACCTTCAAGATGGGGTGCAGGCGCAGCCCGAAGGGCGAACTGACCCGGCCGTCCAGCGGCGGGAGCAGGCTGGCTCGGCCCAGCCGTTGGCGGGTGGCTTGACGCTGGCGCAGGTCTTCGGCGGCGGCGGCCGGGATCAGCCGGACCCGACGGCGGGGCAGCAGGCTGAGCGGGTCCAGGTAGGTCTGGTCTTGGCGCAGCCCCCAGTGCAGGCAGGCCTGAGCGGCGCAGCCCAGATGTCCGGGGGACAGCCAACCGATGATGTCGCCGGCCGAGACCGCTTGGCCGGTCTGGACCAGTGGGACCAGCGGCTCGTAGGTGGTCGAGCGATCGCCGTGGTCCAGGCTGACCAAGCCGCGGCCGGCCACCTGGCCGGCGAAATGGACCCGGCCGGACAGGGCCGCCAGCACCGGCTCGCCCTCGACCCCAGCCAGATCGACGCCGCGGTGGCCGGCTCCCCAGGGCTGCTCCGGCGGGTCGAAACGACGGCTGACGGCCCCGGCCAACGGAGCCAGAGCCGTCTCGGCCGGCTCGCTGTGGGCGACGCCGGGGGCGGCCCAGAGCAGGGCTAGGGCCAAGACGGCGGCCAGACTGATTCTTCTCACAGTTTTGACTATGTCCGCCCCGGCCCGCCGCCGCTGGCCGGGGACGGAACTGGGGATGGATCGGCCCTCTTCACGGCGCCTGTGGACGGTCGACCGGTCCCGCCCGGGGCGGGACCGGGGTTGGGCCGAGGCCGGTCGGCCGGTCGGCTGGCCGGACCGCTGACCGGGTCCGGCTCCGGGCGCCTGAGCCTGGGAGAGCCAATTCAAAGTACGGCGCGAGGGCCCAGTAAGGCGGTATATTATGTGACCGCCTTCGTACATTATGTTGTATTAGAATAATCGTTGACAGGGGGATCGAAGGCGATTAAATTGCCCTCCAATCTCGTTCAATGAAGACGAGAGCCGGTCTATTCTCTGCTTTTTCTTGACCTTTCCGTGTCCTCTGACTCAAACGAGGGGGATCACATGTTCGTCGATCCGATCAGCGAGTGGACTGAGTTCGCAGCCGCCCTCGACCGATGGGGCGGTTGGGCCGAAGGCTGGACCATCGAGCACAGCTGCTCCTAGGAGGGCTGACTCAGATGGTTGATTCCAGGGGGGAGGCGGCGAATTGCGCAGGTTGACGACTGAGATAGTCGTGGTGGGTGGCGGCGCGACCGGCTGCGGCATCGTGCGGGACTGCGCCATGCGTGGTTTCAAGGCCGTCCTGCTGGAGCGCGGCGACATCGCCCAAGGCACCTCCGGCCGTTTCCACGGGGCGGTCCACTCGGGTGGCCGCTACGTCGTGGCCGACCCCGGCTCGGCCGCCGAGTGCGTCCAGGAGAACTCCATCATCACCCGCGTCCACGCCGACGCGGTCGAGACCACGGGCGGCTTCTTCATCTCGGTTCAGGGCGACGACCCGGAGTTCCCGGACCGTTTCGTGGCCGGGGCCAAGATCGCCGGCATGCCCTGCCAGGAGATCTCACTGAGCCAGGCGCTGCGGCTGGAGCCTCGGATCAACCCCAGGACCGAGCGCGTCATGTCCGTCCAGGACGCCACGGTCGACGTCTGGAAGCTGTGTTGGGGGGCGGTCCGGTCGGCCCAGGCCTATGGCGCCCAAGTCTTGACTTACACCGTCTTGAGCGGCGTCGAGGTGGTGGACGGCCGAGTCCGGGCGGTGCGCGGCCGGGACCGGCGCAGCGGCGAGGACATCGTCATCGACTGCGACTTCTTGATCAACGCGGCCGGGCCTTGGGCCGGCCAAGTGGCGCGGCTGGCCGGGGTCGACGACGTCGACGTGGTGCCCGGTCGGGGCGTCATGGTGGCGATGGGACACCGGCTGGTCAACCGGATGGTCAACCACTTGGTCAAGCCGGCCGACGGCGACATCGTCATACCGGTCCACACCACCTGCGTCATCGGCACCACCGACACCAAAGTGGACCAACCCGACGACCTCGCCATACCTCGGGCCGAGGTGCAGAAGATGCTGGACTGCGCCGAACTGCTGGTGCCGGGCTTCCGTCAGGCCCGGGCCATGCACGCCTGGGCCGGGGCCCGGCCCTTGATCAAGGACGCCCGGGTGTCCGAGTCCGACACCCGTCACATGAGCCGGGGCATGTCGGTGATGGACCACGAGAACCGTGACGGCGTGGCCGGTTTCATGACCATCGGCGGCGGCAAGCTGACGACGTACCGGCTGATGGCCCGTAACGTGGTCGACGCCGTCTGTTCGAAGCTGGGCCAGGAGCGGGAGTGCCGGACCGACCAGGAGGCCGTGCCCGGCTCCGAATCGGGCCGGACCTACCTCTTGACCGATCGTCTCCAGGCCGGCCAGCGCGACCTGAGGGAGGATCTGACCCTGTGCGAGTGCGAGCAAGTCTCGCGGCAGACCTTGGTCGGCCTGCTGGAACGGACGCCGGACGCCTCCCTGGACGACCTCCGCCGCCAGACCCGGTTGGGCATGGGACTGTGCCAAGGCGGCTTCTGTTCCTGGCGGGCCGCCGGAGCGGCCTGTCAGAGCGGCGCCATGTCGCCCGAGCGGGCGGTGGCCGCGCTCAAGCGCTTCCTGTCCAACCGCTGGATCGGGCTGTGGCCCGTCCTCTACGGCGACCAACTCAAGCAGACCGCGCTCAACCAGTGGGTCATGACCGGCACCCTCGACCTCGACCATTTACCGGAATCGAGTCAGAAGGTGCTCTAAGACAGCTAGTTCCAGTTTCATCGCTGGATCACTTCGCGGAGGGCAATTAGCAAAGGAGATGATATGCCTGAGAAAAAGTATTTAGTTGGTATCGATTGCGGCACCACCAGCAGCCGGACGGTGATCTTCGACTTCAAAGGGACCATGATCGGGTATGGCCAGGTCATGAACCCATTGACCTATCCCGGCGTCGGGCGCGTCGAATGCGACGGTCCGGCCTTGATCGAGACCCTGTACGAGTCGACCCGGCGGGCCCTGCAGGCCACCGAGATCGATCCCGAGGAGATCGCCGGCATCAGCTTCGACATGTTCCGGGGCACCATGATGACGCGCGACGCTGAAGGCGGTTTCACCCACCCGATCATGATCTGGCAGGACCTGCGCGGGGCCGAGGTGCTGCAACTGATGGCCGACAAGCTGGCCGCCAAGGGCATGAGCCTGGCCGACCACTACGACCTCTGTGGCATGCCGCTGGGCACGGTGGCCTCCAGCACCCGCTTGGTCTGGCTGATGGAGAACAAGCCGGAGCTGTACGAACGGGCCACCCGTATCCACACCGTCATGGGCTTGTTGACCGGCGCCTACGGCGCGGACGACTACTACGACGACCTCAACGACACGCCTTGGCTGACCCTGAACGACGAGACCTTCCATTACTCGCCCAAGATCTGCGACGCCTTCGGCGTCGACATGGACAAGTTGGCCCCGTTGCGCCAGTCGGGCCAGGTGATCGGCCAGGTCACCGAGGCCGTGGCGGCCGCCACCGGATTGGCCGTCGGCACTCCGCTGGTGATGGGCACCGGCGACCAGCAGTCCGGCTGTCTGGGCTGCGGTTGCGTGGCCGAGGGCATGGGCTACGCCTGCGGTGGCACGGCCGGCATCACGGCGGGCAAGTCGTCTACCTTGCTGCGCGATCCTGAGCGCAAGTGCTACATCGTCGGCACGCCGGACGGCATCTACGAGTTGGAGTCGCAGTCCAACGCCGCCGGCAGCGCCTTCAAGTGGGTCAAGCAGGAGTTCTGCGACGTCGAGGACCTGACCGCCAAGTACCTCGGCCTGGAGGTCTACGACTTCCTCACCCAGTCGGCCAAGAAATCGCCGCCCGGGGCCAACGGCGTCTTCTTCCTGCCCTATCTGTCCGGCGCCTACACGCCGCATTACGACGAGAACGCCCGGGGCACCTTCACCGGCTTCACCTTCGCCCACACCCGCAACGACCTGGTCCGGGCCACCATGGAGGGCGTCTGCTTCGACATCAAGGATCTCTTGACGGCCATGGTCGAAGCCAATGTGCCCGACTACAGCGTCATCCGCTTGACCGGCGGCATCTCACGCTCGGATTTCTGGTGCCAGATGCAAGCCGACATCTACAACCGGCCCTGTGAGACGGTGGAGTGCGAGGAGGCCACCGCCCTGGGCAGCGCCATGGTGGCGGCGGTCGGCGTCGGCGTCTACCAGGACTTCGCCGAGGCGGCCCAGAACATGGTCCAAGTCAAGCGACGCTATGAGCCGAACCCGGCCGTGGTGGACCGTTACGAGGACGCCTACCAGACCTGGAAGGGTCTGTTCACGGCCCTCCACGGCGAGGCCTTCGACGCGGTGACGGCCTTCCAAGAGAAGTACCGCGACCGCTGATCGAGCGCCGGGGCCGACCGGCCCCGGCCAGTGCCAACCCAGCCCGAACGACCGCCGAGGCGACTCCCGTCCCGCCTGAGCGGTCGAGGGCCGGGTCCGATCCGACCGGTGGGGCAGCGCCCATGATCTGCCCCACCGGTCGATCCGGTTCCAAGACGGCGGCGCGCCTTGGCCCAGTGTTGATTTGACTGGGTCCGATAGTATGTCCAACGGTCTTCGTCCAGGCGCTCTTGGTCTAGACGTAGGCACATCGCATGTCGACTATCCGCCAACCGCTGTTGGGTGGATCGGTTCTCGTGAGTCCCACGGGGTGAGAGCCGATGTCGGCGTCAGGCGGCGCTTCGGCGCCGGTCAACTCGAACGGGTCCGAGGACCCGACAGGAAGGACAGCCATGGCCGTCGTGACCGCTCGTCAGCTGCTGGAGAACGGAGTCCATTTCGGACACCAGACTCGCCGCTGGAACCCCAAGATGAAGCGCTATATCTTCACCGAGCGCAACTCGATCTACATCATCGACCTGCACCAGTCGATCACCTGCATCGAGCAGGCTTACGCCTACGTCAAGGAGACGGTCGCCCGGGGCGGTCAGATCCTCTTCGTCGGCACCAAGAAGCAGGCTCAGGAGGCGGTGGCCGAGCAGGCCACTCGGGTCGGTATGCCGTACGTCAACCAGCGTTGGTTGGGTGGCATGTTGACCAATTTCCCCACCATGGTCAAGCGCATCCAGCGTCTGAAGGAACTGGAAGCGATGGATCTGGACAATGTCGCCAGCTCCGGGTTGACCAAGAAGGAATTGTTGGGTCTGAGCCGGGAGCGGGACAAGCTGGCCAAGTCTTTGGGCGGCATCCGCGACATGGCCCGGCCGCCCCAGGCCGTTTGGATCGTGGACACCAAGAAGGAGCATCTGGCCGTCGACGAGGCGCGCAAGCTCAAGATCCCAGTCATCGCCATCCTCGACACCAACTGTGACCCGGACGAGGTCGACTACCCCATCCCCGGCAACGACGACGCCATCAGAGCCGTCTCCTTGCTGACGCGGGTGATCGCCGACGCCGTCGCCGACGGTTTGATGGCTCGCTCGCAGACGGTCGTGGCCGATCCCCAAGAGGCGGCCGAGCCGATGCCCGATTGGGAGCGGGAGCTGCTGGCCAGCGGCGCCCCGGCCCCGGCGGCCGTCGAAAACCCTGAGCCCGTGGTCGAGGCCCCGGTCGCGCAGCCTGTGGCCGAAGCCGCTGAGCCTGTGGCCCAGATCCCCGCCGTTGAGCCTGTGGCCGAAGCGCCCGCCGTTGAGCCTGTGGTCGAGGAGCCCACCGTTGAGCCTGTGGTCGAGGAGTCCGCTCCGGAACCCGTGGCCGAGCCGGCTCCGCCGGCCGCCGAGCCCGAGACCGCGTCGGCCTGACCAGACACCAGATCGAGAGAGACGATACAGACATGGACATCCCTGCCACAGAGGTCAAGAAGCTGCGCGACGCCACCGGCGCCGGATTTATGGACGCCAAGAAGGCCCTGATCGAGGCCGACGGCGACTTCACCAAGGCAGCCGAGCTGCTCCGCATCACCGGCGCGGCCAAAGCGGCCAAGCGCTCCGACCGGGAAGCCGCCAACGGCATCGTGGCGGCCTTCGGCCACAGCCTGATCCAGCTGGGCGCCGAGACCGACTTCGTGGCCAAGAACCAGGAGTTCGTCGACTTGGCCCAGGCCGTCGTGACGGCCGTCGACGCGGCCGGGGCCGAGACGGTCGAGAGCGCCTTGGCGGTCCCGCTGGCCTCGGGGCAGACCGTGGCCGAGGCCATCGCGGCCCTGTCCGGCAAGATCGGCGAGAAGATGGAGTTGGTCCAGGTGGCCCACTTCGGCGGCGCCGCCCACGTCTACCTGCACCGCCGCTCGCAGGATCTGCCCCCGCAGGTCGGCGTGCTGGTGGAGTACGAGGGCGCGGACGAGCAGGTGGTCCACCAAGTCGCCCTTCAGATCGCCTCGATGAGCCCGATCTACGTCCAACCGGACGACGTGCCGGATCAGGTGGTGGCCGACGAGCGGCGTATCGCTGAGGCCAAGGCCCGTGAGGACGGCGCCCCGGAGCAGGCCATCGGGCGCATCGTGGAGGGCCGGCTGAAGGCCTTCCTGCGCGATGTCTGCCTGCATGACCAGGCGGCCGTGGCGGAGGACGGAGCCACCGTCGGTCAGATACTGGCTCGGTCTGGGGTCACGGTCAAGCGTTTCGTGCGTTTCTCGGCCGGCGGCTGAGCCGGCCACAGTCACTTTCCCGGCGCCACCACAAGGAGGATCATGACCGACGCCCCCGTTTTCAAGCGTGTCATGTTGAAATTGTCCGGCGAGGCTTTCGGGGGTGGTCGGATCGGAGTCGATCCTGACGTGGTGGCCGGCCTGGCCGAAGAGATCGCCCAGGTCGTCCGCTGTGGCGTCGAGGTCGCCATCGTGGTCGGGGGAGGTAATTTCTTCCGCGGAGCCGAACTGCAGAACCGGGGCATGGACCGGGCCCGGGCCGACTACATCGGCATGTTGGGCACGGTCATGAACTGTCTGGCCCTGCAGGACTACTGCGAGAAGGCCGGCATCGACACCCGCGTCCAGACCGCCATCACGATGGGCCAGGTGGCCGAGCCGTACATTCCCCGTCGGGCCATCCGGCATCTGGAGAAGGGCCGGGTCGTCATCTTCGGGGCCGGCTCCGGCCAGCCCTTCTTCTCGACCGACACGGTGGCCGCCCAACGGGCTCTGGAGGTCGGCTGCGAGGTCATCCTGATGGGCAAACAGGGGGCCGACGGGGTCTACGACGCCGATCCCAAGACCGACCCGGCGGCGCGCAAGTTCAAGGATCTGACCTACGACGAGTTCCTGACCCGCAACCTCAAGGTGGCCGACGCCACCGCCATCTCGATGGCGCGCGAGCACGGCCTGCCCATGGTCTTCTTCTGTCTGGACGTCCCCGGCAACATCATCCGAGTGATCCAAGGACAGCCCATCGGCACCACAGTCCACCCCTGAGCGTTCCTCGGCGGGCCCGATTCCGCTAACGTGGTCGCCAACCGCCACATTCGAGGAAGTGACACCGTGATTCCCGACATCATCGCCGGAGCCAAGGGCAAGATGGCCCACGCCGTCGAGTTCGCCCAGGAAGAGTTCGCCGCCATCCGGACCGGACGGGCCCATCCGGCCATGTTCTCGAAGCTGAACGCAGATTACTATGGCACCTCCACGCCGCTGCAGCAGCTGGCCGGCTTCCAGGTGCCCGAGGCCCGCACCATCATCATCACACCTTACGACCAAGGCGCCTTGGCTCAGATCGAGCGTGCCATCCGTGATTCCGACTTAGGCGTCAACCCGGCCAACGACGGCCGTGCCATCAGGGTCGTCCTACCGATCCTGACCGAGGAGCGGCGCAATGAGTACATCAAACTGGCCCGGTCCAAGGCGGAGGATGGCCGGGTCGCCATCCGTAACATCCGCCGCCACGCCAACGACGCCGTGCACAAGCTGGTCAAGGAGCATCAAGTCGGCGAGGACGAGGCCAAGAAGGCCGAGAAGCAGCTCGATGGCCTGACCAAGAAGAACGTCGACGCGATCGACGACCTGCTCGAGCGCAAAGAAGCCGAGCTGCGCGAAGTCTGATGCCGATCAACCCCGCCTCCGACGCCTTGGAACCCGACCCCAGCGGGCGGCCCGGCGCGGTCAAAGAGAGCCACTTGGGCCAGGCCGCCGAGTCGGTCAACCGCCACATCGAGGCCATCAACCGACGGGCCGGGCGTAACCTCTTCGCCTCTCTGGGAGTGGCCGTCGGTCTCATCGCGGTGGTCGCCGCCGGTCTCTGGTGGTGGAAGTGGGGCTTCGTGCTGCTGGTCGGCCTGGCCCTGCTCGGGGGCGTGCGGGAGCTGGCCCAGGCCTTGCGGGCCCAGCTCGGAGCCAGACCGACTCTGCCGCCGCTGCTGGTCGGTGGCCTGGCCTTGTTGATCGGTGTCTACAGCGCCAGCGGCGGCTGGTCCGGCTGGTCCCAGACCGCCTTGCTGAGGTCTTGGTCCTGGGGTGAAGTGCTGCTGGGCGGGCTGACTCTGACCGCCCTGGCCTGCCTGGTCTGGCGTCTGCCCGGCGGGGTCGAGGGCTACGTCCGCGATGTCGCGGCCAGTCTCTTCATCCTGGCCTATCTGCCGCTGCTGGGCAGCTCCATCATGGTGCTCCTGGCGGCCCCGGACGGTCCCCGCCGGATCGCCCTCTTCATCGTCGCCGTGGTGGGCTGCGACACCGGGGCCTACGTTACCGGAGTGTTGCTGGGCCGTCACAAGATGGCCCCCCGGATCTCCCCGGGCAAGACCTGGGAAGGTTTGATCGGCGGTCTGATCTGGGCCGCCGCCTTCGGTCTGGCCATGGCTTGGCTGTGCCAGAGCGACTGGTGGCGGACCCTGCTGGTGGCCGTGGCGGTGGCCGTCAGCGCGGTCTTGGGCGACCTGATCGAATCCGCCGTCAAACGAGACCTGGGATTGAAAGACCTGGGCCATCTGCTGCCCGGCCACGGCGGCATCATGGACCGGATCGACTCCTACGTGGTGGCCGCGCCGGTGGCCTGGTTGACGATGACGCTGCTGCTGCCGGGGAGCTGACCGTCCGTCGGGCCAGCGGACGCCTCCCGGGCCGCGTCGAGCCGGCGTCCGGGGCTCGAGTCGGACGCGGCCACCTATGCTGGAGCCAAGATGTCTGATCCGAACCCGCCGCTGTGTCTGGTGGAACCGCCGCCGCCTCGGGGCAAACCGCCCCGGCACTGGGCCGATCTGACCGCTGCGGAACGTCTGGAGGCGATGGCCGAGGCCGGTCTGCCGGCTTTCCGGGCCAAGCAGATCGCCGCCCATTACGGACACCACCTGTCGGGGCAGCCTGAGACCTGGACCGACCTGTCGTTGGAGCATCGCCGGCAGGTGGCGCGGTTGTTCCCCGACCTGCTGCACAAGTTGGAGGACCGTCAGTGCGACGGTGGGGCCACCGTCAAGAGCCTTTACCGCTTGTTCGACGGCGAACTGGTCGAGACCGTCTTGATGCGTTACGGACTGACCGAGGAATTGACGGTGGGGCCCCGCGGGCTGCGTAGCACCCTGTGCGTCTCCAGCCAAGCCGGCTGCGGCATGGCCTGCCCCTTCTGCGCCACCGGTGGACTCGGACTCAAACGCAATCTGTCCCCGGCCGAGATCGTCGAGCAGGTCCGCCAAGCGGCTCGCCTGCTGGCCGACGGCGGCCTGCCCGGCGGGCCGGGCCGGTTGCACAACGTCGTCTTCATGGGCATGGGCGAGCCGCTGGCCAACTACCGGGCCGTCTTGGCCGCCGTCCGCTTGATCACGGCCGCCCCGCCGGCGGGCTTCGGTCTGTCCGCCCGGGGTTTGACCATCTCGACTTGCGGTCTGGTCCCGGCCATCGGGCGGTTGGCCCAGGAAGGCTTGCCGGTCACCTTGGCGGTCTCCCTGCACGCCCCCGACGACGAGACGCGCGACCGCCTGGTGCCGGTCAACCGGCGCTGGCCGGTGGCCCAGTTGCTGGACGCGGCCTGGGACTACGCCCGTGTCACCGGCCGGCGGGTCTCGATCGAGTACGCCCTCATGCGCGACCTCAACGACCAGGTGGCCCGGGCCGACCATTTGGCCGACCTCTTGCAGGGGCGTGGCCACTGGGGCTGGTTCCACGTCAATCTGATTCCCCTCAACCGGGTGCCCGGCTCACCCTGGACGGCCTCCCGGCGACGCGACCAAGAGGCTTTCCGGCGCCGCCTGGAAGGGCGGGGAGTGCCGGTCACGGTGCGCGACTCACGCGGTCAGGAGATCGACGGGGCCTGCGGCCAGCTGGCCGCCGCCTGGAGCCAGCCGGTGGCCGACTCCACCGCCGGGTCCGTGGACCTCTCAGCGGCGCCGGCGCCTAGGCCGACCGTCTGAGCCAGATGGACCACACCGTCTGAGTGGTCCGCCCGGCGTCTGCGGCCGGTCCGTGCCAGACTATGGGGGTGCCAGCGCGCGATGTCATCATCTTGGGCTCGACCGGTTCGGTGGGCCGCCAAGCCGTCGAGGTGGTCTTGCGCCACCCAGACCGCTTCCGGGTGGTCGGATTGGCCGCCGGCGGCTCGCAGGGCGAACGCTTGGCCCGGCAGGTGGCCCAGACCGGGGCGACGTTGGTGGCGGTGCCGGACGAGCGGGCGGCGGACGAGTTGGCCGGTTGGCTGCGGCGGCTCGATCTGACTGGCCGACGCGTCCTGGCCGGTCCCCGGGCGGCGACCGAGTTGGCCGCCCAGCCCTGTGCGATCGTGCTCAACGCCATGCCCGGTTTCGCCGGTTTGGAGCCGACCTTGGCCGCCTTGGCGGCCGGTTCCCGTTTGGCTCTGGCCAACAAGGAATCCTTGGTGGCGGGCGGTCCGCTGGTCCAACGGATGGCCGCTCCCGACCAGATCGCGCCGGTCGACTCGGAGCACTCGGCCTTGGCCCAAGCCCTGCGGGGCGGCCGGGCCGACGAGGTCGCCCGGCTCGTCTTGACCGCTTCAGGCGGTCCCTTCCGGGGTTGGCGGCGGACCGATTTGAGCGAGGTGACGGCGGCCCAGGCTTTGGCCCACCCGACCTGGCAGATGGGACGGGTCATCACCATCAACTCCGCCACCTTGGTCAACAAGGGTCTGGAACTGATCGAGGCGGTCCGCCTCTTCGACGTCGCCTGGGACCGCATCGAGGTGGTCGTGCATCCCCAGTCGATCGTGCATTCGATGGTCGAGTTCCACGACGGCTCGACCTTGGCCCAGTGCTCGCCGCCCGACATGCGCCTGCCCATCGCCTTGGCTTTGAGCTGGCCGGACCGTATGTCCCAGGTCATCGAGCCGATCCGGTGGGCCGACCCCCAGTCTTGGACCTTCGAGCCCTTGGACCATGACACCTTCCCGGCCGTCGGCCTGGCCCGCCGGGTGGGTCTTAGCTCGGGCACCGCCCCGGCCGTCTTCAACGGCGCCAACGAAGTCTTGGTGGACGCCTTCTGCGACGGCCGGATCGGCTTCCTCGACATCGTCGACCGCTTGACCGACCTGGTCGACCGGCATCTGGCCGGGGCCGGTTTCGTAGCCGATCCGGACCTCGACCTGGCCGCCATCGTCGCGGCCGACGCCTGGGCCCGGGCCGAGGCCGCCCGCTCGGTCGCGGAAGGGGAGCGGTCCCTATGAGCACTGTCTGGCAGATCGTGGCGGCGCTGGTTTTCTTCGCCCTCATCCTGGTCTCGGTCGGCTTGCACGAGTTGGGCCACTTCATACCCAGCAAGCTGTTCAGGGTCAAGGTGACCCAGTTCTTCATCGGCTTCGGCAAGAACCTGTGGAAGACCAAGCGGGGCGAGACCGAGTACGGCGTCAAACTGGTGCCGCTGGGCGGTTACGTCCAACTGGTCGGCATGTATCCTCCCCAACGCCCGGGCAAGGACACCCGTCTGAAGCGGCTGGCCGACTCGGCCCGAGCGTCCGAGTGGGAGAAGATCAGCCAGCAGGACGTCGAATCGGGCCGCTTGTTCTATCAACGTCCGATCTGGCAGCGCCTGGTGGTGATGGCGGCGGGCGTCAGCATGAACCTGCTGGTGGCCTTCCTGCTCTTCGCCGGCGTCAATTTGGGCTATGGGCAATCCCAGCCCCAGTTGACCGTCCAGACCGTGCAGGCCTGTCTCGACGCCACGGCGCCGACCTGTCAGGCCACTCCGGCCGGGGCCGCCGGCCTGCTGCCGGGTGATCGGATGATCAGCCTCAACGGCGTGGCCTACGACTCCTGGGACGGCCTCTCCGGCGCCATCCGGGACAACCTCGACAATCCGGTTAGCCTGGTGGTGGAGCGCCCCGGCCAAGGCCGGGTCGAATTGCCCACGGTGCCGGGCCAGGTGCGTCAGGCGGTCGACCGGAACGATTCCAACCGGACCGTGACGGTCGGTTTCCTGGGCGTCAGCCCGGTCTATGAGCGGGTGCCAGTGGGCCCGGTCGCGACCCTGGCCGAGATGGGTCAGTTGATCAAGGCGGCGGTCCAGGCTCTGATCGATCTGCCGGTCTCGGTCTTTCAGACCGTGGTCGACTTGGCGACGGGGGCGCCCAGGGACGACAGCAGCCCCATCAGCGTGCTGGGAGCTTCGATCCTGGCCGGTCAGGTGGCGACGGCGCCGGGGGCGGAAGTCGGCGCCAAGGTCGCCGTCTACCTCCTGTTGTTGGCCCAGATCAACCTCTTCGTGGCCATCTTCAACCTAGTGCCGTTGCTGCCCTTCGACGGCGGCCACATCGCCGCCGCCCTCTTCGAAGGGCTGCGCCGGGGCTGGGCCAAGCTGCGTCGTCGGCCCGATCCCGGTCCGGCCGACACGGCCAAGCTGCTGCCAGTGGCCTGGCTGGTGGCGGTCTTCCTGGTGATCGTCTTCCTAGTTCTGATCGTGGCCGACATCTTCAGTCCGGTCAGCCTGTTCTGACTGTGAGCGCCCGAAAGGACCATCTGTGACTGTCAATCTCGCTTTGTCGGCCAAGCCGGCGGTCTTAGCCCAACGGCGGCCGTCGCGTCAGATCGCGGTCGGACGGGTCCTAGTCGGTGGTTCGGCCCCGATCTCGGTCCAGTCCATGACCACCACCAAGACCACCGACGTCGACGCCACCTTGCGTCAGATCGCCGAATTGGCGACGGCGGGCTGCGACATCGTGCGGGTGGCCGTGCCCAGCCAGGACGACGCCGACGCCCTGCCCCAGCTGACCCGGCGCTCGCCCATCCCGGTCATCGCCGACATCCACTTCCAGCCCCGTTACGTCTTGGAGGCGATCGCGGCTGGTTGCGCCGCCGTCCGGGTCAATCCGGGCAACATCAAAGCTTTCGACGACAAGGTCGGCCAGATCGCGCGCGCCGCCCGCCAAGCCGGGGTGTCCTTGCGCATCGGCGTCAACGCCGGCTCCTTGGACCGCCGCCTGCTGGCCAAACACGGCCGGGCCACCGCTCAGGCCCTGGTCGAATCGGCCCTGCTGGAGGCCAGCTTGTTCGAGGAGCATGACTTCTTCGACTTCAAGATCTCGGTCAAGCACCACGATCCGGTGGTCATGATCGAGGCTTATCGCCAGTTGGCCGCCCGCTGCGACTACCCGCTCCATCTGGGCGTGACCGAGGCCGGCCCGGCCCTGCAAGGCACCGTCAAGTCGGCCGTCGCCTTCGGCGTCCTTTTGGCCGAGGGCATCGGCGACACCATCCGAGTGTCGCTGTCCGCCCCACCGGTCGAGGAGGTCAAGGTCGGCCGGCAGATCTTGGAGTCGCTCAACCTGCGCCCGCGCCAACTCGAGATCGTCTCCTGTCCCTCCTGCGGCCGGGCCCAAGTCGACGTCTTCACTTTGGCCGAACAGGTCACAGCCGGTCTGGAGGGGCTCAAAACGCCGCTGCGGGTGGCGGTCATGGGCTGCGTCGTGAATGGTCCGGGCGAGGCCCGTGAAGCCGACCTGGGGGTGGCCTCGGGCAACGGCAAGGGCCAGATCTTCGTCAAGGGCGAGGTCGTCAAGACCGTCCCCGAAGCCGACATCGTGGCCACCTTGCTGGCTGAGGCGCGGCGTCTGGCGGCCGAGCGGCCGGGCGTCGGCCAGCCGATCGTGACGGTTCACTGAGAACCTGGTCCGAAGCCATGCCGACCGTGCGGGAACTCGGACCGGAGGACCTGTCCCAGGCCCTGGCCCTGGTGGCGCCCCGTCCGGTCGAGCACGTCGCCGTGACCGCCCGTCTGCGGGGCAGCCGCCTGGACCCCGCCTTGTTGGAGCGGACAGCCCTGGGCTGGGGCGAGGGCCGAACGGTGGCGGCCCTGCTCTACCGTGGCCCCAGCTTGATGCCGGTCGGCTCCGACCCCGAGGCCTGGACCGCCTTCGCCCGTCGCCTCGGGGCCTTCCGCCAGGCCGCCTCCATCGTCGGGCTGAGAGACTCGGCCATGGGGCTGTGGGGCAGTCTGGCCGAGCGCTATCCCTTGGCTTGGGGGCGGCCCCGTTCGGTGCGCGCCTGCCAGCCCATCTTGGCCCTCGACCACGACCCGGCCGGGCCGGTCGATCCCCGGGTGCGGGAGATCGGGCCGGCCTGGCTGGACAGCTATCACGCCGCCTCCGTGGCGATGTACACGGAGGAGATCGGACTGTCGCCGGTCGAACTCTCCGGCTCTTACCGTCATCACATCCAGAGTCTGCTCAGCCGGGGCCTCGGCTTCGGGTTGATCGAGGACGATCAGGTCGTCTTCAAGACCGACGTGTCGGTCCATTCCGGCCCGGTCTGCCAACTGGGCGGCGTCTGGCTGCGGCCCGACCAGCGCGGTCGGGGCCTGTCCGCTCCGGCCCTGGCCGCCGTCATACGGCTCTGTCGGCAGCGTTGGCCGATCGTCTCCCTCTACGTCAACGACTACAACCGCCGGGCTCTGGCCTTGTACCACCGGCTCGGTTTCGAACCGGTCAGCCAAGCCGCCACCATCCTCTTCTGAGGCTGGTGTCCTCCGCTGGAAGCTGACGGCGGGGAGACTGGGCCGGACGGTAGGATCACCTGCGGTAGTCCCGCCCACGGAGGAGTCGCCTTGCCTGTCATTCGGATGTCAGAGTTGTTCGTCCGCACCCTGCGCCAGGATCCGGCCGACGCCGAGGCGTCGAGCCATCGCTGGCTGACCCGGGCCGGGTACATCCGCCGGGTCGCCCCCGGCGTCTACTCCTGGCTGCCGCTGGGGCTGCGGGTCTTGGCCAAGGTCGAGGCCATCGTCCGGCAGGAGATGGAGGCCATCGGGGCCCAAGAGGTGCGTTTCCCGGCCCTGTTGCCGCGGGAGCCCTACGAGGCCACCGGGCGTTGGTCCGACTACGGGGCCAACCTCTTCCGGCTGCAGGATCGCCGGGGCGGCGATTATCTGCTGGGTCCGACCCACGAGGAGATGTTCACTCTGCTGGTCAAGGATCTCTACTCGTCCTACAAGGACCTGCCTGTGATCCTGTTCCAGATCCAGACCAAGTACCGCGACGAGGCCAGACCGAGGGCCGGCATCCTGCGCGGACGCGAGTTCATCATGAAGGACTCCTACTCCTTCGACTTGGACGAGGCCGGTTTGCAGGCCTCTTACGAGGCCCACCGTCAGGCCTACATCAAGGTCTTCGACCGGCTCGGCTTCGAGTACGTGGTGGTTCAGGCCATGTCCGGGGCCATGGGCGGTTCGGCCTCGGAGGAGTTCCTGGTCGTCAGTGAGGCGGGCGAGGACACTTTCGTGCGTTCGCCAGGCGGTTACGCCGCCAACGTCGAGGCCGTCCAGGTGGCGCCGGCCGAACCGGTCGACGCCAGCGGGACCCCGGCGGCCCGGGTCATTCTGACGCCGGGGGCGGGCACCATCGACAGCCTGGTCGAGGCCTGCCAGCGGGCCGCGCCCCGCTCAGACCGGCCTTGGACCGGGGCGGACACCCTGAAGAACGTCGTTCTCATGCTGACCGCTCCCACGGGGGAGCGTCAGCCGCTGGTGATCGGTTTGCCGGGTGATCGCGAGGTCGATCTCAAACGACTGGAGGCGGCGGTCGCCCCAGCCGAGGCGACCCCCTTCGGGGAAGAGGATTTCGCCGCCCACCCGGAGCTGGTCAAGGGCTACATCGGCCCAGTCCGCCTGGCCGAGGCCGGTCCGGTGGCGGTGCTGGGGGAGCGGGGCTCGTCTGGCCTGCGCTATCTAGTCGATCCCCGGGTGGGACCCGGCAGCGCTTGGGTGACCGGGGCCAACCAGGCCGATCGGCACCTAGTCGATCTGGTGGCCGGACGCGACTTCCAGGCCGACGGCGTCATCGACGTGGCCGAGATCAAACCGGGCGACCCGGCGCCGGACGGCTCTGGACCGCTGTCTTTGACCCGGGGCGTCGAGATGGGCCACATCTTCCAGCTGGGGCGCAAGTACGCCGAGGCCCTCGGCCTCAAGGTGCTGGACCGGGACGGCCGCTTGGTCACGGTCACCATGGGCTCGTACGGCATCGGCGTCTCGCGGGCCGTCGCCATGGTGGCGGAGGCGACCTGCGACGAGCGAGGGTTGGCCTGGCCCAAGGAGCTGGCGCCCTACGACGTCGTGATCGTGCTGGCGGGCAAGGAGGAGTCCATGCGTCAGGCCGCTCAGAGCCTGGCCGACGAACTGTCCGCAGCCGGCCTGGACGTGGTGTTGGACGACCGGCCGGTCTCGCCCGGAGTCAAGTTCGCCGATTCCGAACTGATCGGCTTCCCCCTCTCGGTGGTGGTGGGCCGGTCCCTGGCCGATGGCTTGGTCGAGATCCGTCAGCGAGCCTCGGGGCAGCGCCAGCCGGCGCCGCTGGCCGAGGCGGCTGGGCTGATCGTCGAGGCCGTCCGCGGTTGAGACGGTGGCCGATTGGCTGCCTTGGGGCAGCCTCCTCCTGATCGTCCTGGCGGCCCTCTTGGCCGGCTGGATCGACGCCGTGGTGGGCGGTGGCGGCGCCATTCAACTGCCCGCCTTGCTGGTCGGCCTGCCCTCTTCGATCGAGGTCGCCACCATCGCCGGCACCAACAAGTTGAGTTCGGTGGCCGGCACGGCGGCGGCCTCGGCCACCTATCTGCGGCGGGTGCGGGTGGATTGGTCGGTGGTCCTGCCCTTGGTCGCCGCGGCTGGGCTGGGCTCGGCCTTGGGCGCCCGCTTGGTCGGCTACCTGCCCCGGGCCGCTTTCACCCCGCTGGTGGCCCTGACGGTGGCGGCGGTGGGGTTGTACACCTGGCGGCGTCCCCGCCTGGGGCAGGACGATCAACCGCCTCGGAGCCGTTCCAGCCTGATCGGCCGGGCCCTGCCCCTGGGCGCCGCGGCTGGGGTCTGGGACGGTCTGATCGGCCCTGGCACCGGCGTCCTCTTGCTGATCGGCTTGGCCGCTTGGTTGGGCTATGGCTTCCTTCAGGCCGCCGCCTTGGCCCGCCTGACCAATCTGGCCACCAACCTGGCCGCCTTGGCCGTGCTGGGCTGGCAGGGGCAAGTCATATGGGGCCTCGGGGCGGGGATGGCCCTGGCCAACCTGGTGGGCGGAGTGGTCGGAGCGCGCATGGCTCTGCGCCGCGGCCATCGTCTGATCCGACGGGTCTTCTTCGTCAGCGTCGCCTTGGTCGAGGCCAAGCTGCTGTACGACTTGATCCGGCCTCTGTTCTGAGGCGCCGGGCCGGAGCAGGGGAGCCTGGGCTCAATCGGGCCAGCCCGGCCAAGCGGCGCAGCCTTGGCCCAAGGGCAGGGTCAGGACGGCGGCCTCGATCAGAGCCAGGACGGCGCGGGGACGCCGTTCTTGGCTGGCTTGAACCCACTGGGCGGCGGCCGAGGCCAACCCGGCTTGGGCCGAGCCGACCAGGGCCGAGGCGCTGGCTGGGTCGCCGTCGGGAGGCAGATCGTAGGCCGGGGCGCCGGCCGGAGCCGGCCACCGCTGGGCGCGGGCCAATTCGATCAGGTCGTCGCGTTGGCGGCGGGCCTGCTCCAAGATCGTGCGCAGGGGCTGGCTGAGCGAGTCATTCGGACCGACTAGGCCGAGGGCGGCTCCGGCCGCGAAGACGGTCTGGTGGTAGGCCTCGATCAGGGCGGCCAAGGCGGTGGGCTCGTCCTGGACGGCCAAGGCGGCCAATGGCTGGATCGGTCCGACCTCGCACCAAGGTCCGGTCAGACCGTGACGGGCCTGGGCGGCGGCCGCCGCCAGTCCCGCCCACCAAGCCGCCTCGGCGCCGCTAGCGGCCTCGGCCCGAGCCTGTTCGGTTTGTTCGGCTTGGGCCAAGGCGGTCTCGGCTTGGTCCAAACAGGTGGCGCGGTCCGGGGCCGGCCTAGGCTGGCCGGGTCGGCGAGCCGGGTCGGGATCGATCCGGCGGACCGGATCGGGCCCGGTCAGAATCCGCCAACGGAGGGCCGCCAGCTCGGCCAGAGCGTTCCAGCGGCCCGCCTCCAGACCGGCCCAGTCGGCTTGGGCGCAGCCGGCCAAACTGGCCCAGACAGCCGCTTCGGCCAAAGCCGCCTGAGCCGTTCCAGCCGGGGCGACGGGCGGAGCCGGGGAGTGGGTCGGGGTCGGCTGACCGGTCGGCCGGGGATTCGACAGCCACCCGCCCAAGCTGGCGGCGGCGCCGGCCAAAGCTAGCAAGAGAACTAGCGCTGAGACCACCCAGAGCAGGGGCGGGCGGCGGTGGGACATGGCCTCCAGACTAATGGTCGCACTAGAATGTCCCCAGCGGGACTGGCGTCCTGCCTGGGAAACGCCGCAGTCGCGACGCTCAACCCCAGCCAGACGGTCGGTCTCTGGTGTGGGTTCGGCTGAGGCGGCGGGTCGCCTGGCTCGACGCCATCCCAGGACGCACTACGACAAGTTAAGGGGCCGACGGTGAAGACAGCCGCTCTGAGGCAGGTGATCGAGCCGGTGCTGGCCGCCCAGGACTTGGAGTTGGACGATCTCAGTCTGGTCCGGGCCGGCGCCCGCCAAGTCTTGCGCGTGACGGTGGACGGTGAGGGCGGGGCCGGTCGAGGCCCCGACCTAGATCAGATCGCCGCCGCCTCGGCCGCGATCTCAGCCGCCCTCGACGCCAGCGACGTGGCCGGTCAGCGGCCGTACGTCCTGGAGGTCAGTTCGCGCGGGATCGAGCGGCCTTTGACCAAGCCGTCCCATTGGCGGCGCAACCGAGGCCGTCTGATCGAAGTCCTGGGTCACGACGGCGCCCGCTGGTCGGGCCGTCTGGTCGGCCAGGACGACACTGGCGCCGAGCTTGAGACTGACGCCGGCCCAGTCCAGCTGGATTACGCCGCGATCGACCGCGCCACGGTCCAAATCGAGTTCAACCGCCCCGCCCAGGAGATTCAAGATGGACATTGATCTTTCGGCCTTGCGCCAACTCGAACAAGACCGTGCCATCAAGGCCGACGTCGTCATCGCCGCCATCGAGGACGCCATGCTGTCGGCCTACGAACGGACGCCTGGCTACGTCCCCGACGCCCGGGTGGTGTTGGACCGCAAATCTGGCCGGGTCTCGGTCCTGGCCCCGGAACTGGACCAGGACGGCAACCAGGTGGGTGAGTTCGACGACACCCCGGATCACTTCGGGCGGATCGCCGCCGCCACCGCTCGCCAGATCATCTTCCAGCGCATCCGAGCGGCCGAGGACGAGCAGAAGTACGGTCACTTCTCCGCCGTCGAGGGCGACATCGTCTTGGGCACGGTGCAGCAGGACCGTGACTCCCGCACCGTCAGGGTCGACCTGGGCTCGATCGAAGCCCTCATGCCGCAGGCCGAGCAGGCGCCGGGCGAACGTTACGTCCACGGGGCCAAGATGCGGGTCTTCGTGGTGGCGGTGCGCCGAGAGCTGCGGGGGCCGCAGGTGATCGTCTCCCGCACCCATCCCGGTTTGGTCGAGAAGCTGTTCCGGCTGGAGGCTCCCGAGGTCGTCGAAGGCGTGGTCGAGATCAAGTCGATCGCCCGTGAGGCCGGCCACCGGACCAAGATCGCGGTTTGGTCGAAATCGCCCGAGGTGTCGGCCAAGGGCGCTTTCATCGGCCCCATGGGTCAGCGGGTGCGGGCCGTCATGCACGAGTTGAACGAGGAGAAGATCGACATCATCGACTGGTCGCCCGAGCCGGCTGAATTCGTCGCCAACGCCTTGTCCCCGGCTCGGATCTCCTCCGTCACGGTGGTCGATCCCCAGGCCCGCTCCGCCCGCGTGGTGGTGCCCGACTATCAGCTCTCCCTGGCCATCGGCCGAGACGGTCAGAACGCCCGCTTGGCCGCTCGTCTGACCGGTTGGCGGATCGACATCCAGCCCGACACCCCGTCACGTCAGCGTGGCTCCGGCGCCCCGGCCGAGCTTTGAGGTGGGCCAGCCGATCCGCACTTGCGTCGGTTGTCGGCAGCGGGGTCCGGCGGCCGATCTGCTGCGCCTGGTCTGGGATGGCCGCGCCAGTCAGGTCCGCTGGGACGAAGCCCGGCGTCAGCCCGGTCGGGGGGCTTGGCTGCACCGGCGGGCCGGCTGTTGGCAGGCGGCGGTCAAACGCGGCGGCATCGCCCGGACCTTGCGTCGGCGGCTTCAAGCCGAGGACTTGGACGAGCTGCGGGCGCTGGCCGAAGCGTGGCCAGTTGGCTGATAGAGCCCAGTCGGGCATAGAATGGCCGACGGTCTGCCACTCGGGCAGGCGAAAGCTGAAGGTGGGCCGACGCTCATGACACTGCGATGAGTACCAACCCATGAGCACGTATCCCAAAAATTAGCCGGCTTAGACGCGCGTCTGGGCCGAAAGGAGACTTGTGGCCAAGCCCCGCGTCCACGAACTCGCTAAAGAGTTCGGAGTCGAAAGCAAGGAAGTCCTCAAAACGCTGAGCGACATGGGCGAGTACGTCCGCGCTTCGGCGTCCACCGTCGAGGCCCCGGTGGTGAGGAAGTTGCGTGAGCACTACGCCGCCCGGTCTCAAAGCGTCGCCGCTCCAGGTCAGCCCGCCGCCGCTCCGGCTCCGGCGTCGGCCCCGGCCGCCCCCGCTAGACCGGCGCCGAAGGCTCAGCGCCCGGCTCCACCGGCTCCACCCGCCCCGGCCCCAGCGCCGGCGGCCCCCGCCGTCCGCCCGGTCCCGGCGGCCCCCGCCGCCCCGGCGGCCCCGCCCGTCGTCGCGGTTCCCCCGCCCAGCCGGATGACGCCCGTTCCGGCGGCTCCCAGCCCGGCGACGTCGAGCCCAGCGCCCCGCCCGGCCGCTGGCGGCCCCGGGCCTCGGCCCCGCCCGGCCGGCCCGGTGCCGACCCCTCCCATTCCCAGGCCGGTGCCACGACCGGGCGGCATGCCCACTCCGGGCACGGTCCGACGTCCCGGCGCCCCTCGGCCGGGCAACAATCCGTACGCTTCCAGTCAAGGCATGGGCATGCGCCGGGCCTCGCACGGCGACGGCCGCGGCCCGGCCGGCGGACCGCGCCCGGCCGGTGGTCGCGGCGGCGTCAGCGACGGCCGTCCACCCCGTCCCGGCGGTCCCGGGGCCGGGGCCAGGCCGAATCCGACCATGATGCCGAAGCAGTCCGGGACCGGCGCGGCCCCGGGCCGGGGCGGGGCCCGTCCCGCCGCTGGCGGCCGGGGCCGGGGCCAAGGCGGTTTCGGCGGTGGTCCGCCCAGCGGTGGTTTCGGCGGTGGCCGGGGCGGCCGGGGCGGTCAAGGCACCCAAGGCGCCTTCGGCCGCAGCGGTGGAGCCGGTCGACGCGGTCGCAAGTCGAAGAAGCAGCGTAGGCAAGAGTTCGACCAGATGGAGGCGCCCACCATCGGCGGTGTCCGGATCCGTCCGGGCGATGGCCAGACCGTCCGCTTGACTCGGGGGGCCTCCCTGACCGACCTGGCTGAGAAGATCGGCGTCGATCCGGCCAGCCTGGTCCAGGTCCTGTTCAATCAAGGCGAGCTCGTCACCGCCACCCAGTCGGTGCCGGACGATGTCTTGGAGATCCTGGGCGCGGAGCTGAACTACGACATCCAGGTGGTCTCGCCCGAGGACGAGGACCGGGAGTTGCTGGACAGCTTCGACCTCGAGTTCGGGGACAACTGGGCCGACGACGCCGACTTGGTGCGTCGTCCGCCCATCGTGACGGTGATGGGCCACGTCGACCATGGCAAGACCAAGCTGTTGGACGCCCTGCGCCACACCAACACGGTGGCCCAGGAGGCCGGCGGCATCACCCAGGCCATCGGCGCCTATCAGGTCGTCACCGTGGTCGACGGCGAGGAACGCCCCGTCACCTTCATCGACACTCCGGGCCACGAAGCCTTCACCGCCATGCGGGCCCGGGGGGCCAAGGCGACCGACATCGCCGTCTTGGTGGTGGCGGCCGACGACGGCGTCATGCCGCAGACGGTCGAGGCCCTCAACCACGCCCAAGCGGCCGATGTGCCGATCGTGGTGGCGGTGAACAAGATCGACAAACCAGGGGCCGATCCCACCCGGGTGCGTTCGCAGCTGACCGAGTTCGGCCTAGTGGCGGAGGACTTCGGCGGTGACACCATGTTCGTGGACGTGTCCGCTGTGACCAAGCAGGGCCTGGAGGATCTGCTGGCCGCCATCGTCTTGACGGCCGACGCCAGCTTGGACCTGCGGACCGATCCCGACATGCCGGCCCAGGGCGTGGCCATCGAGGCCCACTTGGATCGCGGCCGGGGTCCGGTCGTGACCGCTTTGGTCCAACGCGGCACCCTTAGGATCGGAGACTCCTTGGTGGCCGGTTCGGCTTACGGCCGGGTCCGGGCCCTGTTGTCCGACGCTGGGCGCAGCCTGGACCAGGCTCCGCCCTCGATGCCGGTCCAGGTCCTCGGCCTGACCTCGGTGCCTGGCGCCGGCGACAACTTCCTAGTGGTGGAAGACGACCGCATGGCGCGTCAGATCGCGGAGCGGCGAGAGGCCCGTATGAGGGCGGCCAACTTGGCCAAGTCGACCCGTCGGCGCACCCTGGACGAATTGTTCGCCCAGCTGGAGAGGGGCGAGGAGCTCAAGCTGATCTTGAAGGGCGACTCGGCCGGTTCGGTCGAAGCCCTGGAGGACGCTCTGCTCGGCATCGACGTGGGCGACGAGGTCTCCTTGCGTATCATCGACCGCGGGGTCGGCGCCATCACCGAGACCAACGTCAGTTTGGCTTCGGCTTCGGACGCCATCATCATCGGCTACAACGTCCGCGCCCAAGGGCACGCCACCGAGTTGGCTGACCGCGAGGGCGTCGACATCCGTTACTACTCGGTCATCTACGCCGCCATCGACGACATCGAGTCGGCCCTCAAGGGCCTGCTCAAGCCGATCTTCGAAGAGGAGTCGCGCGGTTCGGCCGAGGTGCGGCAGATCTTCCGCTCCTCCAAGGTCGGCGTCATCTCCGGCTGCATGGTCCTGTCCGGCCTGATCCGCCGCCACGCCAAGGCTCGCTTGGTGCGCGATGGCGTGGTCGTGACCGAGACCAGCGTCAACACCCTGCGGCGGGAGAAAGACGACGTGGTCGAGGTGCGGGAGGGCTACGAGTGCGGCCTGACCTTGAGCGGCTATTCCGATGTCAGAGTGGGCGACCTGGTCGAGACCTACGAGATGGTGGAGAGGCCACGCGATTGAGCGAGGGGCCAGAGCAGGAGGGACTGTGACCAGTCCAGGAGCGGCCAAGGTGGCCGGGCAGATCAAGACCATCGCCGCGCGCATGTTGAGTCAGCGGATCCAAGATCCCAGACTCGGTTTCCTGACCATCACCGACGTCCGTCTGAGCAAGGACTGGCATCGTTGCGAGCTGTTCTACACCGTCTTGGGCGACGCCGCCGCTTGGGCGGCTTCGGCCGAAGCCCTGGAATCGGCCAAGGGCCAAATCCGGACTCAGGTGTCACGCCAACTGCGCCTGCGTTTCGCGCCCGAGCTGGTCTTCCTGCCCGACGCCATGCCTGAACAGAGCGGTCACATCGAACAGTTGTTGGAAGCCGTCAGCCAAGCCGACGCCAAACTGGCCGACCTAGCCCAAGGGGCCGCCTTCGCCGGCGATCCCGACCCCTACCGGGCGCCGGCCGAGGACCCAGTGTCCGACGCCGAAACTTCGTCGCGGCAGTGGACAGCAGCCTCGGACGGGGCCGAGTGAGTCCGACCGAACGGACCCCGGCCGGTTTCGTCCTGGTGGACAAGCCGGCCGGCTGGACCTCCCATGACGTGGTGGCCCGGCTGCGCCGCCGTCTGGGCCAGCGCAAGATCGGCCACGCCGGCACCCTCGATCCGATGGCGACCGGGCTCTTGATCTGCGCCGTCGGCCGCGCCACCCGTTTGCTCAGCTGGTTCAGCGGTCTGGACAAGACCTACTGGGCTAAGGCCCGCTTCGGCGTCGGCACTCTCAGCGACGACGCCGAAGGCGAGGTGACCGAGTGCCCGGGAGCGGCCGGGTTGAGCTTGGCTGAGCTGGAGCGGGCGGCCGGCGGTCTGAGGGGCGACATCGAGCAGACGCCGTCCGCCGTCTCGGCCGTCAAGGTGGCCGGTCAGCGGGCCTACGCCTTGGTCCGGGCCGGTCAGACGCCCGACTTGCGTCCCCGGCCGGTCCACATCGCCCAGTTGGACTTGGGTCCGGCTCGGCCCGGCCTGTGGTGGCCGACGGCCGAGGCGGACCCCTCGAAGGAGCGGCCGGAGGCGGTCGACGACCGCCCCGGTCTGCCGGTGCTAGACGTCGAACTGACGGTGCGCGGCTCCACTGGCACTTATGTTCGGGCTCTGGCCCGCGATCTGGGCCGGCTGGTCGGCCGACCGGCCCATCTGATCGGGTTGCGCCGACTGGCCTGCGGTCCCTTCAACCTGGACGAGGCCGATCTGGACGGCGCCGGGTTGGCCGGCGGGGCCGCCTTGGCGGTGCGGCCGATGGCTCCCACCTTGGCTCGTTTGTTGCCCATGGAGTCGGTCTCGGACGAGTTGGCCCGCCGCGTCGGCTACGGCCAGGCGATCGAGCTCGATCTGAGTGGACCGACCGGCTTGGTCGACCAGTCCGGCCGCTTGCTGGCGGTCTACGCTCCGGCCGATGGTCTGGCCAAGGCCCAAGTCGTGCTGGTCGGGGGGTCTATCGACTCTTGCGAGTCGCAACATTTCAATCGGCTCACTCACGAGCGTGAACGCTCGACGTTCGCCTCAATCGTGTCTAGTGATGGAAAGGAGCCGGGATGACTGAGACGGTCTTGGCCATCGGTAATTTCGACGGGGTGCACCGGGGCCATCAGGCCATTCTGGCCGCCGCTCTGTCGGCCGCCGAGGGCCGACCGGTGGTGGCCGTCACCTTTTGGCCCCATCCGGTGGCGGTGCTGAGGCCGGACGAGGCCCCGGCTCTTTTGACCGATCTGCCCGACCGTATCGCTCTGCTCAAGGCGGCCGGGGCCGACCAGGTCCGAGTGGTCGAGTTCACCCCTCAGGTCTCGGCCTGGTCGCCCCGTCAATTCATCGCCGCCGTCTTGACCCCGCTCCAGCCCAAGGTCGTGGTGGTGGGCCAGAACTTCCGCTTCGGCCACCAGGCCGCCGCCGACGGGGCCAGTCTGGCCGATCTCAGCCGGGGCCAGTTCGACGTCGTCGTCTTGCCCATGTTGTCGGACAGTGGCCCGCTGTCCTCCACCCGGGTGCGTCAGGCGCTGTTGGAGGGCGATCCGGTGACGGCGGCCGCCATCTTGGGGCGGTGGTTCCGCTACGCCGGCATCGTCGTCCAGGGCGACCAACGCGGCCGTCAACTCGGTTTCCCGACCGCCAATCTGACCGTGCCGCCCGGCTTCGCCTGCCCGGCCGACGGAGTTTACGCCGGCTGGTTGACGACGCCGGACCAGCTCCGCCGCCCGGCCGCCGTCAGCGTCGGCGTCAACCCCACCTTCGACGGCATCCAACGCCGGGTCGAAGCCCATGTGCTGGCGGCAGCCGATCTCGACTTGTACGGGCAGAGGGTCGAAGTCGACTTCGTGGCCCGCCTGCGCGGCCAGGTCCGTTTCCAGAGCCGGGACCAGCTGATCGAGCGCATGCGCCAAGACGTGGCCGCCACCGAGCCGGCCCTAGCCGCCGCCCCCCGCCCCTGGGCCTGAGGCCCGCCCGATCATTTGTTCCGACCCCTCACCCGCTGGTTCTACCAGCCGTTCCGACCGTCCCACTTCCCCGTTCAAATCCGTTTGATCATGACTGGCCCCTTCGGCGGCCGAGGCTTTCGGACAGCCGACACGACAGTACGAGCTTCGCAACCGTTCGATCAGACTGTTCTCGTAGACATGAACAGACTCTGTATATCCACAAGAACTGTAGTATTTTAATCCACTGGGATCACGGTCCGGCCACTGACTCCATCAACGACTCGCCTATCGGCTAGGGGCGATTCCAGTGTGATGGTTCCTTTCAGCGGAATTTGCATGGCCGGCCGGTCACCCCGGTTGATACGAACGCTAACTCGTACGACGATCTCCTCCGTTGACTCTTCGACCGTCACATCACTGACGGCGTCACCGACGCCGGCCATGACAGTAAAGACGAGGCTCGTGTCGGATTGCACTGAATACGAGGTCACGGGTAAGTCTCGCGCCCTTGTGCTCGTCGTCGCCCAGATGGCTAACACAAGCGCCGCCAATGAAACTCCAGCGCAGATACTCACGAAGAGAAGTGAGCCTCGACTCAAATGCACAATCTAACTTTACTCTCCTCTAGGACGTGCGAAGCAGGCCAGGAAATGCCGTATAAGGGTCGTAGATGTCAGTGAACCACATGATGCATGGATCGAGGAGTCCTCCCCAATGGTCACTGCCGCCCCCTCCGGAGCCACTGATGATCCCTTTAGCAAATGCTTTGCCGTTACTGTCAATGGTATACACCGAGCCTCCGGAGTCACCCGGAATGATGCATTGATCGCTCTTGTACTCGCTTTCCACTCCGTTGCGCAAAGTTTCACCATTGCTGTACAGATGATTGATTCCCACGTAATCGACTGTCCAGCCACAGGTTGATCCGGACATTTGACCTCCGGTGCAGTATTCGTCACCAGGCGAGGCTCTGCGGCTCCACATCGAGGCCACCGCGATTGAGGTGTAAGAATTCGGTCCGGCGCTGAAGATTCTCCCGGATGTGGTCAGAGAACCAGACATCGTTATGAGCGCCGCATCTCCCCGATAAGTGCTTTGCCCGGTGTAATAGTCAGTGCCTGTTCCACTGGTCCAGTTCTCTCGAGTGCCACTAGCTACCGTCCCATACGCGGTCCCGTCTGGGTCGTTGAATGTGCCACCAGCCGGGGAACAATGCGCAGCGGTCAGCATCATATTGACCGATCCGGAGTACCAGGAGAAACCTGCCGAACAACTTCCACCCCCTGGAGTTAGGATGCGGGCTCCGCCGTAGTACGGAGAACTATCGTTCTGTCTTGCAGGTAGCGACTCAATGCGGGGCGCTATGCGCACGCGGATGCTCTCCGTCCCAAAGCGGCGGACCAACTCCTTTGCCAATGAGTTGGTTAGACGCTCGACGGTCAGGATTACGGCACCGGTGGAGTGATCAACTTGAGACTGCCATATGCCGGCATCTACGAAGCGACGATCACGGTAGAGGTCAAAGGCCTGATCTTTGGCTTCTTGCACCTGGGCAAAAGTTAAATCCATTTTAGTGAAGTTGGCTCGGGCGGCTAGAGCATTTGTCTCAATTGGTATGTCTGACATGGTTAACCGTTTGGATGGATCGAGAGGAGTGCTGATCGTTTGCTTCTTGATCCGGTCAGTAAATGTGACAAGCGCTGAAGCCACATCGTAAGATGTTTTGACTCGAGATAATTCAGGAACGATGGTCGGGACTATAACTGTCGTACCGTTGACTGTTGGGTATCCGAAAACGGTTGGGTTCTGATCTGCCAGGGTCAGCGCCAAGCCGTAAGCGTCGCGTCCCTGCGAGTCTAAGTTGAGCCTTGGTAGATCGCTGACAATGATTAACCCTGACTCATGCCGGTATTGGCCGTCGTCCGAGTCAGCCACGGCCGGTGTGGAAGGTGCGGTGATAGCAATGCTTATTGCGAGTGCTAATGCGATCAGAATCGGTAGGGTCCTGCTGCGATGATTCATGTCTGTTCCTCCTGGTACTACTAGAGCCCAGATCACGATTGACACAATAATCCACCAGAAGGATACATCCGGCCGATACGGAATGGAATCCCCCGATGTGACACAGACCTACCGCAATGTCAATTGTGCTCTAAATCCGCCGCGTGCCGTTGCACGGAAGCGGTCATTCGGGTACGGCGGCTCGCGTGCGCGAGCTTAGCCCCGGACCTTGAGTGGGGTCGTCAAATCAGTTGAGCGCCGGGGATGGCGGCCAATAGCTCTTGGGTGTAGGGGTGCTGGGGGGCGGCGAAGAGCTCGTCCGGGGTGCCGGACTCGACGATCTGGCCCCGGCGCATGACGTGGACCTGGTCCGACACCAACCGGACCACGGCCAGGTCGTGGCTGATGAAGAGGTAGCTCAACGACAGGCGGCTCTGCAGGTCGGCCAGCAGTTCCAGGATCTGGGCTTGGACCAGCACGTCGAGGGCGGAGACGGGCTCGTCCAGTACCACCAGGTCGGGCTCCAGGGCCAGGGCCCGGGCGATGGCGACGCGCTGGCGTTGGCCGCCGGACAACTCGTGCGGCAGGCGGTCGGCGAAGCTGACCGGCAGGGCCACGTCGTCCAACAGCTCGGCCACCCGGCGCCGGCGCTGGGCCGGGTCCAGCACTTTGTGCACCCGCAGCGGTTCGGCGATCGACTGGGCCACGCTGTAGCGTGGGTCGAGCGAGGCGAAAGGGTCCTGGAAGACCGGTTGGACGCGGCGGCGCATGGCGAAGAGCTGATCGCGTTTGGCGCTGGCCAGGTCGAGGCCGGCGAAACGGACCGCGCCCGAGCTGATCTCCTCCAGGCCTAAGACCATGTTGGCCGTGGTCGACTTGCCGGAGCCCGACTCGCCCACCAAGGAGACGGTCTGGCCCCTTGGAATGGTGAAGCTGACGGCGTCGACGGCGGTGAAGGTGGACGGTTGGCCGGCTTGGGCCAAGCGCAGGGGATAGATCTTGGTCAGGTGGTCGACTTCGACCAGGGGAGCGGCCGGCTGGGCCTGGTCGTCCGAACGGTCAGCTGCCCGGAGGTCCGCTGTGTCGGACGCCACTACGGACGTGACTACCGCTGGCCGCAGGCGTTGGGAGGACAGGCTGGGCGCGGCGGCCAGCAATTGCTTGGTGTACTCGTGCTGGGGGTGGCGCAGGATGTCCTGCGAGGGCCCCTGTTCGACCACCCGGCCCTGGTGCATGACGACGATGCGGTCGGCCCGTTCCGCCGCCAGCGGCAGGTCGTGGGTGATGAGGAGGACGGCCGTGCCCAGCTCGGCCGTCAACTGGCCCAACTGGTCCAGGATGCGGCGTTGGACGGTGACGTCGAGGGCGCTGGTCGGCTCGTCCGCGATCAAGAGCCGGGGCCGGCAGGCCAGGCCCATGGCGATGAGGGCGCGCTGGCGCATACCGCCGGAGAACTCGTGCGGGTACTGCCGGGCCCGCCGGGCCGGGTCGGGGATGCCGACCATCTCCAGCAGCTCGATGACCCGGTCCTTGGTCGCCTGGCCGTGGCTCAGCCCGTGCACCTCCAAGGCCTCGCCGATCTGTTGGCCGATCCGCAGCAAAGGGTTGAGGTTGGACATCGGGTCCTGCGGCACCAGGCCGATGCCGGCCCCCCGCAGTCGGATCATCTCCGACTCGGGCAGATGGGCGATATCGCGGCCGTCGATCAGGATGCGCCCGGCCGTGATGCGGCCGTTCTCGGGCAGTAGACGGTTGACGGTCGAGGCGGTGGTGGTCTTGCCCGAGCCGGACTCGCCGACTAGGGCCACGGTCTGGCCGGCCGCGATCTCGAGATCGACGTCTCGGACGGCTTCGACCTCTTGGCGGCCGATCTGGAAGGCGACCTTGAGGCCACTGATCTGGAGGACGGGCTGGGTCACGCTGATCTCCTGTTGCGGTCGGTCGGTCGGAGCGGGTCGGGCTCTGGAGCTGAGTCGGTCCCTGCGTCGGGCTCTAGAGGTAGGTCGGCCTCCCAGCCGCCGGCCCCTAGGACGCGGCGCCAGAGTCGGCTGGTGAGGGCCGGACTGGTGGCCAGGAGACGGTTGGTCAGCATCACGACGGCCTCCCCCCGATCCGGCCACAGCCCGACGGCGCAGCCGGTGAAACCGGGGTGGTAGACGAAGCGGACCGGCTCGCGGTCGTCCGCCCGCCGGGTCCGACCCAAGCGCCAGCCCAGGCCCTGGCCCAGGTCGGGGCCGGGCTGGAAGGCGCTGGCCAGGACGGGCTGGTCGGCGGTCAGGCCTGGAGCGGCCAGCCGCTCGGCCAGGCTCAGCAGATCGTCCACGGTCGAGAACAGGCCGGCGTGGCCGGCTTGTTGGCCGAAGACGTGGAAGCAGTTACCGTCTGAGACCTGGCCGGCCAACAGGCCCTCGCGCCAGGCGAATCCGGCGTCGGGGAAGAGCGGGGGATAGGGCTGGCTCGAGGCCACCATGGCGCGCTCCACCGTGTCGCCCCAGGCCGAGGCCGCCACCGCAGCGGTGATAGGACCGTAGCCGGTCCGGTCCAGCCCCCAGGGGCCGGTCACGGTCTGGGCCAAGGCTTGGCTGAGGGACAGGCCGGTGACCTGTTCGACCACTAGGCCCAAGAGCATGAAGCCGAGGTCGGAGTAATGCCGGGCCTGGTCGTGCGGATAGCGGGCTGGCAGCTGGACCAGCTGGGCTAGTTGGACAGTGAAGCGGGCCCGGCGGTCGGGGTCGGCGCTGGCCGGGAGCGGGTAAGGGTACGAGGCGGGCTGGCCGTCCTGGGGCCGCGCCGTGGCGGGGGCCAAGTAGAGCGGTTGCCACTCCCACAAGCCGGCCCGGTGCCAGAGCAACTGGCGCAGGTTGAGCGAACGCAGCCAGCCGGCTCGGGGGAGGATCTGGCCCAGTTCGTCCATCAAGCTGAGTTGGGCCTCCTCGATCAGACGCAGCAATGAGCAAGTGAGGAAGATCTTGGAGACCGAGGCCAGATCGAAGGCGGTGGACCGGTCCAGGGGGGCGGTCGGGTGGTCGGCGCTGGTCTGGTCCAGGTCGGCGGTATCCCGGTCGACGGCGGTGGCCGGGGCGCCGGCCTGGGTGGTCCGTGAGTCGGTCTGGTCGGGTCGTCCGCCCGGCCCGGTCGAGCCGGCCACGACCACCTGACGGTGGCCGTTCCGGCTGAAGCCGATGACCGCGCCGGGCGGGGCGGACTGGCCTGCCATCAGGGCGGCTAGGGCGCGGTCCAGCCAGTCTTCGTGGGCGGGCGACGAGGTGGCGGATGGGGACGAGTCGGCGGCCGGTCCGCCCGCGCGGCTCTCAGACGCGGCCGACCAGGTGAGGGGCGCGGGCGAGTGAGGGGCGACTGGTCGGGCGGGAGTGGTCATGTCGGCTCTCGGCGCAGTCGGATCTCCAGCGGCCCGAACTCCGGCTCGACCCGTTCGGCCCCGTCCGGGCGCCAGCCCTGGGCGGCGTAGAAGGCCAGTCCGGGGGCGTTGGCGGCGAAGGCCCAGAGGGTCAGCTGGGTGGCCCCTTGGGACTTCAACCAAGTTTCGGCCGCCGCCAGCAGACGCCGGCCGCAACCTTGGCCTTGGAGGGCTGGATCGACGTAGAGGGAACCGATCATCCCGCTGTCGCCGTCGAGGCGGCAGAGGGTGAAGCCGGCCACTCGTCCGGCTCGTTCCAAGACCAGCCGACGGCGGTCGGCGACGGGCTCGGGCGACCGCTGATCGATCAGCTGGCTCGACTCGGCCTGGCTTGGGCCGTCCTGCGGCGGCGTCCAGACCGTCCGCCAGAGGTCTAGGGCGCGCTGGTCGGTCATGGCCTGGCGGACCGGCTGGGGCAGGATCTGGCGGTAGCTGTGGCGCCAGCAGCGCAGGAAGATCTCGACCACCTGGGCCAGATCGTCCACCTGGCCGTCGCGCAGCTGGAATTGATCCGAGCGGGCGTCGGACAAACTGAGGCTGCGCGCGGGGCCGGTCGGCTGAGGCAGCCGCAGCCCATCCCGGCCAGGCGTCAGACTGCCCAGCAGGCGCGGCGCCGGGGCCCCGGTGCCGCCCGTCACCACGCCGGGCTGGCCGTGCCAGGTGCACCAACCGATCAACGCCATCAGAATGGCCTCTTTGGCGTCGGCCGGCAGGCCCAGACTGTCGCTGACGACGATCTCGACCCCCGGCAGGGCCTGGGCCAAACCGGCCATCAAGGTCTGATTGTGGGCTCCGCCGCCGGACACCATGACGAGTTCGACCGCCGCCTGGCGCAGGGCCGCCGCCACCGTCGAGACGGTCAGAGCCGTCATCGTGGCCACTTGGTCGGCCGGCGCCACAGCGTGGTCGAGCCGGTCCAAGTGGGCGCGCAGATAGTCGGCGTGGAAGTGCTCCTTGCCGGTGCTCTTGGGCGGCGGCAGGAGGTAGTAGGGGTCGGCCTCCAAGTCGGCCAGCAACTGGTGGTCGATCCGCCCCCTGCGGGCGATCGCCCCGTCCTCGTCGTAGCCTGACGGATGCAACCCGGCCGCCACCACGACGGCGTCGATCAAAGCGTTGGCCGGGCCAGTGTCGTAGGCCTGGACGCCAGCGGGCGTCAGCACGGTGATGTTGGCGATGCCGCCCAGGTTGAGCCCGGCCGCCCGGCCCTTCCGCCCGCCCAAGACCAGGGCGTCGATCAGCGAGGCCAACGGGGCGCCGTGACCGCCGGCGGCGATGTCACGGGCCCGTAAGTCGGACAGCACCGGGCAGCCCAAGCGCTCGGCCAGCCAGGCCGGCTGGCCCAGTTGGAGGGTGCCCAGGGCCTGGTTGCCCTCGACCCAGTGGTAGACCGTCTGACCGTGCGAGACCACCAGATCGGCCGGACCGAAGCGGTCCAGGACCTGAGCCGCGACCTGGGCGAAGAACTGGCCGATGGCGGTGTCGAGACGGCAGACCTCGGCCAAGCTGGTGGCCTGCGGCGGCAGGACGGAGGTCAACTGGGTCCGGAGCTGGTCCGGGTAAGGGACGGAGTCCGCCGCCAGCAATCGCCCGCTCAGGCCGCCGTCGGCGGCTAGCCGGTCGAACTCGACCAAGGCGGCGTCCACGCCGTCGTGGGAGGTGCCGGAGATCAAACCTAGGACCCGCATCTCAGACCTCCTCCAGCGCCCGGCGCAGCCGGCCCTGGGCGCGGTCCAAACTGGCCTCGGCCTCGGTCAAAGAGAGACCCCGGACCAGCATCACCGCCGCCGGCTTGACCCGGAAGTCAGCCGCCCGCAGAGCGGTCAGGGCGGTGGAACGGTCGGTTTGGGCGATCAAGCAGACGATCCGGATGGCTCGTTCGCGCAGCTTGTGGTTGGTGGCTTTGACGTCGATCATCAATGAGCCGTAGGTCTTGCCCAACCGGATCATGGTGATGGTCGAGAACATGTTCAGGACCAACTTCTGAGCCGTGCCGGCCTTCAAACGGGTCGAACCGGAGACGACCTCCGGTCCGACCTCGACCTCGATGGCGTGATCGACCGCCTGGCTGAGGGCGGCGCGACGGTTGCAGGACAGGCCGACGGTCAGCGCTCCCAGCTGGCCGGCCCGTTGGACCGCCGCCAAAACGAAGGGGGTGCGGCCGGAGGAGGCGATGCCGACCACCGTGTCGAGCGGTCCGACGGCTAACTCGTCGATGTCGCGCCGGGCCGCCTCAGTGTCGTCCTCGGCCCCTTCGACGGCGCTGACGACGGCGGCCCAGCCGCCCGCCATGACGGCTGTCACCAGCCCCGGCGGAGTGGAGAAAGTGGGCGGGCACTCGGAGGCGTCCAGGATGGCCAGGCGTCCCGGCGTGCCGGCGCCGACGTAGATCAGCCGGCCGCCGGCCGCCATCCGCTCGGCCGTGGCGTCGATGGCGGCCACGATCTGGGGCAGGGCGGCCTGGACGGCCTGAGGCACAGAGGCATCGGCTTGGTTCATGACCTGGGCCAATTCGGCCACCGGCAGGGTGTCGAGGTCGTGCCAGCGGGGATCGGCCGCTTCGGTGGTCAGACCGGCCAGAGTCTCGGCGTCGTTCACTTGGGTCACCTTTTTCCTCGGCTCTGGGGGTCGAGGGCGTCGCGCACCCCGTCGCCCAGCAGGTTGAGCCCGACCACCAAGACGACCATGATCAGGCCGGGGAAGATCATGGTCCAGGGGGCCAGGGCGACCAGGGTGCGGGCCTCGTACACCATCGACCCCAGCGAGGGGGCCGGTGGCGGCGTGCCGAGGCCGAGGAAGCTGAGCGAGGCCTCGGTCAGGACGGCCCAGGACAGCGACAGAGTGACCTGGACGATGATGATGGAGGCGATGTTGGGCAGGATGTGGCGGGCCATGATGGCGGCCGGGGATTGGCCGGTGGCGCGGGCCGAGCGCACGAAGTCGATCTCGCGCAAGGTCAGGACCGGTCCTCGGGTGACGCGGATGAAGATGGGCGTGTAGACGACGGCGATGGCGACCGCGATGGTGAACCAGGTGCGGGCGAAGACCGAGGCCAAGGTCAGGGCCAAGAGCAGGGGCGGGAAGGCGAACAAGACGTTGGTGACCCCGGAGATGGCGGCGTCGGAGGCGCCGCGCAGGTAGCCCGAGACGATGCCGCCGATGGTGCCGGCCAGAGTCGAGAAAGCCACCGCCACCAAGGCGATACGGGCCGAGTTGGCCACCCCGGCGGCCACCCGGGCGAAGACGTCGCGGCCGAAGCGGTCGGTGCCGAACCAGTGCTCCGAGCTGGGCGGGCGCATCCGCTGAGAGGCCTCTTGGAGCAGGGGATCGTAGGGCAGCAGGTGCAAGGCCGAGGCCAGGCAGAGCAAGGCGATCAGGCCGACCAGGATCAGTCCGACCAAGCCGGCCGGCGAGCGCAGCAACATCCGGAAAGCGGCCCTCCCGGAGCGTCCGTTGGAACTAGTGGCGGCGGGGGTGGCTTCGACGACGCTCATGACACCCTCACTCGGGGGTCGATCAGACGGTAGAGGGCGTCGGTGGCCAGATTGACCAAGACGAAGCCGGTGGCGATGATGAGGACGGTCGACTGGACGACGGCGTACTCCTTCTGCTGGATGCCGATCAAGACCTGACGGCCGATGCCGGGCAGGGAGAAGATCTGTTCCACCACGATGGCGCCGCCCAGCAGGTAGCCGAATTGCAGGCCGGTCATGGTCGTGATCGGCACTAGGGCGTTGCCCAGGACGTGGCGCCACTGCAGCCGGCGCACCGGCACGCCCTTGGCCCGGGCGGTGCGGATGAAGTCGAGCGAGCGGACCTCCAGCACGGCCGTGCGGGTGGTGCGCATGATGGGCGCGGCGATGCCGAAGGCCAAGACGACGGCGGGCAGCAGCATCTGCTGCAGGTTGAGCCAGGGCTGCTGGGTCAAAGAGGCGTAGCCCAAGCCATTGGGATTGAAGCCGCTGCCGGCCAGCCAGGCCAGCAGACTGGAGCCGAGCAGGAAGGCGGGGATGGAGAGGCCGGCCAACCCGACCGTCTGGCCCAGGCCGTCGCGCAGCGAGTTCGGTTTGGAAGCTGACAACATGCCCAGCGGGACGCCGATCAGAAGCGATAGGACGATGGTCAAAACGGCCAATTCGACCGTCACCGGCAGTGATTGGGCGGTCAGGGCGGCGACTGACATCTGGGCCCGGGATGAGAATCCCAAGTTGCCGCTGAAGAGGTTGCCCAGCCAAGAGAAGAACTGGACCACGAGGGGCCGGTCGAGACCGTAGTAGGCCTCCAGCTGGGCTCGTTGGGCCTCGGTCAAGCCGGCTGCTTCAAGGCCGAACTGAGCGGTCACTTGGTCGCCGGGGATGGCCCGCAACATGATGAAGACAAGGATGGCGACGCCGAGCAGGGTGCCCAGGGCGGTGGCCAAACGGCGGGTCAAGCGGTGGCGGATGATACGACGAATCATGATGTCCTGAGGCCGGGTCCAGCCCGGCCGGCGGCGGTGTTCGAAGCCGCGCCGGCCGGACCGGACCATCGAGAAGGCGATACGGTCAGGCGATCGAAGTCGACCGTAGGTACTGGGCGGAGGCGTTCGGCATCGGCGTGTAGCCGGTCACACCCGCCGTGGTGACGGTGTAGGAGTAACTGGTGAAGAGCCAGATCCAAACCGCGTGATCCTCCAGCTCGTTCGAGATCTGGGTGTAGATCTTGGCCCGCTCGGCCGGGTCGGACTCAGACTTGCCTTGGGCGAAGAGCTGGTCCAGCGTCGGCGAGGAGTAGCCGGCCACCTTGTTCAAGTTGCCGGTGCTGGGGAAGTAGCGTCCGTACATGCCGTCCGGATCGGGTCGCCCACCGTTGAGAGCGACGGCGGACTCGAAGTCGGCGTCGATCCAACGCTGGACGTAGGCGCCGGACTCCAGGACCTCGAGTTCGAGGTTGATGTGGGCCTCGGCCAATTGGGCCTTCAGATTCTCGGCCTCGTTGACGCTGGTGGCGTACTCGCCCTGCGAGACGATGGCGTTGACGGTGACCTCGCTCAGACCGGACTGGGCCAGGTACTGGGCGGCCTTGGCCAGGTCGCGGGTGGGGCAGGGCCGGGCCTTGGGATCGGACCGGTAGGCCGGGGAGGTGATGGGTCCGGTGACCTCGCCCTCGCCCTGAGCAGCAGTGTCAAGAACTTCCTGACGATCGATGGCGCACTGCATGGCCAGACGGACGTTCTCGTCCACCAAGGCGCCCCGGGTGGCGTTCAGCTGCAGGACGTGGTAGCTCAATTGCGGCGTCTTGCGCACGGTCAGACCGGCCGCCTCGGCGCTCTGGGCCACCAGCGGATCGTCGAAGGTGGTCAGATTGATATTGCCGGACTGCATGGCCGAGACGATCGAGGTCTCGTCCGGGATGATGCGGAACTCGATGCCGTCCAACGGCGGCTTGGCTCCCCAATAGTGCTCGTTGCGGGCCAGGGTCAACGACTGGTTGGGCTGACGGCTGGTCAAGACGAAGGCGCCGGTGCCGTTGGGCTTGGTGTTGAGGGTCTCCTCGGTGTCCTCACTGGACAGGATGGCCATGTTGATGACGGCCAGGTTGGAGGGCAGCCCGGCGTCGGGCACGCTCAAGGTCAACACCACGGTGCTGGCGTCGGGCGCTTCGATCTTGGTCACGGTGGCCAAGGAGGAGCGGGCGACGGCGGCGGTGGCCTCGTTCTGGATCGCTTCCAGGGAGTGCTTGACGTCGGTCGAGTCACAGTCCGTGCCATCGGCGAACTTGGCGCCGGGGCGCAGCTTGAAGGTCACGGTCAGGCCGTCGGCGGAGGTCTCCCAGCTCTCGGCCAGCCCGGGCACGACATTGAGGTCGGCGTCGAACTCGGTCAAGGTGCCGTACAGGTTCTGGGCCACGTTGACAGCGAAGAATTGCGTCGCTTTCCAGGGGAACAAGGTGTCTGGATCGCTGGTCGTGCCGACGACCAGGATCTGCTCGGTCGGTTTGTCGGTCGGGTCGTTCGAAGGCGTGCCGCAGCTGGTCAGGGCCAAGGCGGCGGACAGCAGTCCGGCGACTGGCAGAGCCAGGCGGGAGAGATGAGTCCGATTACGCATGAAGCCTCCTCCATGAGGTTTTCACGCCTCACCGTATGATTCGGTGAGACTTAAGCGGTGTGGGCTTGTAAATGCAGTACATCACATGGCAGCATCGGGGTAACACAGTTCCCAGGCAATCGTCATCAGGTCGTTACCAAAGGAACGGCCGCCAAGGAGGCCACGGTGTCAAAGCGACGGAACGACCGAGCCGGGGCTCAAGGTTTGCCCTTGATCCGCTTGCGCTCGGCCCTGGTCCGTCTACGGCCCAGCGAGCGGCGGGTGGCCGACCAGATCCTGGCCTATCCCAAGGCGGCGGCCCAGTGGACCATCGCCGAGTTGGCGGGACGGGCCGACACCTCGACCACTTCGGTGGTGCGCCTGTACCAACGGCTGGGCTACGAGCGGCTGCAGGATTTACGCGGCGATCTGCTGCACGAGGTGGCGCGGCAGGAGCTGGCCTTGGAGCCGGAGGCCGCCAGCGGCGACATCGACCGGGCCGACACCCTGGCCGACGTGGTGGCCAAGGTGGTCCAAGCCGAGACCGCCTCGCTCTCCGACACCGCCGATCTGCTCGGCATGGAGACCCTCGGCCAAGCCGTCGACAAGGTCGCGGCGGCCCGGCGGGTCGATCTCTTCGGGCTGGGCGCCTCGGCCATCGTGGCCACCGATCTGGAGCAGAAACTGACTCGGATCGGTCGGACCGCTCTGCGTTGGCCGGATTCCCACAGCGCCTGGACGGCGGCCGTCACCTTGACCTCGGACTGCGTCGCCTTGGCCATCTCCCACACCGGCGAGACCCGCGACACCGTCGGCTACCTGGCCCTGGCCCGCCAGGCCGGAGCCGTCACCATCGCCTTGACCAACCAGCCCGACTCCTCGATCGCGCAGCAGGCCGACATCGTCTTGACCACGGCCGCCCGTGAGACTGGCTTCCGCTCCGGCGCCTTGGGTAGCCGGATCGCCCAGCTGATGGTGGTGGACTGCCTCTTCATCGGCGTCGCCCAGGTCAGTTACGAGCGGTCGATGCGAGCCTTGCGCGACACCCACGCGGCGGTTCGCCGGTTGGCCGCGGGCCAGCCCTGAGCTGGGACCGCTCTGCGGCATGATGGGGGAGTGTCCGCTCCGGAGAGTCTCAGCCTGGCCCAGGCCCGTCGTCTGGCCTTAGCCGCCCAGGGGTTCGACCGGCCCCGTCCCGCCACCGTCACCAGCCGTCAGGTGACAGCCGTGGTGGATCGGATCGGGCTGCTCCAGATCGACTCCGTCAACGTGGTCGAGCGGGCCCATCTGATGCCCTTGTACTCCCGCCTCGGCCCCTACCCGCGCCAGCTCGTGAGCGCCGCCGCCAGCCGGCCGCCCCGCCGTCTGCTCGAGACCTGGGCCCACGAGGCCAGTCTGGTCCGCCCCGACGTCTATCACCTGATGGGCTGGCGGCGGGCCCAGCCGGAGCGTTACGGCTGGGGCATGATGAAGCGGATCTGGCGGGAACGGCCCGACTTGGTGCGTCAGGTCCTGGCCTTGTTGGACCAGTCCGGCCCGCTGACGGCCCGGGCCGTCCAAACCCAGTTGGGCTCGGCCCGGCCCCGGGCCGACCAATGGGGTTGGAACTGGAGCGAGGCCAAGGCCGCTTTGGAATGGCTCTTTTTGACCGGGCAGGTGGCGGCGGCTGGCCGGGGTCCCAATTTCGAGCGCCTGTACGACCTGGCCGAGCGGGTGGCGCCGCCGGCTCCGCCCGGCCTGCCGAGCGACTGGCCGGGCCAGTTCCGGGCTCTGACCGCCCGGGCCGCCCGGGCCCACGGCGTGGCCAGCCCGGCCTGCCTGGCCGACTACTTCCGGATGCCGGCGGCCGAGACCAGGCGGGCCGTGGCCGAATTGGTCGAGGAAGGGGTCTTGGTCCCGGTCCAGGTGGCGGGTTGGCCCGGCCCGCTCTATCGTCACCGGGCGGCCCGGCCGCCTAGGGCGGTGGCCGCCCGCGCCCTGCTGGTGGCCTTCGACCCCTTGATCTTCCACCGCCGCCGGGTCGAGGCCCTGTTCGGCATGCGTTACCGCTTGGAGTACTACCTGCCGGCCGCCCGGCGCGTCCACGGCTACTACGTCATGCCCTTCCTGCTGGGCGACCGGCTGGTGGCGCGGGTCGATCTCAAGGCCGATCGCCCATCCGGCCGGTTGCTGGTGCGGGCCGCCTCGAGCGAGCCGGCGGCGCCGGCGGGGGCGGTGATCGAAGCCCTGGCCCCAGAGCTGGCCGAGTTGGCCGGCTGGCTGGGGCTGGAGCGGACCGAGGTCACGGTCGACGCCCGAGGCGATTTAGCGGCCGGTTTGGCGCTTCGGCTGGGCTGACCGCCGGCCTGGTTGATTCGCCCCTGTCGCCTGACGCCTGGTAGTCTGACCGCTGCCGTAGATCGGCCGCGACCTCGGAAACGCTCCCACCGCAATCCCGCACGGGGGCATCGCGCAACGGACCCAAGTGAAGGAGTGCGGACCATGGATCCCACGACGAAGAAGCAAATCATCGAGGAATACGCCACGACGCCGGGTGACACCGGTTCGCCGGACGTCCAGATCGCGCTCCTGACCAAGCGCATCGCCCACTTGACCGAACATCTCAAGACCCATAAGGGCGATCATCACAGTCGCCGCGGTTTGATGCTGATGGTCGGCCAACGTCGGCGCTTGCTCAATTACGTGGCGCGTAAAGACATCGAGCATTATCGTCGCTTGATCGAGCGCCTCAAACTGCGCCGATGACCTCATGGTGGGAGCCCGTCTCCCACCATTGTCGTTTCGGCGGCGGTCGGCTGCGGCCGTACAATTCAACATTCACCACTATCCCCAGCGAACGCTTCCGACAGCGGGACATCGCGGTCTTTGGTAGTGGCTTTCGGGTCTATCGCCCCGCGAGCCTCAATCGAAGACCGGGAGGATTCCTTCCGCCGGGCGTGCCCTAGACGGGTAGAGAGTTCGCTCGTACGAAAGGAATCACCATGGCCATGAGTGGCCCTGATTTGCAATTCACTGAAGCGGTCATCGACAACGGCGCCTACGGGCGTCACACCATTCGCTTCGAGTCGGGTCTGTTGGCCCGTCAGGCGGCTGGCTCGGCCGCCGTCTACATCGACGGCGACACCATGCTGCTGTCGGCCACGACGGCGGCCAACAATCCGCGCGACGCCATCGACTTCTTCCCCCTGACGGTCGACGTGGAGGAGCGCATGTACGCCGCCGGGCGTATCCCCGGCTCCTTCTTCCGTCGTGAGGGCCGTCCCTCGGAGGGCGCCATCCTGGCCGCCCGCCTGATCGACCGTCCGCTTAGGCCCTGTTTCGTCAAGGGCCTGCGCAACGAGGTCCAGGTCGTGGTCACGGTCATGGCCCTCAATCCCCAGACGGTCTACGACGTCCTGGCCATCAACGCCGCCTCGATGTCGACCACTCTGGCCGGCCTGCCCTTCAGCGGGCCCATCGGCGGCGTCCGGGTGGCTCTGATCTCGGACCAGTGGGTCGCCTTCCCGACCGTCGACCAACTGGAGCACGAGGCCGTCTTCGACATGGTGGTGGCCGGCCGGGTCCGGCCCGACGGCGATGTCGCCATCATGATGGTGGAGGCCGAGTCGACCGAGTCGACCTGGGAACTGGTGCGGGCGGGCCGTCAGGCTCCGACCGAGGAGATCGTGGGCCAGGGCCTGGAAGCGGCCAAGCCCTTCATCAAGGCGCTGTGCGACGCTCAGGCCGAGCTGGCGGCCAAGTTCCCCCAGCCGGTCAAGGCCTTCCCGGTCTTCCTCGACTACGAGGAAGACGTCTTCGAAGCTGTGGCCGCCGCCGCCGGCGACCGGGTGCGCGAGGCCAACTCGATCCAGGCCAAGCAGGAGCGCGAGGCCGCCAGCGAGGAGCTGCTGGCCCGGCTGCAGGAGGAATTGGCCGATCGCTTCCCCGACCGGGCCAAAGAGGTGACCGGGGCTTACCGGGCGCTGACCAAGAAGGTCGTGCGCCACCGCACCCTGACCGAGAAGATCAGAATGGACGGTCGCGGCCTGACCGACATCCGTCCTCTGACGGCCCAGGTCGGCGTCCTGCCCCGGGTCCACGGCTCGGCCCTGTTCATGCGCGGCGAGACCCAGATCCTGGGCGTCAGCACGCTCAACATGCTGGACATGGAGCAGAAGCTGGACACTCTGGCCCCGGAGACGACCAAGCGCTACATGCACAATTACAATTTCCCGCCCTACTCGACTGGCGAGACTGGCCGGGTGGGTTCGCCCAAGCGGCGTGAGATCGGTCACGGGGCCTTGGCCGAACGGGCCCTGGCGCCGGTGCTGCCGACCCGGGACGAGTTCCCCTACGCCATCCGTCAGGTCTCGGAGGCGGTCGGCTCCAACGGCTCGACCTCGATGGGGTCGGTCTGCGCCTCGACCTTGTCCCTGTTGTCGGCCGGTGTGCCGCTGCGGGCCCCGGTGGCCGGCATCGCCATGGGCCTGATGAGCGACGAGATCGACGGCCAGACCAGGTACGTCGCCTTGACCGACATCCTGGGGGCGGAGGACGCCCTGGGCGACATGGACTTCAAGGTGGCCGGCACCTCTGAGTTCGTGACCGCCCTGCAATTGGACACCAAGTTGACCGGTATCCCGGCCGATGTCCTGGCGGCGGCCCTGCTGCAGGCCCGTGAGGCCCGCTTCGTCCTGCTCGACGTCATGGCTCAGGCCATCTCCCAGCCGGCCGAGATGAGCCAATACGCGCCCCGTATCATCACGGTCCGCATCCCGGTGGACAAGATCGGCGAGGTGATCGGGCCCAAGGGCAAGGTCATCAACCAGATCCAAGACGACACTGGCGCCTCGCTCACGATCGAGGACGACGGCACGGTCTACATCGGGGCCGACAACGGTGAGGCGGCCGAGGCGGCTCGTACCATGGTCAACGCCATCGCCAACCCGCACTTGCCGGAGAAGGGCGAGCGTTATCTCGGCACGGTGGTCAAGATCACCACCTTCGGCGCCTTCGTCTCGCTCCTGCCGGGCAAGGACGGTCTGCTCCACATCTCGAAGCTGCGCCGCCTGGCCGGCGGGGCCCGGGTCGAGAACGTCGAGGACATCTTGACGGTGGGCCAGAAGCTCCAGGTCGAGGTCTCTGAGATCGACGATCGGGGCAAGCTCTCGCTCGTCCCGGTGACCGAGGACGACGCCAGGTAGTCAGTCAGACAACCGGACCGGCCGTCGGCCCCTCTTCTGCGGAGGGCCGGCGGCCGGTTCGTTGTGGGGGCTAGGCTCGACCGGCGGCGCTTGGGAGCTGGGCCGAAGCGGCTGGCTCCGGGCTCGCTCCGGCTCTGAGACGGCTGCCGGCGGGCCCATTGCGCCGGTGATGGGGGAGCGGCCTTGACAGGCCCTAAGGGTCTGCCTATAACGTGTCTACCAGAGGCAGTCATCTATACAGGCATAGATGATGCTGTCAGAGTAGAACAGGAAAAGCATGATTGATCTGTCGAAAATGGACAAGTGGGCGATTGGAAAGTGTATCGACCATTCAGTCTTGCCCAAGCAGAGCACCGAAGCCGACATCAGGTCCGGCTGCCAGGAGGCGGTGGCGTATAACTGCGCTTCCTTCAACACGGCCAGCCCGTACTGGACCCCGGTGGTGGTGGAAGAGCTGGCCGGCAGCGACGTCCTGCCTGGCACCGGCATCGGCTTCCCCTTCGGCGTCGCGCCGGGTCGGATCAAGGCTCTGGAGACCGAAGTCGCCATCGCCGCCGGCTGCCGGGCCGTCGACATGGTGATCAACGTCGGGGCGGTCAAGGGCGGTCGCTTCGACGAGGTCAAGCAAGAGCTACGCGATTTCAAAGAAGCCGCTCAAGGCGCTTTGACCAAGCCCATCCTGGAGGTCTGCTACCTGACCGACGAGGAGATCGGGATCGTCTGCGAGCTGATCGCGGAGGTCGGCTGCACCCACGCCAAGACCTCCAGCGGCCAGTTCGAGGGTCCCACCATGGACCAGTTCCTGGTCATGAAGAAGACCCTGGCCGGCACGCCGGTCAAGCTCAAGGTGGCCGGGGTCAAGTTCCCTAGGCCCCAGAACGCCTACG
>JAISCA010000003.1 GCA_031265875.1 Propionibacteriaceae bacterium
CGCCTCAGCCTTGAACTGCGACGAATACCTCCTAGGCGAACCCGGACCCCTCTGCTGCGTGGACACTTCGCCATCCTCCTAACGGATCAGTGTCTACAGAAAGCATGACACCCCAGACGCCCCGGCGCTACCGCTGCCAGCCAGTCGAGCGCCCGAAACCACAGATCTCTGCCCACGGTCGCCGGAGTCGGAGGACAGTGCGTTTCCGACATCTGGGTTATACCGACGCCCCGGACCAGCCAGCTCAGCCGTACCTCTCGATCAAGGCCTGGGCGTTGGCCACCCGCTGGGCCGTCACCTCCTGCAACACCAACAGGCTGGGCAGATTGTCCTGCACCATGGCCCAACGAATCCGACCCAGTTCCTGACGCCACAGCGCGACCAGACCAGACTCCGTCTTACAAGCCATATCCCGCACCGCCGTCGCGATCTCGGCCGGCGAGGCGGTGGCGTCACCGGGACGCCGAGCCTGCGCCGTGCTCGCGAACCCATCGAAGGCCTCGTAGGCCTCCTGCGGAGTGGCGTACGGATACCCGTTACGCTCCATGCAAGTGCGCCAAACGGTCAGAGCCGGCTCCACCACCGGTTCGCCCCAAGCGGCCATGACCGACTCCTGATCGATCCGGTCCGCCATATCGACAACCTCAGCGGACGGTTCCGGAGCTCCTTGGCCCAGTTCGTCGTCCGGTCTGTATCTACAGCCGTCGTCCCCCTTCCAGGCTTCCTCGTAGGCTTCCGTCCAACCCTCTGGCATGGGCGCATTCCTGGCGACGGCTGGATCGATAGAGCCGAAATCACCGAATCGATACTGGTATCCACTCTGCGCCGCGCGCTCCTCAGACGTGATTCCCATGTCGTAGTCGAAACCTTCGACAGCAGGCGGCGGAGTGGCGGCAGGGGGAGGATCTAGCAAATCGAAGCCCCGCTCCGCCATGCAATGCCGAACCAAGGCGTACGACCCCTGAGCTATGACGACTTCCTGCTCACCGGTCGGCCCGAAGATCTCACTGACCCGAGGCACCAACCACCCACTACGACTCGGCGGCATCTGAGCTGGGCCCTGAACAGCGCCCGGACCACCAGTCCCACCGCCGTACAAGTCACTGATCTGGATACCAGGTTGGCTGGCCCCGCCAGAAGAGCAGCCAGCCAGAAGCCAAATGACCATTCCCAGACAGAGGATCCAGGCCGACCGGTGGTGAGTGACTACCCAAGCGGCTCTCGACCCCTGACCTCCAACATGACCCATAACCGCCTCCTTCAAAGTATCGAGCGTCCAGCCCGGCCGTCGCTCAGCCGTACCGCTCGATCAGCCCCTGGGCGTTGGCCACCCGCCGCGCCGTCGCCTCCTGCGTCACCAACAGTCCGGGCAGATTGTCCTGCACCATGGTCCAACGGACCCGCCACAGCTCTCGTTGCCACACCGCGACGAACCCGGTCTCCGCCTTACAGAACGCATCCCTCACAGCCGTGACGATCTCGGTCGGCGTCGCCGTCGCATCGCCTGGGAACCGCGCTTCCTCCGATATGGAGAACCCGTAGAACTCATTGGAGGCCTCCTTAGGAGTGGAATAGGAGTAGCCCTCTTGGGCCATACAAGACCGCCACCGGTCCAGCACCGCCGTCACAGCCGGCTCAGACCAAGCCACCTCCACCGACCGGCGGTCGATATCGTTGGCGAATCGACCGTCCTCATCAGTCGTCTCGACCACACCTTCCGCCAAAGCCTCATCTGGCGCCAACAAACAGCCGTCATCGCCCTTGTAAGCCCGTTCGTACTCCCTGGTCCATCTCGGATCACGAGTAGTCACATTGGGTCGGCGCGAAATCCCGAAATCCCCCTCCCGGAGTTGATACCCAGTCTGGCTGGCCCGCTCCTGAGAGATGATCCCCACCATCACGTCATAACCCATCGACAGCGGAGCCGCTGGCGTCGCCGCCGGCGGCTCATCCAACAACTCGAAACCACGCTCAGCCATGCAATGACGCACCAAAGCGTATGAGCCCTGCTCGATCACGACCTGCTGCTCAACGCTCGGCCCCAGAATCTGAGCGATGGACGGCACCAACCAACCAGACGGGTGAGGCGGAAAGCCGTCCATGGACGGCACCGTCGAGCCACCGTCCGACGCCGGAGTCTCACCGCCGTACAGATCAGTCACCTGCATCTCCGGCTGGTTTGAAACCTCAGCCCCATCAGGCCCGGCCGCCGAACAGCCCGTCATCGTCAAAACGATCAGACTCAGTAGGAGAGCCACTCCGGAGCGGCCCCACGGCGAAGTTTTCTTCATCAGGATCCTTGACCTGTCAGAGGGCACAGCTAGATTCGGACGTCCCCATCGACTACCTACGGCTCAGGCTATACCGCCGAATCAGCCGTACCGCTCGATCAGCGCCTGGGCGTTGGCCACCCTCTGGGCCGTCGCCTCCTGTATCACCAGCAGATTGGGCAGATTCTCCTGCATCATGGTCCAACGAACCCGCCACAGTTCCCGCTGCCACACCTCGACGAACCCGGCCTCCGCCTTACAAGACGCGTCCCGCACCGCCGTGGCGATCTCCGCCGGAGTGGTGGAGGAGTCGCCGGGAAGTGGATGCTCGGCCGACCTGGAGAAGCCCTGGAACGCGTCGGACGCCTCTCTGGGGGTGACGTAGGAGTAACCATCTTGCGTCATACAAGACCGCCACCGGTCCAGCACCGCAATCACAGCCGGTTCTGCCCAAGTCACGGCCACCGACTGGTCGTCTATCCCGTTGGCCAGTCGACCGACTTCCTCAGATGTATCGACCACGCCTACCGCCAAAGCCTCATCCGGCGCCAACACACAGCCGTCATCGCCCTTGAGCGCCCGCTCGTACTCCCTAGTCCACCTCGGATCCGGCTCGGTCCTAATGGACTGGCGTGAAATCCCGAAATCACCATCCCGGAGTTGATACCCAGTCTGGCTGGCCCGCTCTTGGGAGATGATCCCAACCATAACGTCATAGCCCATCGACAGCGGAGGCACTGGCGTCACCGACGGTGGCTCCTCCAACAACTCGAAACCACGCTCGGCCATACAGTGACGCCGCACAGCGTAAGAGCCTTGGGCGATCACGACCTGTTGTTCAGCGGTCGGTCCCAGAATCTCAAAGACCATCGGCACCAACCAGCCAGATCGGTTGGCCGGAAAACTGCTTAGAGATGGAACCGTCGCGCCCTCGACCGATGACGGCGTCTCCCCGCCGTACAAATCAGTCACCTGACCCCCAGGCCCGCCCGGAGTTCCAGATCCATCCGACCCGGCCGCAGAGCAACCCGCCGTGACAAAAACAATCAGACTCAACAGGGCAGCCGCTCCGGAGCGAACGCTCAGCGGGATTTTCCTCATTCCGATCCTCGCCTCTCAAAAGCTGGCGTGAGGTCATTCAGGCAACTCATCGACCACCTGACGCCAGGCTATACCGACAAACTCAAAGCCGCCCCGGACCGGCCAGATCAGCCGTATCTTTCGATCAGAGCTTGGGCGTTGACCACCCGCCGCGCTGTCGTCTCCTGCACCACCAGCAAATTGGGCAGATTGTCTTGAATCATGGTCCAACGGGCCCGCCATAGTTCCTGCGGCCACAGTTCGCCCAACCCGCTCTCAGCCTTACAGGATGCGTCCCACACCGCCGTGACGATCTCGCTCGGCGTCGCCGTGCTGTCACCCGGACGAGGCGCCGCCGCCGTGCTGACGAACCCGGTGAACGCGTCGTAGGCCTCCTTAGGAGTGGCGAAGGAATAACCCTCTCGTGCCATGCAAGACCGCCACCGATCCAATGCCGCCGTCACAACCGGCTCTGCCCAAGCCCTCTCCACCGACTGCTCATCGATCTCACGAGCCAGTCGCCAGACCTCATCGGACTGCTCGGACACACCCTCCTCCAAAGCCAAATCAGGCTCACCCAGGCAGCCGTCGTCGCCCTTGTAAGCCCGCTCGTACTCCCTGGTCCACCCAGGTAACGTCGTAGCTACATTCATTGCCAGACGCGAAAACCCGAAATCGCCATCTCGGTATTGATAACCACTCTGGCTGGCCCGCTCTTGAGAGATGATCCCCACCCTGTAGTCGAAGCCCATAGTCGACCTGGACGGTGGCGTCGCCGACGGCGGCTCATTCAACAACTCGAAACCACGCTCGGCCATGCAATGACGCACCAAAACGTAAGAGCCCTGCTCGATCACGACCTGCTGCTCAACGGTCGGCCCCAGAATCTCAAAGACATACGGCACTAGCCAACCAGACTGATTGCCCGGAAAACCGCTCAACGGCGGCACCGCCCCGCCTCCAGTCGACGACGGAGTCTCACCGCTGTACAGATCAGTCACCTGAGCCCCAGGCCCATTTGAAACATCAGCGACATCCGACCCGGCCGCCGAACAACCAGCCGTCGTCAAAACGATCAGACTCAGCAGGAGAGCCACTCCGGGGCGGCCCATCGTCGGAGTTTTCTTCATCATCATGATCCTTGACCTGCCAGGGGCACAGAGAGCTTCGGATGTCCCCCTCGACTACCTACGGCTCAGGCTATACCGCCGGACCCGACGCGCGTCGGAGCGTGGCGGCCGCGCTCACCCCCAGCGCAGATCGACAAACCCATACCCGCAGAGCACTTACGTACGCCGACACGCCGGAACAAGAGTCGTAACTGCTCTGTGAGTATGGGTTTGGCTGGCTTAGGGCTGGCTGGCCGGCTGGCGTCGGTCCTCCTGTCCGGGCATGACTCTTAACTGCCCGTTCGCGCCAAGGGCCTCGGCCGAGCGGGCGATTGCGACCTACTAGACCTGGCAGCAGTTGCCCTGGATCAGCTGGCCAGACAGACTGTTTGCCATGTCCGCCGCCCGACCGGGCGGCCCGCCGACGGGGGCGGGTTCCGACCGGTCTGACCAGAGCGCGGACGAATCGACTCCGGGAGGTGACATGGCACGGCGCTCAGCTCGACGGCTGGCCGAGGCTGACCGTGGGCCGGCCGAAGCTGAACTGGAGCCGGCCAAGCCTGCGGCCGGAGCTGAGCCGGCGGACAAGCCCCAGCGGCGCGATCTGGCGGCGGCGGCCCGGTTGCGCGGGCGGGGCTGGTTGATCACCTTGGTGGCGGTGGCGCTGGCGGCTTGCGGGCTGGGGTTGTTGGCCGGCCATTTCATCATCTCGCCCCGTCAACTGGCGGCTGACTCCCAACCGCCGCCGCCGACGGTCATCACCGCTGAAGTGGTGGAACAGCGCATCGAACGCACCATCGTCACCCGGGGCATCATCTCGGCCGTCGACACCGTCCAAGTCGGCCAAGGTTTCCTGGTGCCGCCCGACGACAACGGTGGTGGGACCGACCAAGGTGTCTTGACCGATGTCTTCGCCGCTGTCGGCGACGAGATCAGATCCGGCCGGGCCGTGGTCGAAATCTCAGGCCGACCGTTGGTGGTCCTGCCTGGAGCCAAGGCCGGTTGGCGGGACATGAAACCGGGCATGAGCGGGGACGATGTCCGTCAACTGCAAGAGGCCCTGCGCGATCTAGGTTTCTTCTCCGGTTCCGTCTCGGGAACTTTCGACAGCGCCACCAAGCGAGCGGTGGAGAAGTTCTACGACCATCTGGGTTACACCGCCCCCACCACCGACGGCGGCGACGGCTCCGACGCCCAGACCCTGCAATCGGCCCAAGACGCCGTCACCGACGCCGAACGGGCCTGGCAGAACTTGAAGGACGAACAGGCCCAAGCCGAGCAGGCTTTGGCCGCCGCCCGGGCCGCCTGGGAGCAGGCCCAGCAGTCCACCGCCTCGCCCGCCCCCAGCCCCGCCCCCTCGCCGGTCTACCAAGGCCCCACGGCCGCCCAACTGAGCCAAGCCGAGCTGACGCTGCAAAGAGCCAAACAGAGCCTGGAACGGGAACGGACCCGGCGCGGACCCATCGTCCCCCGCCAGGAGATGGTCTTCGTGCCCCGCCTGCCCGCCACCTTGACCCAGATCGGCCAGGGCCTGGGCTACTCCCCCAGCCGTGTCCTCTTCACCTTGACCACCGCGGCCTTGGAGTTGAACTCCGACATCGCCACCAGTCAAGCCGGGCTGCTACACCTCCAAGGCGCGGTCGAAATTCAACTGCCGACCGGTCCGCTGGCCGGCGTCATCGCCGCCTTGACACCGAACCCCGACAACCCCTCCACCACCCGAGTGGCGATCGACCCGGCCACCCCGCTCGAACTGGCTTGGGCTGGGCTCGACGTCCGGGTCACCTTCGTGGCCGCCGCCACCGCCGGCGAGGTCTTGGCCGTGCCCCAAGGCGCCCTCGCCTCCAACGCCTCGGGCCAGCTGTCCGTCATCGTCCAGCGCGGCGAACAGACCTTCGTCCGGGCGCCGGTCACGGCCGGCGTCAGCGGCGACTCCCTGGTCGAGGTCACTCCGCTGGAGCCGGGCGCCCTGAGAGCCGGCGACCAGGTGGTGATCGGCGGATGACCGATCCGGTCATCGAACTGCGGCAGGTCGCCCGGACCTATCCCGGTCCGCCGCCGGTCCATGCCCTCAGGCCGACCGATCTGACCATCCAGGCCGGCGACTTCGCGGCCGTGGTCGGCCCCTCCGGCTCCGGCAAGTCGACCCTGCTCAACCTGCTCGGTCTGCTCGACCGCCCGACCGGCGGCAGTTACATCTTGGACGGCCAGCCGACTGAGCGGCTCAGCCCGGCCCAGCTGGCCGGGTTGAGGGGGCGCAGCGTCGGCTTCGTCTTCCAGTCCTTCCACCTGCTGAACCACCGCACCGTGTTGGACAACGTCGCCCTGGCCGGCCTCTACGACCACCGGCCTAGGTCCGAGCGGCTGGCCCGGGCGGCCGAGATGATCGACCTGGTCGGCCTGACCCCCCGCCTGGGCGCCCTGCCCGCCACCTTGTCCGGCGGCGAGCGCCAGCGCGTCGCCATCGCCCGGGCCCTGGCCTCGCGGCCGGCCGTGCTGCTGTGCGACGAGCCCACCGGCAACCTCGACTCGGCTCGCTCCCAGGAGATCGTGGAATTGTTCGAGTCCATGAACCAGGCCGGTTTCACCATCGTCATGGTGACCCACGACGAAGCCCTGGCCGCCCGGGCCCGGCGCCGGCTCGACGTGCTGGACGGCCAGGTCCACGAGGCCAGGGCGGCCCGCCCATGAAGTGGCCCAATCTGAAATGGCCCCGTCCGCAGTGGCTCCACCGCCACCAGCCCGCCGGCGCCGCCCCCTCGCGGGTCCGTTCCCGCGACCAGCTGCGCGAGGCCGTGGCCTCGATCGCCTGCCGGCCGGTCCGCTCCTTGCTCACCATCACCGGCACTGTGCTGGGCTGCGCCGCCTTCGTCGCCATCCTCGGTCTGACCGACACCGCCCGGGGGCAGATCACCAGCCGCTTCAACGAGCTGGAGGCCACCACCGTGACGGTGGTCGACGCCAACGCTCAGGCCAACCAGGCCGACCGCACCATCTATTCCTTCCCCGACGACGTCGGGGCCCGCCTGCGCCCGCTCAACGGCGTGGTCGACGCCGGCGTCTACTTCTCCCTCTACGTCGCCCGCCCAGCTCTGACCCCCGGCCAATCGGGCGATCGGGCCACCATCGCCAACCGGCCCCAATCCGACGGCCTGGGCTCGGCCACCGGAGCCAGCCTGACCGTCTGGGGCACCGAGGGCGGGGCCTTGGCGGCGGCCGGGGCCAGCCTGGCCTCGGGGGTCTGGTTCGACGACTTCCACTTGCTGACCGACCAGCCGGTGGCGGTGCTGGGGCCGGCCGCCGCCGCCAGCTTGGGCGTCGCCACCGTCAGGACCAACCCGACCGTCTTCGTGGGCGACGACTCGTACACCGTCATCGGGCTGCTGGCCGACTGCGGCGCCCTGCCCGAGCTGGGCAACGCCGTCATGTTGCCGGCCCCGCTGGCCCGCCAGCGCTACGGCAACCCGACCAACCCGGCCCACGCCCTGATCCGGACCGATCTGGGGGCGGCCCGGCTGATCGCCCGCCAAGCCCCCTACGCCCTCGACCAGTCCCACCCGGAGAACCTGTCCGCCGTGCCGCCGCCCGACTGGTCGATGGTGACCGACGACGTCAACGCCTCCCTCAACGGCCTGCTGCTGGGCCTGGCCGCCGTCGCCTTGATCATCGGCTGCGTCGCCATCGCCAACACCACTTTGGTGGCGGTGATGGAGCGGGCCGGCGAGATCGGCCTGCGTCAAGCCCTGGGGGCCAAACCGGTCCACATCATGGTGCAATTTCTGACCGAGTCGGTCATCTTGGGGCTGCTGGGCGGCGTGCTGGGCTCCGCCGTCGGCGTGGCCGCCGTCATCGTCGGGGCCGTGGCCCGGCAGTGGACGCCCGTGCTCGACCCCTGGCTGTTGCTGTTGGCCCCCGCCGCCGGCCTGGTGGTCGGAGCCCTGGCCGGCCTCTACCCGGCCTGGCGGGCCTCCCGCCTACCGCCGGCCACCGCCCTGCAACGGCTCTGACCGGCCCGTTCCAGTTTTCGCGCGCAATCTGACCGACACTCTGTATGCAGTAAGGTGAAGGCGCTCATTGGCCGTTCTGGCCAGCGGCGACGCCCGGCTGGATCGCAGCTAGACCCTGGTCCGGGTGGTAAGCACCAACCTGGAGGTAGAACCCATGTTTGGCATCCGACGTCCTCTGCGCCTGGTGGCGGGAGCGGTCCTAGTGGCCGCCAGCCTGGCCCTCGGCGCCTGCGCCCAACCGCCCACGCCCTCGGACGATCCCACTTCCAATGGCTCCCAGATCGTCATCGACACCACCTTCGACATCAAGACCGCCGATCCGGGGCGGGAATACGAGCCGACCGGCCAGATCGTGGTCAAGGCGCTCTACGACACCCTGCTCACCTTCGCCGACAATGACTCCACCAAGGTCATCCCCGACCTGGCCACCTACGAGGCCTCGGCCGACCTGACCGAATTCACTTTCACACTGGTCCAAGGCCGGGTCTTCTCCGACGGTCTGCCGGTGACGGCCGACGACGTCGTCTTCTCGCTACAGCGCCTGCAAGGCCTCAAGGGCAACCCCAGCTTCCTGCTGGACGGCGTCACCGTGACCAAGGTCGACGATCAGACGGTCAAACTGACGACCGAGCAGCCCAACCCGGCTCTGCCCTCGATCCTGGCCACCCCGTCGGCCGGCATCCTCAACTCGACCGTGGTCAAGTCCCACGGCGGCGCCATCGACGAGACAGATCAGGCCGAGGAGTTCCTGAACTCGACTTCGGCTGGCTCCGGCCCGTACACCTTGCAGCGCCTGGACATCGCCAGCGAAGCCGTCCTGGTCAAGAACCCGCAGTACAACGGCTCGCAGCGGCCGACCTACGACACCGTCATCTTGCGCAACGTCGAACCGGCCACCCAGAAGATGAACGTCGAACGCGGCGAGTCGCAGGTCGCCCTGGGACTGTCCGGCGACCAGGTCACCAGCCTGTCCAGCTCGGTCAAGCTGACCTCGACGCCCTCGGCCACGGTCGTCTTCCTGCTCATCAACGCCGACCCGGCCATCTCGACCCTGACCAGCAATCCGCAGTTCGTCCAGGCCGTCAAGTCGGCCATCGACTACGCCGCCCTGGTCGACCTGGCCGGAGCCGGAGCCGGGCAGGCCACCAGCCTGATCCCGACCCAGTTCCTGGGCACCCTGCCGACCAGCCAGGCCCTGACCTTCGACCTGGAGCAGGCCAAGGCCGCCGCCACCGCCGCCGGAGCCAACGGCCAGACGGTGACCCTGAGCTTCCCCAACGACATCGACCCGACCGGCTTGCCTCTGGTCAACGTGGCCCAGAAGATCCAGGCCCAGTTGGCCGCCGCCGGCATCACGGTCGACCTGGCCCCGGCCCCCTTCGCCACCGAGATCGACGCCTACCGCGACGGCAAGGAACAGATCGGGCTGTGGTACTGGAACCCGGATTACATGGACCCGGCCAATTACCTGGCCTTCGGTCCCGGTCAGACGGTCGGACTCAGGTCCGGCTGGAAGGCCGACGCCAACCCGGCCATCGCCGATCTGGTGACCCAGGGCTACACCACCGGCGACCTGGCCCAGCGCAAAGCCTTGTTCGAGGCCTGGGGCTTGGCCATGAACGCCGAATCGCCCTTCGTGCCGCTGCTGCAACCGGCCAGCAACGTGGTCTCGCAGCCCAGCGTCACGAACGTCTACTACAACCCGGTTTGGATCATCAATGTCGCAGGGCTCGGTCGCGCCTGACCTAGTCCCGCCGACGCCGGCTGGGACCGTCCCGGCCGCGACCATCGTGACTGATGGCCGCGGCCGGCGGTCCCACGCCGCTTTGCTGCGCTACATCGCCCGCCGCCTGGTCATCGCCGCCGTCCTAGTGGTCGGCTTGACCTTGGTCACTTTCTCTTTGACCAACCTGGTGCCGGGCGACCCGGTGGCCGCCGCCCTGGGCCAGCGGGCGGCCGACGACCCCGCCATCGTGGCCCGTTTCCGGGCCGAGTACGGGCTCAACCAACCCCTGCCCCAGCAATACCTGGCCTATCTCGGCCGGCTCCTGCACGGCGACCTGGGAGTGTCCTGGCAGACCCACCACCCGGTGACCCAAGACCTGGCCCGGGCCATCCCGGCCACCATGGAGATCGCCTTCTGCGCCATCATCGCCGCCGCCTTGATCGGCCTGACCTTCGGCGTCTGGTCGGCCTACAAGCGGGGCAAGGTGACGGACCAGGTGCTGCGCGTGGTCTCCTTGATCGGCATCTCGGTGCCGACCTTCTGGATGGCCATCCTCTGCTTCTCCACCTTCTATTACCGCCTCGGCTGGTTCCCCGGCTCCGGCCGCCTCTCCCCCGGCCAGGCCGCCCCGCCCCACCGCACCGGGTTGTACACCGTCGACGCCCTGCTGGCCGGCGACCTCCGTACCTTCGTCGACGCCGCCAGCCACCTGGCCATGCCGGTCATGGTGCTGACCTTGTACACCGTCGGCCTGCTGACCCGCTTCTCCCGTAGCTCCATCTTGGAGGTGTTGGAGACCGATTATGTGCGGGCGGCCAAGGCCAAGGGCCTGAGCAGTTGGACCGTCTTCCGCAAGTACGTCCTGCGCGCCGCCGCCATCCCCATCTTGACCATCATCGGCTTGGCCTTCGGCTCGCTGCTGTCGGGCACGGTCTTAGTCGAGTCGATCTTCAGCTGGCCCGGCCTGGGCACCTACGCCTACCAGTCCGCCTCCAAGCTCGACCTCTTGGGCGTCATGGGGGTGGGCCTGTTCGTCGGCCTGGTCTATCTGACCATCAACCTGGTGGTCGACCTGTTGTACGGCTTCATCGACCCCAGAGTCAGGATCGGCTGATGAGCGAACCTCCGTCTGACCTGACCCAGACCCCGCCGACACCGGTCCCTGCGGCCGCAGACCGCCGACCGACCGTCGCACCGGCTTCACCCGCTAGCCCAGACCCGGTCAGCCTGCTGGGCCGGCCCCGCCGCCGCCGGCTGTGGCGGGCCATCCCCAAGGCCTGGCGCACCCCGCTCGGCCTGGTGGCCGGCGTGGTGGCGGTGGCTTGGCTGGTGATCGCCGTGGTCGGACCGTCCATCGTGCCGCACGACCCCTTGGCCCAAGACCTGCCCCGCTTCCAACCCCCCTCCAGCACGGCCTGGCTGGGCACCGACGAACTGGGCCGGGACGTCTTCTCCCGCGTCATCGCCGGCGCCCGCGTCACCATCTTGTTGTCGCTGCTGCTGGTCTGCCTGTCCATGCTGATCGGATCGATCTTGGGAGTGGTGGCCGGCTTCTTCGGCCGCTGGGTGGACGAGGTCATCATGCGCCTGACCGATCTGGTGATGGCCTTCCCCACCGTCATCTTGGCCATGGTGACGGCGGCCGCCCTGGGGGCTTCCTTGCTCAACGCCGTCTTGGCCGCCCTGGTGGTGTCCTGGCCCAGTTACGCCCGCGTCGTCCGCTCGATGGTGCTGTCCTTGCGCACCAGCGAGTTCGTGGCCTCGGGCCGCTTGCTCGGCTTCTCCCCGGTCCGCTCGATGCGGGTCGACATCCTGCCCAACGTGGCCGGACCGACCCTGGTCATGGCCAGCCTCGACATCGGCACGGCCGCCTTGCTGCTGTCCGGGCTGTCCTTCCTCGGCTTGGGGGCCAAGCCGCCCATGCCGGAGTGGGGCTCGATGGTGGCGACGGCGGTGCAGAACTTCGACAAGTGGTGGTTGGGCCTGTTCCCCGGCCTGGCCATCTTGACCGTCGTGATGGCCTTCAACTTCCTGGGCGACGCTCTGCGCGACCAACTCGACCCGGGGGCGACCAAGGCATGAGCGAGCTGGCGCCAAGCGGCGACACGACGGTTCGGATCGAGCAGCTGACCCTCGACATCCCGGTCGAAGACGATGTCAACCACATCTTGCGCGGGATCGATCTAACCTTCGGCTCCGGCGAGATCCAAGGCTTGGCCGGGGAGTCCGGCTCCGGCAAGACCATGACCGGGTTGGCCATGATCGGCTTGGAGCCGCCCAACGCCCGCTTGTCCGGGCAGATCTGGTTGAACGACCTCGACCTGGCCCAGCTGCGGGGCCGCACCCTCAACGCCATCCGGGGCCGGCGCGTCGGCACCGTCTTCCAAGACCCTTCGACCTCGCTGCACCCCCAGCTGACGGTCGGGTCACAGCTGACCGACCACGTCCGCCATCACCTCAAGGTCTCCAAAGCCGAGGCCCGTCAGCGGGCGGTGGCGGCCCTCGACCGAGTCGGCGTGCCCGAGCCGTCCCGGGCCCTGTCCCGCTATCCGCACGAGTTCTCGGGCGGCCAGCGCCAACGAGTCGCCATCGCCATCGCCTTGGCCTGCTCGCCCGAGGTCTTGATCGCGGACGAGCCCACCACCGCCCTCGACGTCACGGTCCAGGCCGGCGTCCTGCGCTTGATCCGCTCCCTGGTCGACGACCTCGGGCTGGCCGTCTTGTTCATCACCCACGACCTCGGCGTCATGAGCGCCGTGGCCGACCGGGTGGCGGTCATGCGCCAGGGCCAGATCGTGGAGCACGGGCCCAGGGCCGAGATCATGACTCGCCCCCAGCACCCCTACACCCAGGCTCTGCTGGCCGCCCTGCCCGGAGCCCGGGGCGGCCTCAACAGCCGGGCCGACCTGGCCCGGCTGAGCGAGACGACCGACCCGGACCGCCGGAGCGGGCCGACCGCTCCGGCGACGACCACGCCAACCCAGCTGAGCGAACCGGCCGGCCCGGCGCCGACCGACCTAGACCAGACTGGGGGCGGCGATGCCTGACCAACCCTTGCTGAGCGCCCGTGACATCGTGGTGGACTACCCCGGCACGCCGCCGGTGCGGGCGGTCGACGGCGTCTCCTTCGACCTCTGGCCGGGCGAGGTGGTCGGTTTGGTGGGCGAGTCCGGCTGCGGCAAGTCGACCATGGCCCGCGTCCTGACCGGCCTGATCAAGCCCCAGTCCGGCCAGGTCCTGTACCGTGGCCGCCCCCTGCCCCCGCTCGGTCTGCGCGGTCGCTCGCCGGAGTGGACCGGCATCCAGATGGTCTTCCAAGATCCCGGCTCCTCCCTCAACCCGCGACGCCGGGTGGGCGACCAAGTCGCCGACGGCATCGCCACGGCCCGGCTGCGGGCGGCCTACGAACGACGCCAGACGGCCCGGTCGGCCCGGTCATTGACCGCGACTGACTCGACCGCCGCCCCACCACGCAGCCTGGGACCGGAGGCCGGACCAGTTCTGGACCCCACAACTGGTCCGGGCGCCTACCCCGACCGAGACACCGTCGCCGCCGCCCCGCGCGCCGCCGGCGACCAGGCTCCGGCCACGCCGGAGGCTTGGTTGGAGCGGATCGGTCTGACGGCCCGCGACGCCAGCCGCTTCCCCCGCCACTTCTCGGGCGGGCAACGCCAACGCATCGCCGCCGCCCGGGCCATGGCGGCCCATCCCAACGTCCTGATCGGGGACGAGCCGATCTCCGCTCTGGACGCCTCGACCCAGGCCAAGGTGGCCCATCTGATGTGCGTGATGGCGGCCGAACTGGGCACCAGCCTGCTCTTCATCTCGCACGACCTGTCGATCGTGCGCCTGGTGGCCGACCGCCTGATAGTGATGTACCAGGGCCATGTGGTCGAGCGCGGCCCGACCGAACAGGTCTGGTCCGACCCCCTGCATCCGTACACCAAGGCCCTGCTCGGGGCCATCCCCGCCCCCGACGGGGCCGGTCGCCTGCCCGAGGCCGCCCCGCCCGGCGTGACCTATTCCCTGACCGAAGTCGTGCGGTCCGACTGAGTCACTGAGCCCGCCGTCGTCCTGGCCCAACACCCCATCCTGCGCCTCTCCGCCGTCCGCGCCCTTCCGTGACCTTCCCTGCTCTTTGCTCCGAACGCCCTGACGGGCGGGCGGACAGAAATATGTCTGCCGCAGCTCCCTGCGGGGCCGGGACGGATGGTCGATTCAGTCCGCGAGGTCACTTTCGGCGCCCCACGGGGGCTCTGGGCCGGGTTCGGCGCTGGCGGATTGTCGTAACCGTCCGATCGGCGGTGCCATCACGCGATTGAGCAGTTAGACACGATTGAGGCGAACGTCGAGCGCTGGCGCTCGTGAGTGAGCCGATGGAGTGTTTGAGACGCGCCAGCGTCGATACGACTGTTGCTTCGGCGTGTCGAATGTCGTAGGTGCTCTGTGAGTATGAGTTTGGCCGGTCTGGGACTGGCTGGCAGGCTGGCACCGGTCCTCCTGTCCGGGGATGACTCTTAAGCCAATCGGCGGAGGAGATGGACGCGGTTGACGATTGTGTACGACGGGGCGAGCGGGCACGACACTCGCCCCCATCGGCGTCACCAGCCGCGGGCCGCCCACTCGCTCAGGTGAGGGCGCTCGGCTCCTAGGGTGGTGGGCTTGCCGTGGCCGGGGTGGACCCAGGTGGCGTCGTCGTAGGGCTCGAACAGGCGTTGGCTGACGTCGGCTAGGAGCGACTTGAAACGGGCTGGGTCCCGGTTGGTGTTGCCGACACCGCCGGGGAAGAGCGAGTCGCCGGTGAAGAGATGGACCGGCTGGTCGGGCTGGGCCAGGGCCAGGGTGATCGAGCCGGGCGTGTGACCGCGCAGGCCGATCACGTCCAGGCTGAGCCCTGGCGCCTCGACGGTGTCGCCGTGTTCGACGGCGCGGTCGATCTTGACGCCGGTGGTGACCTCGATCTGGCCCACGTCCTCGGCCCCGGCCACGGTGAGCGCGCCGGTGGCGGCGGCCACCTCTTTGAGGGCCCGGATGTGGTCCCAGTGGCTGTGCGTCGTGACTATGACGTCCAAGTGGGTGGGGACGGCGGCGTCGGCCTTGGCCGAGTCGATCAGGCGCAGGATCGTGCTGGGCTCGTCGGCCGCGTCGATCAGGACCTGGGCCCCACTCGACTTGACCGTGATGAGGTAAACGTCATTGTCCATTTCGGAGACAGCGACCTGCCGGATAGTCAGGGCGGGCAGATCGATCAGAACAGAGTTCCTTCCCATGGCCTCACCTTAGTCCGCCGTTCGCGGCCACGGGAAGGGTCCGCCCATCAGCCGGCCCAGACGGGACACCCAGCCCGCTCCAACCGAGCCAGACGCTAGGTCCAACCCCGCTCTGAGCGGCTCAAACCAGCGCTCAACCCCGGTCCAGATGGCCCAGGCTGCGCAGTCCACGTTCGAGTTGCCAATTGGCGAAAGCGGTCACCAAGCCGGAGGCCTGGCGGGCGGTGGCTTCGGAGACCTGGCGGGTGTCTTCCCACTGGCCGGACAGCAGCGCCCCCAGGTAGGCCAGCGTGGTCGGCGTCAGGCTGAGCGATCCGGGCGGTCGGCACCGCCGACAGACCAAGCCGCCGGACTGGGCGCTGAAGAAATCAAGTCCGGCGCTGGCCCCGCAATTGGCGCAAGCCTCCAGGGCCGGCGCGTACCCAGCCGTGGCCAGCGCCCGCAAGAGATAGGAGTCCAGGATCATGGTGGCCGGCCGAGGCCCGTCGGTGGTGCCGTGACCGAGCACGCGCAGCGCCCCGACCAACAGGAGATATTGTCTGAGAGCCGGTTGGCGCTCCTCCCCCACCAGCCGGTCGGCGGTCTCGACCATGACCTCGGCGGCGGTGTAGCGGGCGTAGTCGTCCAACCAGGCCCGCCCCAGCAGACGTCGGCTGACGGCCTGGGAGACGATGTCGAGGTTGCGGCCCTCCACGATCAGGAGGTCGCACTGGCTGAAAGGCTCCAAACGGGCCCCGAAACGACTGGAGGTCCGTCTGACCCCCTTGGCCACAGCCCGGATCTTGCCGTGCTGGCGGGTCAGGATGGTGACGATACGGTCGGCCTCGCCCAGCTTGTGGGTGCGCAACACGACCCCTTCATCGCTGTACGTCGCCATGTCGTCTCCCGTCGACGCGACTATAGCGCCGGGGCCGCTCCTGGCGCTGTAGGACCGACCCCTCGCCGAGCGGGCGTCCCACCCCAGCCTGAGCCCAGCCCCGACCGGACCCGGCCGCTGGCGCGATCCTCGTCCAACTTGGCGTATCAGTGTCATGGACCCGGCTTCGGCTGGGGAAATGGGCGACTATGCTGTTTGGTCATGTCGTCGCCCCGCGACGGCGCCGTCGACGCCTCATTCCGCCCGTCTGGGAAAGGACGATCAATGCCCCGTTTGGACCTCTCCGCCGCCGAGTTGCGCGCCTACCGGCCCGAGGTGGCCGAACCGGGTGACTTCGACCAGTTCTGGGCCAGCACCCTGGCCGACCACTCGCCGAGGGAGACGCGGGCCGAGCTGACGCCTGAACCCAGCCGGCTCAAGCTGGTCGACGTTTGGGACGTCAGCTTCGGCGGCTTCGACAACCATCCCATCAAGGCCTGGCTGATCGCCCCCAAAGGGGCCAGCGGGCCCCTGCCCGGTCTGATCGAGTTCATCGGCTACGGTGGCGGCCGGGGCTTGCCCCACGAACGGTTGGCCTGGGCCACGGCTGGGTACGCCTACCTCTACGTCGACCTACGGGGCCAGGGCAGCGCCTGGGGAGCCGGCGGCGAGACGCCCGACCCGGTCGGCTCCGGACCGGCCGCGCCCGGTTCCATGACCCGGGGCATCGAAAGCCCCGGGACCTATTTCTACCGTCGCGTCTTCGTCGACGCCGTCCGGGCGGTCGAGGTCATGCGCCAGTTGCCCTTGGTCGACGCCGAGCGCCTGACCGTGGCCGGCGGCAGCCAGGGCGGCGGCATCACCATCGCCGTGGCCGGGCTGACCCAGGGCTTGGCGGCGGCGCTGCCGGACGTGCCCTTCCTCTGCCACTTCGAGCGCGCGGTCGGTTTCACCGATCAGGGCCCCTACCCCGAGATCGTGCGCTACCTCTCCGTCCACCGGGGGGCCGAGAGCCAGGTCTTCGACACCCTGTCCTACTTCGACGGCGTCAACTTCGCCCGCCGGGCCAGCGCCCCGGCTCTCTTCTCGGTCGGCCACCTCGACCCGGTCTGCCCGCCCTCGACCGTCTACGCCGCTTTCAACCATTGGGCAGCCGAGGCTGAGATGGTCGACTACCCCTTCAACGAGCACGAAGGCGGCGGCCCCTTCCAGTGGCAGCGCCAAGCCGATTGGTTGGCCGAGCGGGTCTGACCGACCATCCGACCGGGCCAGACCGTGCGTCTGGGTCCGACTGTAGGACCGGACTAGACCGTACGCCTAGAACATACCTTTCCCCTGGGTCCGACCGTCCGGCCGGGTCCGACCGCACCTGAGCCAGACTATCCGACCGCACCTAGGCCAGGCGTACGACCGGGTCCGACCGCACCTAGGCCAGACACCCTGGACCCAGGCTGGCCTATCGGACATCGGTCCGACCCACCACTAGGCTCCAGGCATGAGCGCCCGCCCCGAGCCCCGTCCGCCTCAACCGCACCCCAGCGGGGCGCGACCGCCGACCATCCCCGGTGACCGTCGGCCGCGCCATGTCGCCATCGTCATGGATGGCAATGGACGTTGGGCTCAGAGCCGAGGGCTGCCTCGGACCAAGGGCCATGAGCAAGGTGAGACCGCCCTCTTCGACGTCATCGAGGGGGCACTCGAGATCGGGCTGCCCTATCTGTCGGTCTACGCCTTCTCGACCGAGAACTGGCGTCGCTCACCGGCCGAGGTGCGCTGGCTGATGAGTTTCAACCGGGACGTCATCCACCGCCGGCGCGACCAGCTCGACGCCCTGGGCGTGCGCATCCGCTGGGCCGGCCGCCGGCCCAAGCTGTGGACCTCTGTGATCAAGGAGTTGGAGGCGGCCGAGCAGCAGTCCCGCCACAACTCCAAGCTGACCTTGCAGTTCTGCGTCAACTACGGCGGCCGGGCCGAAATCACCGACGCCGCCCGCCAGATCGCCCGCCTGGCCCAGGCCGGCCGGCTGGACCCCGAGCGGTTGACCGAGGCTCGCTTCCGTCAGTTCCTAGACGAGCCCGACCTGCCCGACGTCGACCTCTTCGTCCGCTCCTCCGGCGAGCAACGCACCTCGAACTTCCTGATCTGGCAGTCGGCCTACGCCGAGTTGGTCTTCTTGAACCGGCTCTGGCCCGACTTCGACCGCCGCGACCTCTGGCGGGCCATCGAGTTGTACGCCGACCGCGACCGCCGCTACGGCTCGGCCTGACCCACCCGCCAGGCCCGGTCAGCCAGCGCATTTCGGCCACGACGCGTGGCCAGGTCAAGAGCACCATGGAAAGGGCTGATGGCCAGTGTCCCCTAGCCCTGGGAACCGTGGGAGCCCACGGACTTCCGCCCATACGGTGTATGCTTGCCGCAGATGTGACAGTTACGACAGATGGAGGCGTGCGTATGTCCCCATTGCTGGTGGAGGACGCCAAACGTGTCCACCGCGCCCTTGAGGAGGACCACGACCAATCTGCGGTGGTGCTGTCCCGCGAGGCGTTGGAACGGATCGCCCGGTGGCTGGACGCCGAGGCGCAAGGCCACGAGGTGGTCGTCACTCAGGGGACGCGCGAGGTCACCCCGACGGACGCGGCGGCGATGCTGGGCATGTCCAGGGCGCAGGTCCGCAAGCTGATGGACCAAGGCAAGCTGCCGTTCCGAATGGTCGGGGCGCACCACCGCATCCGCCTGGACGCCATCGACGCCTGGCTGAGGATCGAAGACGCCCGTCAAGAAGCGGCGATGGCCGAGCTGATGGCATTGCAGAACGAACTAGGCCTGTTCGAGTGAAGCCGCCACCGGCCCCGGAGGGCCGCCCGGTTCGTATCTATGTCGCGGACGCGAACGTGCTGTATTCACGTTCGCTGCGAGATTACCTGCTGTACGCGATGCGCGCCCGGTTGATCGCGGTGCGCTGGAGCGGGAGCATCTTGGCCGAGGTGGTTGAGCACCTGATGGAAAACCGGAGCGGCTTCACCGCCGAGTCCGGCCAGCGGTTGGTGCGGGCCGTGAACGTGACATTCCCCCATGCCCAAGTCGATCCCGGCCTCGGCGACTTCGCGGCGCTGGTTGGTCTTAACCTGCCGGACGAGGACGACCGGCACGTCGTAGCGGCTGCGTTGGCCGCTGAGGCTGAATTTATTTGCACCCACGACGTGGGCGACTTTCCGGCCGAAGTGATGAATGTGCTCGGACTGACAGTGGTCACGCCGATGACCTGCTGTGCCCGCTGGTCCAGGACTATCCGGACTCCATGTTGTGGGTCCACCGACAAGCGCTGGCTTTCCTACCCGGTTCCACCGACGAGTCCACGATGGAGGCATTACGCAAGGCCGGCTCTCATAGAACCGCTGCGCTCATGTCTCGGGCGCTTCGGCTGAGTGAGACTAGGTTGTGATACCAAGGCCAACCGCGACCACCGCTACGGCTCGGCCTGACCGACCCGACTGTGGTCTAAACCCCCTGGCATTGCCGCCAGGCCCGGTCAGTCCTGGTCCGCCACCGACTGCTTCAGGATGAAGCCGAGGATGGCTGAGGCCAGTTCGGCCGGCCGCTCGAAGATGGCGACGTGGCCGCAGCGCGGCACCAGC
>JAISCA010000039.1 GCA_031265875.1 Propionibacteriaceae bacterium
CAATCGCCTTGTTGGTCGGCCAGGACGACGGGCGGGCGGCTGACGTGGGCCAACTGGCAGACGATCAGGCTGACGGCGGCGGGGTCGAAGCCTTGTCCCCCGGTGAGGGCGTCGAGCAGCGGCGTGTCGGCGCCGGGACTGGTATCACTGGAGAAGACGGTGTTGTCGGCGTCGAGCCCCTCGGCGACGACGTTGTAGCGGACGGTGCGGCCGTTGACGTCGTTGGGGTCGTCGGGCCAACGCAGGTCTTGGGCCTGGACCGTCAGGCCGGTGACACGTTGCAGCGGATAGGAGCCGCCGGTCTTGTCTTCGAGGGCCTGGCTGGTGTCGCGCGTCACCTGCTCCAGCCAGTCGCCGTAGTCGGCCGGCGGCGGCCCGGCGATGGTCAGACGTAGGCCGACATCGTTGTTGGCCGGGAAGGGGATGGCGTCGTCGCTGGCCAAACTGTCGCCGCTGGGACGGGCGGAGAGACGATATTGGCAAGGGATGTCGGGACTGATGTCGAGGCCGGCCAACGTGGTCAGGTTGTGGGTGGCGGCGTCGCCGGCGTCGAGGGCGAGGGTGGGACAAGCGGCCGACCCGGCCTCAGGCGTGGCGGTGTCGGACGTGGCGGCGGGTGGTGGCAGGGCGAGCAGGATGTCACCGGCCAACGAGTTGTTTTGGGCGGTGAGGGTGACGCTCAGCCGGGTGGCGGAGGCGGAGGCGTCCCATTCGGCCGACAAGGCGATGCGCAAGCCGGTGTCCAAGACCGGGAAGCTGAGATCGGCCCGGGCGGACGGTGTCTGCTCGGTCACGGGCGGCTCGTCGGCGGACCCGCCCCAGGGGCGCCAGATCAACAGTCCGGCGACGACCACGACGACGGCCGCGGCGGCGGCCACGATCCAGCGTCGCCGGCGGACGGGCCCGGCGGCGGGCAAAGCGACGTCGATGTCGTGGTGGAAGGCGGTGGAGATCCGGGTGGCCCCGGGATCGGCCGCCGCCGGGGCGGGGCTATCGGTTGGCGGCCCGGTGGGGCTGGAGGCCGACGGCCGACGGGCGGCCAAGCCGGTGGCGTTGGGGTCGACGGTCGTGGCCCCGGCCGCCTCGGGCGGCGCCTCAGCGGGCGGCGTCGAATGCCGGCGTAAGTGGTGCAGGAGCGCCGCCGGGGCGCGGGCGGCTCCGGGAACTGACGCCGACCGGGACGGGGCGGGGCGAACGGGTGGCGTGGAGGCGGCCTCCCAGGCGTCGGGGTCGGGCTGGGCGGGCAGAGCCGGCCCGTCCAGGGCGACAGCGGGCAGGCAGCGCAGGTCGTGGGCGGCTTGGGCGGCGCTGGGACGGCGTCCGGGATCCTTGTCCAGCATCTGGGCGATCAGTTCCCAAAGGTCGCGCTGTAGGGGCAGGGGCGGGGGAGAGGCGTTCAGGTGGCGTTTATTGATGTTGCCGGGGCCGGCGAAAGGGGTGCGCCCGGCCAACAACTCGTACAACAGGATGCCGGCGCTGTAGACGTCGGAGGCGGGCAGGGGATCGTCGCCGAGGCAGATCTCGGGGGCCATGTAATGGGGTGTGCCGGCTTGGACGGTGCGGTCGCGGGCCCCGTCCAAGACCAGGCGGGCGATGCCGAAATCGGACAGGCGGACGTCCTCGGGGCCGGGCCGGTCGGCGCGGGCCAGCAGGACGTTGTCGGGTTTGACGTCGCGGTGCAGCACGGCCGGGCTGTGGCCGTGGGCGTGGGCCAAGGCGTCGAGGGTGGCGGCGGCCAGACCGACGGCCGGGCCGGCCGGCAGGACGCCGAACCGCTCCTGGTGGGCGCGCAGGCTGCCGCCGGGGATCAAATCCATGACGATGGCGAGGGTGTCGCCCTCGACCACCCGGTCGCGGACGGTGACGATGTTGGGGTGGTTCAGGCTGGCCAAGATGACGAACTCGTTCAAGAAACGGGCGACCAGGTCGGTGTCGCGGGCGTGGTGGGGGTGTAGCAGTTTGACGGCCACGGACTGGTCGCCGTCATGGTCTAGGGCCTGCCAGACCTGGCCCATGGAGCCGCTGCCGAGCAGACCGACGAGTTCGTAACGACTGCCCAGGGGGGCGCCGGGGCGCGCTTCCACGCCGGCCTCAGATCTGTCCGACGGCGGACACCCAGAACAACCCCGGCCGGTCGGTCGCGTCCGGGGAGGCGGGACGCAAACCGCTGTCGTCGGTCGAGGCCCACCATAAGGTGACCGCCTCATCGGCCAACCCGGCCTGACCGGTCAGGTCGAGGGCGGGGCCGGCCAGCCCGTCGTCGCCGTCCAGGACCAACCCGGCCAAGGCGGCGCGGACCTGGGACGGCTCGACGCCGCCGGTCCGCTCGGCCGCCCGGACCAGGGCGACGACGGCGTCATGGCTGACGACATCGGCCACCGGAGCGACCCGGACGAAGACTTTCCGGCCGGTCAGATCGGTCAGGTCGTCGCCGGCGGCGACCCGTAGGCAGGAGAAGAAAGCGGCCAGCCGGTCGGCGTCGCCGCCGGTGGCCAGAGCCAGGTTGTCGGTCGCGGCCACGCCGACGGTCGCGTAAACGCCTTCGGTCACCCCGGCCTGGTCCAAGGCCCGGCCGAAAGCCGGGTCGGCGGCGTCCGCCGTCAGCAGCAGTGGTGTTTGGCTATCGCCCAGTCGGCCGCGCAGGGCGATGACGAAGGCGGCTTGGGCGGCGGCGGGGGCGTCGACCACCACCGAGTCGCAAGTGTTGTTTTGGATGGCCTGGACGACCTGATCGACCGGCTGCCCGCCGTTCGACAAGTTGGCGACCGCGGCGGCCTTCAACTTAGACCAGGCGGCGGCGCCGCCTCCAGCCACCACCAGACAGGGTTTCTTCAGGCCTTGTCCGGCGACGGCCTCGATCAGCCGGCCGACGGCCTGGTCGGGGGACGGTCCGACCCACCAGGCGCCGTCCGGCAAGGCGTCTGGGGCGGTCTCGGGGTATAGGGCCAAGACGGCGGCGCCGTCGTCCACCACCGTCTGGACGGCCTCGGCCAAGCCCTGGCCGTGGAAGGCGGCGATGACACCGACAACCTGTTCGTCCAACAACTGCTCGGCCGCCTCCTTGGCGCCGTCGACGGTGCCCTTGGTGCCGGCCACGACCAGCGCGACATCCGCCCCTCCCAGGTGGAAGCGGTATTCCGCCACCCGGGCGCCGGCCGCCAAATCGCTGTGGGTGGAGTCTTGGTCGACCAGCACCCCCACTTTGACCGGCTGTTGGAGCCCGGACACGGTCAGAGCGGTCGGCACGCCCGGGACCTCAGACCCGGCCTCGGGTGTGGCGGGGGTGCAGCCGGCGACCGCCAGGCAGGCGACCAGGGCGGCGGCCGGCAGCGGGCGCCAGAAACGACGCATGTCAGCTCCCTTGGACCAGATAGGTGAACACGGTCGTCCCGGCCTGGTCGGCGAAGGGGTGCCACTCCCGCAGCCGTTGGTCGGCGGCCTTGACCTGGGCGTCGTACAGATCGAGGCCCGACAAGTCGAGGCGCAACCCGTCGGCGTAGACGGTGACGTCAGCGGTGACGTCTAGGACCTGATTGGCGGCCAGGCCGATCTGGTCGGCGGCGTCGTGCAGTTTGCCCACCAGACCGATTCGACTGGTCGGGTCGGGATCGCCCAGGTTGGCCATGACTCGGGAGAAATCGGCTTGTAATTGTTTCCGGGCCGCCTCGGAGTCACTGGTGGACTGCTGAACTTGGGCGGTCAGGTCTGCGACCGACTCCTGGGCGGTGGCCGTCAGCTCGTTCAGAACGCGCGCCACCGTGTCCCGGGCGGCCTCCTGGCTGGAGTCGACCAGTGCTAAGTCGTCTCGCACGGCGTCGGACACCTGTCCGGTCAGCGCCGCAGACAATGCGTCTGCCGCCGCGCCGATCCCGGCCTGGGCCTGTTGCAAACCGGTCTGATCGGCTTGGTCGGCCGCCAGGCCGAGCCCGTCATCGGCAGCCGTCAGACTGTCCTGGGCGTCGGCGAACCAGCCGCTCAAGGTTGTGGCGACGGTCCCGTTCAGACAGGCCAACCGGTCGGACAACTCGACAATGGCGTCAACGGCCGGGGTCGGCAAAGCTGGCAGCGGAGCGCTCCAGTCGGCCGGGCATATAACGGAGCCGGGTTGGACTGGGTTCGGCCAGCCCCGCAAACCGGGCCAGACTGTCGTCAGCAAATCGTCGACCGCTTGGCGGGCGTCCTTGACCTGACCGTTGATGGTCGCCGTTTCGATCGAGTCGAGCCCGGTCGCGATTGTGGCGATGGCCACGCGAACTTGATCGACCTGTCCCCGGATGGCAGTGGTGGCCGCTGTGACGGCGCTGGCGGCGGCGGTCAGGTCGAGATTGGCGGCGGCCAGAGCCGGATTGGTCGCCGTCCGGCTGAGGTCGGCGATATCGTTCAGCAACCGCTGATCGGTCTGGTAGGCGGCCACGGCGTCGTTGTAAGCCGCCACAGCGGTGGCGGCAGTGGCAGAGGTCGTGTTATAGGCGGTGACCACGGGGGCCAGGCTGGCGGCCAGGCTTTGGGCGGCGCACCCCGGCTGGCGCGACAAGTCGTCCAAAGCCACGGCGACCGCGGCCGCGTCGCGGAACTGGGGCGGGCTGAAGTCGCCGCCCGGACCGCCGCAAGCCGAGAGCGTGTTTGCGACCAGGTTGGCCACCTGCTCGACCAGGCCGCCGGGGACGACCGGCAGGTGGCCGAAACCGTCTGGCGTTAGGCCCAGTCCGATCACCGCCTCCGCCGGGGCGACCGGAGTCAGCGCGGGCGCGGCCGGGGAGGGGGCGGCCAGAGCGGCCCGGCTATTGATCTGGCTCAAAATGGCGTTGTAAGAGGCCTGGGCGGCCGTCACCCGCGCGGCCGCCGCATTGATGGCGTCGAGCGGGTCGTTGTCGGTTCCGGTCCGGTTGACGTCGTCGAGCGCGACCGTCATGGCGCTCAGCCGGGCACGGGCCAGGGGCAGGGCCGCCCGGACGGCGTCCAGGCCGGCGTCCAGGTCGGTCCGGCTCGACTCCAGGCCTTGACGCAGGCTCTCCACCCCGGCGACCAGGTCGAGCACCCGCGCTCCCAGGGCGGAGGCTCCGGTGTGGCCCAGCAGTGCCACCACCTGATTGTTCAACCCCTGCAAAGCCGTGATCTCGTCCCAGACTCGCTGGCGGGCGTTGGTGATGGCGCACTGCACCGTCACCGGCTCCACCTCGGGTGTGTTGGGGTCGTCGGCGCAGGTTTGGCCGGGGGTGCCGATCGCCTCTCCCAGCAGGTCCAACAGCCGCTGCCGACAGACCCCCAGACCAGAATCCGGGTCGCCGTCGGGTTGGTCGAAGGCCCGCACGACCGCCGTCACCTGGGCGTCGATCAGTTGGACGGTGGCCGCCAAGGTGCGCTCCTGGCCATCCGCCAGCTCGGGCAGCCCCAAAGCGCAACCATCGATCTCCCCCTCGGTCAACAACGTCTGCCCGCCGGAGTGCCCGAGGGCCGCCGCGATCTGGTCCAGCACCTCGGTCATCCCGGCCCCGAACTGGCTGTTGCTGTACTGGATGCGCGAGGACGCCTGGTCTCGCAGGCTGACGATCGACTGCTGGGTGGCGTCGATCTGGGCCAACATGGCCGCGGAACTGGACTCCAAACTGGCGAAAGCCTCCGAGGCCAGGCTCTGGGCGTCCCGCGCCACCGTTTGGTGGACCTTCTCGGCGGTCTCCCCCACATCGTTCAACTGTTGGTTCACCTGGGCCAGCAAGGCCAGAACCGACGACTCCAAGGAGCCGATGGGACCCTGGCCGCCCAAGGTGTTGGTCAACAGGGCGGTCAAAGACGGGTCGGCCACCAGGCCGGGCTGGACGGTCAGACGCAAGGTCGGCGGGACGAACCGCGGCGTGTCCAAGACCAAGGTGAGGACGACGCTCGACGGCAGCATGGGCGGCGCCAGCATCGTCGCCCACTGGACTTGACGGGCGCCGCCGGCCACCGACACGACCCCGTCGGTGACCGCTTGGCCCGCCCGCTCGGCTGTGGTCACCAGGGTCGCCCCGGCCTGACCGGTGACCGTAGCCGACCCCACCACCGTCAACGGCACCCCCACCAGCCCCACCCGGTGGCGGGCCTCGCCGGTGGCGGGATTGACCCAGGAGACGTCCTGGGGCCGCACCGTCAGGTTCTGCAAGCTGTATTGGAGTGTCACCCGTCCGGCCGCACCCCGGATCTGCGACAGGTCTGTGCCCGACCGGCTCGATCCGTCGGCCGCCTCCAACCAGTACTCGGTCTGCACCCGCAGCGGCAAACGGTCGGCCGCCTCGGCCGGGTCCAAGGCGGCGCTAGACGTCACCACCGTCCCGTCCTGCTGTCGGACCGCCGACGACTGCGCCATCGTCCGCACGGTCCCGTCGGCGGCCAGCACCACGTCCACCACTTGCAGCGTCGGCCCGTCCGCCGCCCAGGCCGTCCCCGGCCAGACCGCCGCGCCGGCCAAGACCGCCACGGCGACGACCGTCGTCGCCCATCTGGCGCGACGCGGCACGACCCGACCGCCTCCCTGTGGCATGGCAACTCCTGTGGCGCTGGGATCGACTCCGGCGGAGATCCGGTTCGGCCGGCAGTCTATAGCATTCGTCACCGTCCAGATTCACGACTGACCCGCTAGTCCACGGCCTGTCTCGGCCCCCGCCCGTGATCCGGCTTGGCCGCCGTCGGGCCAACTGTTACGTTAGCGTTGGTCGAGTCGACAGCAGACGGGCCTTTCCCGGCTGGCGGCGGATTAGAGCCACGCGGGGGACCCTGAATGAAAGCCACGTTACCAGTCAGACTGGGACTGACGGCGGTCTTCGTGTCGGTCGTCGGGGCGGCTGTCTGGTCGCCGGCCATGGCCGCCGGGACGACGGTCGAGCAGTTGCGCGACGACTTCGTCGCCTTGCTGCCGGCCCTCGACCAACCCGCAGAGTGGACCGGGAGGGTGGGCGACTGCGTGGCGGGCACGACGTCGGCGGACTCCCGAGAGGCCGTTTTGAAAGTCCTCGACCAAGCCCGCGAGCTGGCCGGCTCCCCGCCGGTCCGGCTGGCGCCCGCTTTGACGGCCGAGGCCCAACGGGGGGCGCTGCTGCTGGCCGCCCAACCCGGGGCCGTCGCCGACCCGGCCAACGATTTGGATCCGACCGGTCCCTGCCACAGCGCCCAAGGGGCCGCGGCGGCGACAGCGGCGGTGGCGGTGGTGTCCCCGGATGGCTTAACCGGCGGCCAAGCCATCGCCGACTCCCTGGCCTCGGCCTGCGACCGCCGGGCGACCAGCCGTTACCGGCTGCTGGCCCCGAACCTGGACCTGATCGGTGTGGGCCAGACCGACACCAGCGGCGCGCTCATCCTCGACCCCGCCGCCCCCGAACTGCCCGCCGGGACGGAGCTGGCCTGGCCGGCGGCCGGTTTGTTCCCCTACGAGGCTCTGCCCCAGGGGACTTGTCCGGCCGACGGGACGACCCGGAGACTGTGGTCCTTCGCCCAGGGGGGAACCGATTTCGCCGGCGCCAGCGTGACCGTGACCGCGGACGACGGCCGGCCGGTCGCCGCCGTGCCGGTGTATCGGGGCAATGACGGTCCCGGCGACATCCCCCAACTCGTCTGGTCGATGCCCCGGCTCGACCCGCCGGCCGCTCAGGACGCGGACGGCAACCCCGGGCACAACCTCTACCGGGTCGTCGTCAGCGCCGCCGACGACAGCCTGATCGCCGACTATCAAGTCGAGCTGGTCCGGTCCGCCCGCCTGGCCGGCGGGACCGTCGAGCTCGACGGGGAACCCCGGGTGGGCGGCCTGCTGACAGCCAGGACGACCGGTTTCGAGCCGGCCACCCCGGACCTGTTGGAGTACAGCTGGCAGGCCGACGGGGCGACCCTGGCCGGTCAGACCGGATCCAGTCTGACCCTCGGCTGGGAGCTGCGCGGCAAAGTCGTCACCGCCACCGCTGTCATCCCCGACGAGGCTTACCAGTGGGGCCTGGATTGGTCGGGACAGACCGATGCCTTGACGGTGCCTTTCGTCGGCCAGTCCGCCACCTCCGACGGTGTCGTCATCGGGACCGGTCCGGCCGAGCTGGACGCCGTCCGCATCGTTCAGGACGATCCCGTCGTCGGCGACACCCTGACCGCTGTTTTGAGCGGGTTGAATCCGGCCGACGCGGACATCGCCTGGCAGTGGCTGCGGGACGGCTGGCCGATTCCCGGCGCCACCGGCCCGGCCTACGCCTTGACCGGGGCGGACGCCGGCCGAGCCATCACCGTGACGGCCAGCGCCAGCACCACAGTCGGCGATCCGGTCGTCCGCAGCGCCGATCCGGTTGTCCCCGTTCCGGCCCCGGCTGCCATCGGCCGGGTGGTGGTGGATGGGGCCGAGGGCCAAAAGGCGGACGCCGGGACGACCCTGACCGCCAGCGCCGACGCGGTCACGCCCGCCACGGCCTGGTTGTCGTGGCAGTGGTACCGCGACCAAGACCCGATCCCCGGAGCCACCGGCCCCAGCCACCGCTTGACCGACGACGACGTCTGGCATCAGGTCACTCTCCAGGTGACCGCCCATCAGGACGGCTACGACAGCGCCAGCCTGGTCTCCGACCCGATCACCGTCATCCCCCTGCCCTGCGCCTTAGGCATCGTGATCGCCGGGGATCCGGTGTACGGACAAACGGTCACCGCCAGCGCCACCGCGCTCGACCCGGTCTGGACGCGGGTCTCCTGGCAGTGGTTGGCCGACGACGTGCCCATACCCGGGGCCACCGGGGCCGCCTTCCAGATCCGGGCCGCCGACACCATCCCCGGCCACCGTCTCAGCCTCCGGGCGGACGGCGCCGCCGAGGGCCGAGCCCCCTGCCAAAGCCTGGTCGCTCTGGGAGACGACCCCCGGCCGGCCGTCATCGTCGGCGCCGTGTCGATCGTCACCGACGGCCCACCGGCCGTCGGCCAGACCGTGGTCGCCGCCGTGTCGGGGCTGAGCCCCGCCAACGCCGACCTGAGTTGGCAATGGCTGCGCGACGACAGCCCCATCCCCGGGGCGACCGACCAGATTTACCGGCTGGCCGGCGACGACGACGGCCACCGCGTCACCGTCGTGGCGACCGCTGTCGCCGACGGCCACCACGACACCAGTTGGCGGTCCGACATCGCCCCCGGGCCGGGCTCGACCGACCTGGCCGCCGTCTGGATCCAGGGGTCGGCCCGACTCGGGGAACGCCTCTACGCCCGGCACGGCGGCCTGTCCCCGAACGACGCCGTCCTGTCTTGGCAGTGGCTGCGCGACGGCTGGCCCATCCCCGGGGCCAGCGGCCCCTCATACAGCCTCACCGCGGCTGACGTCGGCCACGCCATCGCCGTCGCGGTGACCGCCGCCGCCGACGGCCGCGCCGCCGTCACCCGCACCACACCGCCAGTCATCCCGGCGCCAGGCCGCTTCGAACCGTCCCCGCCGGTCGTCCACGGGCAGCCAGATCTCGGGAACACGTTGTCCGCCACCTTGTCCGGCCGCCCGCCGGCCGACGCCGAGCTGACTTGGCAGTGGTACCGCGATGGCCGCCCCATCCCCGGGGCCGACCAGCCCGAGCACATCATTGTCGGCGGCGACCAGGGCCGAACCCTGACCGTCCGCGTCACCATCGCCGCCCCGGGCCACATCACCGTCCGTCTTGAGGCCGACGCCGTTCACCCGGCCGCGGCGACGCCCAGCCCCCACCCCAGTCCCAGCCCCGATCCCGACCCCAGTCCCAGCCCTGGACCCAGTACCAGTCTCTCGCCCGAACCCAGCCCGACTCCCGCCTCCCCGACCGATCTCCAGCCGCCGCCGACCGCCAGCGCCGCCACCACGGGGACGGCCTCGACCGCCACCGGCCCCACGCCGACAGCGACCCCGAGGCCCACCCCGGCCCCGGCCGCCGGCCTGCCCGACAGCGGCGCCCCGGAGCAAGCCCGACCGGTCGGCGCGGCCGGTCTCGCCCTCGGCCTGCTCGGCTGCCTCCTGCTATGGGCCAGCCGTGAGACCGCCGGCCGCCGCCCCAGGCCCGCGACTGACCGCCTGAGGCATCGGCCGCCGGGTGGCGCCGCCGCCTTGTGACTCCCCCGGTGACGCCAGACCCGGCCGGCCTATCACTCCAACCCTCGTCACAGAGCCGCACTAATGTGATGGCCCTACCGCCGACGCGGGTCGGACGACGCCAGCCAAAGGCTGGGGCGTCGCGCCGGTCGGCGGGCGGCGTCAAGACCGGTCGTGGGGAGTCCAGGCGATGAAGATCAGACTGAATGTGGATGTGGCCGACCTGACGTCGGCCACCGTCACGGTGACGGCCGAGGGCACGGCCACGGTCGGCGATGTCGCCGCCGCCCTGCTGGCCGGCGCCACGCGCCGACCATCCGACCCGACGCGCCCCCTGACCCTGCGGGTGGTGACGGACGACCAACAGGAATTGGCCACCTTGTCCGCCCGGTCGCTGCTGGCCGAGACCAGCCTGTGCTCGGGCCAGCGGGTCGAGGTGATCGACGCGGCCGACGACGGCACCGGCCACGGCCCCCAGACGGCGGCCTGGCTGCGGGTCATCTCCGGGCCCCTGGCGGGCCAGTCGTTCCCGCTGCGCTCAGGCCCCTATCTGATCGGCCGCGACCAGTCCTGCGACATCATGCTGGACGACCATCAGGTGTCGCGGCGGCACGCCCGTCTGACCGTGGGCGCCCGAATCGAGATCACCGACCTGAACTCGTCCAACGGCGTCATCGTCGGCGACAGCCTGGTCGACCACGCCGTGGTGGGGCCGCGCGATGTCGTCATCGTCGGCGACAGCGGGCTGGTGGTGGAGCCGACCGGCGACCAGACCAGCGGGCCGTCGGCCGCCGTCGGTTTGGATTTCAACCGTTCGCCGGTCGTGAGGCCGCCCTACGAGGGCCGCCAATTCCAGGCCCCCCAGCCGCCCGCGCCGACCACGCCGGGCAAGTTCCCCCTGGTGGCGATGATCGCGCCGCTGCTGATGGGCGTGGTCATGTTCTTGTTCACCCGCAACCCGATGAGCGTGATCTTCATCGCCCTGAGCCCGGTGATCGCCGTCGGCACCTGGCTCGACCGGAAAATGACCGACCGCAAGGCCTCGGCCCAGACCAAGCAGCAGTTCGTGGACGAGATCACGGCCCTGGGCCGGGAGCTGTCCCAAGCCTTGGACGAGGAGCACTTGGCCCGTTGCGCCGAGACCCCCACCGTGGGAGCGCTGGTCGAGGCGGCCTACGGCCTGACCCCGGACCTGTGGAGCCGACGGATCGTCGACGACGACTTCTTGACGCTGAACCTGGGCTACGGCACGGCGCCCTCCCGGCAGACCCTGGAGTTGCCCAGCCGGGGCCAGGCGCCGGCCGAGTTGTGGGCGGCGGTGTCCAAGCTACAGCGGGACACGGCCGACATCGACGATGTCCCGATCACCGTCGGCCTGCGCGACTGCGGCAACCTGGGACTGTCCGGGGAGCGCTCCTGGCTGGACCCGGTGGCCCGGGGTCTGATCGCCCAGCTGGCCTGCCTGCACTCCCCGGCCGAACTGGTCTTGGGCGTGATCGCCTCGACCCAGTCGTCCAGCCGTTGGCAGTGGCTGATGTGGCTGCCGCACGTCGGCTCGACCCATTCACCCCTGCCCGGGGCCCACCTGGCCAATAGCCCCGGAGCGGTCTCGGCCCTGGTCTCCAGCGTCGAGGAGTTGGCGGCCGACCGCCAGGCCGCCGGCCACAACCAAGAGATCCACCGGCCGGCCGTGGTGCTGATGGTCGAGGACGACGCCCCGGTCGAGCGCGGCCGGCTGGTCGCCCTGGCCGCCAACGGCCCGGCGGTCGGAGTCCATCTGCTGTGGCTGGCGGAACGGCAAGACCGCCTGCCCGCCGCCTGCCGCGCCTACCTGGCCCGCGACGACAAGACCAATCGGGTCGCCGCCGGTTTCGTCGACCAAGAGCAGACCAGCGCCATCACCCGGGTCGACCCGTTGCCGGCGGCGGCGGCCGACGGCCTGGCCCGCCAACTCTCACCCGTGACCGACGCCGGCGCCCCCGTCCTCGACCAGTCCGACCTGCCCCGGGCCGTCTCCTACCTGGCCTTGGCCGGCCACGGCCTGGCCGACGGTCCCGAGGCCACCGTCGACCGCTGGCGGGAGGGCGGCTCGCTCAGGGGTGGCCCGCCCCCACGCGGCGTCCCCACCCTGCGCGCCCTGGTCGGCCAAGGGCCGCAAGGCGAGTTCGTCTTGGATCTGAGGGCGCAGGGCCCCCACGCCCTGGTCGGCGGGACGACGGGGGCCGGCAAGTCTGAGTTCTTGCAGTCGTGGATCCTCGGTCTGGCCGCCGCCCACAGCCCCTACCGGGCGACTTTCTTGTTCGTCGATTACAAGGGCGGGGCGGCTTTCGCGGATTGTGTCCGCCT
>JAISCA010000029.1 GCA_031265875.1 Propionibacteriaceae bacterium
TGATCCGTCTGAGACGCCGTCGGTTCCGCCGTCTGAGTCTCCGTCTCCGACGCCGGATCCCACGCCGACTCCTACTCCGACTACGGATCCGACTCCGTCTCCGTCGGTGACGCCGACGCTTGATCCGTCGCAAACCCCTGATCCGACCCCGTCTGAGTCGCCGTCGGTTCCGCCGTCGGTCGGTCGGGCCGAGTTGGCCGATCTGGTGGCCCTGGCCGAGGCTTTGCCACTGTCCGGTTCGTATGTCACGCCGGCTTCGACGGCTGTGGATGACGCGTTGGTCACGGCCCGGTCGGTCTTGGCCGATCCGGGTGTCGGCGACGGTGCGGTGACAGGGGCGTACAGGTCGTTGGCCGACGCGGTGGCCGCTCTCAAGGCTGATTCGCTGGAGCACGGTTTCGTCGACGGCACGGTGTTCGTGCAGGGTTCGACGGTTGGTTTGACGCATGTCACGGTGAGGGATTTGTCTTTGCATTCGGGTGTGGTGTCGGTCGATGGTGTGTCGTTGACGGTGGGGACGGATTATCTGGTGTCGGCTGGTTCGACCACGGTTCGTCTTGAGTCTGGTTATTTGGCTGGTCTGCAGCCGGGGCAGCACACGTTGAGCGTGGGTTTCACCAGTGGTTGGTCGGCTGTGGCTGGTTTCCGGACGGTGTTGGCTGGTGGTTTGCCTGATACGGGTGGTCCGGCTGGTCTGGAGCGTTGGTTGGTGGTGTGGTTGTTGGCGGCTGGGGCGGTGTCGTCTCTGGCTTGGTCCAGGCGTCTGCTGACCGGTTACCACCGATCCCAGGCCCACGCCGCCTGATTGGATGTTCGCCCCTCTATAGGGTGGGCGTCCCCGAGATCAAACCCACCCCGGTCTCGGGGACTCCCGCTCCTTGGGTCTGGCGTCCCCTCCCGTGACCACTAGTTGGTAGAGTGCCCGCCGACCGAGCACTTCCGACCCTCGTGCCCGGCGTGTCGGCTGCCGCAACCTCCCGCTCGGCGATGGCTGGGTCTGCCGACGCCCGCTCCCGCGTCCGCTAGCGGACGCGGCCGTTCGGTGACGGCGGGACTGACGACCACGGGATGGGGCTGGGCGGCGCCGACCGGCCCCGATGGGCTAGCATGTCCGACGTGGCACGGACGTACCTGCTTCTTCGTGGCCGCAGCGAGGCTCGCCTTTAGAGCCAGACCCCTCGCTGCGGAGTCGCGACGCGCCTGGCACCGACCCATCATCAAGCGAGGAAAATCTCATGTCAGCTCAGTCCAGTCCACGCCCCCAGGCCCATCCGCCGATCCAACGGCCCTCGGGGATGCCCTATCAGCGCTATATCCCTTTCCAACCGATCGATCTGCCGGATCGGACCTGGCCTGATCGGCGGATCAGCCAAGCGCCGCGTTGGTTGTCGACCGACCTGCGCGACGGCAACCAGGCCTTGATCGACCCGATGACGCCGGGGCGCAAACGGCGTCTGTTTGAGTTGTTGGTCAAGATGGGTTACAAGGAGATCGAGGTCGGCTTCCCCTCGGCTTCGCAGACCGATTTCGATTTTGTGCGCTCCCTGATCGAAGGCGACCTGATCCCCGACGACGTTCAAATATCGGTTCTGACCCAGGCCCGGGAGGACCTGATCGACCGCACCGCCCAGTCCTTGGTCGGGGCCCAGCGGGCCAATATCCACCTTTACAACGCCACCGCCGAGCTGTTCCGCCGGGTGGTCTTCCAGATCAGCGCGGCCGAGTGCGTGGCCCTGGCCCGGCAGGGCACCGCCTGGGTCATGGCGGCGGCCGAGCGTCATCTGGGCGGGGTCGAGTTCGGCTACCAGTACAGCCCCGAGATCTTCACCCAGACGCCGACCGACTTCGCCTTGGAGGTCTGCCACAATGTCAGCCAGGTCTGGCAGCCGGAGCCCGGCCGTCCCATCATCTTCAACCTGCCGGCCACGGTCGAGCGTTCGACCCCCAACACCTACGCCGACCAGATCGAGTACTTCTGCCGTCACATCGAGCGGCGCTCCGACGTGGTGGTGTCGTTGCACCCGCACAACGACCGGGGCACGGCCGTGGCCGCCACCGAACTGGCCCTGATGGCCGGGGCCGACCGGGTCGAGGGCTGCCTGTTCGGGCACGGCGAGCGGACCGGCAACGTCTGTCTGGTGACCTTGGGCTTGAACCTGTTCAGCCAGGGCGTCGACCCCGAGATCGACTTCTCCAACCTGGACGAGATCCGCCGCACGGTCGAGTACTGCACCGGTCTGCCGGTGGGGGCCCGTCACCCTTACGCCGGCGACCTGGTCTACACCGCCTTCTCCGGTTCCCACCAGGACGCCATCAAGAAGGGTTTGGAGGCTTTGGAGTTGCGGGCCGGCCAGGCCGGTCAGACCATCCACCAGGTCGACTGGGAGGTGCCCTACCTGCCCATCGACCCCTTCGACGTCGGCCGCACCTACGAGGCCGTCATCCGGGTCAACAGCCAATCCGGCAAGGGCGGCATGGCCTACCTGATGAAGGCCGACCACCACTTCGACCTGCCCCGCCGGCTCCAGATCGAGTTCTCCCGCGTGGTCCAGGACTACTCCGACTCGACCTCGCGCGAGGTCTCCAGCCCCGAGCTGGGCCAGATCTTCGCCGACGAGTACCTCTCCAACACCCACCCGCTCGAGTTGGTGCGCTCGACCTCGACCTCGCAGAACGGCGGCTACGCGGTCGCCGCCACCGTCCGTCAACGTGGCCAACTCCATGACCTGACCGGTCACGGCAACGGTCCGCTGTCGGCCTTCGTGGACGCCCTCAGCCAACTGGGCCACCAGGTCAACGTGCTGGACTACAGCGAGCACGCTCTCTCGGCCGGCGGTGACGCCCAGGCCGCCGCCTACGTCGAGACCGAGGTCACCATCGACGGCCAACCCTCTATCTGGTGGGGCGTGGGGATCGACCCCAGCATCATCACCGCTTCCATGAAAGCCATCTGCAGCGCCATCGACCGGGCCTGGCGGGCGGGGTAGACCGGGATCCGCGGTCTGACCGGGGGCGCGGCCTCCGGCAGACCTCTCCCGGGAAGCGCCGGGTCGTCTTGTGCCCGCCAGCGGCCCTCACTAGACACGATTGAGGCGAACGTCGAGCGTTCACGCTCGTAAGTGAGCCGATTGAAGTGTTGAGACTTGCCAGAGTTGATACGCTCTGGAGCCATGTCAGAGTTGACCATCGACGGCTTGCGCCTGTTCTACGAGGATCGGGGCGACCCGGCGGCCGCCCAGACCATCGCCTTCTTCAACGGGGTCATGGCCTCGACCTCGAGCTGGGATCTGCTGGCCCCGGTCTTCGTCAAGATGGGTTTCCGGGTCGTGCTGCACGACTTCAAGGGCCAGATGAAGTCGGACAAGCCAGCCGGGCCCTATTCCTTCCGTCAACACGCCGAGGAGGCCCGCCAGTTGCTGGCCGCCCTCGGCGTCGACCGGCCGCACCTGGTCGGCACCTCCTACGGCGGCGAGGTGGCGATGAAGTACGCCAGCCTGTTCCCGGACGAGCCCCGCTCCTTGACCGTGATCGACTCGGTCAGCCAATTGGACGAGGTCGTGCGCGGCTTCGTGGACGGCTGGAAGGTGCTGTGCGACAGCGGCGATGGCGAAGTCTTCTTCAAGGGCATGGCTCCGAGCATCTACGGCCCCGACTTCATGGCTGAGAACAAGACCATGTTGAACGAGCGGGCGGCCGCCTTCAAGAGCGCTCCGCCGGATTACTTCGACGGCCAGAAGACGCTCTACGACACCTTCGTCCAAGACGTCGAGATGACCGCTGAACTGCCCCGCATCGCCTGCCCCAGCCTGATCCTGTGCGGCGAGGACGACATCTTGAAACCACCCCGCTTCTCCCGCCTGATCGCCCAGAGCATCCCAGGGGCCGAGTTCCTGCTGGTGCCGCGCTGCGGCCACGTCGCCATCTTCGAGCGGCCGGCCGAACTGGCCTCAGCCATCCTCGG
>JAISCA010000044.1 GCA_031265875.1 Propionibacteriaceae bacterium
GGGGAGAAGGAGCGGTGTCAGGCGTGGGGCTGGCGAGGCGGAGGAGGGAGGCGATGCGGGGCCATCGTCGACCGACGACAACGCGGCCAGAGCCGCGTCTGGCGCCGCGAGTCCACAGGATTAGGGGCGACAGCCCACTAGTGAAGCTAGGGCGGCGTCGACCGGTGGCTAAGGGTGGGGCACGGCTCAGGCGGCCGTCCGGGACAGTCCCTCCAGGCGCATCTCCTGGTACAACTCGGCCATGGCGGCGGTCTGGGCCAGTTCGCCACAAGCGGCGGCCAATTGACGGCTGCGCTGGCCCATGGCGGCGCGCAAGGCCGGGTCGGCCAGCAGCCGGGCGGTTTGGCGGGCCAGGTCCGAAGCCTGATCGCGAGCGGCCAAACCGTTGCCGCCGGCCTCGAAGCAAGCCGACACCTCGGTGTCGATCAGGACCAGGGGCAGGCCGCAGTGGGCGGCCTCGTTCAGGACCAGGCCCTGGGTGTCGGTCAGGGAGGGGAAGACGAAGACGTCGGCGGCCTGGTAGGCCGCGCTCAGCAGTGGCCGGGGCAGCCGCCCGGCGAAATGGATCGAGCGGGCGGCCGGCGAGCGGGCGGCTAGAGCCTCCAGCTTGGCCCGGTAGTCGAAGTCGCCCACCAAGACCAGATGGGCCCGGGGCCGGCGGCGGACCAGCGGCCCGGCCATCTCGATCAGACGGTCCAGATTCTTCTCCTCGGCCAGGCGGCCGACGTAAGTCACGACCTCGTCCTGGTCGGTCAGGCCGAGACCGGCCCTGAAGTCCCGCACCGCCTGCGGCGTGGCCCGAGGCAGAGGGTCGACCCCGGTCGGGATGACCCGAAGACGTAGATCGGCCTGGCAGCGCTGGGCCAGTTCGGCCAGTTGGCGAGCCGACTTCTGGGACAAGACGATGGTGGCGTCGCAGGCGGCGTACAACAGCGTCAGATAGACCGCGATGGCCTGACGGGTGCGCTGCTTAGAGCCGGTCTGGGGCAGGTAAGTCTTGATCAGGCGGCGGCGCTGAGCCGGGCTCAGGCGGATGGCCAAGGGCAGCATCAAGTTGAGCAAGCCTGAGCCCAGGCTGAGGCTGCGATAGCTGCTGGCGTATTGGTAGAGGTCGGTGGTGTGTTGGCCGACCAAGGGCAGGTCGGTCTTACGGGCCACGTAAGCCGCCATCAGGCCGACCTGGCCGGGGGAGAGGAAAGTCAACAAGTCGAGGTCGAGACGGGCGATGCGACGGAGCAGGCGGGGCGGGAAGAAGAGGCTGAGTTGAGCCTCGGAGAAGCCTAAGCCGGTGATGGCGGGGAAGCGGATGACATGGTCGTCGTCGGTCTGACCGGTCCGCCAGCTGGCCGCCGGGGCGAAGACGAAGACCTCGTGGCCCAACTCGGTCAGGCGTTGGCGCAGGATGTCGATGGTGTAGACGATGCCGTTGCTGGCCGGGCGGTAGGAGTCTGTGAATAGGCCGACTCTCATCGCGGATCACCTGATTGGCTCATGCTTCCCATCCTTGGTCGCTCAACTGACTCTAGCCATGGGGGATGGCCCTGAGACGACCCGGTCAGACCCTGGGAGTGGCTGAGTCGGGGGTGGAGCCGGATCAGGGCTGGGGATGCGACGACGGGGCCCCAGCTAGCGCTGGGACCCCGTCGCCTCCTGCCCATCCCCCATTAGAAGCCATCCCCCTGGGCAGGTCAGGGGGCGGCCACGTCTATGAAATGGTGTCACCGGAGGGCCAAGACTACCTCAGTCCTCGGTTTTCACCAGAGCTGGATCAGCCTCGTTTTCAAGGGGCGCCGGGCAGTCTGGGACCGGCTCCGCCGATGCTACGACTAGGGTCAATATTCCATTGACTCAATTGGTGTCGACGGAGCCAGAGCGAGAGTCCGGCCGAACTTGGTCTGGCGGGTCTGGCGGAGGCGTCGCCGGAGGCTGAGCGATCCGAGTCCGTGACCGTCGGGACGGTCGTATCGACTAGCGCTCAGGGGCGCCCAAGGTAGAGCGGTTCGCTGGCGGCCTCCTCGGCCGCGCGTAGGACGCGCAGGACATTGCCGCCGGTCAGGGCCATGAGATCGTGCCGTGACCAGCCACGACTGGCCAGGGCCTCGAGCAAACGACGGTAGCCGGTGACGTCCTCCATGCCCTGGGGCAGGCTGGGCGTGCCGTCGTAGTCGCCGCCCAGGCCGATGTGGTCGATCCCAGCCACCTCGCGGACGTGCTCGACGTGGGCCACCAGGTCGTCCACTGTGACCGGCGGGAGGGGGTGACTCTCGCTGTAAGCGGTCAAGGCGGCTAGTAAGGGAGAAGGGCCGTCGCCGTCGGTCTGGCGCTGCCGGGCCATGGCTTGGGCGGACGTCTGGCCGGGCCGGGGGGCCGAGGCCCAGGGGAAGAAGGGGACGTCGGCCAGCTCGGCTTGGGCTTTGACCCAGGCCATGGCGGCCTCGCTCCAGGCCCGCCGGGCGTCGGTCAGGAAGTCGGCCACGAAGGTGACCTGGGCCACCCCGCCATTGCCGGCCAGGGTCCCCAGCACGTCGTCTGGGATGTTGCGCGGGTGCCCGGCCACGGCCAAGGCCGAGGAATGGGAGAAGATGACCGGCACGTCGGTGGCGGCCAGAACGGCCCGTTGGGTGTCGGGGGAGGTGTGGGACAGGTCGACCAAGACCCCGATCCGGTTGAGTTCCGCCACGATGGCCAGACCCTCGTCGTTGAGGCCGCCCAACTGAGGCGTGTCGGTGGCGGAGTCGGCCCAGCTGGTGTTGCTGCCATGGGTCAAGGTCAGGTAGCGCACGCCCAGGCGGGCCAAGCCGCGCAGGACGCCCAAGGACTCGGCGATGGAGTGGCCGCCCTCGACCCCGATCAGGCAGGCCAACTTGCCCTCGGACCAAGCCGCCTCGATGTCGGCCGCCGTGCGGGCGAAGGCCAACTGGTCGGGGTAGGCCGCCGTCAGGCGATGGATGGCGTCGATCTGCTCCAAGGTCGCCACCACGGCCTCGGCCTCACTCGACCCGGTCGGCACCCAAGCCGACCAGAACTGAGCCCCCACGCCGCCCTGGCGCAAGCGCACCAGGTCGGTCTGCTGGTTCGGCACGATCTGGTCCAGCCCGGCCACCGAGTAGCCGGCCTGGGTGCGCAAGACGGCGGGCAGGTCGTTGTGCCCGTCGATCACCGGCATCTCGGCCAGGACCGCCGAAACTAAGGCGGACCAATCGGTGGGCTGAGTCATGGGGCCTCCTCGCAGCACGCCGGACGGACCCGGCTGCGGTCAGCCTACGCCGCCGCTGGGTCGGTCAGGTGTGGATGGGCTGACGGTGGGCGCCGGGCGGCGTTCGGGCCGGGTCGAGTCAGCTCGAATTGGTTGGTCCGGCTTCGTCCGGACAGGGCTCGGCCTAGCTGGAGGGACGAGAACGGCGTGGTTGAGGGAGGAAGATTTGGACGCAGGTCCGGGGCTGGAAAGGCTGGCCCCGGACCCGCTTCCGAACGCCCCCTTCGGGCGCCCGGCGATGTCCTGAACTCTAGCAGATAGATAACGATTTGGTAACGACAGGGCTGGAGGTGAGTGGAATTGTACAAAGCCAGGGCTTGGGAGTTGTGCTGGACCACAAGGGCGGGCGGGAGCGCGACCGCTAGCCTCTGCACCATGACGCAACAACAGACACAGGCATGGATGGAGGCCGAATTCGCCGGCGCGGTCCAGCGGGCCGGTGTGCCAGGGGCTTCGATCGCCGTCCTCCAAGACGGCCAGTTGGCCACGGCGGCGGCCGGGACGCTGTCCTTGGCCACCGGGGTGGAGGCCACCGTCGACTCGGTCTTCCAGATCGGGTCGATCACCAAACTGTGGACCGCCAGCCTGGTCATGCAATTGGTCGACGAGGGGCTGGTCGAACTCGATCAGCCGATCCAGACCTATCTGCCCGAGTTCCAAGTGGGTGACCACCTGGCCGCGGCCACGATCACGGTCCGTCATCTGCTCAGTCACCAGGCCGGTTTCGAGGGCGACATCTTCACCGACACCGGCCGGGGCGACGACGCCATCGCCCGCTACGTCGCCACCCTGGACGAGCTGCCCCAGGTCTTCCCGCCCGGCGCGCTGTTCGCCTATAACAACGCCGGCTACGTCGTCTTGGGCCGGTTGGTGGAGAAGCTGCGGGACCAGCCTTACAACACAGTCCTGAGCCAGCGGCTGGCCGAGCCCCTCGGCTTGACCAGCGTCTCGCCCTCGCCTTACGAGGCCATCCTGCACCGGGTGGCGGTCGGACATGTCGAAGGCCCGGACGGCCAGGTCGAGTCGGCCCCGTTCTGGGCCATGGCCCCATCCAACGCGCCGGCCGGGTCGATGCTGGCCATGACGGCGGGGGACCTGGTCGGCTTCGCCCGACTGGCCCTGAACCAAGGCCAAGGTCCCGACGGCGCCCGCCTGCTGGGGCCGGGAGCCGTCCAAGCCATGCTGACCCGCCAGGTCGATCTGCCCCGCCTGACCGGCATGGGCCAGGCCTGGGGCTTGGGCTACGAGATCGACGCCGACCAACCGACCCTGGTGGTGGGCCACGACGGCAACACCATCGGTCAGGCCGCCTTCTTGCGGATCGTGCCGGAAGCCGGGCTGGCCATCGCCTTGCTGACCAACGGCGGTGACCCGTACCAACTCTTCAGCCAAACCGTGTCCGTCTTGTTGCGCGACTTGATCGGGTTCGAGCAGGAGCTCTGGCCGGCGCCGCCGGCCCAGCCGACGGCGGCCGATTTCGACTTCAGGCCCTGCCTGGGCCGCTACGTCAGCTCGATCGCCGACTTCGTGGTCCGTCAAGACGACGACGGACGCTTCTGGATGGACCGCCTGCCCAAGGGTCTGCTGCTGGAGATGGGCGAGCGGCCCGACCAGCAAGAGTTGGTTCCCCTGGGGCCGGACCAGTTGATCCAAAAAGAGCCCATCGGCGGGTTGTACCCGATCTTCGCCTTCCTGGGCGACGACGGACTAGGCCGCCGTCGCTACATCCACTACGGCCGGGTGGTGGAGCGCGCGGACTGACCCGTCATCCAATCGAGATCAAAGATCGGTTGACTCAATCTCCGGCCGCTCCGACCATCGTCCCGACCGCTCCGACCACCACTCACGACCGCCTACGAATAGTCCAGCCCGGCCCCTGACGGCCGAGCCTCACATCCGTCAACCTCAGCTAGTACCGCCGCCTTAAGACCCGAAGGAAGACCCGTGAGACCTCAAGCCCTGCCCGCCGTCCTATTGACCGCCCTGCTCAGCGCCGCCGCCCTGACCGGCTGCGCCGCCGACGCCTCCGACCAATCGACCGTCTCCGCCGACGGGCGCTATATCAACGGCGCCGTCTTCCGGCTCGGTCTGGCGACCGACCCAGGCAGCCTCGATCCCCACTCCTCGGGCTCGTCCGCCCTCTTCCAGCTCTCCGCTTTGGCCTACGACTCGCTGGTGTCGATCAACGCGGCCGGCCAGATCGAACCCCAACTGGCTCAGAGCTGGCAGGTCGACGGCGACAGCGTGACGCTGTCCCTACATTCGGGGGTGACTTGCTCCGACGGCGCCGCCCTCACACCCAGCACGGTGGTCCAGAACATCGATCTCATCGAGGACCCGGCCAATCTGAGCCCCTATCTGGGCTCCTTCCTGCCAGCCGGCCTGACCGCCACGGCCGACGACGCCGCCGGTACCGTCACTCTGCGGCTGAGCCAGCCGTCGCCTTTCCTGTTGCAGGGCCTGTCCCAGGTGCCGATGATCTGTCAAGCCGGCCTGGACGACCGCTCCAAGCTGACCGCCGGCGCCATCGGCAGCGGTCCCTTCCGGCTGCGGGAGGCGGTTCCCAACGACCACTACGTCTACGACTTGAACCGGGACTACGCCTGGGGACCGAACGGTTTGACCGGCCAAGCCGACGGTCTGCCCGCCAGCGTCGAGATCCGCGTCATCACCAACGAGACGACGGCCGCCAACCTGCTGCTGTCCGGTGAACTCGACGCCACCTTGGTGATGGGTCCCGACGGCGCCCGGCTGACCGCCGCCGGCGTCGGATCGAAGACCATGCCGGGGCTGTGGGGCGAGCAGTGGTACAACCAGAACCCAGGCCATCCCACGTCCGACCGCCTGGTCCGCCAAGGGTTGACCCAAGCCGTCGACTGGTCCGAGGCGCAGCGGGTGCTGACCTCAGACACCGGCTCTGACGCCACTCAGCTGACCGTCCTGCCACCGGCCGCCTGCACCTACGACGCTCTGACCGGCCAACTGCCTAAGCACGATCCGGCCGCCGCGGCCGCCAGCTTGGACGCCGCCGGTTGGCTGGCGGGTCCAGACGGGCAGAGGGCCAAGGACGGTCAACCGCTGGTCCTGACCTTCCTCTACGACGCCGCCCTAGGGGCGGGTGGCGCGGCCGCCGCCGAACTGGTGGCCCAGCAATGGATCGCCCTGGGAGTGGGCGTCGAGTTCACTCAGCTGGACAACACCTTGATGCTGGACGCCCTCTTCGGCACCGGGGCCTGGGACATCGCCTGGGAGCCGCTCAACGTCAGCAACCCGGACCAGGTGGTCGGCTTCCTATCCGGCCCCGGGGCTCCCGAAGGCACCAATTTCGCCGGCATCCACAACTCGGCCTACGACGAGGCCGTGGCCCGGGCCATGACCATGAACGGCTCCGAGTCCTGCCCGGCCTGGGCTGAGGGCGAGACCGCGCTGATGGCCGACGCCGCCGTAGTGCCCTTCGCCAATTCGATCGTGCGCATGTTCGTCCGCGGGGTCGACTTCAGCTTCCTGGGCCTGATCCAGCCCGCCACCATCCGGATGCTGGCCGGCTGAGCTAGTGTCCTGCGCCGGAAGTTCGCCGCGGAAGGTGGCGCCATACGGGGCCCCTGGCGGCGTTGGCGAACCGTCCCGATATGTCCAATATCGGGACGCTCCGCCGCCTGGCCAGACGCCCCGTCTGACGTCCCCTTCTTTCACACCGAACTTCCGGCGCAGGACACTAGGGCCTGACTGGCCGAACATCGACCCATCTGAACGAGAGAAACTAGCCGCGTGAACGCACTCGCCGCCGAGGCGACTAGACCGCCAGCGCCGCCCGCTGGCGGGAGTGACTGGCCGGTCGCGGCCGGCCTGGGGCCGGTCCGCTGGCTGGGGGCGCTGTGGCGGCGACGCTGGGTCCGCTTCGCCGTCCTGCGCGGCGGACGGCTGTTGGTCTCGCTCTGGGTCCTGGTGACGGCCGCCTTCCTGATGATCCACCTGGTGCCGGGCGATCCGGTGCGGGCCGCCCTGGGCCTGACCGCGTCGGCCGAGGTGGTCGAGGCCCGCCGCGAAGCCCTGGGCCTCAACCTGCCGCTGGGCCAGCAGTACCTCAACTTCCTGCACGGCGTCCTGACCGGCGACCTGGGGGCCTCGATCGGCTCCCGCTTGCCGGTCGGACAGATCATCGCCCAGCGTCTGCCGGCCACCGCCAGTCTGGCCGGCTTGGCCTTCCTGGTGGCGGTGGCGGTGGCCTTCCCGCTCGGCGTGGCGGTGGCGGTGGCGACCCGGGGCGGCCGCCGGCGGAGGACCGAACTCAGTTTCGCGACCAGCTCCGTCGTGCTCGGTTCCATCCCCGACTTCCTGTTCGGCGTCGCCTTGGTGTCGGTCTTCGCCGTCGGCCTCCATCTGCTGCCGGTGGCCGGACGGGGCTCGGCGGCCACCTACGTCCTGCCGGTGCTGTCGCTCAGCCTCGGCCCGGCCGCCATCCTGGCCCGGATCGTGCGGGTCGAGATGTTGAGTGTCTTGGAGACCGATTACGTGCGCACCGCCCGCGCTAAACGGCTACCGCGCCGCCGGGTCTACCTCCGGCACGCTCTACCCAACGCCGTCACCGCCTCCTTGACGGTGGGCGGTTTGATGCTGTCGAGCATGGTGGCTGGCACGGTCCTGGTCGAGAGCGTCTTCGCTTGGCCCGGTCTCGGCTCGACCATCGTGTCGGCCATCCTGACCAAGGACTATCCCCTGGCCCAAGGGGTGGTCTTGGTCTACGGCGTCGGCGTCCTGCTGGTCAACACCGTGGTCGACGTCGCCTTGGCCCTGCTCGATCCCCGTTCGACGGTGGGAGCTAGTTGATGGACGCCACTTCGACCAGCCTGGACCGGCGCCGACGGGCGGGCGCCCCAGCTGAGGCGGAAGACTCGCCCCCGGCGGCCGGCCGCCCTGATCTGGACTTAGACGTGGTCGCGGCGCCGTCCGGCCATCGTCTGTGGGCCGCCCTGCGCACCCCCCTCGGGGCCACCGCCGCCGGTCTGCTCGGACTGGTCTTGCTGACCGCCCTGCTGGCTCCGCTGCTGTGGACGGGCCCAGCCGAGGCGATCGACACCTCCAATATCTTGGCCGGTCCCTCGGCCCAGCACTGGATCGGCACCGACGCCCTCGGCCGCGACCTCTTCAGCCGGGTCCTGGTGGCCACCCGTCTGTCCGTCCTCTTGGCCCTGGCCGCCACCGGCATAGCCGTCGGCGTGGGGCTGATCCTAGGCTCCGCCCCGGTCCTGCTGGGGCCGACGGCGGGGCAGGCCGTGGCCTGGCTGATCGGCGTGGCGGTGGCCTTCCCCGGCCTCCTGCTGGCCCTCTTCTTCGCCGTCATCTTCGGCGCCTCCCAGACCGGCGCGGTCTGCGCCATCGGGTTGGCCGGCGCCCCCAGCTTCGCCCGCCTCTGCCACACCATGATCGCCGGCGTGATGGGCCGCGACTTCGTGGCCGCCGCCCGCGTCGGCGGCATCGGCCGGGGCCGGGTCCTGATCCGTCACGTCCTGCCCAACATCGCCGAGCCGCTGGTGGTCCAAGCCACCATGGGGGCCGGCAGCGTCCTGCTCAGCTTCGCCGGGCTGTCCTTCCTCGGCCTGGGCGTCAAGGCTCCGGCCTACGACTGGGGCCGTCTGATGAACGAGGGACTGTCCGGCATCTTCATCCATCCGCTGGCCGCCCTCGGCCCCGGCCTGGCCGTCGTCTTGGCCGGACTGGCCTTCAACCTGACCGGTGAGACCGCCGCCCGTAGCCTCGGCCTGGCCGCCCAAGGCGGCTTCGTGTCCCTGGCCCGACCCCAGCGGCCGGCCCGATCCGCCGGCCCGGCCCCAGCGGCCGTGCCGTCGACTGATGAACCGGCTCGAACGGTCTTGACGGTCGAAGGCTTGGAGGTCGCCTTCCCCGGTCCCGCCGGTCCACTGCGACCGGTCCGAGGCGTCAGTTTCAGCTTGGCCGCCGGTCAGGCCCTCGGTCTGGTCGGGGAGTCCGGCTCGGGCAAGTCGCTGACCGCTTTGGCGGTGGCGCAATTGATCGAGCCGCCGGGCCAGGTCGAAGCCAAGCGTTTGCGCTTCGCCGGGACGGACCTGGGAGCGCTCGGCCCTAGGGCCCAGCGCCATCTGCTGGGCACCTCCTTGGCCATGGTCTTCCAGGACCCCATGACCTCGCTCAACCCGACCATGCGGGTCGGCTCCCAGCTGGCCGAGGTCTCCCGTCAGCACTACGGCCTAAGAAGGCGGGCGGCTTGGCGGCGGGCGGTCGAACGGTTGGCGGCCGTCCGCATCGACCAGTCCGAGCGACGGGCCCGCCAATACCCGCACGAGTTCTCCGGCGGCATGCGGCAGAGGGCCATGATCGGCATGGGCGTGATGGGCACGCCCCGCTTGATCATCGCCGACGAGCCCACCACCGCTCTAGACGTGACGGTCCAACAGCAGGTGCTGGACCTGCTGCGCTCGATCAGGCGGCAGGACCAGGTGGCGCTGTGGTTGATCAGCCACGACGTCTCGGTGGTGGCCGAGGTCTGCGACCGGGTCATGGTCATGTACGCCGGACGGATCGTGGAGGAATTGCCGATCGAACGGCTGCGCCACGACGCCCGTCATCCTTACACCCGTCTGCTGGTGGCGGCCGTGCCGGACATGACGACCGATCTGACGGCCCCCTTGCCGACCATCCCGGGCCGCCCGGTCGAAGTCGGGCAGACCCCACCCGGCTGCGCCTTCGCCCCCCGCTGCCCGTTGGCCGGGGCGCTCTGTCGCAGCAGCGACCCGGAACTGGAGCCGGACGGGGCCGACGGCCGGGTGGCCTGCTGGCGGGCCGGAGCCGCCCTGCCTGGCTCCGAGCCGGCGGAGGCGATGCCATGAGCCGGCTCGAGTTCGATCACGTGACGGTGCGTTTCGGCGCCGGCCGGGCCGCCCTGACAGCGGTCGACCAGGTCTCCTTGACCGTTCCGTCCGGTCAGATCGTCGGTCTGGTGGGGGAGTCCGGCTCCGGCAAGTCGACCCTGGCCCGGGCCGCCGTCGGGCTGGTCAAGCTCCAATCCGGCCGGGTCCTGTTGGACGGCCGACCGGTTCCGACCAGCGGCCGACGGCCCCTGCAGATGGTCTTCCAAGACCCCAACTCATCGCTCGACCCGCGTATGACGGTGGGGGAATCGATCCGGGAGATCATTCCGCCGAGCCTGCCGGCGGCCCAGCGCTGGGGCGAGGTCCGGCGTTTGCTCGACCTGGTCCACCTCGACCCGGCCCGCGCCCGCGCCTACCCGTCCCAGCTGTCCGGCGGCCAACGCCAGCGGGTGGCCTTGGCCCGGGCCCTGGCCGGGCGGCCCGAGGTCGTCATCGCCGACGAGATCACCTCCAGCTTGGACGTCTCGATCCAAGGCACGGTGCTCAATCTGGTGCGCGAGCTGCAAGCCGAACTCGGCCTGTCCATCCTTTTCATCTCGCACAATCTGGCCGTCGTGCGCTACGTCGCCGCCAGCGTGGCGGTGATGTACCAAGGCCGCATCGTCGAATCCGGCCCCACCGCCACCGTGCTGACCCGTCCCGATCATCCGTACACCCGTCGACTGGTCGCCGCCATCCCGGCCGGGCCCAGATCCGGCCCCGCCGCCGCAGCCGCCGGGGACGCCCCACCAGCACCGGCCAGTCCGACGACCCCGATCCGTCCACCCGACCCATCCGCCCACTCGCCCAGGAGCCTTCCATGACCCGCTCGCCCGTCCTCGCCGACCTCTACTCCATCGCCCTGCCCGACCAGCCGGCCCTGAGCCCTGACGGCGACCGCTTGGTCTACGTCCTGCACCGTTTCGACCAGGCCAGCGACGCCCCGGTCAACGCCCTCTGGCTGGCCCAATCCGGTGAGTCGCCCCGTCCCTGGAGCGCCGGCCCGGCCGACGCCGCCCCGGCCTTCTCGCCCGACGGCCGCCAGTTGGCCTTCCTGAGGGGCGGCCAGCTCTGGCTGGCCCCGGCCTCAGGCGGCGATCCGGCTCAGCTGACCGAGCTGCCGCTGGGGGCCGGCGCCCCGCTCTGGAGCCCGTCGGGGGGTCAGATCGTCTTCGCCGCCCTGACGCCGGCCGCCACCGGCTCTGAGGCCAGCGCTGACCCGGCCACCGCCCCCCTGGTCGTCGACGATTTCGGCTACCAGGCGGACGGCTACGGTTTCCTGGCCGGGGCCACCTCCCAGTTGTACCTCTTCGACTTGGCCAGTCGCAGCCTGCGTCAATTGACCGATGGCAGCGGCCACGCCTACAGCCCGGCCTTCTCGCCCGACGGCGCCGTCTTGGCCTTCGCCTTCCGCCCCGCCGGTCAGCCCGATGTCGGCCAGCTGGCCGCCCTTCATCTGATCGACCCCCACGACCCCAAGGCCCAGCCCCGGCTGGCCGCTTGGAGCCAGGGGACGGCCGCTCTGGTGGTGGCCGGTCCCGACGCGGAGCACTGGCTGGTGGTGGGCTGGACCGGCCAACCGGTCGGCCAAGCCGGCCTGTGGCTGGTCGACTCGGCTTCGGGTCGAACGCGCGACCTGGCCGGGGCGCTGGACCGTAGCGTCATGCCCGGGGCCCCGGCTTACCCCGGCGCCCCGCCTCGTCTGACCGCAGACGGCCAGTCGGTCCTATTCTGTCTGCGCGACCACGGCTGCACCCACCTCTACGCCGTCGACCTGGCCTCCGGCCAGACCCGCCTAGTCTTGGGCGGGGACGGTCTGGTGGTGTCGGGGCTGGCCCAGGCCGGTTCCCGCCTGGTGGCGGCGGTGGCGACGCCGACCTCGTACGGCGAGATCGTCGAGGTCGATCTGGCCGACGGTTCGACCCAGACGTTGACCGACCACGGGGCCGCCCTGGGGGACGTGGCGCCGCTGATCCGCCGCCAGCGCCAATTCCAGCTCAGCGATGGCTCCACGGTCGAGGGTTGGCTGCTGCGGGCCGACGACGCCACCGATCCGGGGCCGCTCCTGCTCGACGTCCACGGCGGACCGCACAACGCTTGGAACGGGGCGGGAGACCCAGCCCACCTGTACCACCAAGAGCTGGCCGGAGCCGGTTGGACCGTCTTGATCCTCAATCCGCGCGGTTCGGACGGCTATGGCGACGCCTTCTACCAGGCCGTGGCGGGGGGCTGGGGCGTGAACGACGCGGCCGACCTGTTGGAGCCATTGGACCAGTTGGTGGCCGAGGGCGTGGCCGACCCGAAGCGGTTGGCGCTGACCGGCTATTCCTACGGTGGCTACATGACCTGCTACCTGACCTCGCGGCAGAACCGTTTCGCGGCCGCCGTGGCCGGCGGCGTGGTGTCCGAGCTGACCTCGATGGTGGGAGTCTGCGACGAGGGCCAGGGCCTGGCCCTGGTCGAATTCGGGCAGCAACCCTGGCAGGACTGGGACAATATGGCCGCCATGTCGCCTTACGCCCGCGTCGACCAGGTCACAACGCCGACCCTGATCCTGCACGGCGGAGCCGACCGGCGCTGCCCGCTGGACCAGGCCCAGCAGTGGTACCACGGCTTGCACGCCCAAGGCGTGCCCACCGAGCTGGTGATCTACCCGGAGGGCTGGCACACCTTCGTCCTGGAAGGACGGCCCTCCCACCGGATCGACTACGGCCGGCGCCTGATCGACTGGGTCGAGCGCTTCGCCGGCGACCCGGCCGGACCCCGGCCGGCCCGCTTGGACCAGGCCCACTGGGCCGGACGGTTGGCCCGGCTGGCGGCCAAACACGGCGTGCCCGGGGCCCAACTCGGCCTGCTGCGGCTGGGCTCGGCCGACGGCCGCCGGCCGGACGACCAGATCGTGGCCGTGCACGGCGTCCTCAGTCTCGACACCGAAGTGCCGACCCGGCCCGACTCGCTCTTCCAGATCGGATCGATCTCGAAGGTCTGGACCGCCACCTTGGCCATGCAATTGATCGACCAAGGCGAGCTCAGCTTGGACACCAAGGTGGTCGACGTCCTGCCCGAGTTGAGCCTGCGTGACGCCGCCGCCCAACAGGAGATGACGATCTGGCATCTGCTGACCCACACCAACGGCATCGACGGTGACGTCTTCACCGACACCGGCCGGGGCGACGACGCCGTGACCAAATACATCGCCGCCCTGGCCGAGGCGGCCCAGAACCATCCTCTGGGGGCGACCTGGTCGTACTCCAACTCTGGTTTCGCTCTGCTCGGAGCCGTGATCGAGCGGATCACAGGCCAGACCTGGGACGAGGCCCTCAAGCAGCGTCTGTACACGCCCCTCGGCCTGACCCGGACCGCCACCTTGCCGGAGGAATTATTGCTGCGATCGATCGCGGTCGGCCACGTCGGCGTGGCCCCCGACCTGGCGGTGGCCCCGATCGCCTTGCTGCCGCGTAGCATCGGGCCGGCCGGGCTGATCTCTGCGACCGTGTCCGATCTGCTCCAATTCGCCCGCCTGCATCTCTTGGGCGGCCTGGCTCCGGACGGCGCTCGTCTGCTGTCCCAGGCCTCGGCCCAGGCCATGACCGAGTTCCAGGTCGAGCTGCCGGACAAATACATGCTGGGCGACTCCTGGGGCTTGGGCTGGATCCGCTACGACTGGAACGGCTACCGTGCCATCGGCCACGACGGCAACACCGTCGGACAGGCCGCCTTCCTCAGATTGTTGCCCCAGCACGGCCTGGCCATCGCCTTGTTGACCAACGGCGGCAGCGCCCACGACCTCTACGAGGAGCTCTACCGCGAGTTGGCGCTCGAACTGGCCGGGGTCGAGATGCAGTGGCCGTTGCGCTTGCCCGAGCCGCCGGTCGAGGTCGACATCGCCGAGCACCTGGGCGTCTACGAGCGCGAGTCGGTCCGCATGGAGGTTCTGATCGGCCCGGACGGACCCTATCTGCGCACCACCACCTTGGGCATGTTGAGCGATTTGACCGACACGCCGGTGGAGGAGGCCGCCTTGCTGCCGGTGGCCCCGGGGCTGTTCGCCACCAAACCGCCAGGCATGGACATCTGGGCGCCGGTGACCTTCTACAGCTTGGCCACGGGCGAGCCCTACCTCCACTACGGCGGCCGGGCCACGCCCAAGACGGGCGGCCCGTCGTGATCGACCAGGCGGCCCTGCTGGACGACCTGGTCCGCCTGGTCGAGTGCGAGTCGCCCTCAGGCGACCTCGACGCCTTGGCCCGCTGCGCCGATCTGGTGGCCGAACTGGGCCGGCGTCGCCTGGGTCAGTCCGCCCAGACGGTGTCGGCTGACGGTCGTCGTCATCTACGTTGGCGACTGGGCTCGGGCGGGGGAGAGGTGCTGGTCTTGACCCATTACGACACGGTTTGGCCGCTCGGCTCGCTGGAGCGCCACCCCTGCCGGGTCGACCGCTCCAGCGGTCAGGCCGTTCTGACCGGACCGGGCTGTTTCGACATGAAAGCCGGGCTGGCGATGGCTTGGCAGGCTTTGGCCGGGCTCGACCTGCCACCGGAGAGGGGCGTCACTCTGCTGGCCACAGCGGACGAGGAGCTCGGCTCGCCCAGCTCACGCGAGTTGATCGAGACCGAGGCTGGGACGGCCGAGGCGGTCCTGGTGCTGGAGTCGCCCGCCGCCGGCGGGGCCCTCAAGACCGCCCGCAAGGGCGTCTCTCTCTATCAGGTCGAGATCACCGGCCGGGCCGCCCATGCCGGCCTGGAGCCGGAGCGCGGGGTCAACGCCACCGTCGAATTGGCCCATCAGACCATGGCTCTAGCCCAGCTGGCCGACCCGGCTCTAGGCACCACCGTGACGCCGACTCTGGCCAGCGCCGGCCGTTCCACCAACACGGTGCCGGACCGCGCCGCTCTGGCGGTCGACGTCCGGGCCTGGACCAAGGCCGAGCAGGATCGGGTGGACCAAGCCATGGCCCGCTTGGCCCCCTGCCTGCCCGGCGCCACGGTGACGGTCCAAGGTCGGCCGAACCGTCCGCCGCTGGAGGCCGTCCGTTCGGCCGGGCTGTTCGAGCTAGCCGTTAGGCTCGGTCGCGAGCTGGGCTTGGAGCTGGAGTCGGCCGCCGTCGGCGGGGGTAGCGACGGCAACTTCACGGCTGGGCTGGGGGTGCCCACCCTGGACGGCTTGGGGGCCGCCGGCGGCGGCGCCCACGCCGACCACGAGCACGTCCTGGTGGACTCGCTGGCCCCTCGGACGGCCCTCTTGCGGGCCTTGATCGACCATCTGCTGAGGCGGGTGGAGACATGACCGGGAGCGATCCGGCCGACCGGGTGGCTGAGACCGCCGCTCAAGCCGCCGGAGTCAGTCTGCGTCTGCTCGATCAGGTCGAGCAGATGGCCGCCGCCGCCGACCTGTTGGCCTCGCTGTGGGGTCAGTCCGGGGCCGCGCCCTTGACCCCAGAATTGCTGCGGGCTTTAGCCATGACCGGCAACTACGTCGGCGGGGCCTTTCGGGCCGATGAATTGGTGGGGGTGGCGGTCGCCTTCCACTCGATGCTGGACTACCGCGAACTCCACTCCCACATCGCCGGGATCAAAACCGGTCTGATCTCCCGCTCGATCGGTTTCGCCCTCAAACAGCACCAACGGGCTTGGGCCTTGGCCCGCGGCATCCGTGTCATCGAGTGGACCTTCGACCCGCTGGTGGCTCGTAACGCCGCCTTCAACATCGGCAAGCTGGGAGCCGAGGTCGAGCGCTACCTGCCCGACTTCTACGGCCGTATGGACGACGCCATCAACGTCGGCCACCCCAGCGACCGTCTGCTGGTGCGCTGGCGCCTGGACGATCCGGCGGTGGTCGCGGCCGCCGCCGGCCAGCGTCGGGTGGTCGACCCGGCCCAAGTCCGCGCCTTCGTGGCGGTGCCGCCCGACATCGAGGCCCTGCGCCGGTCGGATCCGGCCCAAGCCCGCCAGTGGCGGCAGCGAGTCTTGGCCAGCTTGGCCCCGGCGCTGGCCGAAGGGATCCGGGTGGTCGGTTTCGACCCTCGGCGCGGTTACGCCCTGGGCGGGCCGCCGCCGTCCGGCCGGTCCGATCGGTTGGCCGATCTGACCGCCGGGTCGACCGTCTAGCTCCGGCGCCCCGCTGGAGGATCGAGGAATGACGAATGGAGAGGACGTTCACATGAAGTTGACCGGTTTCGAGCTTAGGCGGGTGGCGCTGCCTTTGGTGGCTCCCTTCCGCACCTCCTTCGGCACCCAGGTGGCCCGCGACATCTTGCTGCTGAGGGCGTTGACCGACCAGGCCGAGGGTTGGGGCGAGTGCGTCACCTTGCCCGACCCGCTCTACTCCTCGGAGTACGTCGACGGCGCCGTCGACGTCTTGCGCCGCCATCTGATACCAGCCCTGGCCCGGGCCCAGGTGGGCGACGCCGTGGCGGTGGGGACCGCCCTCAGGCCGTACAAAGGCCACCGCATGGCCAAGGCGGCCTTGGAGATGGCCGTCCTAGACGCCGAACTGCGCTCGAGCGGCCGCTCCTGGGCGCGCGAGCTGGGGGCGGTCCATGACCGCGTGCCCTGTGGCGTCTCGGTCGGCATCCAGGACTCCATCGATCAATTGTTGGACGCCGTGGCCGGTTATGTCGAGGCCGGCTACGTCCGGATCAAACTCAAGATCGAGCCCGGCTGGGACATCGAGCCGGTACGAGCGGTGCGTCGTCGCTTCGGCGACGACCTGCCCCTCCAAGTCGACGCCAACGCCGCCTACAGCCTGTCCGACGCCCGTCACCTGGCCCGCTTGGACGAGTTCGGCCTCTGGCTGATCGAGCAGCCGCTGGAGGAGGACGATCTGCTCGGTCACGCCGACCTGGCCCGGACCGTGCGCACGCCGATCTGCCTGGACGAGTCGATCACTTCGGCCCAGTCGGCCGCCGCCGCCATTCGTCTGGGCGCCGCCGCCGTCATCAACATCAAGCCGGGCCGGGTCGGCGGCTATCTGGAGGCGCGGCGGATCCACGACGTGGCCCGCGCCCACGGGGTGCCGGTCTGGTGCGGCGGCATGATCGAATCCGGCTTGGGCCGGGCCGCCAACATCGCCTTGGCCGCCCTGCCCGGTTTCACCCTGCCGGGCGACGTCTCCGCCTCCGACCGTTTCTACCGCCAGGACCTGACCGAGCCCTTCGTCATGGTGGACGGCCACCTGGCGGTGCCCACCGGCCCCGGCCTGGGTGTCGCCCCCGACCCGGACCGCCTCCAACGGCTGACCCAATGGCAGGAACGGATCGACCTCTGAGCCAGCTGGGCGTCATGGAGACCTTCCCCCATCGTCAAGCCCAAGGATGCGACCGCCCACGGCGAGTACCGCACCAAGAGTCTGATCCTGGAGGCTTATGACGCTATGGTCACGGGCCAGACCTATCATTTCCGTGGCCATCTGAAATGTCAGACCTTCGTCCTAGGCTGAAACCATGAGTGAACTCCTGTCCGAAGCCGCCTTCGAAGCCCACGCTCAGGAACTGTTCGCCGCCGTCTCCGCTTTAGTCGAACAGGGGCGCGCCGTCGCCTCCGTTCACGCCAACGCCGCGCTGACGATGACCCATTGGCAGGTGGGACGGATTGTCGGCGAGGACATCCTTGATCGTGAGAGGGCGCCTTACGGGAAGCGAATTGTCGCGACACTGTCGCGACAATTGGTCGGGCGCTACGGGCGAGGCTTCGACGAGAAGACTCTGCGGCGCATGGTCCAGTTCTTCCACGAGTTCCCGCAGGAGCGGATTGTCGCGACACTGTCGCGACAATTGACTTGGAGCCACATAGTGGAGATTCTGCCGGTCAAAGACGCCGAGGCGCGGGCCTTCTACGTCCAACAGTCCGCTCTCCATAATTTGGGCGTGCGAGACTTGCGCGGCATCGTGGCGCGCAAGGCGTTCGAGCGTCGGGAAATCGCTGATGCCCAAGTGGTCGACGGTTCCGCCGTGCCGTTGGATGCCTTCCGAGATCCGTTTCTATTGGACTTCCTCGGGCTGAAGGGTTCGTACCAGGAGCGTGACCTCGAATCGGCCATCATTCGAGAGATGGAGGCCTTCCTGCTGGAAGCGGGCCGGGGTTGGGCCTTCGTGGATCGTCAGAAGCGCATCAGTGTCGATACGGAGGACTACTACCTGGACTTGCTCTTCTTCTCGCGTCCGCTACGCCGACTGGTCGCCGTCGAGCTCAAGATCGGCAAGTTCAAAGCCGTTTATGAAGGTCAGATGAAGCTCTATCTGAAATGGCTCGACCGCTATGAGCGGCAAGAGGGCGAGGAGACTCCCATCGGATTGATCCTTTGCACGGAGGCCAGCCGAGAGCAGATCGAGTTGTTGGAGATGCACAAAGACGGCATAGTCGTGGCCGAGTATTGGACTGAACTGCCGCCTAAACGCGAGTTGGAGGAGCGCATCCAGATCATCCTGCGCGATGCCAAGGAGCGGCTCGCTCGGCGTGAGCTAGCCGCCGTTCCCGATGGTGAACGCGGCGCGTCCAACAGCTCCGAGACCGATGAGTCAGACGCATGACCACCCCGATCGGGCCGTCCGACCGGGCCGGGCGGGCCAGTAGGCTCGCCTTGTGACCAGCCGACCACGGGCCAGTTTGGGCCGGATCTTGGACGACTTGGGGGCGACCCTGTTGGAGGTCGTCTGTGGCGAGTTGGACCCGGACCGGGAGATCGGCGGGGTCGTCATCCATGACCCGTTGGACGAACCGGCCTACCCCGACGGGGCCATCGTCCTGGGAGTCGGTTTGGCCGGCGACGAGGCTGTCGGGCGTTTGGTCCAAGAGCTGGGGACCCGGGGCGCGGTCGGCCTGATCGTGCGCCATCCGGCGGCCCTCGGGCCGGTCCTGCCAGCGGCGGCCAAGGCCGCCGGACTAGTCGTACTGGGTTTGGCCCGAGGCGCGACCTGGACCCAATTGGCGGCCTTGTTGGGGTCGCTCCTAGCCGAGGAGGACATCGGCTCGGTCGATGACGAGTCGCTCGGCGGCTTGCCCTCGGGCGATCTCTTCGCCGTCGCCAACGCGGTCGCCGCCCTGCTCGACGCGCCGGTCACGATCGAGGACCGCTCCTCGCGGGTGCTGGCCTTCTCGGCCCGTCAAGACGAGGCTGACGCCGCCCGGACCGAGACCATCATCGGCCGGCAGGTGCCTGAGCGCTACGCCCGCGTCCTGACCGAATTGGGCGTCTTCCGGGATCTTTACCGCTACGACCGACCGGTCGTGGTCGACCCCGAACCGATCGGCTACGACGACATGACAGTGCCCCGGGTGGCCTTCGCGGTGCGGGTTGGCGACGAGGTCCTGGGATCGATCTGGGCCGCCACCCGTCAACCTTTGACGCCGGCCAAGGAGGCTTCGCTGCGGGACGCCGCCCAGCTGGTGGCCTTGCATCTGCTGCGGCTGAGGGCCGGAGCCGACGTCTCCCGGCGACTGCGGGCCGACCTGGTCAGCACCGCTTTGGAGGGCGGCCGGGGCGCGGGTCAGGCGCTCAGTCGCCTGGGGCTGGCCGATCAGACCTTGGTCGTGATGGCGGCGGCCTTGCGCGAGGCCGATCCGGAGGCCTCAGCCCACGCCGAACAGTTGCGAGCGGGCGAGCGGCAGCGTTTCACGGACGCCTTCGCCGTCCATCTGTCGGCCATGAATCCCGGCACGGCGGTGGCCGAGATCGGCGGCGTGGCCTACGCCCTCTTCCCCGTCGTCGGCCTCGCTGCGGCCGGCGAGGAGCGGGCCGCCCGGGCCGCCGGAGTCTTCCTGGAGCGGATCGGCGCCCGCGTCCAAGCCGTCGTGGCGGTGGGCCGGGCGGTGGCGGATCTGAGCGGCCTGGCCCAGTCGCGGGTGACGGCGGAACGGGTCCTAAGGGTGCTGCGCTCGCGACCGGAGACCGGACCGGTGGCTCGCATGGGCGACGTTCAAACCGCCTCCCTACTGCTTGAGCTGGGTGATCTGATGGCCGCCCGAGGCGATCAGCCGCTGGGGCCGATGGCCAGTTTGATCGCCCATGACGCCCGTTCCGACAGTGACTTACTGGGGACTCTGCGGGCTTGGTTGGACAGTTTCGGCGATGTCAGCCAGGCTTCCGCCAGCCTCTTCGTCCATCCCAACACCCTGCGCTATCGGCTGCGGCGGATCTCTCAGATCTGCGGGCTCGACCTGAACGACCCCGAGGTCCGCTTCGCCGCCATGCTGCAACTGCGGATCGGCGCCCAATCCCGTTGAGGCCAGCTCCTCCGGTCCCTCCGGCGCCGGAGGGGAGGTCTGGGTCTGGGCCAAACGAGCGTCGATGTCGCCCAGACGGCGGCCCAATTGGTCCCGGCGCAGGCGCAGGCGCATCAACTCGGCGCTGATTTGGCTGTGGCGGTCCTCGGCTCCCAGGCTGAGTCTTAGACCGCTGCCGTGGCGGCGCTGGCTCGGGCCCGGCGTGATCTGGGCCAACTCGGCTTCGAGACGGGCGATCTCGGCTTCGAGTTGACCGATGTCGGTGACCTGACGGGCGCGTTGGTAGTAGGTCCCGGCTTGGCCGGATTGGCGACGCCGGTCCGGTTCGGCCTTGACCCAACTGAAGAACTCGTCCCGGACCTGCTTGAACTCGTTGTTGAGGTCACGGCCGCTGAAGCCGGCGGTCCGGAAGTCATCGATGATCTGCCGCATCTGGGCCCGGGCTCGCCCCAGATCGGCCGACCCGATCAGGCCCCGGGCCTGGGCGATCAGGTCCTGGTGGATGGCGGCGGTGGCGCGTCGGGCCCGATCGGCCGACTGGCGACGGGTGAAGACCTGGTCTTGGGCGGCCTTGAAACGGGCCCACAGCTCATTGTCGATCCGAGGGTCGGTCCGTTTGACCTCCCTCCACTGCGCCATCAAGCCAGCCACCAGGTGGGCCGCCTGGCGGACGTCGTCCAACTGAGTGGCCGCCTCGGCTTGAAGGCAAAGATCCAGCTTGGCCTGTTGGGCGGTGGCCGCCTCGTCCCGACGACGGCTCTGCTCCAACTCGATCCGGCCTAGGAAGACCGCGCGGGCGGCCTGTAGGCGTTCCCAAAGCTGATCTTCTTGTTGACGGTGGGTCGGTCCGGCTCGCTTCCACTCCGTCCTCAGGCGTCGCCACTCGGTCACGCCCTGTGACTGAGTCCAAATGATCGCCCCTTGTTCGGCTTGGACGCAAAGGGACTCTTTGATGGTCTGAGCGGCGGCCTTGGCCAATTGGTCGGCGGCCGGCCCGGTCGGCTCTGGACGCCCCTTCGAGCCCCGCCTCGGCCGTCTGGGCCGTCTGGGCTTCGTCGCGGCTGCGCGGGTTTCGGCGCTGGACTCTTCGAGTGAGGTGTCTGACTCGGCCCTGGGCGGCTCGGGCGCGGCTGCGGGCGGCTCGGGCTCTGACGGGGTCCCCGCCTCGTTCCCGGTCTCGTTCTCAGGGCTGGTCTCGGTCAGGCTGGTCGGCCCGGTCGCCGGGATTGGTTCTGGGCTGGTCTCGGAGACCGACTCAGACGGGGGCGCCGTCTCGGGCTCAGCGCTGGCCTCGGGTTCAGACGGGGCCGGCTCTGATGGCGGCGGGGTCGGTTCAGCCGTCTCGGGCCAGACGATGGGATCTTCCCAGTCTTGGCTCATCGGAGGCCTCCTCTCGTCGTCGAACACGCAGGCTCACCAGACCACGCTAGTGGCTTGGAGGGCGGTTGAAAAAGGCCCGCTCGGCCGGGTCCGAGCCACGGACTGGGTCAGGCCCGGGGCCGGCGGTGGCGCCCGCGGGCTCTGGGCTCAGGTGACGAGATTGTAAGTCCGCTGTAAGGAATTCCTCTGGTCCAAGCCTTGAGGTGGAGTTAGCCTCAAGCGTAAGAAATGTCGTATCGCGGATTGGTGGGCGCATCGCTATGGATTATGCCTCCTGGCGTGTCAGACCCAGTCAAAACGGTTCTGACGACAGGCGCCGCAGGTGTTGGGAGGAATTGACTTAATTCAACGGTTCCATTTCGCACAGGCTTTTTCGCACATGTTTTTATTTTGTTAGGAATTCTTATGAAGAGAGTTTTATCTTTGTGCTCGGTGGGAGCGTTGGCGGCTGTCATGGTCGTATCCGGCGCTTTCGCCTGGTTCCGGGCACGTGATGCGGTGACGAATCATTTGGAGGGCAATCAGTTCACCGATGGCTCGGTGTCGCTGGTCGAGGTGTTCACACCGCCGGAGACCTGGCAGCCGGGTCAATCGGTGACTAAGCAGGCGGCGGTGGCGAACAACGGGATGTCAGAAGCGCTCGTTAGGGTGTCGTTCACGGAGGCGGCGAGCCTGTATGGTTCGATCTTTTATACCGGTACCCCGTACCAAACGGGGGATAATATCATGCCTCAGTTCTTCAACCCGAAGGGCATCCTGGGGAATTCTGAGTGGAAAGACCCGGCGGCGGTGTTCGGCGAGAATGTGTCGGGCATACCGGCGAATGTCACCGTGCGGGTGAAAGAAGTGAAGGGCGCGCAGGGGGAGTCGTCCTACGGTTTCGTGGCTTGGTCGGATATCACGGCGGAACCGTTCATCGGCCGGGCCCAGGCGGTGACGGCCACTTTCAAAGTGTCGGGGAACGCTCTGACGGTGTCTGGAGTGCTCTATTGGGGGAACACCGGGAAAACCTATGACGGCGGGCCGAAGGTCGATTGGACGGTGAACAAGCCAGCTTCGGCGCTGACGTCTCTGGCCACTCCGGTGGTCAAGTTCGGGTTCGACGATCCGAGCGGTCTGGAGGCTCAGGCCCCGCAGGCGGGCAAGTGGTGGTACAACAAGGCCGACGGCTGGTTCTACTACATCGGCCTGCTGCCGCCCGGCGACATGACGCCGTTGCTGTTGAAGTCGCTGTCGATGAGCAATGACAGCCGCGAGGCAGGCATGTACTACGACTTGACGCTGAAGATGGAGGCCCTGCAACCACTGCAGGCGGCGTTGACGGCGTCGGGCCAGGGCTGGGGCTTGGACCCGAGTTCACCGCTGATGACGGCTCTGAAGCCATTTTACAAGTGACCGGAGGCCGTTGACCGGGGAAGATTAGGCGACCGGCTTCGATAGCGCGCCGACCCGGCCGTCGCTCAGATCCACTGCGATAGGGAACTGGGCGACGGCCGGGTCGGCGCTGTGTCTTTGCCTCAGCCAGCGGCGAGGCGCTCCTGGCGTTGACGGGCCCGTTCGGCTCGGCGCTGTTCCAAGCGGGCCTCCCGCTTGGCCTCACGGCGGTCGTGGGCGCGGGCCTCGAAGCCGTACAACACCGGCACCACGATCAGGGTCAACAAGGTGGACGAGACCAGGCCGCCGATCACGACCAGGGCGAGGGGCTGGGACAGGAAAGAACCATTGCCGCTTAGCCCGATCGCCATCGGCGTGAGGGCGAAGATGGTGGCGGCGGCCGTCATCAAGATCGGCCTCAGACGCTTGCGGGCGCCTTCGACCATGGCCTCCTCCAGGGCGCGACCGCGCCGCCGGTACTGGTTGATCAGGTCGATCAGGACGATGGCGTTGGAGACCACCACGCCGATCAGCATGAGGACGCCGATCAGGGCGGGCGCTCCCAAAGGAGTGCCGGTCAAGAGCAGGGCGGCCAGGGCCCCGGTGGCGGCCAATGGGATCGAGATCAAGAGGATGAAGGGCTGTAGCAACGAGCCGAAGGTCGCCACCATGACGATGAAGACGATGGCGATGGCGATCAACAAGGCCAAGCCGAGGTCGGAGAAGGTGTCGCTCTGGAGGGCGGCCAACCCGCCCACCTCGACCGTCACCCCGGGGGGCAGGTCGAGCTGGTCGACGGCGTCCTCCAACTGACCCGAGATCTGGCCCAGATCCTGGGTGGACGGGGTGACGGAGACGGTGGCGCTGCGCTCGCCGTCCACCCGGGTCAGCGAGACCGGGGTGCGAGCCAACTCGACCTCGGCCAAGTCGCCCAGAGTGACAGCGCCCATCGGTCCGGCCGCCAGCGGCAGGAGACGGAGCTGCTCGATCGAGCTGGGTCCGGCCGACATGGCCAAGCGGACGTCGAGGCTGCCCTCGGCGGTGTCAATGGCGCCGATGGAGGAGGGCGTCATGAGCCCGGCCACCAGACCCAAGATCTGACTCTCAGTCAGACCGGCGGCGGCCGCCCGTTCCCGGTCGACCCGGATCGCCACGGTGTCTTGGTCCTCGGCCAGGTTGTTCGTCACATCGGTCGTGCCTTCGGTCTGGCGGGCCACCTGCTCGACGGCGGCGGCCGCTTCGGCCAGGGCCTCCGGATTGGTGGCGCGGATGATCAGGTCGATCGACTGAGTGCCCATCATGGCTTCGGCCCCACCGACCGTGATCTCGGACGTACGCGGCCCGCCCAAGGCGGAGACGGCGGCCCGGATGGTGTCGACGGCGGTGGTGGCGTCGGCCTCAGCGGCCAAGGTCAGGGAGAAAGTGGCTTGGTTGGAGCCGCCCAAGCTGAGCGATGACATGCTGCCGCCGCCGCCGACGCTGGTCTGGACGGTGGCGATCTCGGGCATCTGACGGAGCCGGTCCTCGATCACTCGGGCCTCGTCGTCCTGCACGCCGAGGGCGGTGCTGGGCAGGAAGGTCTGGGTCACGGTGACGGTGTCCTGCCCGGTGGAACCCATGAAATTGGTTTCCAGCTGGGTGGCCAGCCCAGCCGTGCCAGCGAGCAGGCCGAGGGCGATCGACAGTGTCACGACGGGGTGTTTGAGGGCGGCTTTGAGGGTGGGCAGATAGATCCGCTGGAGCAGGCCGTGGCGCTCCTTGTCCTCGGCTTGGGCCCGCTGCTCGGCCAGGTCGGCTTGGTCGATGTGGACCGGCGACTTGACGAACCAGTAGGCCAGCACTGGCACGATGGTCAGGGCCACCACCAGGGAGGCCAGCAAAGCGATCGCGACGGTGATGGCGAAGGGTCGGAAGATCTGTCCCACCATGCCACCGACGAAGCCGATGGGGGCGAAGACCGCCACGGTGCAGACGGTCGAGGCGGTGATGGCGCCGGCCACTTCACGGACCGCCCCGACGATGGCGTCGAGTTTGCGTTCGCCGTAGCTGAGGTGGCGTTTGATGTTCTCGATCACCACGATCGCGTCGTCCACCACCCGGCCGATGGCGATGGTCAAGGCGCTCAAGGTGATCAGGTTGAGGGTCTCACCGGTCGCCCGCATGACGATCAGAGCGGTCAGGACGGACAGTGGGATGGAGACGGCCGAGACCAAGGTGGAGCGGATCGAGAAGAGGAAGACCAAGATGACGATGACGGCGAAGCCCAGGCCGAGCAGGCCCTCTTCGGCCAGGCTGGCGATCGAGCGCTCGATGAAGGGGGCCTGGTCGAAGACCACGGCCACGGTCAGGCCCAGATCGGCCAACACCTCGGACAGAGAGTCGAGCTCGTCTTGGATGGCGTGGGAGACCTGGACCGTGTTGCCGGCCGGAGTCTTGGTCACCGCTAAAGCGATGGCGTCGGAACCGTTCAAGCGGGAGTACGAGGTCGCCGCCTCGGCCCCTTGGCTGACGCTGGCGACGTCGGACAGTCGGACCAGGGGGGCTCCCGGGGCGCTTACCAGGGGCAGGCCGGCCAGGTCCGCGGCCGAGCTGAGGGGCTGCCCGCCTTGGACGGTCAGGGTCTGGTCGCCCTCGGTCAGGCGGCCGACCGGGAAGGTCAAACCATTGTTCTTGAGCACGTCCGCCACAGTCGAGGCGGACACGCCATGGGCGGCCATGGCCAGCGGGTCGAGAGTGACGGTGATGGCTTGAGGGGATTGACCGCTGACCGTGATGTCACGGATGTCGGGCAGGACGCGCAGGCGGGGGATCAGCAACTCGTCCACGGCCTGGTCCAGGGCCCCAGGGGCCAGCGTCTGGCCGGGGGCGGCCGCCACGGCCAGCTGGATGACTGGCATGTCGTCCATGCTGCCGGTCATGACTTGAGTTTGGACGCCGCTCGGCAATTGACTGGAGATCCGACTGACCGCTGTGGTCAAGCGGTTGTTGGCGATGTCCATGTCGGTCCCGTAGTCGAACTCGACGACGGAGAAGACGGCCGATCCGGTGGCCGTGGTGTTGATCGATTGGACCCCTTGGACGCCACGGATGGCGGCTTCGACGGGTTGGCCGACTTGCTGTTCGATGACCTCAGGCGCCGCCCCCGGGTCGGTGCTGATGACGACCGCCATGGGAATGTTCATGGACGGGATAAGCTCCTGTTTGAGGGAGATCACGGCGGCCACGCCGCCCACCACGATAGCGATCGACGCCAGCAATACGACGGCGCGGTTGCGGAGGGAAATCTGGGCCAGTCTGAACATGGTCCTCCGATCGGAGACGGACGCGGGGTCGAAGAAGTCGTTAGCCTAGGGCTAATGGTTAGGATGATGCAAGTTAATCTGCGGGACAGGACAGTCCGGCGTCAGGGACTGGTCCAGCATCAGGAGGTGACATGACCGAGGCCTCACGGCCGCAGTTGTTGGCCGCGTTGTCCGCCTGTCTGGCCGACTTGGAGACGTCCACCCTGCGCAGTCAGATGGTGGCCATGGCCAGCCGGCCCATGACGGCCCAGCAGCTGCGTGTCATCGGCCTGCTGGCCTTGGAGGGTTCGCAGCGCACCAACGCCGTGGCCAAGCTCTTAGGGGTCTCGGCCGCCACCACCACCGGCTTGTTGGACCGTTTGGAGAACATCGGCCTGGTCATCCGCCAGTCCGTGGCCGGCGACGCCCGTGGTCGCTTGGTGACCCTGACCGAGGCTGGCCGTCGCGTCGTCCGCGATGTGCTCCGGGCTCCTTTCATCAGCATCGATTTGATCACCCAAGGGCTGACCGACGACGAACTGGCCGGTCTGGTCAGCGGTATCAGAGGCATCCTGCGGGAGCAGACCGCCGCCGCCGAGGAGGCGGCCCCCGGCCAGTTCCAGACCCCGCCGGGCACTGTCGTCTCTCCCGGCGTCGGTCCTGAGGCCTAGCCGACCTGTTCACGGCCTGGCCGGCGGCGCGGCCTGACGCGCAGGGCGGCTCGGTGAAGCTGCCAGGGGCTCCGGTGGGCTTCCCGGCCGGCTGTGGCTGGAGGATCGGTGGGGTGGAACCGGTCAGCCGTCGAGCAGGCGGGCCTGGACCAAGCAACGGCGGATGACGGCCCGGTCGGCCTCGTCCACGTCGACCGCCGGCGGTCGCACGCGAGCCGATGGGAGCGAGCCGAGTTGAACCAAGGCCTCCTTGGTCCGGGCGGCCTCGCTGGCCCAGCCAGTGGGCTCCTGGTTCTCGAACACGCCCGCCATCAGAGGCAGGGCGAAGTCGCGGAAGGTGGCCTGGGCCCGGTCCAGACGTCCGTCCAGGACATCGTCCAGCAGGGCGGCCCAGCGGTCGGGAGCGATGACGGATATGCCGAGCAGGGCGCCGTCCGTGCCTCGTCCCATCATGCCCAACAAGGGCGGGCAGTCGGAGGCGGCCAACACGGCCACCCGGTCGTGGACCTGGTCCCAGACCTCTCCGTAGCGCGTCACGTCGGCCGTGGCCGCCTTGATCGCCACCACTTGGGGGATCGTCGCCAGGGCGTCCAGCACGGCCAGCGAATAGGCCGATCCGCTGCGCTCGGGATACAAGAACACGATCATGGGCAGACCGACTTCCTGAGCCAGGGTCTCGAAGTAGGCGGTCATCACAGCTGGGTTGGCCGCCAGGCGGCGGAACGGCCTGACATCGACGGGCGGCAGCACGAGCAAGGCCTGAGCTCCCGCCTCCCGGGCCGCCAGGCCGTCCAGCACGGCCTCGGCGGCGGTGCGTCCCTCGACACCAGAGATGAGGATTTGGTCTGGGCCGAGCGTTGGGCGGGCGGCTCGCACCACTTGGGCCCGCTCCTGTCTGGTCAGCGTCAGGATCTCCCCCAGGTGTCCGTTGACCGTCAAACCCCGCACGCCCGGGGCGGCCGCCACCGCGCCGAGGTGGTGGCGCAGGGCGTCGAAATCGATCGACAGGTCCGGGGCGAACGGTGTGACGGTGGCGGGGAACAGGCCGTGCGGGCGAGGAAGCGACATACATTGTCCTTAGGGTCGAGTGGATCGGTGGCGGGTCAGGCGTCGGCGGCCTCAGGGGCGACCGGGAGGCTCGGCCGCAGGGCGGCACGGTCGATGCGGGCCAAGGCGATACAGACGGCGGCGCCCGACAGGCAGCCGGCCACCGTCACCATGCCGGCGCTGAAGGTTCCGGTCAGGTCGCGCACCCAGCCCACGATGTACGGGCCGCCGAAGGCTCCCAGGACGGCGATCCCGTTGACGGCGCCGAGGACCGCGCCATGCACCGACGGCGGCAGGATGGATGGCGGGATCGACCAGTAGACCGGCCAACCGCCGTACACTCCCATGGCCGCGATGGAGACCGACACCACCGTCACGACCAGTGAGCCCGGCGCCGCCAACGATCCGATCAGGAGGGCGGCGGCGGCCAGCGCCAGACCGGCCACACAGATTTGCCAGCGCCGCCCGGTCTTGTCGGCCAGGCGGGTCATGGTCAGCAAGGCGACGATGGCCACGGCGTAGGGGATGGCGGTCAGCCAGCCGACGGCGACTTGGCTGACGTCGTGTTCGGCCAGGGCCGAGGGCAACCAGATGACGATGGCCAGGAAGCCGACGTTCCACAGGATGGCCGCCAGGGTGAAGCAGACGATGACCGGTCGTTTGAGCTGGGCCCGGAAGGCGGCCGAGCCGAAGGGTTCGGTGTGGACCGAGGCGGGCCGGCCGGCCGAGACGTGGGCGATGACTCTGGCCCGGTCCGTCTCCGTCAGCCACTTGGCCTGGGCCGGTGAGTTGGCCGTGCCGAAGTGCCAGGCGGCCAGGAAGAGGAGGGGGAAGACGCCCTCGATGATGAGCAGCCAGCGCCAGGAGGTGGCTTCGAGGATGTAGCCGGCGATGGGCCCGGAGAGCATGGCCGCCAAGGGGTAGCAGAGCTGCCACATGCCATTGGCCCGTGACTGCTCCTGGCCGTTGAACCAATTACGGATGATGACCAAGAAGGCGGGGAAGATGCCGCCCTCGGCCGCTCCCAGTAGGAAGCGCACGATCACGAGTTGCCAGTCGGACGTGATGAAGCCCTGGGCCGCGCCGGCCAGGCCCCAGGCCAGCATCAGATAGGTCACCAGGGCCTTGGCCCGTCCCCGGTCGGCCAGCCAGCCGCCGACTGGTTGGGACAGGCCGTAGCCGATGAATAAGAAGCCCGAAGCGAAGCCGGCCACGGTGGCCGTCACGCCGATGTCGACGCTCATGCCGGGCAGGGCGAAGCCGATGTTGGTGCGGTCCAGGAAGGAGATGATGAAGGTGACGAGCATGATCGGTAGCAGCCGAGTCCAGCGTGAGCGCATGGTTGACTCCTTTGAGAACTGGGATGGGGTGGGCGGGGGCCTAGGTTCAGGCTTGAGGCAGCCGGGCCACGGCGCGGATGGGTGAGCCGGTCGCGCCCGCCAGCTTGAGCGGGAAGGCGAAGAGCTCGAAGATCTGACCGCAGAGAGCGGCTGGAATGAAAAGGTTCTCAATGTGGACCACTCCACGGGCCAGAGTGGCCTGGTGGGCGGGCTGGATGGCGTCGCCTTGGGCCTTCTCGCTGGCGGCCGTGTCGATGGAGCGGGCGTCGCTGCCCAGCAGGCGTATCCCCCGGTCGGCCAGTCGGTGGACGGTGTCCCCGCCCACCCCGGGGAAGCCGCCCATGTACGCGGCCAGGTCCGGGCAGGGCTCGGGCACGGCGTCGGTCCGGATCAGGACGGCTTCGACCGGCTGGGCCAAGGCGTCCAAAGCGCGTTCGAACAGGTCGGCCGGGATGACCTGGTCCGGCTGGAAACCGGACACGTCGACGGCGGTGGCGGTGGCGGCGAACGACTCAAGGGGCATATTGGCGATGTCAGCCGCCTCGGGGTCGGGGTCCATGTGGCGCCAGGCGTCGACATGGGTGCCGGCGTGATCGGAGAACAGTAACAACATGCTGGCGGTCGAGAAGCCGCCGCCCCGACTGGCGCTGGACTCGGCGTGGGTGGTGTTGGGCAGGATCAATGGTGTGGGCTGGGTGGCGCTGTGGTGGCCCTTGCTCGAAAGGGTGCGGGTCAGGTCGACCCATCGCCCAGGCGACGGGGACGGGGTCTGCGGGGTGGAACTCATGGCTGACCTCCTGATGGCGAGTTCTCGTCTATGAGAACGTTCGCAAGACTATACCCGGTTCCGCTTTACCGCAAGACCCTTGGAGCGGGTTCTTAACTTGGTATGAAATACCTTGTCAGAGAGGATTTAAAACGGTATCCCGGAAGCTATTGACGGTCTGCTGCGATCAATCCCTGACGCCTCTTGCTAGTCAGGCTGAGTTGAGTTAGACTTTCGCTAACGTTCTCACGAAGGAGGTGGGACTATGGACACACGTCGATATCCGACCTTGGCCGACATCGCCGAGCGGGCTCAGGTGTCTGTGGCCACCGCTGGCCGGGCCCTGCAGGAGAATCCGAAGAACCTGGTCCGCCCGGAGGTCGTCGAGCGCGTGCGCGACGCCGCCCGCGAGTTCGGCTATGTGCCCAACGCGGTCGCCCGCAGCCTGCGGGGGGCCTCGCCCGCCACCGTCGGCCTCATTATCGGCGACATGTTGGACCCCTACTTCGGGCAGATCGGCGCCGCCGTCACCGAGGAAGCCAACTCGCTGTCCAAGCTCGCGCTAGTGGCCAATATCCAACGGGACCCATTGCGCGAACTCGAATGGTGCGAACGGCTCTGGCGTCAGCGAGTCGGCGGGCTGATCCTGGCCGGCGGCGGGTTCGACCAGAACACCTACCAAGCGGAGCTGAAGGATTTGTTGGAGCGCATGATCCGCAGCGGCACCCGGGTGATCGCGCTGTCTCATCGCAACCTCGGCATACCGTATATCAGCGTCGACAACTCACAAGTCGGACGCTTGGCCGCCCATCGGGTCCTGCACGCCGGTCACCGCCGGGTCGGCCTAGTCTTCGGACCCGAGTCGTTGGCCACCAGGGAGCGCGTCGTCGCCATCGAGGACCACCTCGACCGCAGAGGCGCCAGTTGGACCATGGTCAGCCGGGGGTACAACGCCAGCGCCGGGGCCGAGGCGGCGGACGTTTTCATGCAGAGTCCGCAGCCGCCGACCGCCATCATCGCCGGCTCGGATTCCATCGCGGTCGGCTGCCAGCAACGCCTCTACGAGCTGGGTTACCGAGTGCCGACGGACGTCTCTGTCACCAGCATCGGCGCCACCGTGTTGGGGCGCATGGCTACTCCACGTATCGCCAGCGTCGATCTCAAGACCACCGAGGCCGGTCGGGCCGCCGTGCGTCACCTCTTCTCCGACGATTCGGACGATCTGCCGAGTCTGAGTGCGGAATTGGTGGAGGGCAGTTCGCTCGGCCTGTTGGCGGCGGAGCGCTGAGGCGTCGTCATGGACGGGCCGAACCAGGGTCAGGGCCGAGTGGTGGTAGTGACCGGCGCCGGCAGCGGCATCGGTCGTGCCACGGTGGACGCTCTCTTGGCCCAGGGCTATCGCGTGGTGGCCTGCGCTCGACCCGGGCCGAAAGCCGACCGGTTGGAGGCCGAGTTGGCGGACGGGGCCTGGGTCGTGCCGGCTGACACGGCCGACGAGGACCAGGTCGAAGCTCTGTTCGCGGCCTGCGAGGCCCGTTGGGGGCCGCCTTGGGGCGTGGTGGCGAACGCCGGTCGGCGTCAGCCTAAGACCCCCGTCCTCGAATTGGAGACCGAGTTATGGGACGCCATTTTGGACAATAATCTGCGCGGCGTCTTCTTGGTCGACCGCCGCGCCGCCCGCTCCATGGTCCCAGCCACTGGTGGAGCGATCGTGAACCTGTCCTCGGTCTCGGGCAAAGTCGCCCGCACCGGTCAGGCCGCTTACGCCGTCAGCAAGGCGGCCATCAATCATCTGACCGAGGTGATGGCTTTGGAGCTGGCCGGCCACGGCATCCGCGTCAACGCCGTCTGTCCGGGCACCACGGCCACGCCGATGATCGAGTTGGCTCAGTCCCAAGACTCCGCCGATCTCTTGGACGAACGTGTCAACGGCTCACTTGAGTTGTTCCGCCCCGGCATTCCACTGCGCCGGATCGCTCAGGCTCAAGACCAGGCCGACGCCATCTGCTTCCTGCTCTCCGACCGGGCCCGGCATATCACCGGCCAGGTGCTCTACGTCGATGGCGGGGAGACCATCGTCTGACAGTCGTTCGACCCGGCTGGCCACCGGCCCAGGCCGACCGGGTCGCCCGGCCGTCGCAGCGGGCCCGAGCCGTCCGCGGACGGCTTCGCCAATCGTCAACTCAATCTTGCAATCAACCCTGGGGAGAACCAATGAAGGTCATCTCAGCGGCCCAAGCCGCCGCCCTGATCGCTGACGGGGACCACCTCGTCGTCTGTGGCACCGGACCAGTCCTAGAACCGGACGCCCTGCTGAGCGCTCTGGAGGAGCGCTACCTGGCCGAACGGCATCCGGTCGATCTCACTTTGACCTCCACTCAGATGGTGGGGGAGCGGCCCGGAGTCGGGGGCTTGAACGTCTTCGCCCATCCGGGCCTGTTGAGTCTCTTCATCGGGTCGTCGCTCTCCGTGGTGCGCCATCCGGGGCTGGTCGAGCTGTTCCGGCAGGGGCAGATCGAGGGCTACATGATGGGCATGGGCACCATCTTGCAAACTCTGCAGGCGGCTGGCTCGAAGAAGCCCGGCGTCTTCACTAGCGTCGGTCTCGGGACCTTCCTGGACCCGCGTTGCGGCGGCGGGCGCATGAACGAGCGGTCGACTAAGACTCTGGCCGAGGTCGTCTGTTGGCGAGACGCGGAGTATCTCTTCTACCCGGCCTCGGGGGCCCGGGTGGCTTTGATCCGGGCCACGGCGGCGGATCAGTCGGGCCACCTGTCCCTGGAGGAGGAGACCAATACGCTGGGCGTCTGCGACATGGCCTTGGCCGCCAAGGCCAACGGCGGGATCGTGATCGCCCAAGTCCGTCGGCTGGTGGCCCGAGGCGGCCTGGACGCGCGATTGGTCAAGGTCCCGGGGCCCTTGGTGGACTACGTGGTGGTCCACCCGGCGCAACAGCAATTGACCACGGCCAAGCCTTTCCCCGGTTACGGCGACGGTTTCAACCCGGTCTACGTGGGTACGGCCCGAGATCCTTTGCTCGAGCTGGCGGAGCCGGCCGAGGGGCCTAACCGGATCATCTTGCGTCGGGCCGCCTTGGAATTGGTCCCAGGCGACGTGGTCAACTTGGGGGCTGGCTTGCCCACCGGGCTACCGCTGTTGTCCTATCTCTACGGCTGGGGCGACGCCGTCACCTTCACCAACGAGCACGGCATCTTCGGCGGCCTCATGGCCACCGCCGTGGGCGGCTCCTTCGTGCCCGCCATCAATCCGGGGGCGATCATGGACTCGTCCTTCCAATTCGCCTTCTACGACGCCGGTTTGCTGGATGTGACCTTCTTGGGGGCCGGCGAGATCGACGCGAGCGGCAACGTCAACGTGTCGAAGTTCGGCCGCCAATGGGTGGGCACGGGAGGCTTCTCGGACATCACGGACCGGACTGGGCGGATCGTCATCTGCGGCACTCTGACGGCCGGAGGCCTGACCACCGCGGTCGACCAGGGCCGCTTGGTCATCATTCAGGAGGGCCGCCACCGCAAGTTCGTGCCCCAGGTCGAAGAGGTCACCTTGAGCGGCGCCCAAGCCATCCGGAAGGGGCAGCGGGTGACCTATGTGACGGAACGGGCGGTCTTCCAGTTGGAGGAGGCCGGCCTGGTCCTGACCGAGGTCGCTCCCGGTGTCGACGTCGACCGCGACATCCGGCCGCTGGTGGGCTTCGACCTGCGTCTGTCGGACCACCTCGCCACCATGCCAGCCATCGTCTTCAGCGACCAGCCCATCGGTTTGGCCGCGCCCTGATCCGAGCCCGTCCACCGCTGCCGCTGCCGTCGCCCGGACCGCTTGGAATCGCTATCCGATTAGGAGGAACCCCATGGAATGGCCCGATTACGAGACTCTGATCGTGACCACCGCTGAATCCGGGGTGACCGTCGTCACCCTCAACCGTCCCGCCGTCCTGAACGCGGCCGATCCCCCGATGCACCGTGAGCTGATCGACGCCTTCGGCCGGGCCGACCAGGACCAGGCCACCCGGGTGGTGGTCTTGCACGGGGCCGGGGAGCGCGCCTTCTGCGCCGGCTCCGACGTCAAAGTGACGCGCGGCCTGACCGGAGCGGCGGCCCGTGACTACATCGCCTTAGACATGGCGGCCAAGAACGCGGTGGCGGGCGCGCGCAAGCCGTCCATCGCCGCCCTACACGGTTACGTCCTCGGCGGCGGCCTCGAGTTGGCCCTGGCCTGCGATCTCAGGATCGCCGCCGAGGGCACGGTCTTCGCTCTGCCGGAGGTCGGACTGGGCACCTTGCCGGGCGCGGGCGGCCTGCAGCGTCTGCCGGAGTTGGTCGGCCTCGGCCGGGCCAAGGAGTGGGCTTTGACCGGCCGCCGCTGGGACGCCGCCGAAGCGGCCCGGACCGGTCTGGTCAACCGGGTGGTGGCGGTCGAGCGGCTGTTGGACGAAGCCAAGTCCTGGGCCGCCACCATGGCTGGACACAACCCGTTGGCGGTCGAGTTGATCAAGGCCGGCCTGAACGGCGCCCGGCCTTCGGTCAACCTGGCCGGCCAAACCCTGGCCTTCCATCAGCTGGCGTCGGCGGCTTGCCACGACGAGAATTTCCAAGCCCGGGCTGGAGCGGTCGGCGGACGGAGCCACTGACCGAGGTCTAGCGTCCGTGATCTCGTCGAACGGGGTCACGGTGGCGGGGACTATCGCTCTCGACTAGGCTTAATTAGGTTAGCCTTGCCTAATGTATAGGGCTAACGGGGCGTTCCTCCGCCGAGTGATCCAGGCGGCGCCAGCGATCAGGGGAGGCTGAAGTGTCCTTCAAAGAGGCGTCTAAACAGCGTGGGTTGTACTTGGCCACGGTGGCGCGCAACCTGCGCCTGAGCCCTCATTTCGTGCGGCTGACGGTCCAAGGCGAAGATTTGGAACGACTGCCTAGGCACGGCTACGACCAGTGGTTCCGGCTCTGTCTGCCCACTGGTGACGGGCCGGTCGACCTCAACGCCCTGCCGGATCAGTTCGGTCTGGCCGGTTACCTCAAGTTCAAATCGTCCGGTCTGGCCCAACGGGTGGCCGTGCGCAATTACACCGTGCGTCAGCATCGGCCCGAGGTCGGAGAGGTGGACATCGATTTCGTGGCCCACGGCGACCGCGGGGTGGCCGGCCCTTGGGCCCAACGGGCCCAGGTCGGCGACCAGTTGGCCCTGATCGACCAGGGCCGCGGCTTCAGCCCGGCGGGTGAGTCAGACTTCCAATTGCTGGTGGGCGACGAGTCGGCCCAGCCCGCCATCCTCGGCATCCTGCGCGACCTGCCCCGCGCGGCCCAAGGGCTGGCCCTGATCGAAGTGCCGGAGGCGGCCGACGCCCAACCGGTCGAGGCTCCCGAGGGCTTCGAGGTGCGTTGGATCGACCGCTCGCAGAGCCCGGCCCGACCGGGACAGGCCGCTCTGGCGGAGCTCCGCGGCCTCAGTCTGCCCGATCCGCCGGCTGTCTCGGCCTATCTGGCTGGTGAACAGGCCTTGGTCACCGGCGGCCGGCGTCATTTGGTGGCGGCCGGCTGGCCCAAGTCCAAGATCGAGTTCGTCGGTTACTGGCGGGCCGGCGGGGCGACCTGAGCCGGCGGGACGACGGTTCCGGAAGGGGTCTGGCCGAGCCGGAGCGGTGGTCGGCTCTGGTTCGGCCGCCGGGTTCAGACGCTCAATCGTCTTGGATCAGGCGTCGGCCCAGCGTCACGACCGGGGACGGCTCGTAGCCCAGGGCGGTGTAGAAGGCTTGGACTGGTGCGTTGTCGGCCCGGACCATCAGTTGGGCCTTGGGGCAGCCGAGGGCTTCCAACAGACTCTCGACGCGGGCCATCAGCGAGCCGCCCAAGCCTTGGTGGCGCCAAGCCGGGGCCACGGCCAGGTAGTGGATCCAACCTCGGTGGCCGTCGTAACCGGCCATGGCCGATCCCACCACCTGATCGTCCGCCAGCGCCACCAAGAAGAGCTCGGGCTGCACCCTGAGTTTGCGGGCGATGTCTCGATGGGGGTCGTTCCAGGGCCGGGTCAGGCCACAAGCGCGCCACAGCTCGACCACGGCTGCGCCGTCGGCCGGCTCGAAGGCACGGATCTGGGGCTCGGCCATGGTCCAAGGGTCGACCGGTCCGATCGGTTGACCGGCTTTCAGCTCGGCCCGCCACAGGGGGACGCCGTCGGCCCCGGCGGAGACTTCGCGGCCGACGTAGTGGAAGCCCGACCGTTCGGCCACCGCCCGCGAGGCTTGGTTGCCGACGCCGGTCCGCCACAGGATCTGGCTGGCTTGGAAGGGTCCGGCCGGGCCGAAGGCGATCCGCAGGACGGTCTGGGCGGCCGCCGTCATCAGGCCGAGTCCGCGGGCGGCGGGGTCGAGCCACCAACCGATCTCCCAGACTCCGCTGCGACGCCATTTCAAACCGATCACTCCGGCCAAGCCGTCTTTGGGTAGGCCGGGACCCAAGCGGATGCCCCAGCTGAGGCCGACGCTGGCCAGCGGTCCATCCCAGCGGCCGGCCGCCAAGTCAGCCCAAGCCTGGGGCTGGCTGTCGGCGGCGAAGGACAACGCGTCTGAGCGCTGGTACGGCGAGGGCAAGGTGGTCCAACGCTGGATGTCCGGATCTTGGCAGATCTGGAAGACCGCTGCCACATCGTCGGCCGTGATCGGACTGAGCCAAGCCGAACCGGCGGCGACGCCGGCCAGGGGGAGGAAGATCGGGTCGGACGGAGTCATCGCGTCAGTCTAGTGTCGTGTTAGGGAGATGGTTGATAGGCGAGCCTGGGTCAGATGGGGTGTCTGGCCAGGCGGAGGGTCGTCTGAACACTGGACGTGTTCAGACGGGGGTCAGGGTGGAGCCTGGCACATGCTCCATGATGACGCTGGTCTCGGTCGAGGCGATGTGGGGGCTGGCGCTGAGCTCTCGCACCACGAAGTCACGCAGGGTGGCCGGATTGGCCACCGCCACCTGGACCATCAGGTCGTACGCCCCGGTCAAGAAGAAGACCGTCATCACGCCGTCGGCGCTGGCCAGGCGCTGCGCTTCGGTCAACAACTTGCTGCGAGAGGTGGCCTGGACCTTGACCAAGATCAGAGCTTGGATCGGCCGCCCCAGGGCGGCCGGGTCGACCACGGCGCGGAAGCCCTTGATGACGCCGGCGTCGACCAGCGCTTTGACCCGGCTGTGACTGGTCGATTCGGCGATCTTGACCGCCTCGGCGATGCCGTGGTTGGAGAGGCGGCCATTACGCATCAAGAGTTGCAAGATTCGCTGGTCGATGGCGTCCAGCGTGGTGTCGGGCTTGGCCATGACACGACACTACCGAAGAATCTTCAGACCATAACCCATGATGCGCGAAATACCTGCGTCAGACCAGGCTTGGCCGCGAAAGGATCTGCGCAATTTTGGCTTAAGACTGGTCCGCGGCGGGCGACGCGCCGAGACTGGGTGGCGTCTTCCCGGCATCGAAGCCGGGGCTGACGATAACTAAACCAATTTTTGTCACCCCCAGGAGTCAAGAATGAGAATCGGCGTCCCCAAAGAGATCAAGAGCCAGGAGAACCGCGTCGCCATCACGCCGGCCGGTGTGCACCACTTGGCCGGCCGGGGCCATGAGGTCTATGTCGAGGCGGGAGCCGGCCTCGGCTCCGGCGTCTCGGACGAGGACTACGTTGGCGCTGGCGCCATTCTGCTGCAGGGCGCGGCCGATGTCTGGGCCACAGCCGAACTGCTGATCAAGGTCAAGGAGCCGATCGCGGCGGAGTATCCCTACCTCCGTCCCGATCAGATCGTTTTCACCTATCTCCACCTGGCCGCCGACAAGCCCCAGACCGACGCCCTGCTGCGCTCCGGCGCCACCTCGATCGCTTACGAGACGGTTCAAACCGACGGCGGCGCCCTGCCCTTGCTCTCTCCCATGAGCGAGGTGGCCGGCCGCCTCTCCACCATCGTCGGGGCCAACGCCTTGCTCAAGCACTTCGGCGGCAACGGCACCCTGGTCGGCGGCACGGCCGGTGTGGCTCCGGCCAAGGTCGTCGTCATCGGGGCCGGCACGGCGGGCCAGAACGCCGCTCAGATCGCTTTCGGCCTGCGCGCCGACGTCACCGTTTTGGACGTCAACCTGGCTCGTTTGGCCGCGCTCGACGTCGAGTTCGGCGGTCATGCCAAGACCCTCTTCTCGACCGCCTACTCGATCGAGCAGGCCATCGCCGACGCTGACATCGTGATCGGCTCCGTCCTCATCCCCGGGGCCCGCGCGCCCAAGCTGGTGACCAACGCCATGGTCGCCAAGGCCAAGCCCGGTTCGGTCTTCGTCGACATCGCAGTCGATCAGGGCGGTTGCTTCGAGGACACCCACCCGACCACTCACGCCGACCCGACCTATCCAGTCCACCAGTCGATCGTCTACGCCGTCGCCAACATGCCTGGCGCGGTGCCGGTGACCTCGACCTACGCCCTCACCAACGCCACCTTGGCTTATGCCACCCAGATCGCCGACAAGGGCTGGCGTAAAGCCCTGACTGACAATCAAGCGCTGGCCCGCGGCCTGTCGACCCACCAAGGCAAGCTGACTAGCGCTCCTGTCGCCCAAGCCTGGGGCTACGACTCGATCTCGATCGATTCCGCCCTGGCTGGGTGATCCCCCAGCTGGTCGCGCCGGGCGACGGTACCCCAACCCTAACTGTCGCCCGGCCGCCCGGCTTAGGTCAGCGCCGGCTCATCCGGCCCCTTCCCGTGGCAACAGCGTCATCGCCGCCCGGTCGCTTCCCCCGCTGGCCCGGTCGACGTATTCGGTCAATAACTTCAGTTGTAACGAAGGAGTTCCCCCTATGAGTTCCCCCACCGCAGCCCCAGACACCGTTTCCCCAAGTCGATCCGGCGAGAATCTCGAACGTGGGCTAGGCAACCGCCACTTGCAGATGATCGCCATCGGTGGCGCCATCGGCACCGGTCTATTCATGGGTTCGGGCAAGACCATCAATCTGGCTGGCCCTTCCATCCTGTTCATCTACGCCATCATCGGCTTCTTCCTCTATTTCGTCATGCGGGCGATGGGCGAGATCCTGTTGTCCAATCTCAACTACAAGTCGTTCCGTGACATCGTCGAGGACATCATCGGCCCCTGGGCCGGTTTCTTCGTCGGCTGGACTTACTGGCTGTGCTGGATCGTGATCGGCATGGCCGACATCGCCGCCGTCACCAGCTACGTCCTGTGGTGGTTCCCCGACCTGCCTCAGTTCGTGCCCGCCCTGGCTCTGGTCCTCCTCCTGCTCGGCCTCAACCTGGTGGCGGTCCGCCTGTTCGGCGAGATCGAGTTCTGGCTCGCCCTGATCAAGATCATCGCCATCGTGGCCCTGGTCGTCACCGCCGTCGTGCTAGTGGCGATCGGCTTCGTCTCGCCGCCGGTCGACGCCGCGCTTCTGCCGGAAGCCGCCGCCGCTTATCCGGACGGCGCCAAGGCTTCGCTGGCGAACATACTGAACGCCAACGGCGGAGGCATGTTCCCGAACGGTCTGACCGGCTTCCTGGGCGGTTTCCAGATCGCCTTCTACGCCTTCGTCGGCATCGAACTGGTCGGCACCGCCGCCGCCGAGACCAAGGACCCGGAGAAGAGCCTGCCCAAGGCCATCAACGCCATCCCGATCCGGGTCGTGCTCTTCTACGTCTTCGCCCTGGCCGCCATCCTGGCCGTCACGCCGTACCTGGCCATCGACCCCGCCGTCAGCCCCTTCGTCAACATGTTCGCCCTGACCGGGTTCGCCCTGGCCGCCACGGTGGTCAACTTCGTGGTCCTGACCTCGGCCGCCTCGTCGATGAACTCAGGCATCTATTCGACCTCGCGCATGTTGTTCGGCCTGGCCAGCACCAGGGAAGCGCCGCGAGCCTTCGGCCGGCTGTCGGACAGCAAGGTGCCGGCCAACGCCCTGCTCTTCTCCTGCGTCTGCGTCTTGCCCGGGGTGGCCCTGTTGTACGCCTCCGGCTCGATCATGTCGGCCTTCACCTACGCCACCACCTTGGCCTCGGTCCTGTTCATCTTCGTCTGGGCCCTGATCATCGTGGCCTATCTGCTCTATCGCAAGCGTCAACCAGAGTCACACGCCGCCTCGAAGTACAAGATGCCCTTGGGCCCGGTCATGTGCTGGATCGTGTTGGCCTTCCTGGCCGCCATGGTCGTGATCTTGGCCCTAGAGAAAGAGACCTTGACGGCCCTCTTGGTCAGTCCGGCCTGGTTCGTCATCTTGATCGTGGCCTGGCTGATCCGCCGCCAACGACAGCAGGACGATCAGGCGGGGGCGACGACCGCTTGACCTGAACGTTCCACCGGAGGCTGGCGACAGTTCTCTGGGTTCCTGCGGCGCGGTGTCTCGGCCGGGCGTGAGCCCGGCTGAGACACCGTTTGGAGGGCCTATCGAAGGGTTGGGCCGACTACGATCGGGTCATGGATTTGACGGCCCTGCCCAAAGCTGAATTGCATGTGCACGTCGAGGGCACGCTGGAGCCGGAGTTGGTCTTCGCCTTGGCCCGCCGCCACGGTCTGACCCTGCCCTGGGCCGATCCGGACGAATTGCGGGCTGGCTATGAGTTCTCCGATCTGGCCAGCTTCCTCAAGCTGTACTACGACTGCATGACGGTCCTGCGCCAAGGCCAGGATTTCTGCGATTTGGCTCTGGCCTACCTGGAGCGGGCCGCTCGCGACGGGGTGCGGCGGGCTGAGATCTTCTTCGACCCGCAGGTCCACCTCGACCACGGTGTGCCTCTGGCCGAGCAATTGGCCGGCCTCACCGACGCCTTGGCCGAAGCCGGCCGGCGCTGGGGGATCGAGGGCGGGTACATCATGTGCTTCCTGCGTGACCTCGGTCCGAGGTCGGCTGAGCGGTTGTGGCGGTTGGCCGAGCCCTGGGCCGATCGCTTGCTCGGCGTCGGCCTCGACTCGGCCGAGGTCGGTTTTCCGCCGGAGCCTTTCGGGCCGGTTTTCGACCAAGCCCGTCGAGCCGGGCTGCACGCGGTCGCCCACGGCGGCGAGGAGGGTCCGCCCAGCTATGTCTGGGGAGCCTTGGACCGGCTCGGAGCCGAGCGGGTGGACCACGGTCTGCGCTGTCTGGAGGACCCGGCTCTGGTCGACCGGCTGGTGGCCGAGCGGATCCCCTTGACCGGTTGTCCGTTCTCCAACGTCCGCCTACGGACGGTGGCCGACCTCGCCTCCCATCCGCTGGGCCGGATGCTGGAGTTAGGGCTCCAAGTCTGCGTCAACTCGGACGATCCGGCTTATTTCGGCGGTTACGTGGGCGACAACTTAGAGGCCGTCCGCCAAGCCCTCGGTCTGAGCGATCGAGCCGTGGCCCAGCTATGCCGTAACTCCATCCTGGGCAGTTTCGCCGAGCCGGCCCGGCGGGCCCAATGGCTGGACGAACTGGACCAGGTGAGCGCCACCGCCGTGACCGCCGACCCGGTGTGACCGCCGGCCGCCGCGCCACTGGGCCAGGACCTGGTCGGAGGCGGTGGCCGTGGCCCTGGGTCTGGGTCTGGGCCTGAGCCTGGGTCTGAGCCGAAGCGGTCAGACCCGTCCGCTCATCAGGTCGTCGCGGACCTGACGGCGCAAGACCTTGCCCAGCATCGACTTGGGCAGGCTGTCGGCCAGGCGAATTTGGCGCGGCACCTTGTAGCCGGTCAGACGGTCACGGCAGAAGCGGCGCACCTGATCGGGGTCGACCACCGCGCCGGGCTCGGCCACCACCACCGCCACGACCTCCTCGCCGGCGTGCGGGTCGGGCAGGCCGATGACAGCGACGTCGGCGACGTCGGGATGGGCTCGGAGCACGTTCTCGACCTCGGAGGGAGCGACGTTGAAGCCGCTCGTGATGATGAGCTCCTTGATCCGGTCCACGATGGTGGTGAAGCCGTCCCCGTCGCAGACCACGATGTCGCCGGTCCGCAGCCAGCCGCCCGGCAACAGGGTCCGGTCGGTCTCCTCCGGGTTGTTCCAATAGCCCTTGAAGACCTGAGGCCCTCGGATCAGCAATTCGCCGCGCTCGCCTTGGGGCGTCTGGTGGGTGGGGTCGTCCGGGTCGACCACCCGCATCTCGGTGGAGGAGAAGGGCAGACCGATGGTGCCGGTGCGCCGGGTCTCGTAGAAGGGATTGCCCAAGGCCACCGGCGAGGACTCGGTCATGCCGTAGCCCTCGACCAGCAGTCCGCCGGAGACCGACTCCCACAAGGCCACGGTCGAGTCGGGCAGGGCCATGGCTCCGGAGATGCAGTACTTGGCCGCGCGCAAGGAGATGTGACGCCGCTTGGCCTCTCGGGCGGTGGCCTCGAAGATCGGCGGCACGGCGCAGAAGACGGTCGGTGGATGCTTCTTGGCCTGGGCCAGGACCAGATCGACGTCGAAATTGGGGAAGAGGACGATACGAGCCTGCTTCAAGATGCCGTAGGTCAAGAACAAGGTCATGCCGAAGGCGTGGAACATGGGCAGGACGGCGTAGAAAGTCTCTTTGCGGTACTGCGCCCCGTGCATCCAGGCCTCGCCCTGACGGGCGTTGGAGTAGAGGTTGTAATGGGTCAGGACGGCGCCCTTGGGCCGGCCGGTCGTGCCGGAGGTGTACTGGATGCAAGCGATGTCGTTGACTTGCGGGCGGGGGTAGGACGGGTCCAGCGGCGCTCCGGCCAAGAGCTGGCTCCAAGGCATGGCGCCCTTGACCCGGCTGGTCAGACGCCGCTTGGTCCGGCGCAGCGAAGGCAGCGGCAGGTGGAGAGCGGCCCGCTTGAGACGGGGGAACTCCTCCAGCAAGTTGACCGAGACGACGTGGTCCAACTCGATGTCATCCGGTTGGTTGCGCAGGTTCTGCACCGCCACGTCCCAGCAGATCGAGACCCGGGCGGTGTGATCCTCGAACATGTGACGCAGTTCCCGGGCGGTGTAGAGGGGGTTGTGCTCGACCACGATGGCGCCGATCCTGAGACAGGCGTAGAAGGCCACCACGTGCTGGGGACAGTTGGGCAGGATCAGGGCCACCCGGTCGCCGGGCTTGACTCCTAGCCGGCGCAGCCCTTCGGCCGCGCGGGCGATTTGGTCGCCCAGCTGGAGGTAGGTCGTGGTGCGGCCGAAGAAGTCGAGGGCGATCGAGCGGCCGGCTTCGGCCACCGCCGTCTCGTACAACTCGACCAGTGACTGGGTCGGCAATTGGATCTGCTCGGGGACGCCGGGCTGGTAGAACCGGGCGAAGGAGGACGAGGACTCGGATGACGCCATGGCGGGCCTTTCGGGACGCGGCGGGCTGTGGCTTCCCACCCTAGCGGCTCAACTTACGGAGCCGTAACCTGGCCGGGCCCGGTTTTGGTCGAGCCGTCGGGTCAGGGCCGGGGCGGACCGTACACTGCTGGCGTGGCTTGGTCGGCGGTCCTCAGCGGTCTCGGTTTCGGACTGTCCCTGATCGTCGCCATCGGGGCTCAGAACGCCTTCGTCCTACGTCAGGGGCTGCGGCGGGAGCACGTCGGCCCGGTGGTGCTGATCTGCGCCGGATCGGACATGGCTTTGATCGCCTTGGGCACGGGCGGCCTCGACCTGGTCACGCGCTGGGCCGCTTGGCTGGTGCCGGCCTTGCGTTACGGCGGCGCCGCTTTCTTGATCGTTTACGGCGGACTGGCTCTGCGGCGAGCCTTGCGGCCGGGCCGACTGTTGGCCGATCCGGCCGGGCGTCCCAGTCGGCTGGGGGCCTGTCTAGCCACCTGCTTGGCTCTGACCTGGCTCAATCCCCACGTTTGGCTCGACACCGTCTTATTGCTCGGCTCGGTCGCCAACGGTCAGGGCGACCGGCGCTGGTGGTTCGCCGCCGGGGCCATGGCCGCCAGTTGGCTCTTCTTCAGCGCCCTCGGCTGCGGCGCCCGCTGGCTGAAGCCTTGGTTCGCCTCAGCCAAGGCCTGGCGCGCGTTGGACGCCGGTGTCGCCCTGGTCATGTGGGGCATCGCCGCCTCCCTGTTGCTGCGCGGCTGAGCGGCTCGGTCGGATCAAGCCGAGATGGGCAGAGCCGAGATCTGGACTGACTCGCCGGCCATGATCAAGGTCAGATCTTGACGTTTGGTCCGGAAGGTCAAACTGCCGCTGAGACTCTGGCCGGCCCGGACGTAGCCGCTGTCCAAACTGTCCGGTCCGTCGATGACGGGGTAGATGATGGCGTCGTCGGTGGAGGCGACGGTGTAGGCGTAGAACTGGTACGGCAATAATCCTTTATCGACGGTGATGTCGACCGTGACCGTGACGCGCGAGTCGTCCCAGCGCGGGCTGCCGATGGACCAGTGGCCGATGGTGCTGCCGTATTCGAAAGGCATGCCGTCGCTACGGCTGGCGCTGGTGGTGGGATCGGACGGGCTCGGCGCCGGCGGAGCGGACCGGAAGATCTGCGATAGGACGAAGGCCACTAACACGACCAGGGCGGCGGCCAGAGTCAAAACGATCAAGCTGGGCGGTCTTCTGGGCGTGGCGTAGCGAGCGATGGCGACGCCGCCGGGGGTGGGGGAGCCGAGTGGTTGGGATGGGGCCGGGGGGAGGACCGGAGGGCTGAGCGGTTGATCGGCCCGGGGGCGGTATTGGTAGCCGGCCAGGATCGGAGTGGCGCTAGCCGGCGGCGCGAAAGTGGATCTAGCGCCCGGTTGGGTGGCTGGGCCGCCGGTCGGCTGGGCGGTCGCGGCGGCGGTCGGCTGAGAGTCGGACGATTGTGACATCGCTTCCAGGATAGGGGACCGAAGCGAGCCGCTGGACCGGCTCGGCTGGGCTGGTCCGGCCGGGTCGATGTGGCTGGACCGGTTGGGCTGGGTTGGTCCGGCTGGGTCGATGTGGCTGGACCGGTTGGGCTGGGCCGGCGGCTTGTCCACAGCCCCTTCCTGGGGCCGGGGCGTCATGCACAGCGGCGTCACTTCCGAGTCGTCGGGCCCGTTCCGCTCCACAGTCCTAGATATGACTGAGCCAATGACATCGCCGTCCTCTGAACGGGACCCCCAGACTCTGACCGTGCGCCGACCGGGCGACCTGGTCATGCTCCTGCCTTATCTACTCGGCTTCCAACCCGCCGACTCCCTGGTCTTATTGCTCCTGCGTCAGCAGGAGGTCCACCTGACGGCTCGTTTCGATCTGTTCAGCCTGACCGCGCGGCCGGTGGCGGCCAGTGACTTCATCGACGAGGTCAGTCGGTCCGTCGCGCCGGCCCAGTTGCGGGCCTTGGCCGTCGTCTATGCCCCCCGGCCGCAGGCCCGGGCGGCCTGGTCGGTGATCGAACCGGCCTTGGCCGGCTGGGTCGACTTGGCTCTGCTGGTCGACGGGGCCGAGTGGTGGCCGGCCGACGCTCCGCCCGGCGCTCCGGGCCGCCCCTGCCCGAGGCATAGCTCCTTGGAGGCGACGGCGGTCGGGGCCGGGTTGTCCGTCGCCCCTTCCCGGCAGGCCCTGGCCGACCGCATCGCCCCGCCGGCCCCGGAACGGGAGGACGACTTGTTGGCCCGGCGCCTGGGTCTGATGGCCGAACTGGCCGAGTCCTCCACCGGGGCCTGGATCGAATCGCTGCGCGACTTGGTGGCGCGGTCCGGCCAGGGCCAGACCCTGAGCGACGACGACTGTCTCAGGGCCGGCCTGTTGGTCGAGCAGACCGAAGTCAGAGATCAGCTCTGGCTGGAGCTCGACGCCGCTTCCGCCCCCTCCCAGATCCGCTTGTGGAGCGAGGTCTTGCGCCGCAGCGTGGCCGGTCAGAGGGTTCTGCCGCTGTGCGTCCTCGGCCTGGTGGCCTGGCAGGCCGGGCAGGGGGCCTTGCTGTCGATCTGCCATGAGCGAGCCGCCGCCCTCGACCCGGGCTTCCCTCTGGTCGGCCTGCTCGACACCATCCGCGACCGTCGGCTGCCACCGGCCAGCTGGCAGGAGTCGATCCGGTCGGCCGGGGCGTCTAACCAGGCGGCTGGGGCTGGGCCGCCCGCCGATCCCGCCCCGGATCTGGAACGATAGGACCAGTCGACCGGTCGGCGGTCGGCCGACTAGATCTGCGGAGGCGGCCATGGCCAGATTCGTTTGTTGCGGCGAGGTTTTGATCGACCTGGTGCGTCAGCCCGGGGGCGACTCGACGGCCACGCCATGGCTCGGGTTGTCCGGCGGCAGCCCCCTCAACACGGCCGTCGCCTTGGCCCGGCTGGGCCAGCCGGTCCGGATGCTGACCCGCTTGGGCCAGGACGGCTTCGGCTCCCAGCTGGCCGATCACCTGTCCGGCAGCGGGGTCGACCTGTCTTGGGCCCATCGGGTCGAGCAGCCCACCACCTTGGCTGTGGTCTCGCTGGACGACCAAGGCCGGGCCAGCTACGCCTTCCACTTCGATCAGACCTCCAGTTTCGGCTGGCGTCCGGAGGAATTGCCGGTGGCCGATCCTCAGGCTTGGCTCCACCTGGCTTCGATCGGCTGGGTGGTCGAGCCGGCCGCCGCCATCCTGCGCCGATGGCTGACCGAGACGGCCACTGGCTGGGCTGGTTTGAGCTACGACATCAACGTCCGTCCCTCGGTCATGGCCGATCCCGACGACTACTGGGCCATGGTCGCCCCTCTGGCCGACCTGGTCGGCCGGGCCGGCGGTGTGATCAAGGCCTCAGACGAGGACGTCGCCTTCTTGGTTCGGGCCCAGGCCGGTCCGAGCGGCGACGTCACGGCCGTGGCCCGGGGCTGGATGGAGTTGTGGGGGCCGGCGGCGGTGGTCGTCACCCGGGGCGCCGACGGCGCCCTCGCGGTCGACCGCTCCGGCCGGGTCCAGTCCTGTCCGGGGCGCCCGGTCGAGTTGGTCGACACGGTCGGGGCCGGCGACACCTTCACGGCTGGCTTCCTCGACCGCTACGTCGACCGGCCGGACGATCTGCCGGGCGCCCTGGCCTGGGGTGTGGCGGCGGCCAGTTTGGTCTGCCAGCGCCAGGGGGCCGATCCGCCGACGGCGGCCGAACTGGCCGCGTCGGTCGCCTAGACCCAGGCCTGAGCGAGCGGAACCGGCGGCGCGGCCGGCTCCGTCGGCCGACGTCCTACAGGCCCACCCCGATCAGGTGGCCGATGCCGTAAGTCAACCCCATCGTCAGCAAGCCCACCGCGACGTTGCGGGCTATGCCGACCACGACCGAGGCGCGGCCCAGGCGGGCGCTGACGGCGCCGGTCAGGACGAGGGCCACGACGACAGCGGCCATGGTGCACCAGACCCGGCTGGCGGGCGGGGCCATCACCATGGCCGACAGCGGCACCAAGGCCCCGATCACGAAGGCCAGCAAAGAGGCCCGAGCGGCTTGCCAGGGCGAGGTCGGTTGGTCGGCGCTGATGCCGAGGTGGGCTTCGACTTGAGCCGAGACGGCGTCGTGGTCGGTCAAGGCCTGAGCCACCCGATCGGCCAAATCAGGCTCGAGGCCTTTGTCTCGGTAGGCCTGGGCCAGGGCCGCCAAGGCCATGTCGGGGCTCTCGCACAGGGTGGATTGGACCTCGGCCACAGCGGCGAGTTCGGTGTCACGTTGGGAGGAGACCGAGACGTATTCTCCTCCGGCCATGGACAGGGCGCCGGCCACCAGCCCGGCCAGGCCGGCGATCAGCAAGGTGTTGGAGTCGGCCGTGGCGCCGGCCACGCCCATGACGATGCCGGCGGTCGAGACGATGCCGTCGTTGGACCCCAGGACGCCGGCCCGTAACCAATTGAGTTTATTGGCCAGACGGGCCGGGGCTGGGGCCCGGGCCTGGCCGGCGGCCGGGGCGGTCGAAACGCTCATGACACCACCATCGCCCAGACCGGGAGCCCGGCACAACGAAGGTTAGGCTCATCTGGGACACTAGATGACTTCTGATCCATCTGCCAGCGACGAGTCGCATCTCCATCCGGAGATGCCCTTCATTGGGGCACTAGAATCAGCCGAGCGCCCGCCGCTGGGCTAAGCGGGGTCGGGCCGGTGATTTTGAGGAGTTGATGTGACCGAGGGGGACGCCGCCAGCGCGCGGCCGAGTTACGATCCGGTGGCCGCCCAAGAGAAGTGGCAGACCTACTGGGCCGAGCATGAGACCTTCCGGCCCAAGGACGACGGTTCGGCCGAACGGCGTTACGTCTTGGACATGTTCTCCTATCCTTCCGGCGACCTCCACATGGGCCACGCCGAGGCCTTCGTGATGGGCGACATGGTGGCTCGCTACTGGCGCCTACTCGGCTACGACGTCATGCACCCGCTGGGCTGGGACTCTTTCGGCCTGCCGGCCGAGAACGCCGCCATCGCCCATGGCGCCCATCCGGCCGAGTGGACCTACGCCAACATCGAGACCCAGGCCCGCTCCTTCAAACGTTACGGTCTCAGCGTCGACTGGTCGCGTCGTCTGCACACCTCCGACCCGGAGTACTACCGCTGGACGCAATGGCTCTTCCTTCAGTTCTTCCATCGGGGTCTGGCCTACCGTAAGGCCTCCTACGTCAACTGGTGTCCCAGCTGCCTGACCGTGCTGGCCAATGAGCAAGTCGTCCAGGGGGCCTGCGAGCGCTGTGGCAGCGCGGTGACGAAGCGTCAGCTGACCCAGTGGTACTTCCGCATCACCGAATACGCCCAGCGCCTGTTGGACGACATGAGCCTGTTGGAGGGGCGGTGGCCGGAGCGGGTGCTGGCCATGCAGCGCAACTGGATCGGCCGTTCGGAGGGGGCCACGGTGCGCTTCCCGGTGCCCGGCCGGGACCAGCCGATCGAGGTTTTCACCACCCGCCCCGACACTCTCTACGGCGCCACCTTCATGGTCGTGGCCCCCGACGCCGATCTGGCGGCGGAACTGGTGACGGAGGCTCAGCGGGCCGAGTTCGAGGCCTACCTGGAGCGGACCAAGCAGGCCACCGAGATCGAGCGCCAATCGACCGAGCGACCCAAGACCGGCGTCTTCCTGGGCCGTCACGCCATCAACCCTCTGACCGGCCAGCCGATCCCGATCTGGGCGGCCGACTACGTTCTGAGCGAATACGGCACCGGCGCCATCATGGCCGTGCCGGCCCACGACCAGCGTGACCTCGACTTCGCCCGGACCTATGGCCTGCCGGTCCAGATGGTGATCGACACCGGACAGGGCGACCCGGCCGTCACCGGTCAGGCCACGGCCGGCGACGGCGTCTACGTCAACTCCGAGGCCCTCGACGGACTGACCAACAAGGCCGACGGCATCGCCGCCATCAACGCCAAATTGAGCCGCGACGGCTCCGGTTGGGCCACCGTGACCTACCGGCTGCGCGACTGGTTGATCTCGCGGCAGCGCTTCTGGGGCTGCCCCATCCCGATCGTGCATTGCCCGGTCGACGGCGAGGTGGCGGTGCCCGAGGACCAGTTGCCGATCGAATTGCCCGACCTGCGCGGAGCCGCTCTGGCCCCCAAGGGGTCTTCGCCTCTGGCCAGCGCGACCGACTGGGCCCAGACCGAATGCCCGACCTGCGGCGGACCGGCCACCCGTGACGCCGACACCATGGACACCTTCGTCGACTCCTCTTGGTATTACTACCGCTATTGCTCGCCGGGCGATCAGGCGCGGGCCTTCGACCCCGAGCAAGTGGCCCGCTGGATGCCGGTGGATCAATACGTCGGCGGCGTCGAGCACGCCATCTTGCATCTGCTCTACAGCCGTTTCTTCACCAAGGTTCTGCGCGACCTCGGCCTGATCGACTTCAGCGAGCCTTTCGCCCGCTTGCTGAACCAAGGCCAGGTCATCAACCAGGGCAAGGCGATGAGCAAGTCCTTGGGCAATGGCGTCGATTTGGGTCGACAGATCGACCAGTACGGTGTCGACGCCATTCGCACCACCATGGTCTTCGCCGGTCCGCCGGAGGACGACATCGACTGGGCCGATCTGTCGCCCAGCGCCAGCTTGCGCTTCCTGCAGCGGGCCTGGCGGTTGGCTCAGGACGTCTCCAGTCCGGTCGGAGCCGATCCCGCCGCCGGCGATCTGGGTCTGAGGAAGGTCAGCCACCGTATTCTGGGCGAGGTCGGCGATCTGCTCGAACTGCGGCGCTTCAACGTCGTGGTGGCCCGGTTGATGGAGCTGGTCAACGCCACCCGCAAGGCCATCGACGGCGGTCTCGGCGGGGGGGACCCGGCGGTCCGCGAAGCGGCCGAGTTCACGGCCGTGGCCTTGTCCTTGGTCGCCCCCTACGTGGCCGAGGAGATGTGGCAGGCCTTGGGCCGTCCGGCTTCGGTCGCCAACGCCGGCTGGCCCGAGGTCGATCCGGGGCTGCGGGCGGCCGAGCGCGTCACCATGGTGGTCCAGGTCCAGGGCAAGGTCCGGGCCAAGATCGAGGTGCCGGCCGACATCGACCAGGCCGAGGCCGAGCGTTTGGCGCTGGCCGAGGCGGGGGTCCAACGCGCCCTGGCCGGGCGGGCCGTGGCCAAGGTTATCGTGCGTCTGCCCAAGATGGTCTCGATCGTGCCCGAGGCCTGAGCGCCCGAGAGCTGGGCCAGGCCGCGAACGCTGGGCTGAGGCGTTAATCGAGGTTGAGGTGAGGCAGTAGTCGTCGGGGATGACAGAAGCGGGGACGGGGTGTATACAATCTAGTTTAGGTAAGGCTTACCTAAACTATTCTCTCCTGATCCCTGCGAAAGGACTCCGCATGAGGACGTTCTCACGCCCCGCCATCGTCCCGCTTCTTCTCATGGTCGCCGCTCTGGGCGCCTGTTCGTCATTCTCGGGCGATGAGCCCACGTCCGCGCCGCCGACCACGACGGTCACGGCCGCCGTCGGCTACCCGCTGACCATAGAGCACGCCCTCGGAGTCACCACTTTGACCGAGCAGCCGGTCCGTGTGGCCACGGTCAACTGGGCCAACCATGAAGTCCCGCTCTCTCTCGGCGTCGTCCCGGTCGGGATGGCGGCGGCCAACTTCGCCGACGAGGACGGTGACGGGCTCCTGCCCTGGGTCAAGGACAAACTGGACCAGCTAGGCGCCGCCACCCCAGTGTTGTTCGACGAGTCCGATGGCATCGACTTCGAAGCCGTGGCCGACACGAGGCCCGACGTCATCCTGGCCGCCTACTCCGGTCTCACCCAGGAGGACTACGACACGCTCTCCAAGATCGCGCCGACCGTGGCCTATCCGGACACGCCGTGGACGACGTCGTGGCGCGACATGATCCGGCTCAACGCGGCCGGAATGGGGATGGCCGCCGAGGGCGACGTCTTGATAGCCGACCTCGAGGCGCAGATTCAGACAGCCGCCGACTCCCACCCGGTCTTGTCCGAGACCTCGGTCATGTTCCTCACCCACGTCGACGTCACCGATCTCTCCGTCGTGACGTTCTACACGCCGGCCGACACCCGGGTGCAGTTCTTCTCCGACCTGGGGCTCAAGACCCCAGCTAGCATCGCCGCTTTCGAGCCCAACCCGACCAACCCCTACGCCGGGTCGATCAGCGCCGAGAACGCCGACACTTTCGACGACGTCGGCCTGATCGTGACCTACGGCGACCAGGCCATGATCGACACCCTCAAGGCCGATCCGCTGCTCGGCCTCATGCCGGCCATCGCCAGTGACGCCGTCGTCCTCCTCGACGGTTCCAGCGCCAACGCCACGGCGGCCAACCCGACGCCGCTCCAACTGCCCTACCTGCTCGACTGGTACGTCGGACGACTGGCGGCGGCGGCCGAGAAGTCGCGCTAGGCCGTGACTGGGCTCGCTCTCGCACCTCCGGGCGTCGCCCCGAGACGGCGCCTGGCGCGGGCCCGTGCCCTCGGATTGGCCGGGCTGGCCGTCCTCCTCGTCGTCGCCGTGGCCGCCTCGGTCGCCTTCGGGGCACGTGACGTCGGCTGGGCGGACATCGTGGCAGCCTTCGGCGGCCAGGCCGAGACCTTCGAGCAAGCCGCCGTGACGAAGCGGATCCCTCGGACTCTCCTGGCCGTCGTGGCCGGGGCCGCCCTCGGCCTCTCCGGCGCAGTGATGCAGGGGGTGACCCGGAACCCGCTGGCCGATCCGGGAATCCTCGGCGTCAACACGGGGGCGGCGCTGGCTGTCTCGCTCGGGGTGGCCGGGTTCGGCCTCGTCACGCACACCGCCTACATCTGGACGGCCATCGCCGGCGCCGCCGTCACCGCGGCCGGTGTCTACGTCGTCGGCTCGCTCGGCCGGGGCGGCGCCACCCCGCTCAAGCTGGCTCTGGCCGGCGCCGCCACGTCGGCCGCCCTGTCCAGCCTCATCACGGCCGTCGTCTTGGGCCGCAACGACATCGCGAGTGTGCTGCGTTCGTGGCAAATCGGCGGTGTCGGCGGGGGCTCGTTCGCCGCGCTCGGCCAAGTCCTCCCGTTTCTGGCCGTCGGCGTGGCCCTGTCCATCGGCTCGGCCCGGTCGCTTAACTCCCTCGCCTTGGGCGATGAGTTGGCGGCTGGCCTGGGCGAACGTGTCGCCGTCGCCCGGGCCGGCGCGGCGCTCGGCGCGGTCGTCCTCTGCGGCGCCACGACGGCCGTGGCCGGCCCGATCGGGTTCGTCGGCCTCGTCGTGCCCCACGCTTGCCGGCTCCTCATCGGGGTCGACCACCGCTGGCTGTTGCCCGCCTCGGCCCTCGGCGGGGCCATCCTCCTGACCGTCTCGGACATCGCCGGCCGGCTCGTGGCCCGGCCCTCCGAGGTGGACGTCGGCATTGTCACAGCGCTCGTCGGCGCGCCCTTCTTCATCCACCTCGTCCGACGTCAGAAGGTGCGGGAGCTATGACCGCCCTCGCCCTCGTCCGTTCCGGCCGGCTCCGCCGGCGCTCCCGCCGCCGCGCTCTCATCGGCCTGCTGGCCGCCGGCGTCGCGCTCGCCTTCGCCCTCTCCCTCATGATCGGCCACACCTTCTACCCGCCCGCCGATGTTCTGGCCGTCATCTTGGGCCGCGACGTCCCCGGAGCCGGTTTCACCGTGGGAGAGCTGCGCCTGCCCCGGGCCATCGTGGCCGTCCTGGTCGGCGCTGGTTTCGGCCTGGGCGGTGTGACCTTCCAGACGATGCTGCGGAACCAATTGGCCAGCCCGGACATCATCGGCATCACGGCCGGCGCCGGGGCCGCGGCCACGCTCGCCATCGTCGTGTTGCGCCTCAGCGGCGCCCAGGTGTCGGCCTTCGCCATCGCCGCCGGACTCGGCGTCGCGGTCGTCGTCTACCTGCTGTCGTACCGCCACGGCGTGGCCGGGACCCGGCTCATCCTGGTCGGCATCGGCGTCGCCGCCATGCTCGATTCAGTCACCGCCTATCTGCTGTCACGGGCCGGGGAATGGGACCTGCAGCAGGCCATGCGCTGGCTGGCCGGGAGCCTCAACGGCGTGACCTGGACCGATGTCCGCTGGCTGACCTGGGCCACGGCCGTCTTGGCTCCCATCCTGTTGGCGCAGACCCGTCCCCTGGGGCTGCTCCGGCTCGGCGATGACACGGCCAGCGCCTTGGGCGTCCGGGTGGACCGGACCCGGATCGTCCTCATCGTCGCCGCCGTCGGCCTGATCGCCTTCGGCACGGCGGCCGCCGGGCCGGTCGCGTTCGTCGCTTTCCTGTCCGGCCCGATCGCCGCCCGGATCGTCGGCCGGCATGGCTCGCCCGTTCTCCCCGCCGCCCTGATCGGGGCGCTGCTCGTGACCGTGGCCGACCTGCTCGGCCAGTGGGCCTTCGGGACCCGTTTCCCGGTCGGAGTCGTGACGGGCGTGCTCGGCGCTCCTTACCTCCTCTACCTCATTGTCCGGATCAACCGCTCAGGAGGGTCGCTGTGACCGCCGACCATCGCCTCGCCGCCGAACGCCTCACCCTGGCCTACGGCGACCTCACTGTCGTCGACGGCCTCGACCTGGTCATCCCGCCCGGGGCCATCACGGCCATCGTCGGGCCCAACGCCTGCGGCAAGTCGACCCTCCTGCGGGCGCTCTCCCGCCTCCTGGCGCCGAAGGCGGGCCACGTCGTCCTGGACGGCCAGGCCATCCACCGGCTTCCCGCCAAGCAGGTCGCCCGGACGCTCGGACTCCTGCCCCAGTCGCCGATCGCGCCGGACGGGATCACTGTGGCAGATCTGGTCGGCCGGGGCCGCCATCCCCACCAGGGGTTGTTCGCCCGCTGGTCGACCGAGGACGACGAGGCCGTGGCCGAGGCCCTCGACGCGACGGACACGGCCGGGCTGGCCGACCGACCGGTCGACGAGTTGTCCGGCGGCCAGCGCCAGCGGGTCTGGATCGCGCTCGTCCTGGCCCAGCGGACCGACCTCCTACTCCTCGACGAGCCCACCACCTTCCTCGACGTCAGGCACCAGTTGGAAGTCCTCGACCTCCTGACCGACCTCAACCGGCGCCGGGGCACGACCATCGTCCTCGTCCTCCACGACCTCAACCTGGCCGCCCGCTACGCCGACCACCTGATCGCCCTGGCCAGCGGTCGCGTCCAGGCCGCGGGCCCGCCGTCCGAGGTGTTGACCGGGGACGTGGTCCAGGCTGTTTTCGGGCTGGCCGCCCACGTCGTCACCGACCCCGTCTCGGGCCGTCCCCTCATGCTTCCCATCGGCCGTCACGGCGTGCGGCCAGACACAGGCGCTTTAGACGGTTATCCCCAGCTGAGGCCGGCTGGCGCCGGTTGTCCCCAGCCGGCCTCAGACCGGACCGAGTGAGCCTGGTCCGCGCCATGGTTTAGGCGTGACATCGCCATGGTCGAGGGCCGGGTCGGCCGATTCGGCCGCCCGCGTCCGACAACGTCTGGCGGCCGTCTTGGGGCAGGTCGTCGGGTCCGACCCGCCCGTTCGATCCACTGCGCCCGACCGGTCGGCGCCGTCCACGGCCTCTAGTGGGGCCGATCCGTCTGTGACGTCCGGTCTGACGGCCGGAGCCGGCTCGGCTGGGTCAGCGGACGGCCAGGCCGGTTCGGCGGCGGATCGGTCCGAGCGGCTGGCAGCGGGCGATCCGAGGGCTCCGGCGAGATCCGGTCCCACCGAGTTCAGTCGCTGGCCCGGCTGGCGGGAGCTGGCCGCCCGTCACGTCCGGGTGATGGCGGTCTTGGCGGTGCTGGCCGTCATCGGCGCCACCGTCTTGGTCTTGCGGGCTCGCACCTGGCCGGAGGCGGTCGGTCTGCCCACGCCCAGTTGGACGCCCGCCCCCAGCCCGGCGCCGACCGCCCAGGCCAGCCCGGCTCTGATGACCGTCCATGTCTTGGGCGCGGTCCACCAGCCCGGTCTGGTCGAGCTGCCGACCGGCAGCCGGGTCTGGGACGCCTTGGCGGCGGCCGGCGGGCTGACCGATCAGGCCGATCCGGCTGAGTTGAACTTGGCCGGTCCGCTTTGGGACGGCTGTCAGATCATCGTCGGCACCCGGTCCGAGCCCAGGGGCGAGGTGCGCGGCGGGCTGAGCGGTGGATCGGTCGAGCCGGGTCTGGCCGGTGGGGCGACCAGCGGGACCATCGACCTCAACAGCGCCACCGCTCAGCAACTTGAGAGCCTGCCCGGGATCGGCCCGGTCACGGCCGCCGCCATCTTGGCCTGGCGTTCCCAGCACGGCCGCTTCACGACGGTGGCTGAATTGCAAGAGGTCGATGGCATCGGCCCCAAGACTTACGCCCAACTCGTTCCGTACGTCCGTGTCTGAGCTGGAACCGGGACGGCCCGAGGCTCCGCTGGCTGGTTCTGTCCCAGCCCCAGCCGGGTCGGCCCGGTCTGGTCCGACTCCATCTGGTCCGGCTCCAGCCGGGTCGGCCCTGTCCAACCCAGTCCCATTCGGACCAGCCTCATCTGGGTCGGCCTCGTCCGGTCGGGCGGCCCGGCCGGATGGGCTCGACCTGCGTCTGGCGCCGGCCGCCTTGGCGGCTTGGGCCGGTCAATGGTTGACCGTCTGGCACCAGACCGGGCTGGCTGTGACCAGTCTGACCGCCGCCTTGGCGGCGCTGTTGGCTTGGCGGCGGCGTTCCACCGTCCTGGCGCTGGTGGCCACGGTCTTGGCCGCCACCGCCGTGATCGGCGGGTTGCGGGTCTGGCGTCTGACTCAGGGTCCGGCGCCTGACCTGGCCCGCCAGGAGGCGGTGGCGGCGGTCGAATTGACGGTCGGCCACAGCGCCTTGGTGGGGCAGGGGGAGACGGTCCTGGTCCACGCCACCCTGGAACGGGTCAGCGGGCGGGGCCAGGCTTTCACCACCCACCTAGCCGTGCTGCTGGTCGTCAACGGTTCGGCCGGGGCCGACTGGCTCGGCCTCGATCCCGGCCGGCGGATGGCGGTCGAAGGACGTTTGGCTCCGGCCGAGCGGGCCGACGGAGTGGCCGCGCTGCTCAAGCCTTTGGGACCTCCCCGACTGGTGGCGGAGGCTCCGGCCTGGCGGCGGGCGGTCGAACAGGTCCGGCGCAGCCTGCGTCAAGCCATGGCCCGGGCCAGCCCGGAGCAGGCCGCTTTGGTGCCGGCCCTGGTGGTGGGGGACACCGAGGCCATGCCGGCGAGCTTGCGGCAGGACTTCCAGACCACCGGCCTGACCCATCTGACAGCGGTCTCGGGAGCCAACTTGACCATTCTGTTGGCCTTCTTGTCCGTCCTGGCCCGCCTGATCGGGCTGCGCGGACGCTGGCTCGACCTGGTGGCGCTGGTCGGCGTGATCGGCTTCGTCGCTCTATGCCACAGCGAACCCAGTGTTTTGCGAGCCGCCGCCATGGGCCTGGTCGGTCTGGTCGCCTTACGCCATTCCCCCGCCTCGGGACGTGGTCTACGCCATCTCTGTCTGGCCGTGGTGGGGCTGACCTGGATCGACCCTTGGCTGTCCCACTCGATCGGCTTCGTCTTATCCGTCTTGGCTTGTCTCGGCCTGCTGGTCTGGGGCCGGCCCTGGAGTTTGGCTCTGGGACGTTGGCTGCCAGGTTGGCTGGCCGAAGCGGTGGCCGTGCCTTTGGCCGCCCAATTGGCCACTCAGCCGGTCGTGGCCTGGCTGTCCGGCTCGGTCAGCTTGGTCGGGGTGTTGGCCAACGCTTTGGCCGGTCCGCCGGTCGGCCCGGCCACTGTGCTCGGCTTGGTCACCGCCCTGGTCGGATCGTTCAGCCCGGCGTTGGGCGGGCTGGTCGGCCGGCTGACCGGTTGGCTGGTCGAACCGATCTTGCAGGTGGCGCACCGCTGCGCCCGACTGCCTGGCGCCGCCCAGCCTTGGCCGGCTCAGCCGGTCGCCTTGGTCTGTCTGACCGCCGGCTGTCTGACCTTGGCTTGGTTGATGCCCCGCTTGTTAGGCCGCAGTTGGTTGGTCTTGATCCTGGCCGTCGGACTGGTCGTGGGTCTGGGGCGGGCCCCGATGCAGCCCGGTTGGCCGCCCTCGGACTGGTCGGTGGTGGCCTGCGACGTCGGCCAAGGTGACGCCTTGGCGGTCAAGGTCGGTCCGGGCCAGGCCCTCCTGATCGACGTCGGGCCGCCTCAGGCCGGTTTGGGGCGTTGTCTGGACGGTCTGGGCGTGCGGCAGGTGCCAGTCGTCGTCTTGAGCCACTTCCATGCCGACCACGTCGGCGGCCTGGCCGAATTGTTGGCCGGTTGGCCGGTCGGCCTCATCGTGGCCAATCAATCGGACGGGGCGGCGTCGTCGGCCCAAGCCTTGGCCGCTCAGCGAGCGGTGGACTGGCGGCAGGTCGGCGCGGGCGACAGTCTCAGTCTGGGCGACGTCCAGCTGACGGTCCTGTCGGAGGCGCCGGCGACGACCGTCTTCGATCAGGCCGAGGAGTCCAGCGCCGCCAACGACGCCTCGTTGGTCTGCCGGGTCGTCGTGGACGGTATCAGCCTGTTGGCCACCGGCGACCTGGAACTAGCCGGTCAACAGGCCCTAGTGGCGGCGGGAGTCGATCTGGCGGTCGATGTGTTGAAGCTGCCGCACCACGGCTCGGCTCGGCAGGAGGCCGCCTTCCTGGCCCGGACCGGAGCCAGGATCGCCCTCATCAGCGTGGGGGAGGGCAATGATTACGGCCACCCGGCGGACAGCGCGCTGCGCCGGCTGGACGAACTGGGCGCGTTGGTGGCCCGGACCGATCAGCACGGTTCGATCGCCATCGGTCGGCGGGCGGGCGAACTCGTCATCGTCTCCCAGCGCTGAGGTTGTCCCTGCCTGCGCTGGGGTTCCCCAACCTTCGCTGAGGGTCTCCTAAGGCGGGATCCGCCAGCGTCGCGGTCACCCCGAGGGGTGTCGGTCAACGTTTATGGGCGGCTCGGCGGCAGGCCGTCACGGTTATGACCAATTGCTCCAGGGCGAAGTCGGGGTCGCCCGAGGCCCCTTTGACCTTGGCGTCGGCTTGGGCCACGGCTCGGATGGCTTGGGCCACGGCGGACTCGCTCCACGAGCGGGCGCGTTGGGCGATCTCATCCACCTTCCAAGCCGGGGCGCCGATGGCCGTCGCGATGTCGCCCGAGCGGCTATAGCGGCGGGCGGCGTTGAAATAGCGGCCCAATTGGCGTAGGCCATTGGCGAAGGCGGCGGTGATCAAGACGTGGGCGGCGCCGGAGGCCAAAGCCCAGCGCAATTTGACGATGGCCTGACCGGTGCGCCCGGCCAGGGCGTCATCGGCCACCGCGAAACTGCTGACGGAGGCACGACCGGCGAAGTAACGCCGGATCTCGGCCGCCGTGATGGTCGACTGCTCGGCGTCGGCCAACAGCTGGGAGACCGCCGCCGCCAAGGCCCGGCTGTCCGGACCGATGGCGTCGATCAACTGTTGGCTGGCCTGCTCGCCGATGCTCCCACCCAGGCGCCGGGCCTCGTCCCGTACGAAATCGGCCAGTTGGCGCGGCTTCAAGGCTTGACAGGCGACCACCTGGTCGGCCAGCGGCTTCAACTCGTCCAGCAGAGCCTTGCCCTGGTTGCCGCCGCCGTGCTGGCAGATCAAGGCCAAGCTGTCGGGCAGATCGCGGGCCAGGTCGCCCAGGGCCCGGCGCAAGTCGGACGGGGTCTGCTCGAGGCCGGTCAGACAGGCGATGGTGTTGGCGGCGAAGAGGTCGGAGCCCGTCACAGCTTGGAGCCGGCCCAGGTCGAGGTCGGCCGCCGCCGTCGTGGTGAGGGAGGCGGCCGGGTCGAGCCGACGCAGTTCGGCCACGGCGTTAGCCATGGCCCGTTCGGCCAGGAAGGCCTCCGGGCCGGTGATCACGATCAGGCCGCCGAAACGGGCCGCTGGACTTGCCACAGGCTCAGCATGCCATGCCCCTGCGACAGTTCCCCAGCTGGTCGCGGCGGCGGGTGTCGCACGGCATCGGTTACGGTGAGTCGGTGATTCCTTGGTGGGGCGTGATTCCGTTCGCGATCATGCTGATCGCGGTGGCTACGCTGCCGCTGTTGCCCGCCACCTCCCATTGGTGGGAGAAACCTGAAGTCCAACTGATGGTGTCCTTGCTGCTCGGCTTGCCGGTCGCCTTGGCCATGATCGCGGTCGACGAGGGCGAACTGGTCGTACACGCCCTGATCGAGTACTTCCAGTTCGTCAGCTTGCTCTTCGGCCTCTTCGTGGTGGCCGGCGGCATCGCTCTGACCGGCGACCTGGCCGGCACCCCCAAAGTCAACACGGCCTTTCTAGCGGTCGGCTCCGTCTTGGCCTCCCTGATCGGCACCACCGGGGCCGCCATTTTGCTGATCCGTCCGATGGTGCGTTCAAACGCCCACCGGCGGCATCGGGTCCACACCGTCGTCTTCGCCATCTTCACCCTGGCCAACTGCGGCGGCCTGCTGACGCCTTTGGGCGATCCACCCCTCTTCCTCGGCCTGTTGCGCGGGGTGCCTTTCAGCTGGACCTTGCACCTGTGGCCGCAGTGGCTGCTAGTCAATGGTCTCTTGCTGGTGACCTACTACTGCTTGGACCGGGCCCTGATGGTGGACGAGGACCCCAGCCGGGACATCGTCGAGCCGCTCGGCGTCAGAGGTGGTGGGGGCGTGATCTGGTTCATCGTCATCATCGCCGCCGTCGCTTTGGTCCCATCGGTCGACGTCGAGGCGGTGCAGGCCGGACAAGCCACTTGGCCGGACTATCTGCCTTGGCGCGAGCTCATCATCTTGGGCGCCGCTTGGCTGGCTTGGCGGACCGGCGACAAGGTGGCTCGTTTCAAGGTCAACCGCTTCAGTTGGGGGCCCATCGCCGAGGTGGCGGCCATCTTCGTCGGCATCTTCTTGACCATGATTCCGGCCCTGCGCCTGCTCGATCAGAGGGCTGGCGGATTGCCCCTCAGCCCCATCACTTTGCATCTGTTCACCGGCGGCCTGTCCGCTGTCTTGGACAATGCCCCGACTTACGCCACCTTCTTCGAGGTGGCCGCCAACTCCAGCCTGGCCCGGCAGCCGGGCGTGGCTCTGGTGGCGGGCGTGCCCGAGGTCTACCTGGTGGCGGTCAGCACCGGCGCCGTCCTCTGGGGCGCAATGACCTATATCGGCAACGGCCCCAATTTCATGGTCCGCTCCATCGCCGAGTCCGCCGGCGTGCGTATGCCCAGTTTCGTCGGCTACATGGCTTGGTCCGCTCGCTGGCTGCTGCCCTGCCTGCTGGCCGCCGTCCTGATCTTCTCACTCGACCACCCGGTGGCCCGCTGGTGCGGCTGGGGCTTGGTCGTCCTGCTGCTCCTACGCGCCGCTCTGCTATTCCGAGGCCGTGGCCTGGGCCTGCCCCAACGCCCGCCCACGCCCAGCGCACGTCTCTGATGGGAAGGAAGCCGCAATGACCACCGACACGAGCCAGTACAGGTTCATCCCCGGTGTCTCCAAAGTCACCTGGGACGGCGACCTGGATGAGACGCCCGTCTACATCGACGGCCGTCGTTACACAGAGGCCGACGCCGAAGCGGACGCCGACCGGGCCGAGCAGATGCTGCGCGACGGCCTGGTTCCCGGTTTGATCCCCGGCGGGAAGTCCCTGTCCGGCGGCGGCAAGCACTCGCCGGTCGTCAGAGTCGTCCTGTCCGAAGACACCCTCGCCCAAGTCAAAGCCCGTGCCACTCAGTCGCACATGTCGGTGTCGAAGTACCTGCGCCGCATGATCGAGGCGAGCTTGGCCGAATGATCCGACTGATCGAACCATGAGCGGGAAGCGCCTTTGAAGATAGTGATCGCCATCTAGTTCACTTTGTCCAATACGATGGAAAGAGCCCTTACCGCGCCAGATCAGTCATCTCCACTCTAACTCAACTAACACCTCAGCGAGCGTCGACGGTGATCGAGACTTGACCCGTAGCCTCCGGCGACGCCTGCTAACACGCAAACCTGGGCAACCGTCTTCCGGAACTTCACTCGGACTTCGGGAGAAACTCCGAAACTCTTCAATCGATTCTCACAGAATGCGTCACGCATTACTCGCCCATATCTCAGTAATATATTATTTATATAACCTCTCGAGAAGAAGGTTTCAGATGAAATCCCCAAAGCACCATATCATCAAACAAAGCCAAGCTAGCCTCCGTCGCACCGCCGCTGTCGCACTTGTCCTCGTGGCATCACTCGCTATAGCACCTTTCGCAGCCAACGGGGCGGCTCTTGGAGGAAAATGGGCCACCCCAACTTACACGTACTATAGGTCGGTAAACGGATATACCGCTTACTCTTCGTCTGCGGCGGGTGCAGCGGCCGCCTGGAATAGTAATACCGCGTTCAACGTCGTCCTGGGAACAGTGGGGAGCGCTGTCTGGTACAACGTTAATGACTATGGCGTAACGGATTGGTTAGGGATTGGAGAACCTGGTCCAAATGCGACATCTGGTACTTATACGAACGGTTCGATAAGGATCAACGCCGGATGGCTAGACACTCGTCATTTCAATTGCACAACCCCTGGAGCGCAATCTTGTGCCTACGCGGCAGACGATGCTAACCAGAGGCAGTGCGTGTCCGCTCACGAAATGGGTCACATTATCGGTCTCGCCCACACGGGTGTCACAACCAATACAATCATGAATGTTAATCACGGAGACAGGTGTCATGCAAAAGGTCTAACCGGACCGACAGCTGGTGATAGTAATGACGTCAACGCGATTTATTCATAGTGAACTTATTTACCCCTTAGCTAAAAGAATAAGGATGACCCAATGAATGCCAAATCTCTGCGAATCGCATTGCTGATTCCGTTGTTCCTACTGGCCGCTGGTTGTGGCGCGGACATTGGATCGCCTAACCAATCAACCTCCACAGCATTGCCTATCCGTGTTGTGCGGGCCGATCTCGCTTCGGGAGCGGCTAGCGTCGAGGAGTTGGCCGCATGGAGCCAGCTGGCCGTTCTAGGCACGGCCAGGACCGCGCGACAAGAGCCGAACCAGGTCGATCCGACGATCGTCTCCACCGTTCAGTCCTTTACCGTCGACCAGCTCGTCTGGGGCACGGCCCCACGGGACACCGTTGAGGTGAGGTTCACCGGCGGTGTCGTTCGTGACGAGGTGCCCGACCCCTATCTGCTGCAGCTCGAAGGACAGCCCCAGTTCGATGCAGGCCATCAGTATTTCCTCGTCCTGCTGGGGCCTTCCCCTGACGGAACGTACATGGTGTTAGGTGGACCGCAGGGGCGGTACGAGGTCACGGACGGCCGACTGGTCGCCGTGCCGGGAACCTATGCTGACCCTGTCGTCGCTTCCTTGAACGGGACCGAGTTCGAGGCGGCGGCCCAAGAACTGACGGGCATGACCCGCTGAGCGCAGACCCGCTGCCCCCGCAACGGCTTAGCTGCCCGCGACCTGGAACCCAAGGCCCGACGACATCTACTCTCTCGGGTCTTGGGTTTCTGGCGCGTTGCGCCGGAATCCGGTCGACATGTGGAGTTTCTCCTGAGTTCGCCGCTTCAGTCACCCTCGAGTAGTGCCTGGCCACGGCACCTGCCAGAGCGTCGTACCAGCCGGTCCTCACCGCCTTTGGGGAGACCCGATCGCCCACTGGGTTTGGCCAGGCCCGGCTGGGCCTGGTAAATTGACGCCTCGTGTCCGAGCGCGCCTGCGCTGGGACCGTATTTACGACCCACCACCGACGAAGAGGCTTGCCCAGTGGCGAACATCAAGTCCCAGCTCAAGCGAATCAAGACCAACGAGATCGCCCGTCAGCGTAATAAGGCGGTCAAGTCTGGTCTGCGCACCCAGATCCGCAAGTTCCGTCTGGCGGCGGACGCTGGCGACGCCGAGAAGGCCACGGTGGCGGCGCGGGCCGCCTGCCAGGCTTTGGACAAGGCCGTCAGCAAGGGCGTCATCCACGCCAATAACGCCGCCAACCGCAAATCGGCCATCGCCAAGCGGGCCGCCGCCTTGTGACTCGGGCCTGACCGTCGCGACGGTCAGCCGGGTCCGCTCCGGACCGCTTGGCCCAAGCCAGTCGGTCCGGTCGCCTGGTTGGCGCGCGAGCACCGCTGATAGGGCGCCTCAGGGCGCCCTTTGCCTTGCCCGAGCCCAGTCGCCGGTCTCCGCTCAGTCGCCCGGAGCGGTCAGACCGGGTCCGCCCCAGGCCGGGTGAGGAGCCCAACGGCCCAGCCCGCCGTATGCGACAATGAGGCGACTGTTCCGACCGACCCGCCGCGATCCGATCCCGGATCGACCTGAGCCCAGGACACCGATTGAACGCACCCAGCCCCGGTTCGACTGATCCGAAGATCATTCGCAACTTCAGCATCATCGCCCACATCGACCATGGCAAGTCGACCTTGGCCGATCGGATGCTGCAATTGACCGGCGTGGTGGACGAGCGGGCCATGCGCGCCCAATACCTCGACCGCATGGACATCGAGCGGGAGCGTGGCATCACCATCAAGAGCCAGGCCGTCCGCCTGCCCTGGACGGTGGAGGACCAGACCTACGTCCTCAACATGATCGACACCCCCGGCCACGTCGACTTCACCTACGAGGTGTCGCGTTCGCTGGCGGCCTGCGAGGGGGCGGTCTTGCTGGTCGACGCCGCTCAGGGCATCGAAGCCCAGACCCTGGCCAATCTCTACCTGGCCCTGGAGGCCGACCTGGCCATCATCCCGGTCATCAACAAGATCGACCTGCCGGGCGCCCTGCCGGACAAGCACGCCTCAGAGGTGGCCCACATCATCGGCTGCCCCATCTCCCAGGTCCTACGGGTGTCGGCCAAGACCGGCGACGGCGTGGCCGAGCTATTGGACGAGATCGTGCGCCAGGTGCCGGCGCCGGTGGGCCGCCCCGAGGTCGCGCCGCGCGCCCTCATCTTCGACTCGGTCTACGACACCTACCGGGGCGTCGTGACCTACGTCCGGGTGGTCGACGGCGAGCTGTCGCACCGCGAACGTATCTTGATGATGTCGACCAAGGCCACCCACGAGGTCCTCGAAGTCGGCGTCATCGCGCCCGAGCCGATCCGGGAGCGGGCCCTCGGCGTGGGCGAGGTGGGCTACCTCATCACCGGGGTCAAAGACGTCCGCCAGTCCCGCGTGGGCGACACCGTCACCATCGCCACCCGTCCAGCCAGCCAGCCTCTGGCCGGGTACCGCCACCCCAATCCGATGGTTTACGCCGGCCTCTTCCCGATCGAGGGCCACGACTTCCCCGATCTGCGCGAGGCGCTGGACAAGCTGCAATTGAACGACGCCGCCCTGGTCTTCGAGCCGGAGACCTCGGCCGCCCTCGGCTTCGGCTTCCGGGCCGGCTTCCTCGGCCTGCTGCACATGGAGATCGTGCGCGAGCGGCTGGAACGGGAATTCGGACTCGACATCATCTCGACCGCGCCCAACGTGGTCTACCGGGTGGCGCTGGAGGACGGCTCCGAATGCCAGGTGACCAACCCGTCGGAGTTCCCCGCCGGCAAGGTGGCGTCGGTTTGGGAGCCGGTCGTCAAGGCTTCGATCCTGGCTCCGGCCGAGTTCATCGGCCCCTTGATGGAGCTGTGTCAGTCCCGGCGGGGCGTCCAAACCGGCCTGGACTACCTGTCCGAGGACCGGGTGGAGCTGCATTACGTCCTGCCCCTGGCCGAGATCGTGTTCGACTTCTTCGACGCCTTGAAATCCCGCACCCGGGGCTACGCCTCGCTCGACTACGAGGAGGCCGGCCAGCAGGAGGCCGACTTGGTCAAGGTCGACATCTTGTTGAACGGGGAGCCGGTCGACGCCTTCTCCGCCATCGTGCACCGGGACAAGGCCTACGCCTATGGCGTCGAGATGGCCCAGAAGCTGCGCAAGCTGATCCCCCGTCAGCAATTCGAGGTTCCCATCCAGGCCGCCATCGGCGCCCGCGTGATCGCCCGCGAGACGATCAGAGCCGTGCGCAAGGACGTGCTGGCCAAGTGCTACGGCGGTGACATCACGCGTAAGCGCAAGCTGCTGGAGAAGCAGAAGGAAGGCAAGAAGCGGATGAAGATGGTGGGCCGGGTCGAGGTGCCCCAGGAGGCCTTCGTGGCCGCCCTGTCCAGCGCCGGGGAGACCGAGCGCAAGTGAGAGCGGGGGCGACTAGTGGCCGCCCGGCCGCCTGAGGGCGACGTCGCCCCGGACGACGGGCGGCTGCCCGACGGCTTGGCCAGCTCCCGTCAGGGCCAGCCCCTGTCTTTGTACCTGCACATCCCCTGGTGCCGGGCCCGTTGCGGCTACTGCGACTTCAACACCTACGTGCCGGATCGCTTCGACCGCGAGGCCACCTGGCCCTATCTGACCGCTCTGGGTCTCGAACTGGAGTTGGCCGCCCGGCTGTTGGGCCCTCGGCCGGTCCAGACGGTCTACTTCGGTGGTGGCACCCCCACTTTGCTGGGGTCGGCCGATTTCGCCTGGCTGCTGGGCCGGGTGTCGGCCCTGTTCGAGCTCGACCCGACGGCCGAGATCACGACCGAGGCCAACCCAGAGACGGTCTCGCCCAGGTCTTTGGAGAATCTGCGTCGAGCCGGGGTCAACCGGCTGTCTTTGGGCATGCAATCAGCGGTCGATCATGTCCTAGCCGTTTTGGATCGCGTCCACCGGCCGGGCCGGGCGGTCGAGGCGGTGGACTGGGCCCGGCGAGCCGGTTTCGACAGCGTCTCCCTCGATCTCATCTACGGCACGCCGGGGGAGTCGGCGGCCGACTGGGAGGTCAGCCTGGAGGCGGCTTTGGCGGCCGCCCCCGACCATCTGTCGGCCTACGCCCTGACCGTCGAGCCGGGCACCCGGCTGGCCGCCCGTCTGCGTCGCGGCGAGTTGCCCTGGCCGGACGAGGACGACCTGGCCGACAAGTATCTCCAAGCCGACGCCCGGCTGGAGAAGGCCGGGCTGACTTGGTACGAGATCTCGAATTGGTCCCGGCCGCAGGCCGCCTGCCGCCACAATCTGGTCTATTGGCAGTCCGACGACTGGTGGGGCGCCGGCGCCGGATCCCACTCCCACATCGGCGGTCTGCGCTGGTGGAACCACCGTCTGCCCCGCCACTACAGCGCTCGCTTGGCCGACGGCCTGAGCCCGGCCCAGGGCCGCGAACATTTGACCGATCAGCAACGCCGGGTCGAACGGATCATGCTCGATCTACGGCTGGCCACCGGCTTGGACCGCCGTTGGCTGACGGCTTCGGAACAGGCCCGCCTGGCCGATCCCTTGGCCCGAGGCTTGCTGGAAGTCCGGCCGATCCCGCCCGATCGGGCCTCGGCGGACGGGTCGGCGGATCGTGTCCCGTCGGGCCAGGCCCTGGACCCGGCCCAGCGGCTGGGGGAGGACAGCGCTGGTCGGCTGGTGCTGACCCCGGCCGGTCGTCTGCGGGCGGACGGCGTGGTCCGCGATCTGCTCGACTGAGCCGGCTCGATCAGGTGCGATCGGTTAGGTCTTCTGGGCTACTCGGCGCATATGGGGTGATCTCAGGATGATCGCTCCGTGGGTCACTCGTCGACGCGGTTCCTCCAATAGCCGGGCTCGCGGCTCTCGTGAGCGTAGGCGACGATGACGATCTCCCTCGCGGTGGTGAAGTAGACGATGTCGTAGGGGTGCTTCGCGACGCTGCGGACCCGCACAACCAGGTCGTCTCGATCCCAGCCCGGATATCTATGCCACGCTTCGGGTGATGCGGCGATGGAGCGCCGGGCCTGGCGGGTCCGGTCCAGAAACCTCTGTCCGACGCCGCGCTCTTTCCGCTCGTACCAAAGCGCGGCGGCCCGCAGCTCGGCCCGGGCTTCGGGATGCTCGCGCTGGCGCAGGGTCACCGATCCATGTCCGCGAGTTCGGCGGACAGTAGATGGTAAGTCTCGTCGGCGTCTACCAACTCGACCTGGCCGCTCAGGATTTGATCGACTCGGGAGTCGATCTCCTCACGCCAGACGGCTCGGGCCGCTGTCTGGCGCGTACCGCCCTCGGAATGGAGGCTCCGCTCGAGGCGGTGGATCACCAGCGCGCGCTCGTCCAGGTCGTCGACAGACAGAATCGTCGCGACAGCCGCTTCCACGTCCACACTCATATGTCGAGTCTACGGCGGCGCTCTGACACCGGCCAGCGACTGCGACCGGAGAATGATGATCGAATCCTGGTGGGCGTCGCGTTAGGCTCGTCCGGTGACCACCAAGCGCTACTCCAGTGATGTGCTGGCCCCCGATCAGCGGCAACCTAGGCGGCCGGTCTCCCGGCCGGTCGAACTGGCCCTCGGGTTGGTGGTGGAGGAAGTCGAGTCGGGCTATTGCGGCGCCGTGGTGCGGTGGGAGAACGGTCTGGTGGTGCTGGAGGACCGCCACGGGCGGCGGCGTTCCTTCCCGGTCGGCCCCGGTTTTTGGATCGACGGCCGACCGGTCCAGTTGACCTGGCCGGCCCGGTCGGCCCAGCCCAATCCCAAGTACACCGCCTCGGGTTCCCTGGCCGGTCCGCCGCAGGCGGCCCAGGTGGCGCGGGCTTCCCGCTTGTGGGTCGAGGGCCGTCACGACGCCGAACTGATCGAGCGAGTCTGGGGCGACGACCTGCGCCACATCGGCGTCGTGGTCGAACCTTTGAACGGAGCCGACCATTTGCTCGACCGTTTGGAAGGCTTCGGCCCGACGGCCGACCGCCGGCTGGGAGTGCTGCTGGACCACCTCGCAGCGGGCACCAAGGAGAGCCGGCTGGCCCAGGCCGTCGCCGCCTCACCCTTCGGCTCAGACGTCTTGGTCTTGGGACACCGTTACGTCGACATCTGGCAAGCCGTGTCTCCGTCCGCCTTGGGCGTGTCGGCTTGGCCCGAGGCGCCGCCGGGGACGGATTGGAAGGCCACCGTCTGTCAGGGTTTGGGCTGGCCTTGGCGTCGGCCCGAGGACATCGCCCAGGCCTGGCGTCGTATCCTCGGCCGGGTGTCCTCCTGGCGCGACCTGGACCGTGACTTCGTGGCTCAGGTGGAGCGTCTGATCGACTTCGTGCAGGAGGCGGTGACGACCGTCTGAGCGGTCGCCACCCGCTTTACGTGGTCCGTCGGAGCGCGGCGGTCCGTCGCCTGTGACTGAGTGCGGCCCGGGCCGTAGGCGGGTGGCCGGACCGAATCGAGTGATTTCGTTCCACCGGTAGGGTGGGGGAGTGCCTGATGACCATGTCACCGAGCTAGTGTCCCCCGCCGGAAGTTCGCGGCGGAAGGAGACGCCAGCCGGGACCCCTGGCGGCGTTGGCGAAACTTCCCGACACATCCAATATCGGGACGCTCCGCCGCCTGGCCAGCCGCCCCGTCTGACGCCCCCTTCTATCACCGGGAACTTCCAGCGGGAGACGCTGGGCAGCGGACTGACTGGGGCCCAAGTGGCCGACCGGGTGGAGCGGGGGCTGGTCAACCACACTCGACAGGTCAGCTCGCGCCCGCTCTGGCAGATCGTCAAAGCCAATGTTCTGACTCGTTTCAACGGTCTGTTGGGCGGTCTGTTCGTTTTGGTCCTGCTGACTGGCTCCTACATCGACGGTCTCTTCGGCATCGCCTTGGTCTTGAACTCCGCCCTCGGCATCGCCCAGGAATGGTACGCCAAGCGCAAGCTCGACTCCTTGGCCGTCCTGCACGCCCCCACCGCCACAGTGTTACGAGACGGCCAGACCTCGACCATCGACACCGGCGACGTGGTGCGAGACGACCTAGTCCTCTTGGTGGTCGGAACCCAGGTGCCGGCCGACGGTCCGGTCTTGCTGTCGGACAACTTGGAGATCGACGAGTCCAATCTGACCGGTGAGTCGGACGCCATCGCCAAGGCGGTCGGCGACCAGGTCTCCTCTGGCACCGCCGTGGTGGCCGGATCGGGTTGGTTCCGAGCCGCCACGGTCGGGGCCGAGTCCACCGCCCAGCGCCTGTCCAGCCAGGCCCGCGTCTTCACCCGGGCCTATTCCGAGGTCCAGCACTCGACCAATGTCTTGTTGCGCTGGCTGACCTGGGTCGTCATCGGCATGTTCCCGATCGCGGTGCTGGCCCAGAGCCGGGTCCTGGGCTGGGGCGACTGGCGCAACGTCGTGCTGCGCTCGACCGGAGCCTTGGTCGGCTTGGTGCCGGAGGGGCTGGTCCTGCTCACCACCTTGGCCTTCTTGCTGGCGGCCCTGCAACTGACTCGTCAGCAGGCCTTGATCCAGGAGTTGCCGGCGGTCGAAGGGCTGGCCCGGGTCGACGTCATCTGCTGTGACAAGACTGGCACCTTGACCCAAGGCGAGATCGTCTACCAGGACTGGGTCCCGCTCGAGGGCGAGGAGCCTGGTCGGGCTTGGGCCGCTCTCGGAGCCTTGGTCCACGAGCTCCGGCCCAACGCCACCGCCGCCGCCATCGCCCGGGTGGTGCCGGAGCCCGATCTGACAGTCACCCGTCGAGCCGCTTTCAGCTCGGCCCGCAAATGGAGCGGAGTCGAACTGGCCGATGGTTCGGTTTGGCTGTTGGGAGCGCCCGAGGTGTTGTTGGAAGGTCAGGCCGAACGGCTGGAGCAGGTCGGTCAGCTAGCCGCCCGGGGTCGTCGCGTGGTCGTATTGGGCCGGGTCGCCGGCCTGCCCGATCCGGATCAAGCCTTGGGAACGGTCCAAGCCGTGGCTTGGGTCGAGCTGGCCGAGGCGGTCAGACCCGACGCGGCCGAGACTCTGGCCTACTTCGCCAGCCAGGGCGTCACGGTCAAGGTCATCTCGGGCGACAACCCGGTGACGGTGGCGGCGGTGGCCCGCCAAGTCGGCTTGGAAGTGGCCGAGGCGGTCGACGCCCGCCTGTTGCCGGAGGACCCGGAGGAGCTGGCCCAAGTGGTCGAAGGCGTCACCGTCTTCGGGCGCGTCACACCGGGGCGTAAACGAGATTTGGTCCAGGCCCTCAAGTCGCGCGGTCATACCGTGGCCATGACCGGCGACGGGGTCAACGACGTCCTGGCTCTGAAGGAAGCCGACATCGGCATCGCCATGGGCAATGGGGCCCAGGCCACCAAAGCGGTGGCTCAATTGGTGCTGCTGGACAGCCAATTCCGTCATCTGCCCAAGGTCCTGGCCGAGGGTCGGCGCCTGATCGCCAACGTGGAGCGGGTGGCGGCCCTGTTCGTGACCAAGAACGTCATGACCGGGGTGGCGATGCTGGCCACCGCTCTGATCGGGTTCACCTTCCCCTTCTTGCCCCGCCACCTGACCATGGTCTCGGTTTTGACCATCGGCATCCCCGCCGCCGTCTTGGCTTTGGGCGCGAACCAGCGCCGCTACCTGCCGGGCTTCCTCACCCGGGTCCTGGCCTTGGCTCTGCCGGCCGGCCTGGCGGCTGGCCTGTCCGCTTTCTTGGCCTTCGCCTTGGGCTGGGGAGACCCGGCCCAGCGCAGCACCTTGGCTCTGGCCGTCTTGCTGGCGGTCAACTTCTGGCTGTTGGGGGCGCTGGCCCGGCCCTACAACTGGTGGAAGATCCTGCTCCTGGCCAGCATGGTCGGCTGCGCCCTGCTGGCTTTCTTGACCCCGGCCAGCCGGAGCTTCTTCGAACTGTCGCTGCCGCGGGGCGAGATGCTGCTGGCTATCTTGATCGGCGGCTGTGGCGCCTTGGTGGTCGAACTGGCCTACCGCTGGTCGCGCCGGGTCAAGAGCCATCAGCCGGCCGGGCCGGCCGAGCTGATCGAGCATCGTCGCCAGCAGCGCCACCAGCAGGACAGCTCAGCTAGAGCCGATCACCCGACCGAGTAGAGTCGTGCTGTGGACAGCGCCGACATTCTCGCCCTCATGAAGCAGGTCGCCGACGACCTCGTCCGGCCTCGCTTCCAGCGCCTCGAACCCGATCAGATCATGCAGAAGCAGCCCGGTGACTTCGTCACGGTGGCCGATCAGGAGGCCGAGGTCTGGTTGACCGAGCAATTGCGGGGCCGCTATCCGAAGGCGGCTTTCATCGGGGAGGAGGCCGTGGCCGGGGATCCAGCCTTGTTGGACGGCATCGCCCAACATGAGCACGCCTTCGTCATCGACCCCATCGACGGCACCCGTAATTTCGTCCAAGGCGACCCCAACTACGCCGTCATGATCGGGGAGCTGCGCCTGGGCCAGGCCACCCGGGGTTGGATCTGGCAGCCCGAGTTCGGCGTCGCCCTGGTCGGTGAGAAAGGCGCCGGGGTGGAGCGCAATGGCGTCCGTCTGGCTGCCTTGGAGCGTTCCAGCCGCCCCAGCGGGACGGCCACCGTCTCCCGGTTGATCGGTTTCCGGCATCCCAGCCTGGCTAGCTCCATCAGGTCGTCTTGGTGGTGCGCCGGGGTCGACTATCCCATGCTGTTCGACGGCCGGATCGACTTCTGCTGCTTCAAGCCGCCCAAACCCTGGGACCATGTGCCGGGCGTCATGATGCTGCGTGAGTTAGGCGGTGTGGCCGGCGTCGATCGCGGGCCGCAGTACCAAGCCGACGTCAGCCAAGGTGAGTTGATCGTGGCCGCCGACGCCCAGATCTATCGGACCGTGGAGCAGGTCATGGCCGCCGCCGGCCCGGCCGGAGCCTCAGTCGGCCACCACTAGGGAGTCGATGGCAGCCCGGATGGCCTGCAGGTCGTCGGTCTGATCGGGCAGGGCGGTGCCGGTGACGCGCATGCTGTCCACCACCGGACCGCGCTCCACCACCGTGGTGGCGACGACCTGGACGATGGTGCCGATCTGAGGGTGGACGTAGGCGAAGGGTAGGACGGACCACAGCCGACCGCCGATGGTGGGCCGCTGGATCTCAGTCAGTTCGACCTCCGGCAGGCTCTGGGCGTAGGCCAGCAGGCTCTGCTCGGCTTGCTCATGGGTCAGACCGGGCCGATGGCGGGTGAAGCCCACGATCAGATTGGCGGCGAAGCTGTCCGGCCCATGGTCGTGCAAGCCGGCCAACAGGGCCCCGTCCACGACCTGACCGGCCCAACCATCCGGCAGATCGAAGGAGACGGCCGGGACGGCGGGGAACTGCTCGCTGGGGAATGTCAAAGTGGCCATTGCGATCCTTACCAAGTGAAGAGACGGCCGATGTCGCGCAGGAGTTCCTTCGGGCTGAAGGAGACATCTATCTTGAACTCGGCCCCAACGCCCAGGCTAGCGCCAAGTTCCAGTTCGAAGCCGATTTTCTCCGCGCCGATCGAAGCGCCGACGCTGCCCTTGATCCCGACGCCGGCGGTGACGCCAGCTTTGAGGTTGCTTTCGATGCCCATGGCCTCATGCTTATAGTCAGCACTGGCGGTCGCTCCGGCCCAAGCGCCAGCCGAGGCTTTGACGGTGGCTCCGTCGGGACCGACGTCCAGTTTGGCTTTGGCGTCGGCTCCGGCGCCAGCCTGAGCGGTTCCGCTGACCTTGTCTTCGATTATCCCGTTCATTTGTTTCATTCCAGCGGAACCTTCGGCCCGGGCCCCAGCGAAGGCTTTGGCCTCGCCCTCGGCCTCGAGTCCATATAGGTCGGCGTGGAGGGAGCCTTTGACCTTGGCCTCGGCCCCGGCCAGGACTTTGGCTTCGCCGGAGAGCTCGGTCTGGCCCAATCCTTGGCCGAACTTGACGGAACCCTTGGCGCCGGCTTCCGCCCCAGCCATGGCTCTGGCCTCGCCCTTGGCCGTCAAACCAGTCTCATCCAGTTTGACGTTGGCGGTGGCGTCGGCCTTGGCCCCGGCGAAAGCGCCAGCCTCGCCGTCAAGTTTGAAGGGACCGAAGTCGGTCCCGCCGGCGGCGGTCGCGCCGGCCCCGGCCCAGACGCCGGCCCCGGTGTCGAAACCGATCGCATGAGGCCCGACCTGGGGAGTGAAATAGCCCTGGGAGCCGGTGCCGCTGTAGGTGTTGTTGGGGGTGAGCGGTCCGGAACCGTAAGCCGTGCTGGTGTCGAGCTGGGCCTGGGCCTCGCTGAAGAGGGTCTTTGACAGATCCTGCAACATGCCCTGGGCCTTGGTCATATTAGACCGGCTCTCCGACTGCCATTGGTTCTGGAAGCGGCGGGCGTCGGCCCCTTGCCAGACCCGCGTGGCTTGGCTGACGAGAGACTCGAGACGGCGCTTGATGGCGGCCAAATCGCCGGCTTGACCGGAGATCTCGCGGGCGACTGTTTGAATCTGGGCTGGACTCATGCCTGACCAAGCCATGGCGCCTCCTCGGCGATGAGTGGGGCGACGATGCGTTGACGGGTCGCCCCCGACTTATCAATCAAGGTAACGAAGCCACCGGCGGTCGGCCAGGGGGAGGACTCCCCGGATGGCTGGGCCAGGCGGACTGAGCCGAGTCAGGCCTGAGGCGGCGCGGTCGAGTCGCGGACGAACAGCTCGGGGCTGACGACGACCCGGTGGACGGTCCGGCCAGGGTCGGCCAGCCGGGCCAACAGGAGGTCGACGGCGGTCCGGCCGATGGCTTCCCGGGCGGGGCGGATGGCGGTCAGGGCCGGGCTGAAGAGGGAGGCCACCTCGTCGTCGTACGCCACCAGTGAGATGTCTTGTGGCACCGCCAGGCCACGGGCCTCGAGTTGCTGGGCCAGACTCATGGCCTCACGGTCGGAATGGACCAATAACCCGGTCACGCCGGCTGACGTCAAACGGTCGATGACATCCTCCAAGGCGGCGGTGAAACCGGTTTGGCGATTGTCGGGGATGTCGAAGACGGGAGCCCGCTTGGCCGCCAGGCCTTGTTCGGCGCAGGTTCGGCTGAAGCCTGACGCGATGCCGGCGGCGTGGGGGCTGGTCGGGGTCGAGACCAGAGCCAAGCGGCGGTGGCCCAGGGCCAGGAGGTGGCGCACCGCCATGGCCGCGCCGAGCGGGAAATCGGTCGTGACCGACTCCAAGGGCAGGCCGGTCGAGGCTAGAGAGGCCTGACGCTCGACTAGGACCGAAGGAGTGGCCTGGGCCTCGATCCACTCCAGCACCTCGTCGGCCTGGGGACTGTCGGTGTTGGGGGCGGTGATGACGCCGACGCAGTCGGGCGAGTCGTAGATCGGCCGTAGGGTGGGCCGCTCGTCGACGCTCTCGTACGAGCCGCCCCGGAGCAGGAATTGCAGACCGTGCTGACGGGCCGTGGCCTCGGCGCTGCGGGCCACCGTCGGCCAGTAGAAGTCGAGGGCGGGCACGAACATGGCCAGTCTGGCCCCGGGTCGCCCGGTCCAGCCGGTCGTACCCGCCGGGACCCCTTCGATCCCGGTGGGCGACTCGGGCCCGACGATGGCCTTGGCCCCGCCGTGCAGCCGTTCGATCAGCCCTTCGGCCTCCAGCAAGGCCAGATCGCGCCGCACTGTGGTGGGGGTGACGTTGAGGGTGCGGGCCAAATCGGCGATCCGGCCGGAGCCGTTACGGACCAGGGCGCTCAAGATCACGGCCCGGCGCTGGTCGGGCAACTCACGCCCAGCGGGTGTCATCTGTCACTCCCTCGATCTATCTTGCCAGGACAGCTTAGCTTGGCCAAGGCGAAAGGTGTGCGATTGTGATCGTTTTAGCGCGGGCTGGCCCGATCTTGACCAATCCGACACTGAAAGGGCTGGCCTGGCCGTTCAGGGGCTGGGCCTCGATCAGGGGTAAGGGCAGTCCGACGCTGAACGGGCCGGCTCCAGCCGGTCAGGGGCGGGGGTCGTCCAAGCGGTGGGTCTCGATCAGGGGCAGGGGAGCCCGCCTAGGACCGCGGGCGCGCAACTCGGCGTAAGCCAAGGCGATGCCACGTTCGGCCGTCGGACGGTCCCAGGGCCACTCCAAATGATCATGGTCGTAGATCTGTTCCAGGGCCACCCCCTGGTGGTAGGCCCACTCGGTCTGGCCCCAGAGGGCGGCCAAGCCGGCCCGTTGGTGGCCGACCTGCCAGGGCTCGGCCACCTGGCCGTGGCCGGGTACCACCAGGCTGTTCGGTTTGAGGGCGGCCCACAGGCTGTCCAAGCTCTTGACCCAGCCGTCCAGGGAGGACTCGGGGTCGAACTGGGGCGCGCCGGCGGTCTCGATCAGATCGCCGACGAAGAAGAGGTCAGCTCCGGGCAGGGCCACCACCAGGTCGCCTAGGGTGTGAGCCGGTCCGAAGTGGGCCAACTCCAGCACCACACCGCCGCCGAGGTCGCGTAGACCGATCAAAGAGATGGTGCGGGCCGGGCCGGGCAAACGGTCTAAGTCCAAGCCGAGGTCGTGGGCGGCGGCGGCGGACTCGGCTCCCCGTAGGGCCGTCTGGCAGTCTTGGTGGCCGACCGTCTCCAGGTCGGCGAAGGCGGTCAAACCGAAGCTGTGGTCCCAGTGCCCGTGGGTCAAGGCCACCCCGGCCAGAGGCCGGTCGCAGACGGCGGCCGCGGCGGCTCGGATGCGCTCGCCTTGGGCCGGGCTGGAGCCGCTGTCGATCAGCCAGGCGCGGTCCTGCCCCACCACCAAACCGACATTGACTGATTCGGGCGGGGCCACCAGGAGGAAGATCCCGGGGCGCACCTGAGTGAACTCCACGGCGTCAGCTTAACGGCGTCAGCTCCAAGACCGCCCCAGCGCTCGCTCGGCCAGGGCCTAGCGCGAGCGACGCGTTACGACTCTTGTTTCGGCGTATCGCGGTGACGAAGTGCTCGGTCGGCGGCTAGGACCGCGATCGAGCGGTGGCGGCGAGTACGGCGGCGGTGGGGCGGCGGCGGTGGGTCGGCGACAGCGAGAGGGGGCGATGGCCGGCCAAGATGGGTAGACTGGCACTCGACCAGTGTGAGTGCCAGGAGGAAGGTGACGATGGACGATCGCAAACTAGCCGTCCTGCGCGCCATCGTGACTGACTATGTGCGCAGCCGGGAGCCGGTCGGTTCCCGGGCCCTGGTCGAGCGCCACCGCCTCGACGTCTCACCGGCCACCATCCGCAACGACATGGCGGCGTTGGAGGACGAGGGGTACATCGCCCAGCCCCACACTTCGGCCGGCCGCGTGCCGACGGACAAGGGCTACCGCCTCTTCGTGGATCGTCTGGCCCAGATCAAGCCGTTGTCGCGGGCCGAGCGTTGCGCCATCTCGGCCTTCCTGGCCGGGGCGGTCGATCTGGACGACATCGTGACCAGGACGGTGCGCCTATTGGCCAAGGTCACCAGCCAGGTCGCCATCGTGCAATACCCAGTGGTGGTCTCGGCCGTCATCCGGCAAGTCGATCTGATCCGCCTGAACGGTTCGCGCGGTCTGGTCGTGCTGGTCAACTCGGCTGGCGCCGTGCGTCAGCACCACGTCGATCTGGGCGATTGCCGCGACGAGGATCTGAGCGCTCTGCGCCAGCGTTTGAACCAGGCCGTGGTGGGTTTGACGCCGGGTCAGGCGGCGGCCCGTCTGGGCGGTCTGGTCGAACAGGTCGAACCTGACGCCCGCGGCTTGGCGGCCAACCTGGCGGCCGGGTTGGCCGATCTCCTGGTGGCCGACTCGTCGACCCGGGTGGTGGTCGGCGGCGTCGGCAACTTGGCTCGTTTCACCGATCAGTTCGAGACCGCCATCAAGCCCGTCCTGGAGGCTTTGGAGGAGCAGGTCGTGCTGCTGCGGCTGCTGGGCGAGGCCACCAGCGAGGTGACCGTTCGGATCGGCCAAGAGAACGAGCACGTCAACTTGACCGCCGCCTCGGTGGTGGCCAGTCGCTACGGCGACTCGGACGAGACCTGGGCCAGTCTGGGCGTGGTTGGGCCGACCAGCATGGACTATCCTTCGACGATGGCCTCGGTCAGAGCCGTCGCCCGTTACGTCAGCCAGATCTTGGCCGAAGGATGAGATGAGTTCCGACTATTACGCCACGCTGGGCGTCGGACGTGACGCCAGCCCGGAGGACATCAAGAAGGCCTATCGCAAGTTGGCCATGAGGTACCACCCCGATGTCGCCAGCGAGCCGGACGCGGCCGAGAAGTTCAAACAGATCGGCGAGGCCTACGAGGTGCTGTCCGATCCGTCCAAACGCGACTTGTATGACCGGGGCGGCGACCCGCTGCAGAACGGCGCTGGCTTCGCCCCCGGCTTCGGCGGCTTCGATTTCTCGACCATCGTGGACGCCATGTTCGGCGGCGCGGCCTCCGCCCGCGGCCCCCGTTCGCGGGTGGCCCGCGGCCAGGACCGCTTGGAGCGGGTGCGCTTGTCTCTGGTCGAGGCCGCCTTCGGCGCCACCACCGAGTTGCGGGTCGACTCGGCCGTGCTCTGTTCGACTTGCGGCGGGTCCGGGGCGGCGGACGGCGCCGCTCCGGTGGCCTGCGCCAATTGCCACGGCCGGGGTGAGATCAGCCAAGTCAAGCGTTCTTTCATCGGCGACATCAGGACCTCGACCCCCTGCCCGGCCTGCCGAGGCTTCGGCAGCGTCATCGAACACCCTTGCTCGGACTGTTACGGCGAGGGGCGGGTGCGGGCCCAGCGCACCGTCACGGTCAAGATCCCAGCCGGGGTGACGACGGGCAACCGGATCCGGCTGGAGGCGCACGGCGACGTCGGCCCGGGCGGCGGTCCGGCCGGCGACCTCTACGTCGAGTTGGCCGTCTCGGAGCATGAGTTGTTCTCCCGTCAGGGCGACAACCTAGAGGCCACCTTGGAGGTGCCGCTGACGGCGGCCGCCCTGGGGGCGACGGTCGAGATGCCGACCTTGGACGCCGAGCGGGAGGAGGCCGAGCCGGAGGAGGCCCAGGTCGAGGTCGAGATCCGGGCCGGCACCCAGACCGGCACCCGAGTGGTGGTGCGCGGGCGCGGCGTGCCCAAGTTGCGCGGGCGCGGCCGGGGCGACCTCGGCATCACGATCATGGTGCGCACGCCGACTGAATTGGACGAGGCCCAGCGCGCCTTGCTCAGTCAACTGGCCGAGCTGCGGGGCGAGCAGACTCCGATCCTGCGACCGAAGCCGGCCAAGGGCGTCTTCTCCCGCTTGAAGGAAGCTTTCTCCGGGTGAGCGACGGCTTCTTCTTGGCCGACTTGCCCTCAGATCTGGCCTTAGGCGGCCAGATGGAGCTGACGGGCCCTGAGGCCCATCACGCCGGCGTGGTGCGACGGCTGCGGCCAGGCGAGGTCGTGACCGTGGCCGACGGCGCCGGCCGGGGGGCGCGGGGGCCGGTTCTGACGGTCGAGCCTGGCCTGGTCCGGCTGAGCGTGGCCGAGGTCCTGGTCGCCCCACCGGCCCGGCCGCCCATCACCGTGGTCCAAGCCCTGCCCAAACAAGACCGGGGCGAGATCGCGGTCGATCTCATGACTGAGGTCGGGGTCGACGCCATCGTGCCTTGGCAGGCCGCCCGCTCGATCGTGCGTTGGTCCGGTCCCAGGGCGGCCAAGGCCCTGGAGCGCTGGCGGTCGGCAGCCCGCCAAGCGGCCAAACAAGCCCGCCGTTTGACTGTGCCGACGGTGGCCGAGCTGGCCTCGACCGCCCAGGTGGTGGACTTGGTCGGCCGAGCCGGCCAGGCCGTGGTCTGCCACGAGTCGTCCAACCATCCGATCAGTCGGCTGCGGCCGGCGGAGGATCTGCCCCTGGTCTGTGTGATCGGGCCGGAGGGCGGTTTGGGGGAGGACGAGGTGGCCCAGTTGGCCCAGGCCGGGGCGGAGGTGGTCTGGCTCGGCCCGACCGTCTTGCGGACCTCGTTGGCCGGGTCGGTGGCAGTCACCCAGTTGAGACTATTGGCGGAGCTCGACCGGTGATCCAAGACGACTCGATGAACCAGGCCGGGCCAATCGGCGGAGTGGCGCCGGACCGGGTCGGCTCGGCCCGGCCGGGCGTCCCGGCGGCTGTGGCCCAAACCGGCTTCGGCTTCAGCGTCGGCACGACTCTGCCCGATCAGCCGGGCCGGACCGGTTCGATCAGCACTCCGCACGGGCCGATCGCGACACCGGCCTTCATCGTCGTCGGCACCCGGGCCAGCGTCAGGGCGGTGGCGCCGCGCGACCTGGTCGAACTGGGGGCTCAGGCCGTCTTGGCCAACGCCTACCATCTCTACCTCCAGCCCGGTCCGGAGCTGGTCGAACAGGCCGGCGGCCTGGCCGCCTTCATGGGCTGGAACGGTCCGACCATGACCGACTCGGGCGGCTTCCAGGTCCTCAGCCTGGGAGCTGGTTTCAAGAAGGTGCTGGCCATGGACACGGCCGGGTTGGCCAACGACGACGTCATCGCCCCGGGCAAGGACCGCCTGGCCCGGGTGGACGACGACGGCGTCACCTTCAAGTCGCACCGGGACGGTTCCAGGCACCGTTTCACCCCGGAGGTCTCGATGCGGATCCAGCACCAGTTGGGGGCCGACGTCATCTTCGCCTTCGACGAGTGCACCACTTTGATGAACAGCCGGGCCTATCAGGAGCGCTCGCTGGAGCGGACCGAGGCCTGGGCTCAGCGTTGCCTGGCCGAGCACGCCCGGCTGACCGAGGAGCGGGTGGAACGGCCCTATCAGGGGCTCTTCGGGGTCGTCCAAGGGGCCCAGCACGAGGATCTGCGGCGCCGGGCGGCCAGCCGACTGGCCGCTTTGACAGCGGACGGTCTCAGCTTCGACGGTTTCGGCATCGGTGGCGCCCTGGAGAAAGAGAACCTGGGCCAGATCTGCCGCTGGGTGACCGATGAGCTGCCCGGGCACAAGCCACGCCATCTGCTCGGCATCGCCGAGCCGGAGGACATCTTCGCCGGGGTCGAGGCCGGCGCCGACACCTTCGACTGCGTCAACCCCTCCCGCACCGCCCGCAATGGCGCCATCTACACCCGGACCGGCCGCTACAACGTCGACACCTTGGCCAACCGACGCGCCTTCGAGCCCCTGGAGCCGGACTGCGACTGTTCGACTTGCGCCCAGCACAGCCGGGCTTATCTACACCACTTGGTCAAATCCAAGGAACTTTTGTTCTATACCCTGGCCACCATTCACAATGAGCGCTTCACCGTCCGCTTGGTCGACGACATCCGCCACTCCATCGAGGGGGGCTTCTTCGCCGACTTCCGGGACGATTTCCTGGGCCGTTACCTGCCCGGTCGCCGGCCGCGCTGAAGCGAATGAGGCGCCGGCCGCGATCTCAGGCTTCCATTCCGGGGCCGATCTTGACTAATGTGAACCTATGAGCCACTAGTCCGCAGACCATGCCATTAGTGGACAAAACAGCACATAGCGCAAGGAAGCGGTGCCATGTCCCAGATCTCTTCGTCCACCCCCGTCGCGGAACCAGGCCGTCCCCGGTCGCGTCGCCGCTCCCCCCGCCTGGCCGGCCTGCTCGGTTTGGCCTTGGTGGCCGGTCTCCTGACCCCCGCCTTGGCGGCGGCGCCGGCCGCCGCCGTCACGCTGGCGCAGGTGCCGGCCCCGGACGGTTCGGTCTGGCTCGACGTCGACGGCCAGCCGATCAAGGCTCACGGCGGCTCGGTGGTGGCGGTGGAGGAGGCCCGGGTCGGGCTCGACATCACCGGCGACGGAGCCATGGATCAGACGGTCTGGCTGTGGTACGGCGAAGACAAGACCGACGCCACCCGCCCGGTCAACGGCGTGCGCGGCTACTGGTCGACCGACCTGGTGAACTGGCACGACATGGGGCTGGTCCTGCCCACCCACCAGTTCTTCACCCTCCAGGTGACGGGCGGACAGGTCGTAGTCGATCAGGCCAAGGTCGACGCCATCAAGGCGACGGCTAATCTGACCGAGCCGACCGAGCAGATCGGTCAGGCCGAGATCGACCGGGCCCGCGCCTTCGTCGCGCCTTACGTCGAGACCTGGACCGACCAAGCGGCCGGCCTGGCCGCCAGCTACGACGAGGCCAACCTGGCCAACGCCAGCTACCGCCTGAACGGCAATATCAACATCATGGAGCGGCCCAAGCTGCTCTGGAACGCCAAGACCGGCCAATTCGTCATCATCTACCACGCCGACGGACCGCTGCCGGACAACGCCGATCTGGTGGCCTGGGTGGCCGGCGGCGGCGACCCGGCCGACACCAACGTGGGCAGCCGCTACTCCCGGGCCGAGATCGGTTTCGCCGTCTCCGACACGCCCTGGGGGCCCTTCCGGCTGGTCAACACCACCAAGATGAACTGGTCCACCGGCGTGCCCAACGCCGGTCGCGAGGGCGACTCGCGCGACATGACCGTCTTCCAAGACAGCGGCGTCCACACCGTCGACCCGGTGGCCGACGACGCCTACGCCGTCTACTCCTCGGAGATGAACAAGTGGATGTACATCTCCCGCCTCAACGCCGAGTACACCGGCCCGCTGGTCGAAGGCGAGGACGCCGCATTGGGCCAGGACTTCTCCAACCGGGTGCTGCCCGACGTCAACCGCGAGGCCTCCAGCGTCTTCAAGTACGACGGCTGGTACTACATGCTGACCTCGGGCACCGACGGCTGGAACTCGACCGCCGTCATCGCCTACCGCTCCCGCTCCATGATCACGGACACGCCGGCCGTGGTGGGCAACAACAACGGCAACCCGGCCAGCGGCCAGTGGACCCGGCTCGATCCGGCCAACCCCTGCGTCGGAGTGAGCGGTCGCTCCGGCGTCGGCACCGCCGACCCCAGCCGCTGCTTCGACTCCCAGCCCACCTTCGTCATCGCCTTGGACCAGGATCAGGGTCAGTTCATCTACATGGGCGACCGCTGGATCACGGAGTCGAACGGCTCGGCCGGCGAGCGCTCGCGCTACGTCTGGGCCCCGATCCAGGTCGACTCCGAGCGGGCCAGTCTGACGGTCGAGAACGTCGGAGCCTTCAGCCCGACCAACGCCAGCCTGTACCGTCCCCTCAGTTTCGCTGAGCCCTTGGCTTTCCAAGCCCAGCCCGAGGACCGGGATAGCTTCAACCCGGTCTTCTCCGTCGCGGTCGACGGCCAGACCTACTCGGACTTGACCGCCGACTGGTCCCAATCCAACCTGGACGCCGCCTTCGCCAGCGGCGGTTGGCGCACCATCGCCGGTCACATCGCCACGCCGGGGTCACTGCAAGGCCGCTATCTGACCGCCTCGCTGAAGGTCGCCTCGGGCAATGTCTGCGCCGAGGCCTCTCTGATCGCGGCATCCTTCCACCAGACCTCCTATGGCACTTTCCCGGCCAGTTTGGCCTGCGACGGTGACATTGACACGGCTTGGTCGACCTGGGCCAGCGCCACGGCCCGGCAGGATCAGGTCAGCTTCACCTTGGAGTACGCCGCCGACTACAGCCTGCGCCAGGTCGCCTTCACTAACGCCGAGGGCACCATCGTCAGCTTGACCGTGCAGTGGCGCGACCCGGCCGACGGCGTCTGGAAAGACAGCTCGGCCGGAGTGGTCGTGCCCGCGGCCAACGGCGTCGCCACCGTGATCGAGTTCGAGCCCGTCGTGGCTGATGGCTTGCGCCTGATCTTCGAGACTCCCGGCTCGTATCTCAAGATCCCCGAGTTGCAGGTCTTGGGCCAGGCCAGCCTGGTCAACCTCTGTCAGGAACCGGGCAGCCAGGTCGAGGGCTCCTTCCATCAGACCAACTACGGCGTCTTCCCGGCCGCTTTGGCCTGCGACGGCGACTCCTCGACATCCTGGTCGACCTGGGCCTCCAGTGGCCAGGGCCGGGACCAGGTGACCTGGTCGGTGGTTTGGGTCGGCTCCCACCAAGTCGGCCAGGTCGCCTTCACCAACATCGAGGGCACCATCGCCCAGGTCGCGGTCTGGTACCAGTCCCCGGACGGCCTCTGGGCGCCGACCAGCGCCAGCGCCGCCCCGGTGGCGGCCAATAACAGTCTGACCAGCCTGAGCTTCGACCCGGTGGTGGCGACCGGCCTGCGCCTGGTCTTCGACACCCCGGGCTCGTACCTCAAGATCACCGAATTGGCCATCCCCGGCCAACCGGTGGAGGACACCCCCGAACCCGAGGAGCCGATCAGCCTGTCGCGTCCCGAACTGGTCTGCGGCGGCGACCTGCAGTGGGCCGAAGTCGGGCAGGAGTGCCGGCTCGACCTGACCGTGACGCCGGAGGCGACCGAGCTGACCTACCTCTGGTTCAGGGACGGCGGCCATTTGATCCCCGGCGCCGACGGGGCGTCGTACACCGTCCAGCCGGGCGATCAGGGCCTGGACATCGTGGTCAAGGTCATCGCCGGGGAGCCCGACCAGGCAGGGGAGTACGGCCAGGCCCAGGTCAAGTACTCCAACCATGTCATGGTGCGGGGCGTCCAGCAGGGCGTCCAGGTGACGCGGGCCAATCTGCCGGCCACGGCCGAGGTGGGGCAGACCCTGACCTTGGATCTGGACTTCCGGCCCACCACGGCCGAAGTCGACTACACCTGGTTCCGGGGTCAGTCGCGCATCGCCGGAGCCGACGGGCCCTCCTACACCGTGACCGCCGCCGACGCCGGCGGGCAGGTCCTCAAGGTCAAATTGACTGTGACGGCCCCAGGCCAGACGGCACTGGTGCGTTACAGCACTGGAGCCCAGGTGGACGGTCCCCAGGCGCCGACGGTGGCCGGTCTGACTCTGAAGGTGGCCGGCGCTTTGGCGCCCGGCCGGGCCCTGACGGCCCAGGCCCAGTTCAGCCCCAGCACAGCTAGGGCCGAGTACAGCTGGTTCCGCGACAGCGTCTACCTGGGCCAGATCACCGGGCCGAACTACGTCCTGACCGCCGCCGACCTGGGCCACGACATCGTGGTCAAACTGACCCTGACCGCCCCCGGCTTCGAGCCGATCAGCCGCTACGCCCGTCTGAGCGTGCCGACCGTCACCTAGAAGCCCCAAAAAGTGTCCTCCCTCCGCTGTGCTCCGGTCCGGTACTTTTCGGGGACCCCGGGAGACTCACCCCAAAAAGTGTCCTCCCTCCGCTGTGCTCCGGTCCGGTACTTGTCGGGG
>JAISCA010000020.1 GCA_031265875.1 Propionibacteriaceae bacterium
CGAACCGGTGCCCCTTGGCGTCGTAGAAGTTCCCCGACGCGACCGGGCCGTCCGGGCCGGTCAGCTCCCACGCCGCGTACCACCCGGAGAGCCTGTCCATGACGACCCGCGACCCGGCCGACACCTTCGCCGCCGCCCCGGACACCGCCCCCAGGTCGAACACCTCCGCGCCCGGCACCAGCAACAAAGCGAAGTCGTAGCGCCACTGGTTCGGCGGTGCCGTGCCCTCGGCTCGGATCTCAATGCAAGCCTCGCTCGAAAGCCCACTCACGGTGGTCTCTGTCAGGCCTCCGCTGGTGCCGGAACCCTCTCCCACCGACTCCAGTGCCCATGACATGCGGTTGTCGAGCTTGCGGCCATCGACCCACAGGTCGGCTCCTTCGGGAACGGCGAAACAGTACTTATCCGCGGACCCTGCTGACTCGAGCACTCCAGCGCCGGAACCGGTGGGCGCGGTGCTCGGGTGGAACTCCTTGGTGTCCGTCACTTCGATGTCGAACACCTGTGGCGGGACTCGTTTGGTGTCCGCCTGGATGGACTCGACCCCGAACCATGCCGCCGCGCCATTCTTCAATGCGAGCTTGCCCTGAAGGTTTCGTGCTGAGTGCGGCACGGCGAAAGACATGTCTACGAACTCGACCACTGATCCATCTGTCCTGGTTGCCTTCTCAGGAGGGCCGTCCGTCGTCGTCCCGGTGACGCGGGCGCCATCCAGTACAAGGTCGACTGGGGCTGCCGACGTGCCCTCCGGCACGATGATCCTGGTCGACAGATAAAACGTGTCATGCCCAGCCAACTCGCGCAGGTAGAACGGGTAGCCATTCTCAGCCGTGAACGGCCCTGCGAAATTGCGCCCATCGGCGAGCCATCTGATCTTTCCCGGGTAGAAATTCGGCGGTATGTCGCCGACGAAATCGACCGAAATCGGTTCGTCCTCGAGCGCAAGGTCTCCGATGCTGAAGCCGAAGGTTTCTGTGGGTGCTCGGTCGGTTGCGAACGACACGTCCCCGGAGAACCCCACGTCCAGAACGCAGTCGTCGAACCCCAGGCCTTCGGGTACCCCGGCAGAGCGGCACGCTTCCGCGGCCTGCAAATAGGCGGCCTCCGAGAGGCTTCCCAACGACTTGACGGCCCTGGGGAAGGAACGGTCGACGTAGGAGGCGGGGCTCCTCCCATCTGCATAGGTGAACGCGCTGTTATCGGCGGTGACACGCCACGAGTCGCCGAACGTGCCATACAGACGCTGAAGGAACAGCGAGTCGGACACGCCGAAACCGACACCACTGGTCACATCATCGCCGTCAGCGGACACCAAATCATTGCCAGGATCTCCGTCGAAGTTGCCTAACATGCCGGTCATCTCTCCGGCCCACGAAGTGGGCAAGTCCACGCTCAGGTCGCCGCGCCCATTACCCATTGGGGTCCAAACGACCGCCGCACTCCGTCCGTCTTCGTCTACCCCCGTGACGATCCTTATGGAGGATCCGACCTTCGCCACGTACACTCCCCAGTCGAGGTACGTCGGAATGTCGGGATCTAGCGAGACTTTGAAACCATTGATTGAGACCGCTCCCGAACCATCGGCCTCGACGTCGAAGCCTGCGGTGCTAACGGCGACGGCGCTGATCGACGACATATCATTTGCCGCAGCGACAGTCCGAATCTGCACCTCCAGGCCCGAGGGCTCATGTTGCAGCAAGCGGTACTCTCCGACTCCATGGAAGTCGTAGTTCAATCCGTCGAAAGTCGTCAGGTGGGGGTCTCCGGAAGCCACTGCAGGGCTGCGCACTTTCGCTGCGGCCGACTCGAAGTCCATGCCCTCCTCCATCAGTCTCGCGATCATCTCGAGTTCTATAGCTGTGAATTCCCAGCCATACGCAGCCAAAATGGTGGCTAACTCGACCATGGTCCCGGCCTCGAGGCATGTCATGGCCGCGACGCTGACTGATCCGTCGCCCAACCCCCGGATACTTGCGTTCACAGGTCCCAGGCATATCGTGACGATCAAGGTGTCAACAGCGCCTTTCGCGATTGTGGGAAGGAGCCAGGGTGTGTTGCCGGGCGGGAAAGGCACGTAGGGCGGTGGGTTGGTCGGTGGCTTGGGCGGCGCGGGCGGGTTCGGCACACTTACGGACGGACCAGGCGGAGGTACCGGGGCGTTCTGCGTCCACTGGCGAGCCTTGGCTCTGGTGCTCTTATTCTCTTCCTCGCGCGGTAGCTGCTCACAGTCGGCAGCCCTGTCACTGTAGACTGCCACCACTCCGGGGTCGGTGGTCCCTTTGGCTATCCATCTCTCGCGATCATTACCGCCGTCGGCGCACGACACGGTCACATAAAACCAGTCCGAGTAGCCAGACATGTCTTTGGCGCGCGCACCCCCCCAGCCGAACTCATACTTCATCGCGCCAACGTAGTTGTCCACTTGCGGGACGGCCTCCTTGACAGGCTGCGAATCGTCCGTGCCTACCTTGAGCTCGACAACCTCGACTTCGTTGGTGGACGGCTCTTGCCAATCGGGGCCGAACATCACCACGTCGACGCGGCCCAGACTCTTGGGATTTCCCGACTTTGGATCAATCTGGGTTGTCGATCTGCCAAGGTTGACCTCCCACTGGATGGCAGACGTGATTATCCCGGCTCTGTGACGAGTGCCGACCTGGAGGGCCGCCGCCAAAGTCGTCCTCAGGGAGGAAACACCGTCGTACGGCCACACGCCAGCACCCGGCTGCGACAGGAGTTCCTTGCCGTTGTAGTGCTGGACTAGGCGCGCCTGGGCGATCGCCTCCGCATACAGTTTGTCCGAGTCTTCGCTGCGCTGGCATTGGGCTGGATGGTAAGTGTCGTTATCCGGCTTGGGCTGGTTGAGGCATTGAGGTTTTCTCACCAGGGCGGGTTGGTTGATGTCTGATTACTGGGGGTGACCTGCGTGGACGCGGCGTGGCGTGCGTGGATGTGGGGCCCTCGGCCGGGAAGCTGGTCTTGTTACC
>JAISCA010000063.1 GCA_031265875.1 Propionibacteriaceae bacterium
TCGACGGGTTCACCGTGGCGGAAGCGTTCGGCTTGGGGTCCGATGAATTTGGGTCCGGGGAAGGCCGTGGTGACGGCGGCGACGGGGCATTGGGTCTCGCAGATGGTGCATTTGACGCAGTGGTCCAGGCTGGCCCTAGCCAACTCGTGACCGGCGAACTCAAGCGCTGATGTCATTTCAGTTCCTCCTGGATGGCTTGGGTGGCGGCCCAGGCGCTGCCTAGGGCGATGCCCTCACCCGACTTCTCGTGCCAGGGGATGGCCCCGGCCAAGATCGAGCCGACGGCGTGCAGATTCTCGTACACCACGTTCCCGGACAGATCGACCGGGCGCATGGCGGCGTCGACGCCCAGACCGACCGCGAAGATGGCCTGGGGCGCCGCATAATCGCCTGTGATGAGCTGTTCGACGTCGTCTAGCCCGTGCAAAGGCAGGTCGAAGACGGTCTCTTTGACCTGGTAGTACGAGTCCATCGCCAGCGCGCCCGACTCGAAACCGCCGGGAGCGTAGACGAAGACCTCGCCCGGATAGCTCCGGGGATGCCCGGCGGCGGCCGTCATGACTGCGGTCACCCGGTCGGCCGCGGCCTCGAAGCCGACCACCGCCGCGCCGTTCACGAACCGCACTCCGGCGGCTTTGGCCAAGGCCAGCAGGGCTTGGTTCAAGCGCAGCCCCGGCACCGACGGAGGCGGCAGCGGGATCTCGAAGACCGGTCGGCCCAGGGCCTGGGCCAGCCGGTCGTAGACCGTCAGGTCCTCCAGCCCCAGCACGGCCGGCAAGCCGACCGACTCGCCCTCGGCCAGCTCCGGTCCCAGAGCCGCGATCAAGCGGTCTTGGACTTCGGGCCGGTCCAGGGCGCGGGCGAAGACCAAGCCGGAGGAGTCGGCCTCGCCCGCCCGGGCCATCAAGTCGATCACGAGCGGTCGGCAGCGCAGCCGGCCGCCACCGGGCAACTCGGTCCGGTTCAAATTGCCCGCCACCAGAGCGGCGCTGAAGTCCTTCAGACGGCTCAAGCCGACGATGGCCCAAGCCGCTTCGGCCTGAACCGCCCCCGCCACCATCGAGGGCTGGACCAAAGCGGTCGGACGCAAGGCGCCGACCGCGGTCGGCAGCCAGGTGTTGGCGCTGGTCTGGCCGACCAGCAGCTCGGGCCCCAGCAGTTGGCTGAGCCAGTCGACGCCGGCGGCGACCGGGGCGGAGCCGATGACGGCGTAAGGGTGCGGCGGGGCCAACCGGCCGGCCGCCGCCAGCGGGTCTGTGACGGGCTCCGGGTCGTAGCCCAAGATGTCGATCGTGCCCTGGCTGAGCTGTAAGCCGCCCAGACCTTGGCTGATCAAAGTGGTGTCGAGGCCCTGGCGGGCCAGCCTGATAGCGCTGGCCAGGCCACCCAGGCCAGCTCCGATGACGATGGCCCGGCTCATAGGACTTCCTCCTCGCTCTGGGGCAGACGCTCGACGTTGAGCGTGCCCGCCATGATCCAATTGTCGAGCGCGGCTTGGCGCAGTTGGTCGCCGTACAGCACCGGCCACAAGCCGATCCAGCGGTTCTTCAAGAACAGTCTGAGCGCGGCCGTGGCCCGGTCCGGCGAGAAATGACCGATCTGACAGGTCAGACCGGCCGCCCGCAGGCTGCAGAAACCACCCTGGCAGGGCCCCATGCCAAGACGGAGTTGACGTCTGAGGTCGTCCAGAGAGGGCTCGGCGATATCGGCCAAGAGATCGATGAACATCTGCCGGCTCATCAGTTCGCATTCGCAGATGATGGGGTCGCGCAGCCGGTCGGCCTCTCGTTCGGCCAAACGGTGGGTCACGCTGTAGGTGCGACCCGATTCCGAACCGGGCACGGCCTCGGAGTCGGTCCGGCAGGGCCGGGGGTCGTTCAACTGCTCGCACATGACGTCGACGATGTTCTTGGCCATCAGGCGGTAGGTCGTCAACTTGCCGCCGGAGATGGTCAGGACGCCGGAGATGCCGTCACGCGACTGGTGGTCCAGGATCGACATGCCCCGGCTCATGTGCCTGGTGTCGCTGGAGGCCACCCGGGAGTCCTTGACCAGCGGCCGGGCTCCGGCCCAGGCCCGCATGGCCCGGGACTGACGGAAGCCGGGCACTAGCACCTCGCCGGCGTCCAGCATCTGCTGGACCTCGTTCCGGGGCATGGCCAGATCGTCCGGGTCGTCCACCTTGACGTCGGTGGTGCCGATGATGCAGACGGTGTGGGCCGGCACCACCAGGTCGCCGTCGCCCGGTTTGATCAGCCGGTTGCAGGCCGAGTTGACCAGCCGGTGGGCCATCGCCACCATGACGCCGCGGCCGGGCACGACTTCGACCGGCTGGCAGCCGGCCAAGGCCGAGATCTGACCGGCCCAGGGGCCGGAGGCGTTGATGGCGAAGGGGGTGTCGATGACCAGGTCCTCGCCGGTCTTACGGTCCAGGCACTGGACCGCCTTGAGCTGGCCCTGGTCGACCTCGAAGCCGGTCACCTGGGTGTAAGTCAAGATCTGGGCTCCGTACTGTTGGGCCGAGCGGACCGCGCCCCAGGTCATCTGCCAGCCATCGACGCTGGCGTCCTTGACCTCCATCACTCGCACGGCCCGGCGGTTGATCCTGGGCTCGCGCCGGAAAAGCTCCGCCACGGAGATCTCTTGGAAGGGCAGATGGGCGGTGATGGCTCCTTCGACCCAGCGGTCGGCGTAGTCCAAGTCATCACCTTGCAAAGAGATGAAGAAGCCGCCGGTGGCCTCGACGGCGTCGGCGTGTATGCGTTGGATGATGTCATTCTCTTCGGCGCACTCGTGGGCCGACTCCGGGTCCGAGACGACGTAGCGGCCACCGGAGTGGAGCAAGCCGTGGTAGCGGGCCGAGGTGCCATGGGCGAGGTCGCCGCGCTCGACCAGGATGGCCGAGAACCCGCGCATGGCGCAGTCTCGGACGATGCCTGAACCGGTTGAACCACCCCCGATCACGACCACGTCGGCGGTCATCCTTCTCAAGGGAACCTCCTTGTTCGCTGGGCGGCCCAGCCGAATCAGGGCAACCCTATGACGGCTTCGGCCCGGCGGCCCGACGCAGCGATGCGCCAGGGTGGGCTGAAGCGAATTTCCGAGGTTGCCCCAACGCTACTACGGCGGGCCGCCCAAGCCCAGAGCGGGGTGCGAATGTCGCCCGGCCGGCCGGCCGGCTCGCCCCCAAGCTGGGTGGGGTCGGTTAGGCGGGGGACCCTGAGATCGCCGGGCCGGTTCGCGCCGGGCGCCGTCGGTGCGAGACTCCCATTGTCGGCTGACTTGAGTGTGACAAGCCACTAAGCTGACTTTGATAAGGCTTGCCGCCAAGCCGGGGCAGGCCCTTGGTTCGGCCCCACCGACTGGCCGGACGGTCGTCCGACCGGCCCAGCGGGGCCGCAGAAGGGAGTGGTCACAGATGAAGCGAGTTCTGATCGCCAACCGGGGTGAGATCGCGGTCCGGATCATCCGGGCTTGCGCCGCCTACGGCTTGGAGTCGGTGGCGGTCTACGCCGACCCCGACGCCGAAGCCTTGCACGTCCAATTAGCCGACCGAGCCTATGCCTTGGAGGGCACGACGGCTTTGGAGACCTACCTCGACGTGGACAAGATCCTTCAGGTGGCGGCCCAGTCCGGGGCCGACGCCGTCCATCCCGGTTACGGCTTCCTGTCCGAGCGAGCCGACTTCGCCAGCGCGGTCGAGCGGGCCGGACTGCTTTGGATCGGGCCGACGCCGGAGAACATCGCCCTGCTGGGGGACAAGGTCGAAGCCCGCCGGATCGCGGCCCAGGTCGGCGCCCCCCTGGTGCCGGGCACGCCCGATCCAGTCGAGGGCGTGGAGCAGGTCAAAGCTTTCGCCGACCAGTACGGCTATCCCATCGCCATCAAGGCCGCCTTCGGCGGTGGCGGCCGGGGCCTCAAGGTGGTGCGCGACCACCAGGAGTTGGCCCGGCGCTACGAGTCGGCCGTCTCGGAGGCGCGCTCGGCCTTCGGCCGGGGCGAGTGTTACGTCGAGCGTTTCGTGGAGCGACCGCGCCACGTCGAGGCTCAGATCATCGGCGACGGCCGGGGCCGCATCGTGGTGGCCGGCACCCGTGACTGCTCGGTCCAGCGCCGCCATCAGAAGATCGTGGAGGAGGCCCCGGCCCCCTTCCTGACCAAGTCGCAGCGCGACGCCATCGTGGCGGCCTCCATCGCCATCGGCCAGGCCGTCGAGTATCGCGGCGTCGGCACGATGGAGTTCATGCTGGGCCAAGACGGCGAGCTGAGCTTCTTGGAGGTCAACACCCGCATCCAGGTCGAGCACCCCATCACCGAGCGCACCACCGGCCTCGACCTGGTGGCCTTGCAGTTCCGGATCGCCGAAGGTGGCAACTTGAACGATCTGCCGGACGTGGTGCCGGCCGACGGGCACGCCTTCGAGTTCCGTCTCACAGCCGAGGACCCGGGCCGGGGCTTCCTGCCCCAGGCCGGTCAGATCACCCGCTTCGACACCCCCGGCGGTCCGGGCGTCAGAGTCGAAGCCGGGGTCGCCTCGGGCGGCAAGGTGCCGGCCCAGTTCGACTCCATGGTGGCGAAGATCATCTGTTGGGGACAGACCCGGGAGGAGGCCCTGGCCCGTTCCCGGCAGGCGCTCAAGGAGACGCGGGTGGAGGGCCTGCCGACCTTGATCGGCTTCCACCGCCGGCTGCTGGAGGACCCAGCCTTCGCCGCCACCGGGGCCCATGACTTCACCATTCACACCGGTTGGCTGGAGAGCGACTGCGACTGGTTGGACCAGCTCAAGCAGTCCCTGCCCCGCCAGATCGGCGCCACCCGCGTGCTCAGGCAATTCCTCGAGGTGGACGGCCGTTGGATCAGGCTCGGCCTGCCGGCCGAACTGCTCGGCCAACAGGCCGCCGGTTTCGGCGACGCCAGCGGGACGGGGGGAAGCGAGGAGCCGGCCGAAGGCGACATCCGGGCCCCCATGACCGGCATCCTCAGCCGTTGGCTGGCCAACGACGACGATCAAGTGACGGCCGGCGATCCCATCGCCATCCTGGAGGCCATGAAGATGGAGACCCGGATCGTGGCCGGGCGCTCCGGCGTCCTGACCCGGCTGGTGGCCAAAGAGGGCGCCACCGTGCGCGACGGGCAAGTCATCGGCCGGATCGACTGAATCCAGTCGAGCTGAATCCAGCCGGTCCGGCCGATCGGGCTAGGGCCTCGGCCTCAGAGCAGGCCGGCGGTCTGCGTCAGGGCGCGCTGATGGCGGGCGGCCACGTCGTCCCAGTTCACCACGTTCCACCAGGCCTGGACGTAGTCGGCCTTGACGTTGCGGTACTGGAGATAGAAGGCGTGCTCCCACATGTCGAGTTGGAGCAGCGGGATCTGGGCGGCCGGCAGATTGCCCTGCTGGTCGTACAACTGATGGACGTTGAGCCGGCCGGACAGCGCGTCCCAGGCCAGGATGGCCCAACCCGAGCCTTGCAGGCTGAGGGCGGTCTGGTTGAAATGCTGCTGGAAGGCCGCGAAACCAGAGAAGTCCTGCTCGATGGCTTGAGCTAAGGGTCCGGTCGGCTGGCCGCCGCCGGCCGGCGTCATGTTCTTCCAGAAGACCGAGTGGTTGATGTGTCCGCCCAGGTTGAAGGCCAAGTCCTTCTCCAGTTTGGAGATGTTGGAGAAGTCGCCGCTGGCTCTGGCCTCGGCCAGCTTCTCCAGGGCGGTGTTGGCGCCCGCGACGTAGGCGGCGTGGTGCTTGGAGTGATGCAATTCCATGATCTCGGGCGCGATGTACGGCGCCAGGGCGGAATAGTCGTAATCCAGATCAGGCAAGGTGTAGACAGTCAAAGCGACCCTTTCTCTAGCTGGGCAGACAGTAGTTTCGATCCATGCTACTGGGCGGTCGGCCCTTCGGAGCCAGGTCAGCTGCCGGTCAGCTCTCGGGTCGGGCCAGGCGCAGGACGCGGTAACCCTTGGCCGAGGCCAGACGTTGGCAGTCCCAGCCTTGGCCGGCCAGCCAAGCGGCCAGCGAGTCGGCTCCCAGATGCCGGGCCACCACCAGGAAGGCCTGGCCCTGGTCGGTCAGCCGGCCCAGCCAGTCGGTCAGGAGCTGACGCAAGGCCGCCTTGCCGATCCGAATCGGTGGGTTGGACCAAATCTGGTCGAAGCGCCAGGTCGGGTCGACGGCTTCCGGCGGTCCGGCCCAGAGCCGGTCGGACAGTCCGAGGCGGGCGGCGTTGAGAGCGGTCAATTCGACCGCCCGGCGGTTGACGTCGATGGCTGCGATCTCCGCCTGGGGGCAGTGCGAGGCCAAGGCCAGGGCGATCGGGCCGATGCCACAGCCCAGGTCGAGCAGGCGGCCCGGCCCAGTGGGCGGGGGACAGGTCCGCAGCAGGACAGCCGTGCCGGGGTCGAGCCGACGGCCGGAGAAGACGCCGGGGGCGGACACCAGCTCGACCGTCCGGTCCCACAGTCGCAGGGTCAGATTGAACTGGGGGCCGGCGGCGGTTGGGGTCTCGAAATAGTGACTCATGGGCGCTAGTGTCCCTCGCCGGAGGTTCCCGGTGATAGAAGGGGGCGTCAGGTGGGGCGGCTGGCCAGGCGGCGGGGCGTCCCGATATTGGACATATCGGGACGGTTCGCCAACGCCGCCAGGGGTCCTGGCTGGCGTCGCCTGCCGCCGCGAACCTCCGGCGGGGGACACTAGTGTCCCCCGCCTTCCCAACGGCGGACCCGGCGGGTTTGGGCCGCCCGGCTGGCTAGTTCGGACGGCGGTGGGTAGCCGACCTCCTCCAGGGTCAGGCCACAGGCGGGCATGACCTGGACCTCATTGGCCCGCTGGGGGCGATCCAGCAAGTCGGCCAGCCAGCGGGCGTCGCGCCGGCCCTGGCCGACCGCCGTCAGGGCTCCGGCCAAGGACCGCACCATCGAATGGCAGAAGGCGTCCGCCTGAACCGTCAGCTCGATCAGCCCGTCCGGGTGGCGGACTAGGTCCAGCTGGGTCAAGCGGCGGATGGCGGTGGCGCCGGGCCGGGCCCGGCTGAGGGCGGTGAAGTCGTGCAGCCCGAGCAAGGCTGGGCCGGCCTGGGCCATGGCCGCGCAGTCCAGGGGACGGTGGACCAAGGCCACCCAGCGCCGTCGTCTCGGGTCGACGGCCGCCGGATCGTCCCACAGGCGGTAGACGTAGCGGCGCCAGAGGGCGGAGAAGCGAGCGTCGAAAGCGGCCGGAACGGCGCTCAGAGCCCGCAGCACGATGTCGTCCGGCAGGGCCCGGCCGAGCCAGGCCGCCAAGTGGTCGGCCACGGCCAAGACCCGGCCGTGGCGGACGACCGTGGCGGGCAGGTCGACGTGACAGACCTGACCCAGGGCGTGGACGCCGGCGTCGGTCCGCCCGGCGCAGGTCACGGACACCGCTCGGTCTAGCCGTAAGACCTGGGCCAAGCCCGCCTCCAGCTGGCCTTGGACGGTGCGTCGGCCGGGCTGCTTGGCCCAGCCAGCGAAGTCGGTCCCGTCGTAGGCCAGGTCCAGGCGCAGGCGCAGCGTCGTCTGATCGGCCGGGTCGCTGTGAGCGGGACCGGTCGGGGGCGGGGCGGTCTGGCCGACGGCGGCGTCCCGTCCCGGTCCGGGGCCTATGATCGGCTGGCTCATGGCCGGGCCGGGGCCGGACGGTCGATCCGGCGGTAGGTCAGGTCCTGGACCGGGCGGCCCTGCTGATGGGCCCGGCGTTCGAATTTGGTCTCGGGCCGCTCACTGAAGCGGCCGGCTGGAACCGCCGTCAGTGCGGCCGTGGCGTCGAGGGCCTCGACCATGGCGGCGGCGTAGTCGGGCCAGTCGGTGGCCAGGCGCAACCAACCGCCTAGGCGCAAGCGACTGGCGGCCAGATCGGCGAAAGCGGCCGAGACCAAGCGACGTTTGTGATGTCGGGTCTTGGGCCAGGGGTCGGGGAAGAAGACCCACAACTGGGCCAGACTGTCCGGGGCGATCAGATGCCGCAAAGCGCCCTGGGCGTCGCCGGCCAGCAGGCGGACATTGGTCAGGCCGCCGGCGGCGATCTTGCCCAGAGTCGAGGCCAGAGCGGGCTCGAAGACCTCGCAACCTAGGAAGTCGGTCTCCGGGTGGAGCTGGGCCGCCGCGGTCAGGGTCTCACCGTGGCCGCAGCCGATCTCCAGCACCAGGTCCGCCTGACGGCCGAACAGGGCGGACAGGTCGAGCGCTGGCTGAGGGGCGACGGATAGGGCTCTGGGCCCGGCCTGGAAGGGGACCGACCAGCGCTCGGCGTGGCGCTCCAGCCAGCGCCGCTGCGAGTCCGTCATACGCGAACCCCGACGGACGTAACTGACGACGTCGCGGGGCGGACGGATGGTCTGGGTCTGGGTCATCCGGGCCAGGATAGCCCCGGTCGCGGACTAGGCGGGTCAGGCCGACGATCGGCCCGACCCCTTCGCCCGACCAGTCCTTGATCAGTCCTTGCCTTTGTCCTTGGCCGCCGCCACCACGGCCTCGACCATCTGCTGCGGCAGCAGCTCATAGCCGTGGAATTGGCGGGTGAAGGAGCCGGTGCCCTGGGCCAGGCCACGCAGATCGATGGCGTACTTGCTCAACTCGGCCTGGGGGATGAGGGCCCGGATGATGGCGTGGCGCTGCCCGTCCGAGTCGGAACCCAGCATCTGGCCGCGCCTCCCGGAGATGTCGGTCATGACTGGGCCGAGGTATTGCTCGCCGACCGTGATGGTGACCAGGTCGATCGGCTCCAGCAGGGCGACCAGGCCGGGCTTGGCGGCGTCGCGCAAGCCCAGGCTGCCGGCCATTTGGAAGGCCATGTCGGAGGAGTCGACCGAGTGGGCCTTGCCGTCGGTCAGCGAGACCTTGATGTCGACCATCGGATAGCCGGCCAGGATGCCCTTATCCAGCTGGGAGCGGACCCCCTTCTCGACGCTGGGGATGAACTGGCGCGGCACCGCGCCGCCCACCACCTTGTCCACGAACTCGAAACCGCCGCCGCGTTCCAGCGGCTCGACCTCCAGGTTGCAGACGGCGTACTGGCCATGGCCGCCGGATTGCTTGACGTGACGGCCCAGACCGGTCGCCTTGCCGATGAAGGTCTCCCGGTAGGCCACCTTGATCGGCTGCTGTTCGACCTTGACGCCGTAGCGGCCCTGCAAGCGGCCCAGCAAGAGGTCGATGTGGGCTTGGCCCATGGTCCAGAGCACCGTCTGGTCGGTCTCGACCGTGCGCTCGACCCGGACGGTGGTGTCCTCCACGGCCAAGCGGGCCAGCGCCGCCGGCAGCTTGTCCTCGTCGTTACGGGTGGCCGCCACCAAGGCGACCGGCAGCAGCGGTTCCGGCAGCTTCCAAGGGTTGATCAGGATGGGCTGGTCCTTGGCCGAGATGGTGTCGGAGGTCTCGGCCCGGCCCAGCTTGCCCACGTAAGCGATCTGGCCGGCTTGGACCTGGGCCACCGGCTTGGTCTCCAGGCCGTCCGGCACGGACAGCGGGCCGACCTTCTCGGCGTCGTCGTGGTCCGGGCGGGCGTGGTCGTCCCGGCCGGTGAAGAGGCTGCGATGGCCGGAGACCAGAATCGGGTCGTCCGTCTTGAGAGTGCCGGAGAAGACCCGAACCAAGGACAAGCGGCCGGCGAACTGATCCGAGGTGGTGCGGATGACCTGGGCGATGAGGGGGCCGGCGGGATCGCCGATCTCGGCCGGGGCGGCTTCGATGGCGCCGTTCTTGACCGTCGAGACGGTCAACTGGTGGCGCGAGGGCACCGGGAAGGAGTTCTTGATCACGGTCAGAAGCTCTTCCAGACCGACGTCGTCGAGGGAGTTGACCGGCACGACGGGGAAGAAGTTGCCCTTGTAGATGGCCTTCATCAGGTCGGCCACCAGCTCGTCCTGGTTCAGCTCGTCGCCCTCCAGGTAACGGTCCATCAGGTCGTTGTCCTCGGACTCCTGGATGATGCCTTCGACCAGGCTGTTGCGGTACTCCTCGATCAGGGCCAGCTCGTCCGGCGTGGCCTGACGGCGCTGGCGTGAGCCGGAGGAATAGTCGTGGACGCTCTGGGAGACCAGCGAGAGGTTGCCGGTGATGGCCTCGCCGGCGGTGACCGGCGCGTAGACCGGCTGGACCGCTTGGCCCCAGACCTGCTGCAGGCCGGCCAGAGCGGTGTCGAAATCGGTCCGGCCGTCGTCCAGCTTGGTCATGGCGATGCCGCGGGGCAGGCCGACGGCCTGGCACTCGTGCCACAGCGCCTCGGTCGAGGCGTCCACCCCGTCGGAGGCCGAGATGACGAAGATGGCCCCGTCGGCCCCGCGCAGGCCGGCCCGCAACTCACCCACGAAGTCGGGATGGCCGGGGGCGTCCAGCAGCGTCACCTTGGTCTCACCGACCATGATCGACGCCACGGCCAAGGCCGCCGCTCGCTCGGAGTCGGCCTTGTCCCCCCGGTAACCCGGGATACGCGACTTGATCAAGTGCTCGAACAAGGTGGTCTTGCCTGACCCGGAGGAGCCGACCAGAACGACGTTACGGATGTTGGACACGGCAGCGGACATGCCGGACTGAGAATTCTCCTGTGAACCCATGACAGGAACTCTCGCATCTTGGCCACCCTGTAGGCAACCGCAGGTCCAAGAAAAGGCCGTTCGAAGCCGGTGATCCGGGTCCGGCGGCGGTCGAGCTACACTCGCGACGGCCTGGTCGAGGCCTCGACCGGCCGTCTGGTCCGGGGACCGACCCGGCGACTGGACCCCAGGATCGCGGCCGATGACCAGGGCGGCTGTAGAATGCCGTCAGTTCTTCTTGTCGTATGACGGACCGGGCGTCGCGGCGACGATCCGGTCGAGCAGGAGTGAGTTGTAGGCGTGAGTGACGATCAAGTTCCCGAGCGGCCCCAATCAGCGCCGGACTTAGATTCCGGAGCGGCCGGGCCTGCGTCGGCCTACCCTCCCGCGGTCGCCCCCGAGACGGGCGCGTCAGTCGTGCCCGATTCGGTCATCGTCACGCCCAAACCGGCGGATTGGCCGGCCGCGGTCGTCCCCGGCGCCCCAGCCGAGGCGACACCGTCGCTCGAGCGGCCGCCCGCCCCGCCAGCGGTGGTATCCGAACCGCCCGTCCTGGCCCAGACGGTCCCGTCAGGGGCGCTGGACCAACCGCTTCCGCCCGCCGATCAGCCCCTGGTCCCGCCAGCTCCGATCGAGGTGACCTACGAGGTCGAGGCGACCTATCAGCCGGCCTCAGTCGCGCTGACTGAAGCGTCGGCGGCGGCCGACCAGGCTCTAACCGAGCCGTCGGCGGCGGTCGGCTCGGACCAATCCGTCGTCGACTCCCCGATCACCGATGGTTCTAGGGCCGAGACTCTGTCTGAGAACGAGCCCACCGCCGAGGTCGAGGTTTCCTCCGCAGCCGAGGGGACTGGGATGGCCGCAGCGGTTCCCGCCCCTGAGGCCGATCCGGGCGGACTAGTCGATCCGGTCGATCTGGACGAGACCGTGCTGGCCGATCCGATCGATCTGACTGAGACCGCGCAGAGTCAGATCGCGCCGGTCGAGCCGACCGTCCCCGCCCTGGACCCCAGCCTGTTCCGGCCCGACCCGGTCCAGCCGTCGACCGGCCCGGCGGACGGTCCGGTCCCGGTCCGCCCGGACGCCCCACCGGCCCGGGCCGTCGCGACCCCGCTCCAACCGGCCCGTTCGACTGCCGCCAAGCCGCGTCATCGGGGCCGTCTAGCAGCCTTGATCGCGCTCTTGGTGGTGGCGCTGGCGGCCGGCGGCGGCGCCGTCTTCGCCTCCCGGCACTTCGTCGACCGGGCCAAGCCCGGCGTCACCATCGCGGCGGTCGGCGTGACCGGCCAGGACGCCGCCCAACTGCGGCAGACGGTCGAGCGATTGGTCGCAGAGCTGCGTCTGCCGCTGGTCCTGGGCCGCACCGAGGCTCAGGCCGGCAGCCGCGACTTGGGCTTGACGGTGGACGTCGACCAGACCGTGGCCCAAGCCCTGGCGGCGACGGCCGGCCGGCCCTTCTGGACGGCCTACAACCCCTTCTGGAAGAAGCCCGTCGCCCTCGTCCACAGCCTCGACTCCGAGCGCTTGCAGACCTTCCTCAACCAACGCTTCGTCGACGCCAATCAGGCCACGGCCGACGCCAGCGTCGTCTTCGATGAGGCCAGCGGCCGTTTCCAAGTCCAGGCCAGCAAGGTCGGCGTCGGCGTCGACGCCGGGCCGGTGATAGAAGCCCTGCGGGGCTGGGCCGAGGGTTCGCGCGGCCTGGCTCCGGTCAAATTGTCGACGGCGATCGAACAGCCCCGAGTCGGCGACGCCGCCGCCCAAGCCGCCGCCGATCAGGCCAATGGGCGGCTCGGCCTGACCATCGTGGTGGACAACGGGGCCAGCGGCGACCGGCGGCGGGCCTACCAGGTGTCTCCGGCCGAGGTGGCCGCTTGGACGGTCCTGACCCCGGATCCGGACTCCGGCCAGATCCTGGTCAGCTACGATCAGGCCAAGATCGCCGCCGAGGTGACGGCCCAGGTCAACGAGCAGATCGGCCGGCCGGTGGTGAACGAGTTCAAGGTCCTCCACCCCGCCACCAGAGCTAAGCTCGGGGTGACCCGGGCCGGTCAGGACGGGATCGTGGTGACCGACCTGGGGCCGGCTGTGGCCGGCGTCCAGGAGGCTTTGGCGGCCGGGCAGGACCGCACCGTCACAGTGCCGACAGAGACCGTCCCCTACCAGCGGGAGGAAGGCCTGCCGCCGGACAACTACGGCGATCCGAACGGGGCCAAGTGGATCGACGTCAATCTGACGACCCACATCGTGACCTTGTTCGAGGGCACTACTCCGATCAATAGTTTCCTGGTCACCACCGGCGCCCCGTCGTCGCGGACCCGGACCGGCGTCAACTACATCCGCGAGAAGTACGAGCACCAGGTGATGGTCAATCGCGACCCGGACGACTATTACGAACTCCCGACCGATTGGGTGGCCTACTTCGATGGCGGCATCGCCTTCCACTCGGCTCCCTGGCGGATCGCCAGGAATGAGTGGGGGTACAACCTCTCCCACGGCTGTGTCAACATGAAGCCAGAGCACGCCGACATCCTTTGGCACTGGGCTCCGCTCGGCACTAAGGTCGACGTCCACTACTGAGTGGCGGCCTCGGTCCGGCTGCGGCCGGTCGGCCACGCCGGACCGGACGGCTTTTGACCCGGCCTTGTCCGGCCCGGTAGAGTGGGCCGCCGTTGCGCCCCGCGTGTGCGGACCGCCCCGGTGGTCTGCGCCCCAGAGCGTGCGATACCGGTTCACCAGAGGGAAGAGTGGTCAGCGTGTCTACCTACAGCCCCAAGCCTGGTCAGATCACCAGGAGTTGGCATGTCATCGACGCCGACGACGTCGTCTTGGGTCGGCTAGCCGTCACCGTCGCCACCCTGCTGCGAGGCAAGCACAAGCCGACCTTCGCCCCTCACATGGACGGCGGTGACTTCGTGGTGGTCGTCAACGCCGACAAGATCGCCCTGACCGGGCATAAGCGGACGGACAAACTGGCCGTGCGTCACTCCGGTTATCCGGGCGGTCTGAGGGCCGTCTCCTATGGCTCGCTCCTGGCCACCGACCCGCGCAAGGCGGTCGAACGGGCGGTCTGGGGCATGTTGCCCAAGAACAAGTTGAGCCGCCAGCTCATGACCAAGCTCAAGGTCTACGCCGGACCGGAGCATCCCCACGCGGCCCAACAGCCGCAGCCGTACCAGATCACGCAGATCGCCCAGTGAGAGTTGTGAGGTCAACCAGTGTCTGAGCCTGAGGCCACTGCCACCATCGAGCACGAAGACAACACCTTCGTCGAGTTCGTGGACGAGCAGAACCGTCAGATCGCCTATCGTTCCGAGGCCAATCCGCAAGCGGTCCAGCCGACCGGCCGGCCGGCTGTGGTCCAGCCCAGTTACGGCACCGGGCGACGCAAAGAGGCCGTGGCCAGAGTCCGGCTGCTGCCCGGCTCGGGGCAGTGGTCGATCAACGGCCGTCCGCTGGAGGACTACTTCCCCAACAAGCTGCACCAGCAAGAGGTGCGGGAGCCCTTCGAGGCGGCCGCCGTGCTCGGCTCCTACGATGTCATCGCCCGCATCTCCGGCGGCGGTGTGACCGGTCAGGCCGGCGCTCTGCGCCTGGGCGTGGCCCGCGCCCTCAACGCGGCCGACGCCGAGGCCTCCCGCGCCGTCCTCAAGAAGGCCGGCATGCTGACCCGCGACGCCCGCATCAAGGAGCGTAAGAAGGCTGGCCTGAAGAAGGCCCGCAAGGCTCCGCAGTACTCGAAGCGCTGATCCAGCGCTCAGCCATGGCCCGCCTATTCGGCACCGACGGTGTGCGGGGGCTGGCCAACGCTGACCTGACCGCCGAGCTGGCGCTAGCGCTGGCGGTGGCGGCGGCCAAGGTGATGGGTTCCGGTGGTTCCAGACCCCAACGTCTGCGCGCTGTCGTCGGACGCGACCCCAGAGTCTCCGGCGAGTTCCTGGAGGCCGCCGTGGTGGCCGGGTTGGCCTCAGCCGGCGTCGACACGGTGCGGGCGCAGGTGGTGCCGACGCCGGGCTTGGCCTGGCTGGTGGCGGAGTCCGAAGCCGACTTCGGCGTCATGCTGTCGGCCTCGCACAATCCGATGCCGGACAACGGGATCAAATTCTTCGCCCGCGGCGGCGTCAAATTGCTGGACGAGGTGGAGGACGCCATCGAGGCCGAGCTGGGAGCCGCCTGGACCCGCCCACTGGGCGATCAGGTGGGCCGGGTAAGCCAAGACGATCAGGCGGTCGCACGTTACATCGACCATCTGGTGGCCTCGCTGGGGCGACCCCAGGCGCTGGACGGGCTCAAAGTCGTGATCGACGCCGCCAACGGCGCGGCCTGGCGGACCGGTCCGGCCGCCTTCGCCGCCCAGGGGGCCGAGGTGGTGGCCATCCACGCCCAACCGGACGGCTTGACCATCAATGACCACTGCGGCTCGACCGACCTGACCTCCCTGCGGCAAGCCGTCTTGGATCACCGGGCCGACTTGGGCGTGGCCCTGGACGGCGACGCCGACCGCTGTCTGGCAGTCGACGCCGAGGGGGCGACAGTCGACGGCGATCAGATCCTGGCCATCTTGGCCTTGGCTCTGAAACGAGCCGGACGGCTCCACTTGGACACGGTGGTGGCCACCGTCATGAGCAACCTGGGCTTCATCAAGGCCATGGCCGCCCATGGCATCCGGGTCGACCAGACCAAGGTGGGCGACCGCTACGTCCTGGAGTCCATGAACGCCAACCATTTCAGTCTGGGCGGGGAGCAGTCCGGCCACGTCATCATGAGTCAGTTCGCCACCACCGGCGACGGCGTCCTGACCGGTCTGCACCTGGCCGCCGAGGTCGCCCGCAGCGGTCGTCCCCTGGCCGAGTTGGCTCAGGTCATGGTCCGGTTGCCCCAGGTCACCGTCAACGTGCCGGGCGTCGACCGGGCCCGCGTCAACTTGGACGCCGGCGTCAACGCCGCCGTCGAGGCCGCCACCGCCCAATTGGCCGGTCGGGGCCGAGTCCTGCTGCGCCCCTCCGGCACCGAGCCGCTGGTGCGGGTCATGGTCGAGGCTGAGACCGCCGCCGAGGCCGAGCAGGTGGCCCAATCCCTGGTCGCAGTGGTGCGGCAGCGCTTGGCCAAGTGAGCGCGTCGTCCAGAAGCCCCCAAAAGTGTCCTCCCTCCGCTACTCTCCAGTCCGGTACTTTTCGGGGACCCCGAGAAATCGAACACTGGGCCCACTAGGCCCGGCCCCGCGCGCTGGCGCCGGCCGCTGGCGGCGGTAGAGTCCGGGTCATGAGCGGCGAGACAGGACCGATCGATCAACTCGACGCCGTCTTGGTGCGCGCGCTGCTGCAGGACGCCCGCGCCACCCTGGCCGCCCTGGCCCAGGCCAGCGGGCTGTCGGTCTCGGCCGTCCAGGCCAGGGTCCGGCGGCTGGAGAAGCGGGGCGTCATCACCGGCTACCGGGCTCAGGTGGCGGCCGAGGCGGTCGGCATGCCACTGGCCGCCTTCATCGAGATCAGCCCGCTCGATCCCGCCCACCAAGACCTCATCCCGACCCAACTGGAAGGGCTGTGTGAGATCGAGGCTTGCCACTCGGTGGCCGGCGACGCCGCCTACATCCTCTTCGTCCGGGTGGCCGGTCCGGGGCGCCTGGAGGAGCTGATCCGCCAGATCCGCGACACCGCCCAGGTCACCACCCGGACCACCGTGGTCTTGCAGACCTACTTCGAGGAACGTCCGCCGATGGTGCTGACGGCGGAGGAGTGACTGGAAATATCCCGGTCTTAGCCAAGCGCAGACGTAAAATCTCCTAGATCGAGTGGCGATTTCCGTAATCTGTCCGGTATCGTCGGGCCATGGTCAGCCTCTCGCATCACTTCTTGACTCCTAGCGAAGTCCATCCCAGCCTGCGTCGGTCCATCTTGGCGGACGGTTTCCCCTTGGTCTTGGACCTGGCTCGTTCGCACGGCGCCCGCATCATCGACGGCGTCACCGGACAGACCTATCTCGACCTCTTCTCCTTCTTCGCCTCCAACGCCCTCGGCCTCAACCACCCCGACCTGACCAGTCCGGCCCGGCTGAGCGAACTGGGGCGGGCGGCGGTCAACAAGCCCAGCAACTCCGACATCTACACCGTCGAGCTGGCCGAGTTCATCGCCACCTTCCAGCGCGTCGTGGGCGATCCCCGGCTGCCCCACCTCTTCTTCATCGAAGGCGGCGGCCTGGCGGTCGAGAACGCCCTCAAGGCCGCCTTCGACTTCAAGAGCCGCCTCAACCAGGCCCAGGGCAAGGACCCCGAGTTGGGAACCAAGATCCTCCACCTGCGGGACGCCTTCCATGGCCGCACCGGCTACACCATGTCGCTGACCAACACCGACCCGGTCAAGACCGACCGCTACCCCAAGTTCGATTGGCCCCGCATCACATCGCCTTACCTGGGCGCCTGGGCCGACGGCCGGCCGCGTGACGTCGAGGCTCTGGAAGCGCAAGCCCTGGCCGAGGCCGAAGCCGCCTTCGCCGCCGCCCCCGATGACATCGCCGCCTTCATCGCCGAGCCGATCCAAGGCGAGGGCGGCGACCACCATCTGCGGGCGGAGTTCCTGCTCCAGATGCAGGAACTGGCCCACGCCCATCAAGCCCTCTTCATCCTGGACGAGGTCCAGACCGGCCTGGGCGGGACCGGCACGGCCTGGGCCTACCAACAGTTGGGCCTGCGGCCCGACATCGTCGCTTTCGGCAAGAAGTCGCAGGTCTGCGGCATCATGGCCGGCGGTCTGATCGACACCGTCGAGGACAATGTCTTCCAGGTCTCCTCCCGTCTCAACTCGACCTGGGGCGGCAACCTGACCGACATGGTGCGAGCTCGTTTGATCCTGGAGGTGATCGAGCGGGACGGGCTGATCGAGCGGGCCGGCCGGCTGGGCCAGTGGCTGCTGGAGCAGCTGACCGAAGTGGCCGCCCGCCACCAGCTGCTGACCGATCCGCGCGGGCGCGGCCTGCTCTGCGCCGTCTCCTTGCCTTCGACCGCGCTGCGCAACAAGGTCCTACGCCGTCTGATGGACCGGCGCGTCCTGGCTTTGGGCTGCGGCGACCGCAGCCTGCGCCTGCGTCCGGCTCTGACCATCGAACGGGCCGAACTGGCCGAGGGCTTGGCCGAGTTGGAGGCCGTGGTGACCGAGCTGGAGGCCGAGTCGGCTAACTGAGCCCGCTCCCAGGCCGCTCAGAGATCGGACCAGACCAGCTGCCCGGCCACCCAGGTGGCCGCCACCTGGGGCTGGCGCAGAGCGGCGGCGGCGCTGGCCGAGTCGAGGCCTGGGACCAGCGGATCGATCCCCAACAGGACCAGATCGGCCGGTTGGCCCACGGCCAAGGTCGAGCGCGTGCTGGCTTGGAGGGCCTGAGCCGGGCTGAGGGCCTGTTCCGGATGCCAGGACGGTTCGGTCGCCTGTCCCCGGTGGACGGCGGCGGCGATGGCCAACCAGGGGTCCAGCGGGGCGACCGGGGCGTCCGACCCCAACCGTAATTCGACGCCGGCGGTGGCCAGGGCGGCCAGGGGGAAGCAGCGTTCGGCCCGGTCTGGCCAGATCCGCTCGATCGCCACCTGGTCGTCCAAGAGATGGGCCGGCTGGACGCTGGCGGCCAGACCGGCCCGGGCCATCCGGGGCAGGTCGGCCCAGTCGACCAATTGGACGTGTTCCAGAGAACCACTGGCCCCGGTCGCTTCGACCGCGTCCAAGGCGATGGCGACGGCGGCGTCGCCGATGGCGTGCAGGGCGACCTGCAGACCGGCGGCGCTGGCCCGGGCCACCAACTCCGTCAGCTCCGCCGCCGGCACAGTTTGGACGCCACAGGGCTGGGCCAGGTCGGCCGCGTTCAGATAGGGCTGGCGGCAGTGGGCGGTGCGGGTGTTGAGGGCGCCGTCGGTGATGACCTTGAGCGAACCCATGCTGACCAGAGCTTGACCGTCGCGCTGGACCAGGGTCTGGCCGCTCCGCAGCCCGGCCGCGATGGCACGGTCCAAATGCTCGGGGTAGGTCGAGGCCACGATCTTGAGCCGGCCGACTCGGTCGTAACGCTTAGGCCAGGTCTGGAAGGTCGGCTCGAACTCGAAATCGACCAAGCCGACCAGGCCCCAGGCGGCGGCCCGCTCCTGGGCGGCGATCAGGTCCTGGTCGCTCAGCTGGGGCTCGTCGGCCGTCAGCCGGTCGGTCAAGCCGAATAGCTCGGCCTCTTGCACCAGGCCGTCCCGAGGGGCCGCGCCGTACCTAGCCAGGGCGGCCGAGTTGAACCAGGCGGAATGGAGGTCGCCGCTGAACAAGATCACCGGATGCGAGCCTGTCACCGCGTCCAGGGCGGCCACGCTGGGCTGGACGGTCCAGGTCGGGGCGCGATAGCCCAGGCCGGTCAAGACGGCGGGCGGATCGGGCTGGTCCAAGCGGGCCCGCACCAGCTCCAGCACCTGCTGGGCGCTGCCGGTCTGGCTCAGGTCGAGGTGGGTCAGGGCTTTGCTCCACTGCCGGAAATGGACGTGGGCGTCCCACAGCCCCGGTATGACCCAGCGGCCGGCGCCGTCCCACTCCGTTTGGCCCGGCTGCCGGGGCAGCTGCGGCCCCCAGGCCACGATCCGGCCCTCGGCCAGGGCCAAGTCGAGCGGTTCGGTGGGACGGTCTGAGGCTAGGCCGACCGGCCTGACATTCCTGATCAGTGTGGACATGGCGTCATTCTGCCGCTTCGGGCGCTGGGACGGCTAGGGGAGCGTCCAGCGCGATCACCTGACGCGTCAGGCAGGCCGGGATGGTCAACAGCACTATGGCCGCGCCGGAGATCAGGAACCAGCTGGCGATGCCGGTGCGCTCGGCCACCAGGCCGGAGATGACCAAGCCGATCGGGGCGGCCAGCGACATGACGGAGCCGAACAGGCCCATCACCCGGCCCATCTTCGCCTCCGGCGTGTGGCGCTGCAGGACGGTCATGAGGGGACCGTTGTAGAAGGCGCAGACCAGGCCCATGGCGGCGCAGAGGACGGCGAAACCGACGAACATGTCAGGTTTGAGCAGACCGCAACCGAAGGTGGTCAAACCGACGGCCAGACCCGAGCCCAGCACCAGTAGGACGTGGCGCCGGCCCCCGCCCCAGGCCAGCAGGACGAAGGATCCGATCAGCATGGCGGCCCCGAAGACGGCCTCGATCAGGGAGGCCTTATAACCGTCGCCGGAGAAGTGGTCGTAGGTCATCAAGGGCAACAGCGAACCGATCGGGCTGAACAAGACCATGCCCAGGGTACAGATCAGCATCAGCCGGGCCAGCCCGCCGTTGCTCCGGATCACCTTCACGCCCTCGCCCAGGTCACGCCAGACGTGACGGCCGGTCAGGTCGTGGTCGCGCACGGTCGGGATGCGGGCCAGGGCCAGGCCGGCGCAGGCCAAGACGGCCCCGGCGGCGTCCAAGAACATGACCGAGTGGAAGCCGATGGTGCTGTAAAGGAAGATGCCGAGGGCGGGGGCGCCGATGCCGGCCAGGGACCACAGCATCTGGTTCAAAGAGTTGATGCGCAAGAGATGGCGCTGAGGGGCCAGCAGGGGCATGGCCGCCGTCAGGGCCGGGCCGTGGAAGGCCTGGGCCACGCCTCGGATCGCGATCACCACCATGATCAAGGGCAGGCTGATCTGACCGCGCCAGATGATCAGCCCCAGCAGGGCCGACAACAATCCGACCGCGCCATCCGACACCAGCATGATGCTGCGGCGGTTGAAGCGGTCGGCCAGGACGCCGCCGAAGGGGCTGAACAGGCCGGTCGGCAAGATCGACACCATGGCGGCCAAGGACAGCATCATGGGCGAACCGGTGGTCTCGGTGATGTACCAGATGGCGGCGTAGCCAGCGGCGTAACTGGTCACGATGGAGAAGGCCTGGCCGGTCCATATGACCGTCAAGACGGCCTTCCAGTTGGCCGGCACGGGTCTCCCGGAGGCGCTCAGGAGCGGGTTGGCGGCCGGGCTGGCGGGACCGTCGGATGGGCTCACGGACACTCCTAACTTCACTAGGTGTTTGAAACTTCGACGAATGAGCCGAGTTTCGGTTTCTCGGGGTCCTAAGAAAAGTACCGGACCGGAGCGTAGCGGAGGGAGGACACTTTTTGGGGCTTCTAGGAAACGGTGGATGTGATGGACGGGATCGCCGCTGTGGCGCTTGCCGCTGGCGCCTCGACGATCGTAGCGTGGCGGTCTGTCGGCCCGTGCGCTGGCGTCGTGAGGGCAGGCGGCGTCCGACGCCGGCGGGCTGGCGCGGGGCGGCTCCGTCCAAGGACTAGACTCACCGCCAAGTGCGGTGTCCCATCTCAGGAGTCTCCATGCGCCAGATCCGTCCACCTGGCCGAGCGCTGGTCGCGGCCGGTCTCAGCCTGACCTTGTCTTTGGGGTCCTTGAGCCTGTGCTCCGTCGGCGCGGCGGCCGACCCAGCGGCGCCCGTCCCCGGCGCCTTGACCGCCGGAGACTCCCTACTGCCCAATCAAGGCAACGGCGGTTATGACGTCCAGCACTACGACATCGACCTGGCCTTCAGCCCTGTCTCGGCTGCCCAGCCGGGCGGGTCGATCCGGGCCACCACCACCATCACCGCTGTGGCCGAACAGGCTCTGTCCAGCTTCAGCTTCGATCTCAAAGGGTTGACGGTCGACGCCGTCACGGTCGATCAGGTGGCGGCCAGCCACAGCCGGATCGACGATCCCAGCTCAGGGACGCACAAGCTCGTCATCACCCCGGCCCAGCCGGTCAGCGGTCAGTTCACAGTCACGGTGTCGTACTCCGGCCAACCCGAGGATTACGTCCTCCAAGCCGGTTTCACCATGTCCGAGGGGTGGATGGCGAACCATGACTATTCCGCCCGGGTGGGCGGGGAGACCGTCACCTATCCGGCCGACGGCGGGGCCACCGGCATCGGCCAGCCCAACGGCAACATGACCTGGTTCCCGGTCAATCTCAAACCGTCCGACAAGGCCACCTTCACCACCCGCCTGACCGTGCCCAACCGATACAGCGCGGTCGGGCTGGGCCAACTGGCGGAGAAGACGGCGGTCGACGCCGAGACCACCCGCTGGGTCTGGCAGGAGCCGGTGGCGGTGTCCGCCTTCCTGGCCGTGGCCTCGATCGGTCAGTTCGCCGAGCACACCGGCCAGTTCACGGTCAACGGCCAGACCATCCCCGTCTCGGCTTACGGCGATCCCCGCCTGGAGGCCCTCAGACCCGGTGGGGCCGAGAGCGTTCTGGAGCTGCTGGAGGAGATCCTGGAATGGGGCACGGACCAGTTCGGGCCCTATCCGGCCAGCGTGGCTGGGTACATCGTCGCCCCGGTCCAAGCCGGTTGGGCTTTGGAGATCTTCGGCAAGCCCTTCTTCGCCCGCCCCATCCAAGACATCGTCTTAGTCCATGAGTACGCCCACATGTGGGCCGGCGACTCGGTCTCAGTCAAGGACTGGCGCGACCTCTGGCTGGCCGAGGGCTTCGCCACCTACGCCGAGTGGCTCTGGCAGGAGTCCCAGGGCGGCGACTCGGCCCTGGTCCAAGCCGAGGCTATTTGGCGGGCCACCTCCGAGAACTCGTCGCTGTGGACGACCTCGGTGGCCCGGCCCACCGCCGACCAACTGTGGGGGATCGGCAGCTACACCGGCGGCGGTCTGGCCTTCGCGGCCTTGCGGGCCGGCTTGGGCGACCAGGTCTTCGGCCAGGTGGTCAAGCGGTGGTTCGCTGACTTCGGCCAGGCCAGCGCTTCGACCGAGGACTTCATCGACTTGGCCGAGACGGTCTCCGGCCGCGACCTCAGCGCTTGGGCGCAGGCCTGGTTGTACGACACGGCCCGGCCCGCAACCTGGCCCGACCGGACGACCTATCCGCTCAAGCCTACCGTCGTCCCGCCGCCGGAGGAGGATCCCGAACCCGGCCAGCCGCTCCAGCCCCTGCTGCCCGACACCGGCGCCACGGTGGACTGGACCTGGCTGGTGTTGAGCTTGGCCATGGCCTTGAGCGGTGCGGTCTTGCTGGAGTCCGGGCGCCGGCTCAGCCTGGCCGCTCAGCCCCGTCACGGCCGTTGAGAGCCGCCTGAGGCGATCCCGGGCTGATCCGGCGGCGTCCAGTGTCAACCTGAACGACGCCTTCTTGGTGCTCGCGCGCTGGCCTGGGTAGGCTGAGCCCGGAAAACTGATCGATTCAGTCGCCAAAGTGAGGTGGGACGTGCCGTCAGGCAAAGTGCGTTTCTATGACCCGGAGCGTGGATTCGGCTTCATCGCCAAAGATGAGGGCGGTGACGTCTATGTCCGGGCTTCAGCTCTGCCGGAGGGCGTGACCACCCTGCGGCACGGTCAGAGAGTCGAGTTCGGGGTGGTCGACGGTCGCCGGGGCGAGCAAGCCCTGTCGGTCCAACTGATCGATACGCCGCCCTCGCTGTCCAAGGCCTCGCGCAAGTCGACCGAACAGATGACCCTCATCACCGAGGATCTGATCAAGCTGCTCGATGGCATCGGCAACTCTTACCGACGCGGCCATTACCCGGAAGCCAAGACCAGCGAGAAGGTGGCCCACATGCTGCGCGCGGTGGCGGACGAACTGGAACTATGAGAAGAACGGACGAGAGAGGTTGACGGTGGTCAAACCGAAAGCTGACGCGGTGGCCCTGGCGGCGGTCGAATTGGCTCGCCAAGCGGCTGTTGACACGGCCGGGCCGGACCAGGTGGGAGACTACCTCGGCGCCACGCCCGAAGCCGAGCGGGTCGTCACCCACGCCTTCGTCTGCCTCCACCCCGGTTACATCGGGTGGCACTGGGCGGTCACGGTGGCCCGGGCCCTGCGTCAGAAGGAAGCCACCGTCGACGAGGTCGTCCTGCTGCCTGGGGCTGAGGCTCTGCTGGCCCCGGCCTGGGTGCCCTGGGCCGATCGGGTCGGGCCGGGCGACGTCGCCCCCGGCCTGTTGATGCCGACCCCGGACAACGACCCCCGCTTGGAGCCGGGCTATGCCGCCTCCGCCGACCCCAAGACGCCGGAGGAGGCGATCGAGATTCGGGCCGTGGTGCGCGAACTTGGCCTGGGCCGGCAACGGGTCCTGACCTCGTACGGCCGCGACCAGGCGGCGGAGCGCTGGCTGGCCGCCGCCGGCTCCGAGACCGAGTCGGCCCGACAGGCTCCGGCCCCTTGCTCCAGTTGCGGCTACCTGATCCGCCTGCGCGGGTCCCTGGGGGCCTGCTTCGGGGTCTGCGCCAATGTCTTCGCTTCCCGCGACGGCCAGGTGGTGGCGGTCGACCATGGCTGCGGCGCCCACTCCGACGTGGTCGACGACAACCGTCAAGCCGAGCTGCCGCCGCCGGTCTGGGACACCATGACGGTCGACCAGTCCTTGTTCGACTGAGCCCGATCGGCCGCGTCCGCCGGCCTCGGTCCAGCCCTGCGATCATTCACTGGCTCATCCTGGGACGGCCCACTAGTGGGCCGTCACCCCTGAATGTGTGGGTGATGAGCGGTGTCAGGCGTGGGACTGGCGAGGCGGAGGAGGAAGGCGATGTGGGGCCATCGTCGACCGACGACAACGCTGCCAGAGCCGCGTCTGGCGCCGCGAATCCGCACATTCAGGGGTGACAGCCCACTAGGGTATGGCCCATGGTTCAAAACTCCCCGCGGTCCAAGGCGGCCGCCGTAGAGAATGCCCAGGGTCCGGGCGGGTTGGATTCCTTCTTCGAGATCTCCAAACGTGGTTCCTCGATCGCCGCCGAGGTCCGTGGTGGACTGGTCACCTTCTTCTCGATGGCGTACATCATCGCCCTCAATCCCATCATCATCGGCACCGCGGCGGATAAGAACGGCAACCTGATCTCGGGTCTGTCCGCCGACGACCCCGCCAACATCGGCCTCACCATGGGCATGGTGGCGGCCGCCACCGCCCTGATCGCCGGCATCATGACCATCCTGATGGGCGTGATCGGTCGTTTCCCCATCGCTTTGGCCACCGGGCTGGGCCTGAACGCCATCGCCGCCTACTCCCTGGCTCCGACCATGACCTGGCCCCAGGTCATGGGCCTGATCGTGTGGGAAGGCGTCATCATCACCATCCTGGTCTTGACCGGCTTCCGCAAGGCCGTCTTCACGGCCGTGCCGAAGGGGCTGAGGACGGCCATCTCGGTCGGCATCGGCTTGTTCATCGCCCTGATCGGCCTGGTCGACGCCGGCTTCGTGCGCAAGCCGGGCGGCGGCGGCACCACCCCGGTCGAGTTGGGCGTGGGCGGACAGCTGCTGGGCTGGCCCCTCTTCTGCTTCATCGTCGGGTTGATCCTGTTGGTGGTCTTGTACGCCCGTAAGGTCAAGGGCTCGATGCTGATCGCCATCATCGTCACGACCGTCTTGTCCATCGTGGTCGAGGCCATCGTCAAGACCGGCTCGGTCACCACGCACGCGACCGGCTGGAGCCTGAACGTGCCCTCTCTGAGCGATCTGTCCGGCGCTTGGGGTCTGCCCGACCTCGGCTTGCTGGGCCGGGTCGACATGATCGGCGCCTTCTCCGGCGGGCCCAAGGTCTGGATCACGGTGGTTCTGACCATCCTGGCCTTGATGCTGGCCGATTTCTTCGACTCCATGGGCACCATCGTGGCGGTGGGCCAGCAGGGCGGACTGCTGAAGGAGAACGGCAACCCGCCTCGGACCCAGCAGATCCTGCTGGTCGACTCCGTCGCCGCCATCGCCGGCGGCCTCGGCTCGGTCTCTTCCAACACCTCTTACATCGAGTCGGCCTCCGGCGTCGGCGAGGGCGCTCGGACGGGTCTGGCCTCGGTCTTCACGGGCGTCTTGTTCCTGCTTTCGATGTTCATCTCCCCGATCATCGGCGTGGTGCCGTCGGAGGCGGTGGCGCCGGTCCTGGTCTTGGTCGGCTTCATGATGCTGCAGCAGGTCACCGACATCGAGTGGACCAAGCTCGACATCGCCCTGCCGGCCTTCCTCATGATCACCCTGATGGCTTTCACCTACTCGATCACGGTCGGCATCGGGGCGGGCTTCCTGCTCTACCTGCTGGTCAAGGTCGTCTTGGGCAAGGCCAAGGAGGTCCACGTCCTGCTCTGGGTGGTGGGCGCCCTCTTCCTGGTCTACTTCGCCCAAGGAGTCCTGCTGAGCTGGATCGGCTGATTGAAACCCCAAAAAGTGTCCTCCCTCCGCTGCGCTGCGGTCCGGTACTTTTCGGGGATCCCGGAATAACTGAACTCGGCTCAGACGTAGACCCAGTGAGGTCAGTGGTCTAGCGGTGTGACGCGGGCTTGATCTCGACGTGGCGCCCCGGCTTCGGCTGGGGCGCCGCGCCTTGTTCGGGGGCGCTTCGCCCCCACCGCCGAGCGGCGGGTTACGACGACCGACACGCCGGTGGCGCTGGTCGTATGTGCTCTGTCGCCGCCACCCGCCGCCGAACTCCCGCCGCGAGCGGACCACCGCCTAATGGCGGGTCGCGGCGAGGATGGCGCCGTGCCTGTTCTTCGATCCGTCCAACCGCTTGACGCGGTCGCTCCGCCATGGAATACTTCACAAAAGGAAGACTCCATAAATGGAGTAATGGACCGAGGGCGGCGCCGCAGCCGCCCGGTCCCAAACAACAGGAGGTCCCATCGTGCCACTGTCGGACTCGTTCCTGAACCAGTTGGCGAGCCTGGTCGACCAAGTCGTGACCGACCCGGCGGCGCTCGACGCCACTAGTCACGACACTTGGCCCATGACGACCAAGTGGGCCGCCGTCGGGCGCCATCCGTACCGCGGGGAAGCCATCGTCAAGGTCTCCTCGGCCGATCAGATCGCGGCCTTGCTGCGGGCGGCCAGCCAAGCTGGCGTGCCGGTCACGCCGCGCGCCCTGGCCTCTTCGGTGACCGGTCAACCCATCCCGACTAAAGGCGGCCTGGTGCTCGACGTCACCGGCCTGCCCCTGGCCCTGGCCGTCAATGAGACCGACCTGACGGTTCAGGTCTCGGCCAACTATCTGGGCTCGGCCTTGGAAGAGCACCTGAACGGGCTCGGCTACACCCTCGGCCACTCGCCCCAGTCTCTGCTCCGCTCGACCGTGGGCGGTTGGCTGTCGACCCTGGCCACCGGCCAGTTCTCCTCTCTCTACGGCGGCATCGAGGACCTGGTGGTGGGGTACACCGTCATCTTGGCCAGCGGCGAGACGATCCAGCTCCAGGCCAAGCCCCGGGCGGCCATGGGCCCGGACCTGCGCCAACTCTTCATCGGCTCCGAAGGCACCCTCGGCGTCATCACCGAGGTGACCTTGAAGATCTTCCCGGTCGCCCCGGTCGAGCTGCTGCAGACTTACGCCATCCCCAGCGTGCACGACGGGCTGACTTTCATGCGGGCCCAGGCGGCGGCCGGGTTGCGGCCCTTCCTGCTCCGGCTCTACGACGCCGACGAGGCCAAGCACGCCATGGTCGATCCAGCCTTCGACTCCGGCTGCCTCTTCGTGGGCAGCCGGGGTTTGCCAGGGGTGGCCGAGGCGGAGTTCGCCGCCTTGGACGAGCTGGTGCGCCAGAGCGGCGGGCGGGCGCTGGGGCCGGCGGCGGCGGCGGCTTGGATGGATCGGCGTTACGACTTCTCCTCGGTCGAGAACATGGTGGCCAAACCGGGCGGCATCGCCGAGACCATCGAGGTGGCGCACTACTGGAGTGGCATCGAAGACCTCTACAACGACCTCAAGCGGGTCTTGGCCCCCTTGGCCGACGAGGTCCTGGCTCACTTCTCGCACGTCTACACCCAGGGCACCTCGATGTACATGATCCTGTTCGCCCAGACGGCCGACGACGAGACCGCCATCGACCGGCTGGAGCGGATCTGGTCCACCACCATGGACTGCTGCCTGGAGCACGGGGCCGAATTGTCGCACCACCACGGCGGCGGTCTGGTCCGCTCGCCCTATTCCAAGCGTTCGCTGGGTTCGGCCCATCTGGTGCTGGAGAAGGTCAAGCGGGCGCTCGACCCGGCCGGCGTCCTCAACCCCGGCAAACTCGGCCTGTGAGGAGGCTGGCATGTCGATCGACCCCGGGCCAGCCGAGCTGGCCCAACTGGTGGACCAAGAGTACGACCTGATCGTGGTCGGCGGCGGCGTCACCGGCGCGGCCTGCGCCCGCGACGCCGCCCTGCGCGGCCTCAAAGTCTTGCTGTTGGAGAAGGACGACTTCGCCGCCGGCACCTCGTCGCGCTCCTCCAAGATGATCCACGGCGGCTTGCGCTACCTGGAGACCTACCAGTTCAAGCTGGTGCGGGAGGGGGTCAAGGAGCGGGAGCTGTCTTTGAGCCTGGCCCCGCATCTGACGCGGGTAGCGCCGCACCTGTACATGGTCTACGAGGGCGACTCCTACGGCTTGGGCATGCTCAATTTCGCCCTCACCTTCTATGACATCTTCTCCGGCCAGTGGCGCCAGCGCCGGCACCACATGCTCTCGCCCAAGCAGGTCCTAGAGCGCGAGCCGCACCTCAATCCCAAGGGCATGAAGGGGGCGGGGTTGTACTACGACGTCTTGACCGACGACGCCCGTTTCACCTTGGACTTGGTCAAGGGCGCGGTCGAGCAGGGGGCGGTGGCGCTCAACCACGCTCTGGTGACCGACCTGGTCAGGGACGGCGACCGGGTGGTCGGGGTGGTGGTGGCCGATCAGTTGAACGGCTCCAGCCATCGCTTCCGGGGCAAGGCCGTGGTCAACGCCACCGGTCCCTGGACCGGTCGTCTGGCCGCCCGTGAGTACGGCCGGGAGGCGGCCAAGTTGCGTCCCTCCAAGGGCGTCCACCTGGTCTTCGACAAGAAGGACTTCCCGCTCGGGACGGTCGTCTTCCTGCGTTCGCCGGACGACGGCCGCGTCACCTGGCCGGCTCCCTCGATCGAGCCGGATCGGGTCTACGTCGGCACCACCGACACTGATTACGAGGGCGACCCGGACCAGGTCGAACCGACCGAGCAGGACATCCAATACCTGCTCAACGTGGCCAACCACACCATCCCGGACGCCCATCTGGACGCCAGCCACATCGTGGCCTCCTGGGCCGGGCTTAGACCGCTGGTGGCGCCGGCCCCGGGCACCAGCGTGGGTAAGACCTCGCGCGAGCACAAGGTCGAGGTCGGACCGGGCGGCATGGTCACCATCTCCGGCGGCAAGTTGACCAGCAGCCGAGTGATGGGCCGCCATGTGGTGGACACGGTGGTGTCCGGTTGGGGCTTGGCCGCCCGGCCCTACTCGGCCGACCGGCGGCCCATCTCGGGCGGTCAGCCCGAGGCCATCGCGCGGGCCCAGGCCGATCTGGCCGCCAGCGACGTGCCGGCCGCGGTCCAGGAGCGCTGGCAGCGGTATTACGGCTCCAACGTCGAGGGTCTGCTGGCCCAGTGGCGGGCCGATCCTGGGAACCGGGTCGAGATCGCGCCCCGCCAAGTCACCGTGGCCGAGGTGCGTTACTGCGTGGCCGAGGAGGGCTGCCGCACCCTGGACGACCTGATGACCCGTCGTACCTCGCTCTTCTTCTGGGACCGCGACGGCGGTCTGACCGCCAGCGCGGCCTTGGCCGACTTGATGGCCGACTTGCTCGGTTGGACCCCCGAGCGCAGGGCCCAGGAGATCGCCGACTACTCCGCCAAGGTCGGCCGCCACCGACCTGGCTATCAGCCGCCGGCCGCCGCCGACGGCGCCACTCAACCATCCGACTGAATCAATCCGCCGTCACCCTGTGAAAAGCAAAGGAGCTTTCATGAACTACGTCATCGGCATCGACACTGGCACGACCGGCGTCAAGGCCAAGATCTACGACCTCAGCGGCCAGATCGTGGCCGAGGCCTACCGCGAGTACGACTGCGTCTTCCCCAAGCCCGGCTGGGTCGACCAAGACATCAACATGTTGTCGCGTTCCAACGACGAGGTCCTGACCGAGGTCATCGGCAAGTCCGGGGTCGACCCCAAAGCGATCAAGTCGATCGGCTTCTCGACCCAGCGTTGCCTGCACCTCTACGTCGACGCCCAAGGCAAGATCCTGCGCGACGGCATGGGCATCTCCTGGCAGGACGCCCGCTGCGGCGCCGAGGTCGAGTGGATGAACCAGAACATCGGCGTGGGGCGTCACTATGACATCGTCGGCATGCCGCCGTCGGTGGTTTGGACCAGCCCGCACATCCTCTGGATGCAGCGCTACGAGCCCGAGGTGCTGGCCCGCACGGCCAAGATCTTGACCACGCAGGAGTGGTTCCTGCACGAGATGGGCGCCGACGGCTTCTACCAGGACTATTCCAACGCCTCGCTCTACGGCCTGATGAACATCCGCACCTTCGAGTGGGACCCCTGGCTGTGCGAACAGCTCGGCGTCAACCCGGACTGGCTGCCCGAGCTGGTGCCTTCCGGCGTCCAGGTCGGCACGGTCTCGGCTCAAGCCGCCGCTCGCACTGGCTTGGCCGAGGGCACGCCCCTGGTCACCGGCGGTGGCGACCAGCAGTGCGCCGCCGTCGGCGCCGGTGTCATCTCGACCGGTCTGGCCGAGGTCACCCTGGGCACGGCCGGAGTCTCGATCGCCCACTTGGACGAGCCGCGTTTCGACCCCAACTACCGCATCAACTGCTCGGCTTCGGCCATCGCCGGTGAGCGCAAGTGGATCTCGGAGGGCTTGCAGGCGGCCGCCGCCAGCTCGTATCGCTGGTTCCGCGACACCATCGGCTATCTGGGCAAGACGGTTCAGGCCCAGGGCGGCCAGAACGCCTTCGACGTCCTCAACGCCATGGCGGCCAAGGTGCCGGCCGGCTCTCAGGGCTTGATCTATCTGCCCTACCTGGCCGGTTCGGTGGCGCCCAACTTCAACTCCGACGCCCGGGGCTGCTTCCTCGGTCTGACCTTCGCCCACGGCACCGGCGCCATGGCCCGCTCTGTCATGGAGGGGGTGTCCTTGGAGACCCGCGACATCTTGGAGTCCTTCGCTCAAATGGGCACGCCGTTGGACGAGATCCGGCTGTCCGGCGGGGCCACCAAGTCTCCGCTCTGGTGCCAGATCCAGACCGACATCTACCGTCGTCCGACCGTGGCCTTGGAAGAGGGGGAGTGCGCCGTCCTGGGCGCCGCCTTGCTCGGCGCCATGGGCGCGGGGGTCTTCTCCTCGATGCGTGAGGGCGTCGATCAGATGGTCCGGGTGTCCGCCACCTACGAGCCCAACGAGGCCCTCGGCCCGCGCTACGACGAGGCCTTCGGTCTCTTCCGTCAGGCCTACAGCGGTCTGAACCAGGCCGGTTGGTTCCAAGCCGTGTCGGATTTCCAAGCCCGTCAATCAGATATGATTTGATATATCGACTTGGCCGAGGCTCCAATCATCCGTCCCTTCCCACCGTGGAGGCGCTGAATTAGAACCCGGTCCGATGACGTCAATGTCCCGGCCAGACCCGGCCAGCCTTGGGGGAGGCGGCCGGGTCTGGCCCTTCTCAGCTCCGGCTCCAGGAGCCGTCCGGGGCTGCCGGTCCGGTCCGGACGCTGGGGCCGGACCCGGACCGGGCATCGGGTAATGTGAGCCCGTGCCCAGGCCCCCTCAGACTCGACCGCTCGGCGCTGCGCTCAGAGTGGCCGTGGCGGCGTTGGCCCGCGACGCTCTGGCGGTCGGCGTCGAGGGCACTCTGCCCACCAATCAGGATTACCTCGACAGCCAGGGCATCGGGGCCGGCACCTTGCAACGGGCCCTGGACGAGTTACGCTCCAGCGGCGCTCTGCGCACCGTCTCGCGCGGCCATCTGGGCCGGGTGGTGGCCGAGTTGGACGTGGCCTCGACCTGGCGCTTGGGCGGTCTGCCGCCGATCCGTCTAGTCCTGCCGCCGGCCGGACCGGTCGAAGTGACCGCGCTGCAGGAGGTCTTGGCCGAGGCGCTGTCCGGTTTGGCCATTCCCCACACGGTGCGGCACCTGCGGGGCGGGTCGGCCCGCTTGGAGCTGACTTTGACCGGCCGGGCGGATCTGTCGGTCTTCTCGACCGGGGTGCTGCGCGCCACCGACACCCCGGCCGACCTCAACCACCGGGCCTTGGGCGTGGGCACTTACTACGGACCGGACCGGATCGCCGTGGTGCGCCGGGTGGGCGACCGGGAGCCGCCTAGGCGGATCGCGATCGACGACGACTCGCCCGACCACCGCGCTCTGACGGTGGGCGAGTTCCCCCGTCAAGGCGACTGGGACTACCTCAACGTCCCCTTCCCCCGCGTCCCGGCCGCCGTCTTGACCGGTCAGGCCGACGCCGGCATCTGGCACATCTGCCCCTCGCCGGTGCCGTTGGACCGGGCCGGCCTCGATCTCGGCCGGCTCCAGACCGAGACCGGCCGGGCGGCTTGGCGGAGCACCTCCGAGGCGGTGCTGGCGGCCGGTCCGGCCCGTCCGGAGTTAGCCGGCGTCTTGGAGGGCCTGGACATGTCGGAGTTGATCGGCCGCCAGGCCGCCGCCATCGCGGCCGACTCCGGCTTGCTGCCGGTCTGAGCCGATCGACCCCGCGGTCCGGTGAGCCTCCCGGCGAGGGACACTGGCGCGCCCGGTCGGGGTGGCTGGGCGACGCCGAGGCGATGTGCCAGGGCTGAGCTACGCTGGTGCCCATGATCGGCTCCAGTGGATGGTCGGCCCGGCTGGTGGCTGGGGCCGGTCTCCTGGCGCTGACCGGTTGGCTGGTCGCGCCGACGGCCTTAGCCGACGAGCTCCTGGCTCGTTTGAGCGATCCCGCCATCGTCGATCCGACCGGTTTGACCCGGGACAGCGAGCATGGGGTCTACTGGCTGGTCCAACCCAGCGAGCAGGAGACCAGCTGGGTCTACGCCGTGGTCGCCGACGGGTCGACCAAGGGGCGGGTCGGTTTCAACGTGGCCTGTCCGGGCGCGGCCGCCCTGGCTTGGTACGGCAGTTCGCTCTTCGTGGCCGACATCGCCGATCCGACCGGCTCGCGCGAGTCGGTCGTGGTTTACGGCCTGCCCGTCCACTCGCTGGAGCCAGAGCAACAAGTGCCTTACAGCGCCTGGCGCCTGACCTATCCGGACGGCCCCCGGGACGCCGCCGCCATGATCGTCGACGGCTCCGGCCGCTTGGCCTTGATCACGACCGGGCCGGACCCGGCCATCTGGCAGGCCCCGGCCGCTCTCGACCTCAGTCGGCCCAACCAGTTGACCCGGCTGGCCCCGGCCCCGGCCGGGGTGACCGACGCCTATCAGCTGAGCGAGGACTTGATCGCGCTGCGGTCGGCCAGCCAGGTCTATCTGATCGACAGCCACAGCTTCGAGACGGTGGCCCAAGGCCCGGTCGAGACGGTCGGGGGGACCCTCAGCTTGAGCTTGGACGGCACCTTGCTGGTGTTGGCCGGGACCGGCCCCAACTCATCCCTGATGACCTTGGTCCCGCCTTCGACCATGCCGGGGGAAGAGACGCCCGAGCCTGAGCCGGAGGAGTCCAGTTCGAGTTGGTCGAGCGGGCGGCTGGTCACGGTCGGCGCTCTGAGCGGGGCCGGATTGCTGGCTCTGGCGGCCGGCGGCTTGGCCTTCGCCCGCCGTTGAGGGCCGGTCGGATCGACCCAGATCGAATCGAACCGGGCCGAGTCGGACCGTGTCTTCAGGGACGGGCCGGATAGAGTCCTGATCAGGGACGCTGGGGCGGCCCATGATCGGCCGCTGGGGACGGGCGGGGCCACTGGGGCAGGATCGAGGGGACAAGGAGTAGGACATGAGCCATCTGATCGACACCACCGAGATGTACTTGCGGACGATCTTCGAGCTGCTGGAGGAGGGCGTCGCGCCCTTGCGGGCCCGCATCGCCGAGCGTTTGCAACAATCCGGCCCGACCGTCTCGCAGACCGTCTCCCGGATGGAACGGGACGGCCTGCTGCACGTCCACGCCGACCGCCGCATCCTGCTGACCGACGAGGGTCTGAGCCTGGCCGTGCGGGTGATGCGCCGCCATCGTCTGGCCGAGCGGCTGCTGCTCGACGTCATCGGCTTGGAGTGGCCCCTGGTCCATGACGAGGCTTGCAAGTGGGAGCACGTCATGAGCTCCGAGGTCGAAGTCAAACTGTTCGCCCTGCTGAACCAGCCCGAGCTGTCGCCTTACGGCACCCCCATACCGCGTTTGGACGATTCGGTCGAGGCCGCCCTGGTCCGTTTCCGGGAGGGCGTCGAGCCCTTGACCGAGATCATCGCCCGGGGGCCGGCCTCAGGGCTCGAACTGGTCCGGATCGGCGAATACCTACAACGCGACGCCGACTCCTTGATGGCCCTGGACGCCGCCGGCGTCAAGCCGGGCGTGGTGATCGACGTGACCTTGGACGGATCGTCCTTGACCTTGGCCACGCCCCAGCACGAGTGCCAGCTGGACGCCGACTGTCAAGACCAGATCTTCGTCCGCCGGAACTGACCGGCCTGGGCCGGGCCGAGGGATCGGTCTGGGCCGACCGTGAGGTCCGGCGGCGCCGGGGCCGCCGTCGCGATCGAGGGGAGGGCTGGGTCTAAGGTCAGACCGCGACCGGCCCGGTCAATTCGACGGGCGGCTCCTCCAAGTCCAGGTCTCTCAGCGAGGTGACCAATTGGCGCAGAGCGCCTGGGGTTTGGGCGCCGAGCGCCAATTCGACCCAGCGGCCCTCTTTGAAGAGCAGCAGGACCGGCACCCCGGGCAGCTCCAATTCGGCGAAGCGCTCTTGGTTGGCCGAGTCGGCGTCGACCTGGAAGGTGGCGAAGGTGACGTCGTCGTGCTCCGCCGCCGCCGCCTCGAAGATGGGGCGGAAGCGCAAGCAGGGCTGGCACCAGGAAGCCCAGAAATCGACGATCAGCTGAGGGTGGCTGGCGATGACGGAGTCTAGGTCGGACGCGTCGACCTCAATCAAGCTCATAATTGATCAACCTCTCTAAGGCCGCCGTCATTCCCAGTCGGGGGCGGAAATCCCAGATCGTTCGTGCAAGCCTCTGAGCGTATGTGCAAGCGCTTCCACTTGTCCATCTCCCAGTTCACTCGTCCATCTCCCAGCTCATGAGCCGTGGTGGGGCGGCCGGTCGGCCAACAGCCGGCGCTCGTCGGCGGTCAGGCTGGTCCGGCGCGAGGGCGGCTGGCTCAGCGTGCGCAAACCGAGGGCCTGGCCCACCTGGTCCAGCCCGGCCTGCCAGCGGGCCGCCCCGATCCGGCTCAACCGGGCGGCCGGCAAGGGCTCGGGCCAGGGCCGTCCGTCGGCCCAAGCGGCCTGGGCCCGTCGGCGCAGGGCGGCGGCGTCCCAGCCCCGCTCGGCCAACCCGGCCAGCAACTGGGCGGGATCGTTCGGCTCGGTCAACCCGAGCGACTGACCGGTCAGAGCCAATCCCATCGACTCGGCCCAACCGGCCTGATCGGCTGGGTCGGTCTGATCGGTCGCTGGCATGGCTGTCCTCTCTCGGCCGGGGCGGAGAAGCGATAGGGTGGCTGAGTCGCCATCAGCCACCCTAGTGGCGACCAGGTTGGCCTCGTAGCTCAGGGGATAGAGCGCGGGTTTCCTAAACCCGGCGTCGGAGGTTCGAATCCTCCCGGGGCCGCCACCGTCTGACTAGGTCTTTCACCGCTTTGACTAGGTGAAACAGGTTATCTGAAGGTATCTCTCATGGGCCGGGGCGCTAGGCCTTGTCTAGGCCGGCCCAGACCTGTTGGAAGGACAGGTGACGGCGGCGCTGCAGAGCTAGGATGGCCACCACGAAACCGGCTCCGGCCCAGATGGCCAGGCCGGCGATGGGGCCGCCGAGACTGTGCGGGCTGCCTGAGGCGGCGTGCAAGAGCTGCCCGCCGGGGGCCAGGGGCAGGGTCTGGGCCAGGCTGAGCAGGGCGCCGGGCAGGGGCGTCGTGATGGCGGGCAGGACGGAGACGAAAGCGACTAGGACGGCCAGCAGGGTGGTCCAATCGCGGCCGATCAGAGCGAACAAGCCCTGGTGCAGGGTGACGAAGGCGACTGAGATGAGCAGGCCGCAGGCCACCGTGGCCAAAGCCCTCAGCGGACTGGCGTGACCGATGGCAGCCACCGTCGCCCCCACTAGCAGGCCTTGGAATCCGGCCAGGCCGGCGGCCGGAGCCAGGGCGCGTAGGGCCGAGGCGACCGCCGTGCGGCGGCTGCCGAAGAGGTCCGGGGGGACCGGCGGCAGGAAGAAGAAGACGGCCAAGGCGCCCAGCCACAGTCCGACCACGGCGTACGACGCCATCACCCCGGCGGAGGGGAAGAGATCGGTCTTGGTCTCGATCGGATTGGACAGCGCGTTCTCCAGGCCCTGGCGCTGGTCGGCGGTGTAGGTCGGCACCTGAGCGACCGCTGAGCCCAAGCCTGTCACCAACTCGTCCACGCCGGCGTCGAGCTGATTGACGCCATCGGCCAGTTGGGAGCCGCCGGCGACCAGCTGGTCCAAGCCGCTGGAGACCTGCCAGGCCCCGGCCGAGAGCGGGGAGCCGGAGACCGCCAGCTGGGCCGCGCCGTCGGCGGCTTGACGGGCCCCTTGGCTCAAGCGTTGGCCGCCGTCGGCCAGTTGACTGGCGCCGGTGGCGGCCTGGGCCGTGCCTTGGGCCAGGGCGGCGGCCCCGGTTTTGAGCTGATGGGCGGCGGCGGCGGCTTGATCGGCCCCGCTGGCCAAGCTGTCGGCTTGGTGGGCCACGGTGGAGATTTGATTGGCTGTGCTCTCGACGGTGCTGAGCAGGAAGTTGATGACAGCCGCCGTCTGAGGGTTGGCGATGGCGGCCAAGGCCAGGTCGCGGGCCAGGCCGCAGGCCGGCTGGGCGACTCCGGCCGCCAGGCAGTCCTGGTAGAGGGCCTGGACGTAGGCCTGCTGGGCGGCGGGGTCTTTCATCTGCTCGGCCCAAGCGGCGGCGGCGTCGGCCCCGGCGATGACCGGGGCGGCGGCTTGGCGCAAGAAGTCGAGGGCGGCGGACAACTGGTCCAAGCCGGCGCTGAGTTGGCCCAGGCCGGTGTCGAGTTGGGCCGCTCCAGTCGCCAACTGGCCGGTGGCGTCGGCCAATTGGGCGCTGCCGTCGGCCAACTGGTCCGCCCCTTGGGAGACCTGGCTGGTGGCCCGGGCCAGTTCGGCGGCGCCGCTGACGTATTGCCCCACCCCGTCGGCCAGGGAGCGCGCGCCGGTGGCGGCTTGGACCAGGCCGAGTTGGAGGGCGTTGGCGCCGGCGGCGGCTTGACCGGCCCCGTCGACCAGGGCTCCGGCGGCGTCCACGGCTTGGCTCATCTGGTCGTGCATGGTGGTGAAGCCGATGTAGATGTTGTCTAGGTAGGTCGACACCAGTTGGCCGGCCAGAGAACGGGCGGCGGCCTCCACCACGGCCTGCGCCACCGGCTCGGTGAAGGCCCCGGCCCGGGGGCTGGTGGTGACCTGGACGGTGGCCCGCCGGGCCTGATCGGGCGCTCCGCTGAACGAAGTGGCGGCGGCCGAGAAGTCGGCTCCGATGGTGACACGGGCGACGTAGGAGCCAGAGTCCAAACCGGCTTGGGCGTCTTCCGCGTCGGTCACGACCCAGTCGTAGGTGGACTGGTCGCGCCCGCCCCCGGCCACCAACTCCGCTGCCATCTGCCGGCCCAGCGGGAGGTACTGTCCGGCCACTGTGACCGGTTGGTCGAGGTTGACGATGGCGGCCTGGGCCCGTCCCAGGTCGGCGGTCGGCTTGCCCAGGGCCGAGGTCAAGGCGGCCACCAGCCCGAGGGGCACGATGATCAGCCCCAGCGCCACCAACACCGGAGTCAACCGGTTGCGACGGCCGGATGGGGGAGCGGCAGGACTGGTCATAGCAGGATCTCCTCCCGGGCTACCGGTGATTCGATGTGGGAGACCTGGTCGAAACCGATCAGGTCGACGATGGCGGCCGGGTCGCCACCGGCCAAGAGCAGACTGAGGTTATGGTCGCGTCGGCTCAAGAGTTCGCGCAGGGCGGTCCGCTGGCCTAGATCTTCGATCCGGTCCAGGCCGTCGATGGCCAACAGCTGGGGGGCCTCGTCCAAGGCCCGGCGCAGGGCCCGGACCGGATCGGTCGCGGTCGAGAGATCGATCAGGCCGCTATGCCGACGGACCTGGACGGCGTGGGCGGGCAACAGCCAGCCCAAGGTCTTGAGCCGGCCGTCGGTCGCGGGCAAGCGCCCGCTGGCGGCCCAAAGGGCGGAGCGGGCGGCCACCGGATCTGAGGACAGCACTAGATGGACCTGGCCGGGTTCGAGCCGGGCCGACCATTGGACCAGATGCCCGGCTTGGCCAGTCGGCAAGGACACCTCCTGGGCCGCCACGACCGCCTTGGTGTCAGGCTCCGGCCAATCCTTCAACTCCAGCTCGCGGGTCAGACCATGGCCTTCGACGTCGACCTGGGGCAGAGCGCGTTCCAGCCGGGCCGGCAGACGCCAGGCCCGGTCGCCCAGCAGGCTCAGGACGGCCGGCACCAGGGTCAGCCGGACCAAGAAGGCGTCGGCCGCCACCCCCACGGCCAAGCCCAGAGCCATCGGTTTGATGGTCAACTCGGAGTCGGGCACGAAGGCCACGAAGACCGCGATCATGATGATGGCGGCGGCGGTCACGACGCGCGAGGAACTGACGAACCCTTCCTCGATGGCGGCGGACGAACTGGCCCCATGGACCTTGGCCTCGCGGATGCGCGAGACCAAGAAGACCTCGTAGTCCATGGCTAGGCCGAACAACACACCCATCACGATGATGGGCATGAAGGCCAACACCGGACCGACCCGAGGCAGATTGAACAGGTTCGCTCCGACGCCGTCTTGGAAGACGATGACGACCACGCCGACGGCGGTGACGACCGATAGGAGATAGCCCACGGTGGCCTTGATGGGCACGGCCAGCGAACGGAAGACCAGCATCAGCAGGCCGAAGGACAGCCCCACCACGACCAGCCCGAAGGGCAACATAGCTTGGGAGAGGCGTTCGGACACGTCGATCATGACGGCGGTCATGCCGGTGACGGAGGTGTCGATCCCGTAAGTCTGCAGGAAATGCTGGTGCATACCGCGCAGCCGCCGCACCAGGTCATGGGTCTCGGGGGAGTCCAGCCCGGCGGCGGGGATGATCTGGACGATGCCGGTGTCGGCCGACGGGTTGGGGGTGGCCAGTGGCACCAGCCGGACGCCCTCGAGACCGGCCACCTCTTGGCCCAGCCGGTTCATCAGGCCGACCGGGTCGTTCGATCCCAGGACCGAGCCGGTCAGGATCAAGGTGGCGTTGAAACCGGCCCCGAAGTGCTCTGAGACCAAGTCGTAGGTGATCCGGGCCGGGTCGTCGGGCTCCAACCAGCCGGAGTCGGGCAAAGACAATTTGAGATCGAAGGCGCGCAGGCCGGGCAGGAGGAGGATGGCGACCACGATGAAGATGGTGACGACCGGCCGACGGGTGGAGAAACGGACCCAACCCCGGTAGAAGCGGGTCTTGCGATCCGGTTTGTCCGCGGCGGGCTCGACCGCTGCGGCCACGGGCAGGGCCGGGACGGCGACCGGTGGGGCGGCGGTCTGAGCCTCCGGAGCGGGGGCGCCGGCCCGGGCGGCCCGGGGGCGTAACTTGTCGCCGCACAAAGCCATGACGGCCGGCAGCAAGGTGATGGCGGCCGCCACGGCCAGGGTGACGGCCCCGGCCGCGCCTATGCCCATGACGGTGAGGAAGGGGATACGGGCCACAGCCAGCCCCAGCAGGGCCACGATCACGGTCAAACCGGCGAAGACGACGGCCGATCCAGCCGTGGCCAAGGCTTGGCCGACCGATTGGGCCACGGGCAGGCCGGAGGCGAGTTGTTGGCGGTGGCGCGAGACGATGAACAAGGAGTAGTCGATGCCGACCGCCAGACCAAGCATCAGGCCCAAGATCGGAGTGGTGGTGTTGATCGAGGTGAAAAAGGTGGCGAAGTAGATCGACGAGGATGCGCCGGCGGCCACCGCCAAGGCCACCAGGATGGGCAAGCCGGCGGCCAAGATGGAGCCGAAGGTCATGATCAGGACGATCAAGGCCACCACCACGCCGAAGGCCTCGGTCAGGCCGATCTCGGGGAAGACGAAAGCGAAGAGGGCCCCGCCCAAGCTGGACTGGGCGGAGGGCGGCAGATCGGCCCGCAACTGTGCCGCGGCCCGCTGGAGGGCGGCCTTGGCCTGGCTCGCGGGGTCGCCCGGCGTCTCGCAGACCTGGACCTGGATCAGAGCGGCCCGGCGGTCGTCGCTGATGGCGCCCTTGGCTAAGTCGTCGAAGGGGGAGACGACCCTGGTGACGTTGGGTAGACCGGGCAACCGTTCCACCAACCGTTCGATGGGTTCGCGGTAGGCCGCGTCGTCGACCTTGTCGCCGTCAGCCGCCACCACGATGATTTGAGCCGAACTGCCGGCGGTCTGGGGGAAGGTGTGGCTCAATGAGGTCAAGGACTCGACCGCCTCCAAGCCAGGGATGGTGATATTGGCGTCCAGGCCAGTGCTGAAGGTCATGGCCAAGGCGGCCAAGACGGCCAAGAAGACCGCCCAGGCGGCGATGACACGGCCCTTGAAACGGGCGACGGCCAATCCGAGCGCGTAGAGAAGGGATGACATCAGGTGTGTCCCGAATCTGCTAGGCGGTTCAGTCTTGGGGTGGACTGCTGCGACCTCACCTAGCTCAGCATACCCATAGCTAGGCAAGCCAGCCTGGACCAGACGACTGGATTGTCGGACCCGATCAGGACTGGCCCACCGCCATCGGATCGGATGGTTGCCTAAGCGGTCCGATCCGCTCAACCGGTAGCATTCCGATTGTGCGAGGAAGGCCTGAGATCTGGTACGACGACCTGGTGACGGGACAGCGCCACCGTTCGCCGCGCGCGCTCACCGTCGAGGCCGATGACATCGTCGCCTTCGCCCGCCAATTCGATCCCCAGCCCCAGCACCTCGACCCGGTGGCGGCTCAGCGGGGCTTGTTCGGCGGCCTGGTGGCGTCGGGCTGGCACACCGCCGCTGTGACCATGCGCCTGTTGACCGAGACCTTGCCTTTGGCCGAGTCGGTCGGGGCCGGTTTGGAACTGGCTTGGCCGACCCCGACCCGCCCAGGCGACCAGTTGGCCCTGGATCTGACCGTGGTCTCGAAGCGGCTGTCGCGGACCAAACCGGACCGGGGCCTGGTCGAGTTGGCCTATGACACGGTCGACCAGTCGGGCCAGATCCGGCAACGCACCCGCGCCACCGTCGTGATGCTGCTTGGACCCGGTCTCCGCTTGGCGGGCGAGAGTCATGGCTGAGGCTGGGTCGGGCCTGAGCCAGGCCGACCCCGACCCGCCCGGCTGGTCTCGGCTCGGGTGACGGCCGCCGGGCTCGTCTTCGAGCTGGTGGCGGAGGACGTCAGGCTGCCTTGAACGGGCGGCGGGACCGTCCCATATCCCATCCCAGAGGTCCCGCCGATTGGACGGACGTGGTTCAATGGCTTCGACGCCCGACCGCCGCCGCGGCGTCGACTGACCGAAATTCGGATTTCGCAAGTGATTTCCCAAGTGGATGAGGAGCCCTCATGAACGCCGTCCTGGAGAACATCGCGGCCCGCCACTCCTGCCGCAGCTACACCAAACAACCGGTCAGCCGGGCCGACTTGGAAGCCATCGTCAAAGCTGGCGTCCAGGCCCCCAGCTCGCGGGGCAACGCGCCCTGGTACGTCGCCGTGGTGACGGACCCGGAGCTGATCGCCGACCTGTCGCGGACCGCCCTAGAGGTCTTGGTCCGCCGCGAGGCCCGGCAGAAGGAGAAATTCGAGCGCCTCGGCACCAGCCTGTTCTACGACGCCCCGGCCCTCATCCTGGTGGCCACGAGGCCCAGCCATGACTTCACCAGCAGCGACTTGGACGCCGGTCTGCTGGTCGAGAACATGGCCCTGGCCGCCACCTCGCTGGGGCTCGGCTCCTGCGTCTGCGGCTTCGCCACCCAAGCCTTCCGCGACCTCAAAGCCGGTGACGGCGAGCGCCTCAGCCGCCTGTTCGAGTTCCCCTGGGGCTACGAGATGACGGTGGGCATGATCGTGGGCCACCCGGCCGCCCCCGGCCAGCAGCACCCGACCGACCTGAGCAAGGTCCGCTTCTTCGAGGCCTGAGCCCCGGTCCGGGCGGACATTAGTGAGGTGGTCTCCGCCTGCCTAGGGCCGCTTGGCTTGGGGTCGGGGCGTCAACGGAGGTCTCGTAGCGCCTCGTCGGTGTCCTGTCTGAAATGCGTCACGGCCACGATGGTCAAGATCTGCCCGTCGACCACGTACCAGAGTTCGTAGGGGAACACTCTCAGTGCCATACGTCTGAGGTCGCGCGGCCCGGTCCGGCCGAGGAAGGGATACTCGCGGATGAGGTTTCGCGCTTCGGCGAAACGCTCCACGAAACGGGCGACCTGCTCTGGCGCCTCGACCTGGTACCAGGCGATCGCATCGTTGACGTGGCCGATGGCGACCGGTGTGACCTGGACGCGGTAGTTCACAAGTATTGGCGATGCAATTCAGCTATGAACTCGTCGGAGTCCACGACGTCCTCGGGGCGCTCCCGGAAGTAGCGCAGCCCCTCGAGCGCCTGTTCGAGCGCCTCGTCCGAGGAGTCGCCCCGTAGCGTCTCCAGCAACACGTCGACGATCTCCCAGCGGTCCTCGACGGACATGGCTCTGGCTTGCTCCAAGAATGCGGCACTCACCATGCGGGCTAGTCTACGGGACGGGCGGGTTCGCTTGGATGTGTGACGGTCGGGGGCCGATGCGGGGCGTCGTAACAGCCCGCTCGGCGCAGGTGGGCGCGCGACAGCGGAGTTACGACCACTGCTCCGCCGGCGGAATGGTCGTAACAGTCCGCTCGGCGCGGGCTGGGTGCGCGAGGGTGGGATTTCGACCACGCCTATGCCCTTAGAGGGTTCAGTCGCGCAGGGCGTCCTTGATGGAGCGGGCGTAGGCCTGTAGCTCGGGGCCGGCCCCGGTCGGGTTCTGGCCGATCAGGGAGACGATCTTGGAGCCGACGATGACGCCGTCGGCGAATTGGCCGATGTCTTGGGCTTGCTCCGGGGTGTGGACGCCGAAGCCGACCGCCACCGGGGTCTGAGAGTGGCGGCGGATCTCGGCCACGATCGAGCGCAGGTCGGTCGTGATCTGGCTGCGCAGGCCGGTCACGCCGAGCGAGGAGACGACGTAGATGAAGCCGCTGGCCGTCTCGGCCACGCGCCGGATGCGGTCGGCCGAGGTGGGGGCCACCAAGGTGATCAGGTCGAGGCCGCAAGCGCTGGCGATCGGTCGTAACTCGCCTTGTTCCTCGAAGGGCAGGTCGGGGATGATGAGGCCGGACACGCCACAGACGCTGGCCCGTTGGCAGAAAGCCTCGTAGCCGTAGTGGAAGACCGGGTTGAGGTAGGTCAGGAAAACCAGCGGGGTGGGGGTCTGGGCGTGCACCCGCCGGGCCAGCTCGAAGACGCCCTCCAAACTGGCCCCGGCCTGAAGAGCGCGCAGGTTGGCGGCCTGGATGACCGGTCCCTCGGCGATCGGATCGGAGAAGGGGATGCCGATCTCGATCAGATCGGCCCCGCCCTTGACCAGGTCGAGGATGTGGCGCTCGGTCTGTTCCAGGCTGGGGTCGCCGGCGGTCAGGAAGGCGATGAAGGCCTTGCCTTGGGCGAAGGCGCGGGCGATCTCACTCATGGACGGTCCTTCCCCGGTAGCGGGCGATGGCGGCGACGTCTTTGTCCCCCCGGCCGGACAGGCAGACCACGATGTGTTGGTCGGGTCGGTAACGCTGGGCGATCTGACGGACATGGGCGATGGCGTGGGCTGACTCGATGGCGCAGATGACGCCTTCCGTCTGGGCCAGGTACTCGAAGGCCTCGACCGCCTGCTGGTCCGTCACCGGCACGTAGCTGGCCCGCCCGCTGTCGTGCAACCAGGCGTGCTCGGGGCCGATGCCGGGATAGTCCAGGCCAGCCGAGATGGAGTAGACCGGCGCGATCTGGCCGTCCTGGTCCTGGCAGAAATACGACTTCATGCCGTGGAAGACCCCGACCTGGCCCCGGGCGATGGTGGCGGCGTGCTGGTCGGTGTCGACGCCCAAGCCGGCCGCCTCGCAGCCGATCAATTCGACGGTCGGCTGATCGATGAAGTCATAGAAAGAGCCGATGGCGTTGGAGCCGCCGCCGACGCAGGCCACCACGGCGGCCGGCAGGGACCCGGCTTGGGCTTCCAACTGGGCTCTGATCTCGCGGCCGATGACGGACTGGAAGTCTCGCACCATCTGGGGGAAGGGGTGCGGTCCCATGACCGAGCCGAGCACGTAGAGGGTGTCTTGGACCCGGCTGGTCCATTCCCGCATGGCCTCGTTGACGGCGTCCTTCAAGGTCATGGTGCCCGAGGTGACCGGATGCACGGTGGCGCCCAGCAACTCCATCCGGTAGACGTTGAGGGCCTGGCGTTCGGTGTCCTCCCGGCCCATGAAGATCTCGCACTCCAGCCCCATCAAGGCGGCGGCCGTGGCGGTGGCGACGCCGTGCTGGCCGGCTCCGGTCTCGGCGATGACACGGGTCTTGCCCATCTTGCGGGCCAGCAAGGTTTGACCTAAGACATTGTTGATCTTGTGCGAGCCGGTGTGGTTGAGATCCTCCCGCTTGAGCCAGATCTGGGCCCCGCCCAGGTCGGCCGTCATCCGGTCGGCCCGGTACAGCAGTGAGGGCCGGCCGGCGTAGTCACGCAACAACTGGGCCAACTCCGCCTGGAAGGCGGGGTCCAGGCGGTAGCGCTGGTAGGCCTGGTTCAGGCCGATCAGCTCGTTCATCAAGGTCTCGGGGATGTACTGCCCCCCGTAGGGACCGTAACGGCCCTGATTCATGACGACTCCTTCCCTGCGGTCTCCGATGGGGCGTCGAGTACGGGGGCGGCCTGTCGGCGCCCGGCCCAGTCGCGGTCCCCGCCCTCGCTGGAGTCCGCGTACGCGCTGGAGTCCGCGTACAGCCCATGGACGGCCCAACCGGCCCGCCGGGCCAACCGGGGGCTGCCCCAAGCGTGGGTCCGGGCGGTCAGGGCGATCATCTTGGCCGGGTCCTTGGCCCCGGCGGTCTCCGCCCCCGAGGACAGGTCGAGGACGGGGTGGCCGGGCACTTGGAGGGCCTGGTCCAAGTTGTCGAGGTCGATACCGCCAGCTAAGAACCACGGTTTGTCTATTACGGGTAAGTCGGACCAATCCAGCCGCCGCCCGGAACCAGCTCCGGCGTCCAACAGGACGGCGTCGGCCGCCGCCGCGGCGGCCCAAACCTCCGGACCAGGCGAGCGGTCCAAGCGGACGGCCTTGATCACCCTCAGCCCGGCCGTCCGGCGCAGACGGGCGACCTGCTCGGCCGACTCCTGGCCGTGCAATTGGATCAGATCGATCGTGCCGGCGGCGCCCAGCTGGGCGATCGCGGACTCGTCGGCGTCCACGAAGACGCCGACGGCGGCGATGCCCGGGTCCAGCTGGGCCCGTAGTCGACTGGCCTGGTCGGGATCGACCTGGCGGGAGCTGGGGGCGAAGACGAAGCCGACGTAGTCGGGCCGGGCCTGGTTGGCGGCCGCCACGTCCTGGGGCCGGCTCAGCCCGCAGAGCTTGATCCGGGGCAGCTCGGAGCGGAGCTGGTCCAAGGCCTGGGCCTTGTCCGGGGCCGTCATCAACCGCTCGCCCACCAACACGGCGTCGACCCCGGCCCGGCGCAGCCGGGCGACGTCGCCCGGGCTGTGGACGCCGGACTCGGCCACCAGGGTGACCTGGTCCGGCAGCGCCCCGGCCAGCCGCTCGGTCAAGGCCAGATCGACCTGGAAAGTGGCCAGGTCGCGGTTGTTGACCCCGATCAGACGGGCTCCGGCCGTCACCGCCTGGTCGATCTCGGCCTGGTCGTGGGTCTCGACCAGACAGGCCAGGCCCAAGTCACCGGCCAAGGCCAGCCAGTCGGCCAACTGGGTCCCGCTGAGCAAGCGGCAGATCAAGAGGACGGCGGCCGCCCCCAGCGTCCGGGCCTGGTAGATCTGATACGGGTCGACCACGAAGTCCTTGCGCAGGGTCGGCGTCGTCACGGCCGCCGCGATCTGGGCCAGGTAGTCGTCGGAGCCGAGGAAGAACTCTGGCTCGGTCAAGACCGAGATGGCGCTGGCCCCGGCGGCAGCGTACTGACGGGCGATCGAGACCGGGTCGAAGTCGGCCGCGATCAGACCCTTCGAGGGCGAGGCCCGCTTGACCTCGCAGATGAAGGACAGGCCGCCGGCGGCCAGCGCGCGTTCGAAGTCGGCCCCCCGGCCCAGCCCCAGCGCCTCAGCCCGACGGCGCATCTCAGCCAGCGGCAGAGCGGCCTGTTCCGCCGCCACGCGCTGACGGGTCTGGTGGGCGATGCGATCGAGGATCATGCCGGCGGCCGCTGGGACAAGGCGATGAAGCGTTCGAGTTGGGTCTGGGCCCGGCCCGAGTCGATCAGGTGGCGGGCCTGCTCGACCGCCTCGGCCAGTGAGACCGAGTCATGGGCCAGGTAGATGGCGGCGGCCGAGTTCAAGATCACGGCGTCCCGCTTGGGGCCGGGCTGCCCGGCCAAGATGGCGCGGGTGATGTCGGCGTTCTCCCCCGGGCTGCCGCCGACCAACTCGGACTTGTCGCAGCGGGCGAAACCGTAGGCCTCCGGAGTCCAGACGGAGCGCTGGAACCAGCCCTCGCGCAACTCGCAGACGGTGGTGGGGGCGCTGATCGAGATCTCGTCCAGGCCGTCCTGGCCGTGCACCACCAAGGCCCGTTTGACCCCTAGATTGGCCAGCACCTGGGTCATCGGTTCGACCAAGTCCTCGTCGTACACGCCCAGCAACTCGTAATTGGCTCCGGCCGGGTTGACCAAGGGACCCAGGACGTTGAAGATGGTGCGGATGCCGAGGGCCTGGCGGACCGGCGCGACGTAGCGCATGGCGATGTGGTAATTCTGGGCGAACAAGAAACACAGATTGATAGTGCGGAGGATGTGGAGGGAGTGCTCCGGGCTGATCGTGATGTCGACCCCGAGAGCCTCTAGGACGTCGGCCGCGCCGGACTTGGAGGAAGCCGCCCGGTTGCCGTGTTTGGCCACCGGCACGCCGGCGGCCGAGATGACCATGGCCGAGGTGGTGGAGATGTTGAAGCTGTTGGAGCGGTCGCCGCCGGTGCCGACGATCTCCAACACGTCCATGTCGTGCAGCAGCCGGATGCAGTGCTGGCGCATGCCAGCGGCCGAGCCGGTGATCTCGTCGATGGTCTCGCCCTTGACCGACATGGCGGTCAAATAGGCCGCCATCTGGATGTCGGAGGCGTCGCCGCGCATGATCTCGTCCATCACGGCGTTGGCCATGTCGTAGCCCAGGTCCTCGTGGCGGGCGGCTCTAGCGATGGCTTCCTTGATCACGGTCACCCCTTCGTCGGTGGCTGGTGCGGTCCGGGCAGGCTCAAGAAGTTGGCCATGATGGCCGGACCGGTCGGAGTCAGGATCGACTCCGGATGGAATTGGATGCCGAAGACCGGCCACCGCCGATGGGCCACCGCCATGATCTCGCCGTCGGCGCTGCGCGCGACCGGTTGGAGGTCGTCCGGCCAGGGCTGGTCCGAGGCGGCCAGGGAGTGGTAGCGAGCGGCCTCGATGGTGGCGGGCAGGCCGGCGAAGAGAGGGCAGTCGAGGTCGAGCCGGACCGGCCAGGCCTGGCCGTGGACGAGTTGGCGGGCGTAGCCGATCTCGGCCCCGAAGGCTTGGCAGATGGCCTGATGGCCCAGACAGACGCCCAGGATGGGTTGGCGCCCGGCCAGCGCGGTGATGGCTTCCAGGCAGACCCCGGCTTGGCTGGGCCGCCCCGGACCAGGCGAGACGATGATGTGGCTGGGGGCGAGGGCGGCGATCTCGGACACAGTCAACTCATCGTTGCGGACGACCCGGACCAGGTCGGCCGGGGCCGGCCGGTCAGCCGGATCCAAGTTTTGACAAAGCAATCCGCCGACCAGTTGGTAGAGGTTGTATGAGAAAGAGTCATAGTTGTCGATCAGCAGGATCATGGCCGCTCCTGGGCGTTCCAGAGCAAGGCGTCGACCACGGCCTGGGCCTTATTACGGCACTCCTGGTGCTCTTTGAGCGGGTCGGAGTCGGCCACGATGCCAGCTCCCGCCCGCACATGCACGCGCTGGCGACGTTTGAAGGCCAGCCGGATGGCGATGCAGGTGTCGACTTCGCCGGTCAGGGAGAGGTAGCCCAAGGCGCCGCCGTAGATGCCACGGGTGGCGCCTTCGAGCTGGTCGATGATTTGGCAGGCCCGGATCTTGGGCGCTCCGGACAGGGTTCCGGCCGGCAGGACGGCGGCGATGACGTCGGCGGCGGATTTGTCGTCGCGGACCTGTCCGGCCACGGCCGAGGCGATGTGCATGACGTGGGAGTAGCGCTCGACGCTGCGGTAACGCTCGACGGCGACGCTGCCGAAACGACAGACCTTGCCCAGGTCGTTGCGGCCCAGGTCGACCAGCATGTCGTGCTCGGACAGCTCCTTGCGGTCGGCCAGCAGTTCTCGCTCCAAGGCCAGGTCTTGGGCGGGAGTGCCGCCTCTGGGCCGGGTGCCAGCCAGGGGGAAGGTGGCGGCTCGGCCCTGACGCAGCCGGACCAGGGTTTCGGGCGAGGCCCCGGCGATCTCGACGTCGTCGCTGGCCAAGTAGAACAGGTAGGGCGAGGGATTGATCTGGCGCAGCCGGCGGTAGGTCTCGAACAGTGAGCCGGTGGCCTCGGCCGACCAGCGATTGGACAGGACGACCTGGAAGATGTCGCCCTCATGGATCAGGTGACGGGCCTGTTCGACCATGGCGCCGTAGCGCTCCTGGTCGAACAGGGCCTCGAAGGGCGAGCTCAGGCGCAGGGGCGGCGGATCGGCCGGTCGGCCGTGGGCGATCAGGTCGGCCAGCTGCTCCAGTTGGGCGCAGGCCCTCCGGTAGTTCTCCGGCACGGCGTCGGTCTTGACGTTGGCGATCAGGTGGATGCGGCCCTCCAGGTGGTCGTAGGCCACCACCTTGTCGAACAGCATCAGGTCGACGTCTTGGAAGGCCTCGTCGTCCGGCCCTGGGCTGGGCCGGGCCAAGCTGGGCTCGGCGTATTTGACGTAGTCGTAGGCGAAGTAGCCCACCAGGCCGCCGCTGAAGGGCGGCAGTCCGGGCAGGACTGGGCTGCGGTTGTCGTCTAAGACGCGCTGGATCTGCTGGCCCGGATCGGTCGTGGCGATCTCGAAGCGGGCCCCGTTGTCGATCGTCAGGAGGCCGTCCCGGCAGGTCAAACAGAGTTTGGGATCGTAGCCCAGGAAGGTGTAGCGGCCCCGGTCGTCGGCTTCGGCCAAGGACTCCAGGATGAAAGCTTGTCGGCTGAGCGCCTTCAAGACCAGGAAGGCCTCGTCCGGCTCCCGCGTGGTGGCCGGCAAGCTGGTGTGGACTGGCACCATGGCCCAGTCGCGCGCTAGCTCGGCGACTTGGCTGAGGGTCGGTTGAAAGTCCATCGAGTCCTGGTCTTGGTCGGCTGGGGCGGGCGGTCCGAGGTCCAGCATAACCCGGCTGGGGGACGATGCCGGCGGATGGGCTGGAGGCGGGCGGCGGCGGCGTCCTGGGGCGGGCCAGCCGGCCCGGTCAGCGGCCAGGTCAGGTGGCCGGTCCGGAGTCGGCCGGGCTGGCCCCGACCGATCCGGTGCGACGGCGGGCGTCCCAAAGGGCCACCAGAGAAGCCACTCCGATCAAGCCGCAAGCCACCCACAGGCCCCGGCTGGCGGCTTGCTTGGCCGCCTCGGCCAGGCCGACTCGAGGCGTCTGGACGGCCAGGTGGGTGAAGTAGATGGCCAAGACGACGGCGGTGCCGACGGCCGAGCCGAAGCGCTGGCCGACTTGTAGCACGGCCCCGGCCACACCGCCGAATTGGGGCGGGATGTCCTGGAAGGTCAGGACTTGGTTGGGCGAGATGACGGCTCCGTTGCCACAGCCGGCCACCATCATGGCGCCGGCCAATAGCCAGGGCAGCCAGGCGGTGGGGGAGAGACGGATGACATTGTCGACCAGGAGCAGGCCGACCAAGGACAGGGCCAGGCCGCCCACCACCAAGCGGCGGCCGAAGCGGGTGACCAAGCGGGAGGACAAGCTGGCCGACAGCCCGGAGGCGATGGCGTTGGGCACCGCCACCAGGCCAGCCACCAAGGCGGTTTGGCCGAGGCCGGACTGCAGCATCAAAGAGACGATCAGGAAGAGGCTGGTGAAACCGGCGAAATAAGCCAGGCCGACGGCCGCTCCGAAGCGGAAGGCGACATTGCCGATCAGGCTGGGGTCGAGCACGGCGGCGCCGCAGCGGGCTTGGTAGCGGCGCTCCCACAGGTAGGCCAGAGGGGCCAGTAGGACCGCTCCGGCCAGCCACCACCAGCGCTCGGGCTGGTCCCAGAAACCGGATTGCGGCGTGGTCACGAAGGGGAACATGGCCGCCGCCGTGCCCAGTCCGATCAGAGTCAGACCGACCGGGTCGAGCCGGCTGCGGGCGGCCTGGGCGGCGGGGGCCGGCAGCAGGCGCCGGCTCAGCACCAGCACCGTCAGGCAGACCGGCAGGTTGATCCAGAAGACCCAGCGCCAGCCCGTGGTCGGCCCGAAGGCGGTCAGCGAGAGGCCGCCCAAGAGCGGACCCAGAGCGGTCGAGACGCCGATCACGCCGCCGAACAGACCGAAGGCGCGGGCCCGTTCGGCGCCCCGGAAGAGCTGTTGGATGAGGCCGGAGACCTGGGGGTTGAGCATGCCGGCGCAGGCCCCTTGGAGCAAGCGGAGGATGGACAATTGGGTGTCGGTTTGGGAGGCCCCGGCCAGTAGGCTGGTCAATCCGAAACCGGCTGTGGCCAAGCTGAACATGAAGCGCCGGCCCCGAGCGTCGCCGATCCGGCCGGCTGGCACCAGGCAGAGACCGAAGGCCAAGGAGTAGCCGGCCACGATCAATTGCAGCTCGGTCGGCCCGGCCCGGAGGGTCTGTTGGATCGACGGCAAGGCGACGTTGACGATGGAGACGTCGAGCATGGTGACGAACCCGGCGGCGAAGCAGACTCCCAACGCCCGCCAGCGTCGGGGGTCAGCCGATGTGATCTGGTCCATCGACTTGATTATGGCGCCCTGGGCCTAGTGTCCCCCGCCGCGAACTTCTGGCGGGGGACACTAGGCCCAGGCGGCCGGATGGCGACCAGGAAGGCTTCGTCCGGGGGCTGGGGGAACCACGATGTTGGTCAGGCCGGGCCCGAACGGACACAATGGAGAGGTGCGTATCGTCGGAGTGCCGGTGGCGGGCGGGCCGGCTGTGATCGACCGGCTGGTCGGCCACGCCGAGGACCCGGTCGCGCTGCTTAGGGCCGATGGCTACGCCATCCGACGCCTCCTGTCGGTCACCGGCCTGGCGCCTGACCTGGTGGTGACGGCCCAGGTCAGCCGCCGCCACGAGTGGACGGCCCGGCTGGCCCGGCGTCGTCGGACCAGATCGCCGCAGTCGGCCAGTGGCGAGATCCCGCGCCGGCAGCGGGTGGCGGCGTACGCCATCGGCTTGTCCGACTCCGGCCTGTTGGCCACCCAGTTCTCCGACCGCACGGCGGCGGCCGGCCTGTGGGGTCTGCCCGGCGGCGGCCTCTTGACCGGCGAGTCGGCCGCTCAGGCGGTGGTGCGCGAAATCGAGGAGGAGACCAGCCAGCGCGTCCGCTTGATCCGGGTGCTCGACATCCAATCCGACCATTGGGTGGGTCAGTCTCCCACTGGCCAGTGGGAAGACTTCCACGCTTTGCGGCTGATCTACCTGGGCCGGATCGACCACCCCACCCGTCCGGTCGTGGTCGACGTCGGAGGCACCACGGCGGCGGCCATCTGGGTGCCGCTCGGCCACTGGCGCCAGGTCGGGTGGTCGGCTGGCCACCGGGCCATCTTGGGCCGCCACCTCGACCGTCTGATCCGGACCGCCGTAGAGACCTGAGCCGCCCTCTGGCGGAGCTAACCCTTTGGTCAGATCGGCCCGGCCCTTCGGCCGGGCCGACCCCTTGGACGGTCAGGCGTCTATGTACAGACGGGAGAGATCGATGTCGTACTTCTTGACCAAGAGGTTCTTGTAGAAGCCGGTGGCCGTGAGCAGGCCCAGGATCAGCGCCATCAGCGAACCGGCGCCGAGCAGGACGAGGCCCGTGCCCGAGGCGCTCAAATTATCCATGAAGTCAGCGGTGCTGACCGTGATCACCCGGTTGATGAACACGCCGACCAGGACGACCACGATCAGCGTCGCGAACGAAGTCGTCCGGGAGACCTTGTGCTCGTGCGCGCCGACCTTGGCGTGGAGCACCAAATAGGTGATGAAGAAGGTGGCGGCGTAAATCAGCCAGGGCACGGGGTAGAGCAGCACCGGGATTTTCGGACTGAGCAGATTCAGCCCCAGCATGACCAGACAGAGCAACAGCGTGGCCACTTCGAACATCAGGCCGGTTTGGGTCAGGTAGGTGTTCGCCACCCGGTTCCGTTTGGTCTCCGAGCTCCAGATGGCGAACGCCAGACCGCCGAGCGCGCAAGCGGCTTGGACGAACGCCAGCACTATGCCGATCGGCATCCGTTCCGCTTCCCCGACGAAGAAGGCGAGCACGGCGATGAGGAGACCGATGATCGGGATGGTGTACAGATTGAAGCTATTATAAATTTTACTTTGCTGTATGTTCTGCGCGAACACATAGCTCTCCGCCTGCTCTTTGCTGTTGATCTCAGGCATCATTCTCCTCTGGTCGGAGTCCAGTCGGGATATATCCCAGGTTGAGTTTAGTGGCCCACTGATGACTTGGTTGAGGGGGTCGGGGTCGGGCATTAACGGGAGCGGGAAAGGGATCGGCGGGCCGGTCCCGCAGGACCGACCCGCCGAGTGGTGGGTGGGATAGGCACGACGAAGGGCCGCAGCGACCGCTAACGGCGGATATAGGACAAGATACGCAGAATCTTGGTGTAGAGGAAGACCATGGTGACGGTCAAGCCATAGGCCGCCATCCAGGACTGGCGGGCCGGGGCGCCTATCTTGATGCCATTCTCGATGGACTGGAAGTCGTCGATCAAAGACAACACGGCCAGAACCACTCCGACCAAGGCGGCGATCCAGGCTAGGACTGGGACCTGACCGGTCATACCGGCCACCAGACCGAGGTTGACGCCGAACAGCGAGAGCACGAAGTTGAGCAAGAAGACGCCGGCGTAGGCGATCAGGGAGATGTACACGATCCGGCGGAACTTGCTGGACAAGCGGATCTTGCCGAAGTGGAAGGCGGCCAGGGTGGCGCCGGCGGCCATGAAGGTGCCGACCACGGCCTGGAAGACGATGCCTTCGTAATAGGACTCGAAGAGCTTGCTCAAGCCACCCAAGAAGACGCCCTCCAAGATGGCGAAGCCGAAGGCCACGACCGGTCCGACCTTGCGCCGGAAGGCGGCCACCAGGGGGAAGATGACCGAGACCAGACCGCATAGGACGGCCGCCGGAAGCAATAGCTGGAGGGGCAGGAAGAGCCAGGACAGCGCCGCCACCAGGACCAGCAGGCCCATCGTCAGAGCCGACTTGGTCAGCACGTCGTCCAAGGTCATGCGACCTTCGGAGCTGGGCTGGACCGGGCCGGCCGGGCTGGCCCAACCCGGTTGGGGCTGGCCGGCCGGGGGAGGACCGTAAGGGCCGGGCTGGCCCTGACCGTTGGGAGGCCCCCAGACCGGGGGCGCGTAAGAGGACTGACCCCAAGCCGTCTGATTGGCTCCGGCCGGTGGATAGGCTCCAGCCGGTGGATAGGCGCCGGGCTGGCCGTAAGCGATGGGGGCGGGACCGCTGTAGGCGGGAGCGAAGGCGTCCGGACGGGACAGAACGGGATTAGCCAAGATAGCCTCCTTGATCGGAATAACCGAGAGACGGTCTGGGCCCGAGATAGGCCCGACAGTCGACCAATATTCTACTCCGGTTCGAGGTGGCCCGGCGTCAGCGGAGCGCTCCGGCCTGGTCGTCGGACCGGCTCAGCCGGGCAGGACGGTGCCGTTCAGGGTGGCGCGGACGGTGCGACCGCTCAGGCTGAAACGCATCCCCGGCTGTCCGGACGGGCTTTGGCCGTCGATCACCCAACTCAGCCCGCTGGCGGGCGAGTGGCCGGTCGTGCTCTCGAGGTGGTCGACGACCCGGGCGATGGCTTCGGGGCGCACCAGGGCGGGGTCGAAGGCGGGCCAGTCGACGATCTCTTGGAGTTCGATCTGACGGGCCGGCAGGCGCGGCATGCGCAGGGTTCGGATGATCTGGCCCGGTCGGCCGGCCCGGTCGGCGTAGATGCCGCCACTGGCCGGATCCAAACCGATGGCCAGGACCGACTGGCGCTGGCCGATCACATCGGCCAGGCCCTCGGCCAGGCCGGCCGCCGTGGTCAGGTCGAGCTGGTTGACGATGGAGCCGTCGGCCCGGAAGAAGACCGGCGTCGACTCCGGGTTGGTCGTCACCGTCATATAGACCTGGCCGTCGGCGTATTCCACGATGTGCAGACGCTGGGACTTGGCCGTCCCGGCCAGAGCCTCGGCTTGACGGAAGAGCCGGCCCAAGTCGGCCAAGTCGAACCGGCGGGGGTCGAAGATGGTCTGGCCGACGTAGGCGGTGTCGGACTCGACCAGTTGGACGAGGCCGTCGCGCCAGGCCCAGGTCTCGGCCTGTTGCCCGATCACGACCGCCAAGGTGGCGCTGGTGGCGTCCAGTTCGACTTTGATGGCATGGGCCGAGCCAGCCGCCGCGATCAACTGGTCCAGCGCCGCTTGGGCGCGGCCCGGTTCGGTGAAAGCGACCGCCGTCGGCTCCAGGCTCGAGGACGGGTGGGGACTGGGATCGCCCGCACTCGAGCCGCAAGCGGACAGAGCCAGACCGAGGGCGAGCACGAGCGAGACCGGGCCGCCTCGGCGGCCCGGTCGTCTCAGCTTCCATCCGGACACCCCACCAGGCTAGTGGGCTTGACGCCGGGTCCCGGCCCGGCCTGAGGCGAGGGCGCGGGCGTCGGCGCGCCGACGGCTGATCAGACACTCCGGGGTCTTTCGCCGGCCCAGTCTGTCGGGTTAGGGTGATGACAGGTTGGACACTGCGGTCCAACACCGTTTCTTCCTGTCTCGACCGAGAGGCGGGAATCGTTCAGAGACGAGGTCGTGATCATGACGGAGCTACTGGTCGAAGAGAACAATCAGGACACCACTCAGTTCTCATGTGTGGTGTCCCATCCGATCAAGCGGGTCTGGGCCGTACTGTTGTCGCCCCCAGCCCAGACCGCTCTCCTCGGCGAGGGAGGTATGTTGGGCGACAAGGGCGATCGTTGGGAAGCCAGTGACGGCTCCTGGGGCATCACCCGGTCCTATCATCCGCTGGAGGAGATCCGGTTCTCCTGGCACGCCGACGCCGACGCCCCCAGGACCTGGGTCGAGTTGCGGCTGGAGACGGTGGATCAAGACAGCACCCGTTTGACCATCAGCCACGATCACAGTGGCGTCGAGGTCGATCAGGCGGCTCTGACGGCGCACTGGTCCGAAGCGCTGTATCGGATCGAAGCCGCCATCCTCTAAAGTTCCGCTACCGGCCGCTCGACCGTCCCGATCCCCGGACGGGACGGCCGGCCCAACCCGTCGGAGCGGCTCGGGCCGGGCTGTGGCGATCGGCCCAGGGGCGATCAGCGCAGGCCGGCCGAGTCCAGTCGCCCGGTCCCGCCCCGGCGGAAGATCGGGGTGCCCAAGACCAGCACGGCCAAGGCGGTCAAGGCCGCCCCCCACATGATGGTGGACATGGCGGCGGCGGTCTCACCCAGCAAGCCGACCAGAGGGCTGATCAATCCGGCCAAACCGGACTGCAGGGCGCCGATGAAAGCGGCGGCGGTGCCGGCCCGTTCCCCGTGGCGGGCCATGGCCAAGGCGGAGGCGTTGGGCGGACAGAAGTTGATGAAGAGCACGACGGCGAAGAGGGAGATCAAGATCAAGGGCAGGCCGCCCCAGCCGGTGTGGCTGACCAAGAAGAGCCAGCCGGTCAACAAGGTCAGCGTCGGCACCGCGAAGCGCAGCAATTGGGCGGGCGTGAAACGTTTGACCAGTCCGGCGGAGATCTGAGCGCCCAAGACCAAGCCAGCCCCGTTGATGGCGAAGACGAGGGAGAACATGAAGAGGCTGAGCCCGAAGCCGATCTGGAGCACGAAGGGCGAGCCGATCACATAACTCATCAGAATGGCTTGGACCAAACCGGGCAGGACGGCCAGAGCCAGGAAGCGGCGGTCGCGGGCCAGGACGCCGTAGCCGCGCCAGGTCTCAGACAGGGAGGCCAAGCGGCGCTCCAGCGGCAGCGTCTCGGGCAATTTGAGCCAGACCACCACGAACAGGCCCAGACCGTATAGGACCAGGGCGCCGAAGACGCCGCGCCAGGTCACGAAGTTGGCGATGAAGCCGCCCACCGTGGGGGCGAAGAGCGGGGCGACGCCGATCACCAAGAGCAGCCGTGACATCAGACGGGAGGCGGCCCGGCCCACGAAACGGTCCCGGATCACGGCCATGGCGACGACGCCGGCGGCGGCGTTGCAGAAACCTTGGAGGGCCCGGGCCGCGATCAACCAGACGATGTCGGGCGCCAGCACACAGGCCACCGAGGTCACGATATGCCCCAGGATGCCGATCAGGACCGGCCGGCGGCGGCCGAAACGGTCGGACAGCGGACCGATCACGAGTTGGCCGATCGAGTTGCCGAGCATCATCGAGGTGATGGTCAGCTGCGCCAGCGAGGCCGAAGTGCCGAGGTCATGGGCCACCTGGGGCAGGCTGGGCAGGTAGATGTCGACCGAGATGGCGCCGAGGGCGCACATCGTCCCCAGCATGAGGACGTACTTGGCTGTGACGCGACCGGCGGGCAATTCGGATGAGGCTTGAGGTGCGGTCATTAGGTTCTCTGTGGCTCATTTCTGATCGATCGGTCCGACTCGGGTGGGGCGCGGCCCGTCAATCAAACCCAACTATTTTAACGCCCGGGCGGCCCGGGCCGGCTCAGGTCCAGGCTACGGGCGCGGCGCCTTGCTCGGCCAAGAGGGCGTTGGCGCGGGAGTAAGGCCGGGAGCCGAAGAAACCGGCGTGGGCCGACAGGGGCGAGGGATGGGGACTGGCGATGACGGGACAGTTGGACAAGGAAGGCTGCGCCGTCTGGGCGTCCCGGCCCCATAGGATCGCCACCAGCGGTCCGCCGCGCCGGGCCAAGGCCTCGATGGCGGCCTGGGTGACCCGCTCCCAACCCTTGCCCCGGTGCGAGCCGGGTTTGCCGGGCTGGACTGTCAGGACTCGGTTCAACAGCAGCACGCCCTGCTCGAACCAGCGGGTCAGATCGCCGTCCGGCGGCGGGGACTGGCCCAGATCTGAGGCCAGTTCTTGGTACATGTTGCGCAAGGAGCCGGGCAGGGGTTTGACCGTGGGGGCGACCGAGAAGGACAAGCCGACCGGATGGCCGGGGGTGGGGTAGGGGTCTTGGCCCAAGATCAAGACGCGGACCTCGGCCAGCGGCCGGGTGAAGGCGCGCAAGACCAGGTCGCCGGCCGGCAGGTAACCCCGGCCGGCCGCCAGCTCGGAGCGCAGGAAGTCGCCCAAGCGATGGACGTCGTCCTCCACCTCGGCCAGAGCCTCGGCCCAGTCCGGCGCCACCAAGTCTTTCAGTGCGGCCATGCTGGCCAGCATAGACGGGGGTCGGGTCATACCCGCCCGAGGGCGATCGCGCGGACGGGTGGTCAGGGCCGGGCGTCCACTAGACTGCGGAATCGTGATGGAGTGGATCGAGGGCAACCCCTTTTTCATCGTGTTCGCCTTCCTGACCGCCGTGGCGGCCTTCCGCTCGCAGTGCACTTACTGGCTGGGCCGGGGCATCCGGGCTGGATTGGTCCGTTTCGACTGGGCCCAGGCCTTGAGCCAGCGGGCCAGCGCCCAGGCCTTGCGCCGGATCGAGCGCTGGGGCTGGCCCATCATCCCGCTCAGCTTCCTGACGGTCGGCTTCCAGACCGCCGTCAATCTGTCGGCTGGCTTGCTGGGTTGGCGCTGGAGCCGCTACACCCCGGCCGCCATGATCGGCTGGGTGCTGTGGGGCTTCGTCTACGCCGCCGGCGGTCTGGCCGTCTTCGCCGGTTTGGCCGCCTTGGTGCGGCGCTCGCCTTGGATCGCGCTGGCCGTGGTGGCGCTGGTGGCGGCGGCGGTGACTCTGACGCTGCGTCTGGTCAAGCGGGCCCGCCTGAGCGTCCCCGCCCTGTCTGAGACCCCCGCCCTGGCCGAGGCCTCCTCGGACTGAAGCGCTCGCTGGGGCGGGACGATCAGGCCGGGTGAGCCGGGTGGGGCGGTTGAGTTAAGCGAGGTGGGTCGGTCCGGGGCAATAGCCAGGCCAGGACCGCGCCGATCAAGAGCAGTCCGCTGCCGACCGCCAGGGCGGCCTGGGCCGAGACCAGGTCGAGCAAGGCTCCGGCCACCAGCGGCCCGATGATCTGACCGGAGTCGCCCACCATCTGGTAGGCCGCCAAACCGCTGGGGCTGGAAGGCGGCACGACGTCGGCCAACAGAGTCTGACCGGCCGTGCCCAGGGCGCAAGCCCCCGCCGCGAAGACGCACATCAGTACGACCAGGGCCAAGAAGGACTGGCTCCAGGTCAGGACGGCACCGGTCAGGGCGGTCACCAAGGTCCCGAAGAGGAGGGTGGGCCGGCGACCCAGCTTGTCCGTGGCCCAGCCCGACAGCGGTAGGCAGGCGGCCTGGGCCACGGCCGAGACGGCGAAGGCGACTCCGACCCAGGTGGTGGTCAAGCCGAGGGCGTCGACCACGAAAAGGGGGATGACCAAGCTGCGCACGCCCCAGGACTGCCAGACGTTGGCGAAGTTGAGGGCCAGGGCGGTGACGTAGCGCCGATCCCGCAGCAACTGGCCCAGGCTCGGTCCGGCGGCTCGGCCGGTCGGGCGGGCGGTGCGGGGGAGGCGGGGAATGAGGAGAGTGGCCATCCCGGCGGCCACGACCAAGGTGGCGGCGTAGAAGAAGAAAGGGGCCCGCAGCGAGATGGAGGAGACCAGTCCGCCCAGGGCCGGCCCGGCCATGCCGCCCAGGACGAAGCCGCCGCCGACCATCGAGTTGGCCCGGCCGCGTAGGTGGGGCGGTGTGGCGGCGAAGACCAGAGCCAGGGCGGCCACTCCGTAGATGGCCGAACCGATCCCACCCATGGCCCGCCACAGCAGCAGGCCGAGGTAGGAGTCGGCCAGGCCCATCATGAAACTCGACACCGCCACCAGGAGATTGCCGACGATGACCAACTCGCGCGGGCTGATGTGACGCAGGAGCCAACTCGAGCCCGGCCCGGACAATAGGCGCATGACCGACAGGGCCGACATGATCAGCCCGACCAAGAAGCTGGAGACGCCGAAGAGACGGGCGTAGATGGGCAGCACCGGGGCCATGACGCCGAAGCCGAGGGCGACGAAGAAGCCGACTAAGGCTAAGACCCAGACCGACCGGGGCAGACGCGTTCCATCCGGGTCGAGGGCAGACATGGTCCCAACCGTAGTCCAGGGTCGGGGCCGGGGTCCCGACCGGCCACCGGCGCTGGCGGGTAGCCGCCGCGCCGCCGTCGGCCGAGACGGGTTGGGCTAGTCTGGAGGGCAATCAGAGGGGGTTGCCGATGAGCGACATCGCGGGCATCTTGGAGGACTTGGCGGCCGGACGGATCGATCCGGTCGAGGCTCAGCGGCGGATCGAGGCCCAAGGCCAGGGCGGTCCGACCGACCCCGAGCGACCGCGTCCGGAGGAGACCTCGGCCGAATGGCCGTTGGCGCCCGAGCCGGACGATCCGACCGACCCGGAGCCGGCCGCTGAACGGTCCGGCCAACGCTCGTCCGGCCGGTTCGGGCCGATCGAGCGGATTCTAGTCAAGGCGGCTGGTCGACGGGTCAAGATCACGGCCGATCCGACCGTCAAGACGGCCATGGCCGAGGACGTCCATCAGACCAAGCGCCGCGGCTCGGTGCTGGAGATCTCGGGCGAGGTCGAGCTGAACGGTCTGGGCAACGCTTTCAATTTCGTCAAGTCGATCCGTCGCCTGGATGACCTCAAAGCTCTCGGCATCGGCCAAGAGCTAGCCATTCGCGTCAATCCGGCTCTGCTGCTGGACATCGACGTCACGGGCGGTTCGGTCAGTGTCAGCCAGGTGCCGAAACTAGGCCAGGTCCGTCTGACCGCTGGAGCCGCCAGCCTGACCGGGGTGAGCGAGGTGGGCGATCTGGTGGTCCAGGCCGGTCAGGCCAGCCTGTCCGGTCGTTTCCAGCAGGGTTGGTCCCGGTTACGCTGCGAGTCCGGTCAATTGGTGGTCAAGATCGCCCCCGACTCCGACGTGACGGTGCGGGCCGAGACCCGGATCGGTCACATCAGCTGGGAGACCACGGTCGAGCACAGCGACCAGGAACTGGTCCTGGGGGACGGCCGGGCCCGTCTCGACATAGGCATCGTGATGGGCCACGCCAGTGTCCGCTTGGATCAGAACGACGCCCTGCGCTGAGGATCCGCCGCGTCTCCGGGCGAACCGCTGATCGGTCATGCCCTAGCCGGCCTTCGCCTAGAAGCCCCCAAAAGTGTCCTCCCTCCGCTGCGCTCCGGTCCGGTACTTTTCGGGGACCCCGAGGGAGAAACCGAAACTCGGCTCATTCGTCGAAGTTTCAAACACCTAGTGAAGCTAGGAGCGGCCTCGATCGGCCCTTCCCTCCGGCGACGTCACTGCGACGTCAACGGCTCGATGGCCACGATGGTGACGGCGATGGCTTTGCCGCTGGGGGCGATGTACGTCACCTCGGCTCCCTGGGGCTGACCCAGGATGGCGGCGCCCAGAGGCGACTGGGGAGAGTAGACCGGCCAAGGCACGGAGGCGTCCAAGCCGAGCAACTCGCGCGAAGCCAAGACGAAGGTGTCGGTGTCGTCCAGGTCGCCGGAGAAGGCCACGGTGACCGTCATGCCCGGGCCCACCAGATCGGTCTGAGCCGGCGACTGGCCGACCTGGGCCGAATCCAGCAGGGCCTTGAGTTGGCGGATGCGTAACTCGTTCTGACCTTGTTCCTCGCGGGCGGCGTGGTAACCGGCGTTCTCCGACAGATCGCCTTCGTCGCGGGCTTGGCCGATACGACGGGAGATGGCCTCGCGGCCGGGGCCGGTGATGTGCTCGTACTCCTGACGGAGCTTGTCGTAAGCCTCCTGGGTCAGCCAGACCACCTCGACGCCGGCGGCCCGGCCAGTGCTGTCTTCGCTCACCGTCTCTCCTTCGCTGCTGCGGCGCCAGGCTGCGGCCGACCCGGCCGGGGCCTAGCCCTGGACCAGACGAGGATAGCAAGGCTGTCCGGGCGCTGGCCCGATGGGACGCGCCCGCCGCGGTTCAGCTCAGACGGCGGTGAGGGCTTCGTCGCGGCGGCGGATCTCGGCCCGACGGACCTTGCCGGACACGGTCATGGGCAGCGCGGTCACGAACTCGACCTGGCGGGGGTACTTGTACGGCGCGGTGCGCTGTTTGACGAAGCTCTGAATTTGACGGGCCAACTCGTCAGTCGGGCTGAAGCCGTCGTGCGGCACGATGGTGGCTTTGATGGCCAATCCGCGCAACTCGTCGTAAACCCCGGTGACGGCGCACTCACGGACGGCGGGGTGGCGCAAGAGGACGGACTCGACTTCGAAGGGACTGACCCGGTAACCCGAGGTCTTGATCATGTCGTCCACCCGGCCGACGTACCAGAGGTAGCCGTCCTTGTCCTGGACGGCCAAGTCGCGGGTGTGGTAGTACCCGTCGTGCCAGACCTGGGCCGTCAGCTCAGGGTCGCCCAGGTAGCCGGCGAAGAGGCCGAGGGGGCGTCCAGCGTCGGTCCGAAGACAGATCTCGCCTTCCTGGCCTGGCTCGGCCTCGCTCCCGTCCGGGGTCAGGAGGGCGACCTGGTAGGCGGGGGAGGGCTGGCCCATCGAACCGGCTTTGGTCTCCAACCAGTGCGGTGTCATGACCACGGCCGTGGTCTCGGTCTGGCCGAAGGCCTCCTTCAGCTCCAAACCGGTGCGCTGGCGGAAGGTCTCGTAGACCACCGGGTTCATGGCTTCGCCGGCGATGGAGCAATGGCGCAGACGGCTGAGGTCCCAGGCCGCCAGGTCGCAGCCGATCAAGAAACGGTAGACGGTGGGGGCGGCGCAGAAGCTGGTCACCTCGGCCTCGACCAGGTGGTCGAGCAGGCCAGCCGGGTCGAAATGGTCGAAATCGTAGACGTCGACGCAAGCCTCCATCAGCCACTGGCCGTACAACTTGCCCCAGACGGCCTTGCCCCAGCCGGTGTCGGAGACCGTCAGATGGAGGCTGTCCGACTCGACCTTCTGCCAGTACTTGGCCGTCGGCAGGTGGGCGATCGGGTAGGAGAAGTCGTGCGTCACCATCTTGGGGGCTCCGGTCGTGCCGGAGGTGAAATAGAGCAGCATGGGATCGGTCAAGGAGGGGGCCTGGCGGGGCCGGTCCCAGGGCCCGGCGGCGGCCAGGCCGGCCGCGAAGTCGATCCAACCGGGACGCTGGCCCGGGCTGCTCAGCTTGAGCGGGGGACGACGCAGTTGGGCGCAGGCTTGGTCGATCTCATCCGCCAGGCCGCCCTGCGAGGTCGCCAGCACCGCCGCCACCTCGGCCTGCTCGAAGCGGTAGACCAGGTCCTCGGCCTTGAGCAGGTGGGTGGCCGGGGCCGCCACGGCGCCGATCTTGTGTAGGCCGAGGATGACCCACCAGAACTCGGCCTGCCGCCGCAGGGCCAACATGACGCGGTCGCCCGGTCCGATGCCGAGGTCGCTCAGGAAACTGGCCGCCCGGTCCGACAACTCGGCCAGGTCGGCGAAGCTGTAGTCGGCCCGCCCGCCCTGGTCGTCGCTCCAACGCAGGGCCCGGCGCTCGGGACTGAGGCTGGCCAGACGGTCGACCACGTCGTAGGCGAAGTTGAAATGGTCGGGACAGCGCAGCTGGAAGCTGGTCGGATGACCCTGGGGGCCGAGCTGTTCGGACAGGTAGTCCAGATGTATGTCAGTCGTCACGGTTAGCCTGTTCTAGCGAGAGTCGGAAAGACCCTACGGATCGGTAACCTACCCTAGCGTAACTTTCGGATCGGTAGGTTACTGATCCGTAGGCGAGTCTGGGGTGGCCGCTCCGACCGCCGAGGCGGTTCCCAGGCTGGGCCTGTCCGCTCAGGCTGGACCGGTGCGACAGGCGGCCAGCGATCGGCCACAATAGACCCCATGCCCACGCCCCAACGTGTCGATGACGCCGGTCAACCGCTGCGTCTGCTCTGCACTCACGCCCATCCCGACGACGAGTCCAGCAAAGGGGCGGCCACCATGGCCAAGTACGTGGCCGAGGGGGTCCAGGTGCTGGTCGCCACCATGACCGGCGGCGAGCGCGGCGATGTCCTCAACCCCAAGTTGGACCGGCCCGAGATCTGGGCCGACCTGCCCCGGGTGCGCCGCCAGGAGATGGAGCGGGCGCGTCAGATCTTGGGCGTCGAACAGGTCTGGCTCGGTTTCGAGGACTCGGGCTACTTCGAGGGCGAGCCTTGGCCGCCCACCCCGCCCGGCACCTTGGCCGCCACCGACGTGCGCGAGGCGGCCGGCTGCCTGACGCCGATCCTGCGTCAGTTCAGGCCCCATGTGGTGGTGACCTACGATGAGCGCGGCGGCTACCCCCACCCCGATCACATCATGTGCCATCGGGTGACCATGGCGGCGGTCGAGTTGGCGGCCGAAGCCGACTACCGGCCTGAGTCCGGTCCGCCTTGGGACACGCCTAAGTTGTACTACCACATGGGTTTCCACCGGGCCCGTTACGCCCGTTTGGACGAGCTGATGCACGAACACGGCTTGGAGTCGCCCTACGGCGACCGGCTGGCTGATTGGCCCCTCAACGACATGGCGGACCGCCTGACCACTTTCGTGCCCTGCGCCGACTATTTCCAGGTCCGGGACCAGGCCCTCTTGGCCCATGCCACCCAGGTCGACCCGGACGGCCATTGGTTCGCCGTGCCGTTGGAGATCCAGAGATTGGGCTGGCCGACCGAGGACTACCAACTGGTGCGCTCCCTGGTCGAGACCACCATTCCAGAGGACGATCTCTTCGCCGGCTTGGCCCGCCCGGCTCCGGCCTCAGCCGACGACTGGCAGATCTGACGGGGCGACGCTGGGCTCGGCCGTCTGGTCTCAGGCCCGCCGCAGAGCCACCGCGATAGCGGAGAAATGGAGGGCTGAGGCCAGCAGGGTGCAGCTGTGGAAGAGCTCGTGGAAACCGAACCAGCGCGGGATCGGATCGGGCCGCCGGCGGGCGTAGATCAGGGCTCCGATCGAGTAGGCCACTCCGCCGCCCAAGACCAGGCCGACCACGACCGGACCGCCGGTGGCCCAGAACTGGGGCAGCCACCAGACGGCGGCCCAGCCCATCAGGACGTACAGCCCGACGTACAACCAGCGCGGCGCCGACATCCAGAAGACCCGGAAACAGACGCCGAGCCCGGCCAGGGCCCAGATCACGGCCAAGATGGACAGCCGGGCCGTGCCCTGCAGCAACAGGACGGCCAAAGGGGTGTAGGTGCCGGCGATGAAGAGGAAGATGTTGGAGTGGTCGATCCGGCGCAGGACGGCGCTGACGCGGGGGGTCCAACGGCCGATGTGGTACGTCGCCGAGGTGCCGAACAGGATCAGGGCGCTGGCCAGGTAGACGGCCAAAGCGGCCTTGGCCGGACCGGTCGAGGCCAAGACGATCAAGATGACTCCGCCCGTGATCATGAGGGGGACGGCGCCGGCGTGCAGCCAGCCCCGCAGGTGGGGCTTGAGGGAGTGTCCCCAGGCGTCGAGATAAGCGACCATGGTGATCCTCGGGTTGTGATCGAGCGATTGGAATAGCAGCATAGCGCCCACGGCGGAAGGGTCGGCGATCAGAGAAGTCGGCTGGAACGATTGAACCCGGCCGGCCGCCTTGGGCCGCTTGGGCCGCCTCAGGCCGTCTCCCGGGGTGGGGGAGTCGCTAGAGTTGTGGCCATGCCAGAAGACAGCGGCCCGGTCCGGCGGTTCAACCGACTGTGGCCCCTGGGGCTGCTCTACGGCACCTACGAGCAGCGTTTGCTGGCCGGGCTGGACCGCTCCCGCCTGCCCCGTCATGTGGCCGTCTTGGCCGACGGCAACCGGCGCTGGGCCCGCGCCAACGCGCCCGGCCAGACCCTGGTGGCCGGTTACCGGGCCGGGGCCGACCGGCTAGTCGAATTCGTCGGCTGGTGCGACGAGGTCGGTCTCCAGGTCGTCACCTTGTGGGTGCTGTCGACTGACAACCTGGACCGGGCGGGGCAGGACGAGATCCAGCCCCTGCTGGAAGTCATCACCGGTTTGGTCGAGGAATTGGCCCGGCGGCGCAAGTGGGTGGTCCAGATCGTCGGCGCCCTCGACCTGCTGCCGGCCGAGACGGCCGCCGCCCTCAGGCGGGCGGTCGAGCCGACCGCGGACTGCACTGGCATGCACATCAACGTGGCCGTCTCCTACGGCGGCCGGCACGAGTTGCGCGACGCCTTCCGCTCTCTGCTGGCGGCCGAGGCGGCCCAGGGGGCCACTTTGGCCGAGTTGGCCCAGCGGCTCGAGATCGATCAGATCGCCCAGCATCTCTACACGGCGGGGCAGCCCGATCCCGACCTCATCATCCGGACCTCGGGCGAGCAGCGTCTGTCCGGTTTCTTGATGTGGCAGTCGGCCCACTCCGAGTTCTATTTCTGCGAGGCGCTCTGGCCCGATTTCCGGCGGGTCGATTTCTTGCGCGCTTTGCGTTCTTACACTCAGCGCGAACGCCGCTTCGGCCGCTGAGGCCGCCGCCCTCCGGCGGGTCGACGCTCAGCTGCGGGAGCGGGTCATTCTGGTCGGCCCTCGGGCGACCGAGCGGTGTAGATGGCGTAGTCGATCCGCCGGTTACGGCGGTCCACCGCCACCAGCTGCTCGGTGGCGGCGGGGTCGAGCGCGACCAGATCGAACCAGAGCTCTTTGCTGGGGCCCTGCGACCACAGGGCCAGACGACCGCCCGGGGTGAGATGGGAGAGGGCCTGGCGCAGTCCGGGCAGACTGTAGAGGGCGGCGTTGTGGCTGTGGATCAGGAAGTCGGGTCCGTTGTCGATGTCCAAGCAGATGCCGTCCCAGGGGCCGAACAGCCCCGGCAGGCCCGGCTGACGGCCCAATAGCTCAGTCACATCGCCGTGGTGGAAGTGGACCCTAGGGTCGGTCGCCAACTGACACAGGACGTCGGTCAAACCGGCCCGGGCCCAATCGATCATGGCCTGGGACAACTCGATCACGTCTAAGCGGGTGGCGCCTTGAGCCAGCAGTTGGCGGGCCGTGTAACCGAGACCGAGTCCAGCCACCAAGACTCGGCCGGGCTGATCGCCCAAGGCTTGGGCCAGGGCGATCTCGGACAGAGGATCGGCCGAGTCCATGGCGAAGACGCCGTTGATGATGAGTTCGTCCACGCTCTGATCGCCTCGCCGCCGCCGGCGCAGGGCGACATCGTAGCCATCGGCGCTGGACTGGCCGAGGGTTGTGACCGTCTCATCGTGCATTGAGTCATTCTGCCTGTCGTGCCGGTGGTGTCAAGTGCCGATCGTCCACCGCCGCTCAAGCCTCGGTCCCAGGTTCGCCGCCCAGCTGGGCGGCGACGGCCGCGCGGGCGTCCTCCAGCAGGCTTTGGCAACGTTCGGCCAGAGCCTCGCCGCGCTGCCACAGGGCCATGGCCTGGGCCAGGCTGGCTTGGCCAGACTCCAGCTCGGCCACTGTCGCCACCAATTCGTCACGGGCCCGTTCGTAGGTCAATTGGTCCACCGGCGCCGGGCCGGAATCGTTGGGCCTAGGTTCAGTCGGGCTCATGGCTCTCCTTCGGATGATCGGGTGGCGGCCACCAGGTCGAGCGTGCCATCGCTGAGATGGGCCGTGACCGCTTGGCCGGGTCGGACTTGGCCGGTCCGGGCGATGGCTCGGCCATCCGCTCCGACCAGGATGGCGTAACCGCGGCCCAGAGTGGCTTGAGGGGACAGAGCACGAACTTGAGTCAAGAGATGTTTGACGTCGAGGCTGGCTTGATCGGTGTGGTGGGCGATGGCCTGACGCAGCCGGGCCCGGTTCTGGTCCAGCTGGATGGCCAAGGAGGCGTAGCCGCCCAGGGGATGGCGTAAGACCGGCCGGGAGCGCAGTCCGGCCAGCTCGGCCGCGGCGGCCTCGATCCGACTGGTCAGAGCCAAGCGCAGCCGGCGGCGGGCGCCGGTCAGCCCGGCCAGCTCGGCGGTCGCCTCCGGCACGATCCGCTTAGCCGCGTCGGTCGGCGTCGAAGCTCTCAGATCGGCCACCAAGTCGAGCACCGGGGTGTCGCTCTCGTGGCCGATGGCGCTCACCACCGGCGTGCCGGCCGCCGCCACCAGGCGGACCAGGGTCTCGTCGCTGAAGGGCAAGAGGTCCTCGACCGAGCCGCCGCCCCGGGCGATCACGATCAGGTCGACGCTCGGGTCCGAGTCCAGCTGGCGCAACCAGTGGCCGACTTGTTGGGCGCAGGACGGCCCTTGCATGAGGGCGTGGCGGACCTCCAACCGGGCGGCCGGCCAACGTCGGGCGACGTTGACCAGGACGTCGCGCTCGGCGGCCGAGCCCTGGGCGGTGATCAAACCGATACGACGGGGTAGGAAGGGCAGCGGGCGCTTGCGCGCCGGGTCGAACAGGCCCTCGGCTTGGAGCCGGCGCTTGAGCTGTTCGAGTTGGGCCAGCAGGCGGCCCTGGCCGACCGGGCGCAGGTCGCGGCAGTCGAAACTGAGCCGGCCGGAACCCAGCCAGACGGCCGGTTTGATCAGGGCCACCACCGCCATGCCCTCGCGCAGCGGCCCGGCCGCGTCCAGCACGGCGGTCGGGCAGGTCAAGGAGACCGAGACCTCGGCCGAGCTGTCACGCAAGGTCAAGAAGTGGATCGCCCCGGTCTTACGGTTGATGGCGATGACCTGGCCCGACACCCAGACGGAGCCCAAACGCTCGACCCAGCCCTTGACGTCGGCCACGATCTCGCGCAAGGGGCGCGGGCGGTCGGGCGAACTGTCCTGGGCCATGGGGCCACTGTAGTCTCCGCTCGCGCGGTCGGTCTCCGGTCGGCCGCGCGAGCCAGGGGGATGGGTCAGGCCTGCGCCAGGGAGAGGCTGATGTGCGTGTGGTGAAGGAATGCGCACCCCTCCTCAGCGTCGAGGTCGGGCGGTGTGAAGACCTGACGCTTAGCGTCACCGCTCGATCGCTGATTCCCGGGGTCGACGGCGTCATCACCAGATGCCTCCGTCTTCATCTGGTGGACAGTCCCGACGACACGCAACGAGAATAGCGACCGAGCGGCGACTGGCCGAGGTCACCCGAGCCCTGGACCAGGGGTCGAGCAAGACCGGCCTGATCGTGAACGGATCCGGAAGCCCTCGGGTCCGGAATCTGTTTTTCAATTGTTGATCTATCTAGACTCTAGGAATCGAAATTGAAGGGACGGTGAGCGGGACGTGAAAAGACGCCGAATCTCTGATCGGCCCACTGGTTCGGTCAACGTCCGCTGAAGGCGGTCGGTTGACGCTTCTCCATGAAAGCGGTCATACCCTCGCGCTGGTCGGCGCTGCCGAAACAGGCCGCGAATTGGCTGGACTCGATCGCCAGAGCGGTGTCCAGGTCGGTCTGCAAGCCGAGCCCGAGGGCCCGTTTGGTGGCCCGCAAGGCGACCGGTGACTGGCGGGCGATGTCCTGGGCCAGACGACGGGCCGTCGGCAACAGGTCGTCGGCGGCGCAGAGGTGGTTGACCAGGCCGATCCGCTGGGCCCGGACCGCGTCGATCCGTCGCCCGGTCAAGAGCAGCTCATTGGCCCAGCCCAATCCGACCAAGCGGGGCAGTCGCTGAGTGCCGCCGAAACCGGCCGTCACGCCCAAGCCGACTTCGGGCTGGGCGAAGCTGGCTTGCTCCGAGGCCAGCCGGATGTCGCAGCTCAGAGCCAGCTCGCAGCCGCCTCCCAAGGCGAAGCCGTTGATGGCCGCGATCGACGGCGTCGACGATCGTTCGAGTTGGCGTAGGACGGCCGAACCGCGCTGGCTGAAGGCCAGAGCCTGACTGGCGGTCATGTCGGCCATGGCGGCGACGTCGGCCCCGGCCACGAAGGCCCGGCCGGCCCCGGTCAGGATGAGGCAGCGGGCCTGGTCGGCCGCCGCCTGGTCGAGGGCGTCCGAGAGGTCGTCCAAGACCGCCTGGTTGAGGGCGTTGAGGGCTTCCGGTCGGTTGATGGTGATGGTCACCACCTGTTGGTCGAGTTCGTAGACGATAGTGCTCATATTTCCTCCTCGGGCACTGGTCGGGCGGGGCGGCGGCTGGCCGGCCTCAGCCTTCTCGGAAGTGGACGCCGAAGCCGCCCCTCGGGTAATGCCACTCGAGCGTTCCCGGGTCGGCCACGGCCAGACAGGTGCCGCATTCCAGACAGGCGGCGTACTCGACCGCCAAAGACCCGTCCGGGGCCCAGGAGTAGACCTTGGCCGGACAACAGGCGATCAGACGGTCGGCCGTGCCACTGGCCCGGGCCAAGGGCTGGTTGACCGTGATATGGCATTCGGCCTCGTCCAGGATGAAACGATTGGCGGCCAGACGTTGGTTGATCGGGGGTGGATTCATAAGGCGCGGGCTCCTTTCAGACCGTCGAGCAAGAGCCGGCCCAGGCTCAGCGGCGAGCGTCTGAGCGACCGCCGGGCCTGGGCCAGCAGATGCCGTCGGGGGCTGAGGTCGAGATGGTGGAGGCCGAACATGAGGTCGGCCAGCAACTCCCCGTAGGGGCCGTAGAGCCGTTCATTGGCCAGGAAGGCCGGGGCCTGGGCGAACAGACGCAGATCCTGGCCGGCGGCGGAACGGTCGAAGGCGTCTCGGCACTCCTTCAAGCCGGCCGCCGAGGTGTCGTCGGCGGCGATGGCCCGGGTCACTCCGGCGGCGGCGGCCAGGGCCGAGCTGACCGCCAGGTCCATGCCCCGGATGGTCAGGCCGGTGTTGATGGTCAGGCCGGCCGCGTCACCGACCAGGACCAAGCCGTCGAAGACGGTCCGGCCGACCATGGCCAGGCCGCCCTCGTTGACCAGATGGCAGCCGTACTCCAACAACTGGCTGTCCCTAAGGAGGCGGCTGATCAAAGGGTGGGCCAAGAGGCGCTCGAACAGTAGGGACGAATCGCCGCCCCGGCGCACCAGCTCCCCTAGGTTCAAGACCAGGCCGACCGACAGGGAATCCCGGTTGGTGTACAAGAATCCGCCGCCGGCCACTCCCTGAGTGCAATCTCCCACCATGGTCAGAGCCAGTCCGCCCGCCGGGTCGATCTGGCAGCGCTCCTCGATGGTCTCGGCCGGCAGCTTGAAAGTGGCCTTGACGCCGACCGCTTGCTGGTGGCGGGCCGGGGCCCGGCGCAAGCCGGCCAAGCGGCTGAGGAAGCTGTTGGCGCCGTCGGCCAGCACCACCACCCGGCTACGCAACTCGTCCGCACCGGCCGTCACCCCGGCGATCTGGCCGTCCTGACGCAGCAAGGCGTCCACTCTGATCCCGGTCATGACGATGGCTCCGGCCGCTTCGGCCCGTTCCGCCAGCCAGGGGTCGAGACGGGCTCGCCGCACCGTCACGGCGCTGCCGGCCTGGCGCAAGCGCTGGTCGGCGTAGTCCAAGGTGACGTGGCTGGACTGATTGAGGAAACAGAGCTGTTGACGGTCGATCACTCGCTCGACCGGGGCCTGGTCGAGGAAGTCTGGGAAGACCGTCTTCAAGCCTTGGCATTGTAGGACGCCGCCGGACAGGTTCTTCGAGCCGGCCTGCGACCCGCGCTCGAGCAGGGCCACGTTGAGGCCGGCCTGGGCCAATTGGTGGGCCGCCACCGCACCGGCCAATCCGGCGCCGACCACGATGACGTCGAAATCGGGCTGGCCGGTCATGGCAGGGCCTTGATCAGGGCGGGGACGACTTGGTAGAGGTCGCCGCACAGGATGTAGTCGGCCTCGCTCATGATGGGGGCCTGCTGGTCGCTGTTGATGGCCACGATGATCTCGGCCGCGCGCGCCCCGGCCAGGTGCTGGGCCTGCCCGGAGAGGCCGACGGCGCAGTACAGCTGAGGCGCGATCTGCTGGCCGGAGACGCCGACGTAGCGATCCTTGGGCAGCCAGCCCAGGCCCTCGGCCAGAGGACGGGAACAGGCCAGCTCGGCTCCGAGGGCGCGAGCCAGGGCCTCGATCAAGCCGAGATCGGACTCGGCCTTGAGGCCCCGGCCGACCGCCACCACGCGCCGGGCCGCCTTCAGATCGACCGGGGCGCGACCAGTGGGACGCCAGTCGGTCTGTCGAAGAGCGTAGGGCTGGGCCGCCATCGGCTCGACTGGGGCGGGCGGACCGGCTGAGTCGTCGCTCTCGGCCGATCCGCCCTCCAATAGGATCGCCACCGGCCGGTCGAAGGTCACGGTCTGCCAGACCCGACCGGCCAGAACCGCCTGGCGCGCCACCAGCCGACCGTCCGGAGCGGCCAGGTCGACCGTGTCGGTCAAGACCGGGGCGCCCAAGGCGGCCGCCGCCGCTCCCAACAAGACCCGCTCGCCGGCTGTCCGGCCGGCCCAGACGTGACCGGGCCGGTTCGCCACCAGCTCGGCCAGTCCCAGGGCCTGGGCCTCGACCGGGGTGTCAGGCCCGGTCTCGAACCAGAACACTCGCTCGACCCCGGTCCGAGCCAACTCGTCCGCCACCTGGGCGGGACCCACCGCCAGGCCCAGGACCGGGCCGCCCAAGGCACGAGCCCGTTCGACTAGGCGGCCGACCGGCCGGCCGGCGGCGATGACGTGACTGAGGCGACTCATGGCCGACCCGCCCAGGTCAAACCGTCTCGCTCGAGCCGGGCGATCAACTCGGCCGCCGCCGCCGTCGGATCGGTGGTGGCGATGACGATGCCACGACGGTCCGGGGCCGGGGCCAAAGTCCGGTCTTGGACTTGGCCGAGTGGTCCCCAGTCGCCGTCGAACTGGTCCAGAGCCAACTGACGGACCGGTTTGCGGGCCGCCGCCAGCACGTCCCGCATACCAGGGGCCGGCGCCTCGACCGCTCCGGCCGCCACAGCCAGAACGGCGGGCGGGGACAGGACCAGGGTCTGCCGGCCGTGTTCCAATTCCCGTTCCACGGTCAAGCTGGTTCGGTCCAGGCTCAGAGCCGACACTTCGGTCAGCGTCACCCAGCCCAGCAGCCCGCCCAAGACGGCCGGGGTCATGCGGGCCCCCCGGTCGATCGAGCAGTCTCCGGTCAAGACGAGGGCCACGTCGCCCAATTCGGTCACGGCGGCGGCCAAGGCTTGAGCCGTGGTGGTGCTGTCGGCCGAGGCCAGGGCTTGGTCCGCCAGCACCAGGATCGAGTCCAGGCCCCGGGCCAGGGCCGTCTTGGTGGCCAGGGGCGAGGCGGCCTCGGGGCCGCCCACGCTGAGGCCGACCAGTTCGGCTCCGACGGAGTCGGCCAGGCCTCGGGCCAGTGCGATGGCGACGGCGTCGTACTCGCTCAAGCAGGGCTGGGCCCGGCTCTGGTCGATCCGGCCGTCGGAGGTCACGATCGCCTCCTGGGGGTCGGCGGCCCATTTGTGGGCCACAACTATCCTCATTTCAAATCCTCTCGGGACGGGCCGCTCAGCGCAGGGCGGCGCGGGCGATGACCAGGCGTTGGATCTCGTTCGTGCCCTCGTAGATCTCGGTGATACGGGCGTCGCGGCACATCCGTTCGACCGGGTAGGCCTCGGTGTAGCCGTTGCCGCCCAGGATTTGCAGGGCGGAGTGGGTGACCCGGCTGGCCATCGGTCCGCAGAACAATTTGGCCTTGGCGGCGACGTCGCTGAAGGGCAGACCCCGGTCTTCCAGGTCGGCGGCCTGGTAGACCAACAGCCGGCCCGCCTCCAGGTCGGTCGCCATATCCGCGATCAGCCATTGGATGGCCTGGAGGCGGGCGATCGGCTGACCGAACTGGACCCGTTGCTTGGCGTAGGCGACGGCCTCCTCGTAAGCCCCTTGAGCGATGCCGAGGGCTTGGGCGGCGATGCCGGTACGGCCGCCGTCCAAACTGCGCATGGCGATGCTGAAACCTTGGCCGAGCTGGCCCAACAAGGCCGAGCGGGGGACTCTGAGATCGTCGAACAGCAACGAGACGGTGCTGGAGCCCCGGATGCCCATCTTGCGCTCAGGCTCCCCGACGCTGAGTCCGGGGCGGTCCCGGTCGACCAAGAAGGCGGAGATGGATTTCGAGCCCGCTTCGGGGCTGGTCTTAGCCAGGACCAGGAAGACACCGGCGAAGCCGCCATTGGTGATGAAGATCTTCTGGCCGTTCAAGACGAAGTCGTCGCCGTCGACTTCGGCCCGGGTGGTCAGAGCGGCGGCGTCCGAGCCCGCGCCGGGCTCGGTCAAGGCGAAAGCCCCGATCAGCCGGCCGGCCGCCAACTCGGGCAGATAGCGGGTCTTCTGGGCCTGGTCGCCGAAATGCAGGATCGAGGTCGCCACCAAGGAGGCGTGGACTTCGACCATGACGGCGGTGGTGGCGCAGACCCGGGCCAGCTCCTCGAGGGCCAGGATGAAGCTGAGATAGTCGGTCCCGGAGCCGCCGTAGTCAGGTGGGATGGTCATTCCCAGCACGCCTAGATCGGCCAGTTTGGGAATGGTCTCCAGGGGCGGGCGGTGCTCGCGGTCGAGCACGGCGGCCAAGGGCTTGACTTCGGCTTCGGCGAATTGGCGCACCGCAGCGCGCATGATCTCTTGTTCATCGGTCAGATGGAACGGCATGGTCTTCCTTCCTAGGCGGTTCAGTCGTAGTTGTAGAAGCCGCGGCCCGACTTGCGGCCCAGCCAGCCGGCTTGGACGTATTGGCGCAGCAACGGGCAGGGGCGGTACTTGGAGTCGCCGTAGCCCCGGTGCAGGATCTCCATGATGGAAAGGACGGTGTCCAAGCCGATGAAGTCGGCCAGAGTCAACGGCCCCATCGGATGGTTCATGCCCAGGCGCAGGACGGTGTCGATGTCCTCGACCGAGGCGACCCCTTCGTAGACGCAGTAGATGGCCTCGTTGATGAGCATCTGCAGGACTCGGTTGGAGACGAAGCCGGGCACGTCCCGGACTTCGACCGGGGTCTTGCCTAAGGCCAGGGCCAGGTCGCGGACGGTCTCGTAGGTCCGGTCCGAGGTGGCCAGGCCACGGATGATCTCGACCAGGGCCATGACCGGCACCGGGTTCATGAAGTGCATGCCGATGACCTGCTCCGGCCGGTCGGTCCGAGCGGCGATCTGAGTGATGGGCAAGGACGATGTGTTGGAGGCCAGGATGGCGTGGGGCGGGCAGAGACGGTCGAGCTGGCTGAACAGCTCACCCTTGACCGTCATGTCCTCGACCACGGCCTCGACCACCAGGTCGCAGCGGCTAGCCGGGGCGAGATCGCCGGCCGGGATCAGATTGGCCCATTGGGCCTCCATCTGGTCGGCCGTCAGTTTGCCTTGGCTGACGGCTTTGGCCAGCCGGGCCTGGATCGCTAGGTGGCCCCGTTCCAAGGCCTTGGGCTCGAGATCGTGGAAGTAGACCCGGTGGCCGGCGGCGGCCATGACCTGGGCGATGCCGCCGCCCATCTGGCCGGCGCCGAGCACCATGATGGTGAGAGCAGTCATGTCGGACTCCTTAGTCGTGATTCGGATTGGGTCGGGTGGAGGAAGCGATGGGCGGGCGATCCGGTGGTCCGCTCCAGCGGCCGGCCACGCGGTTGGTGGCGGAGCTCCGCCGGGGTGGCTCAAGGTTCGATCTCGACCCAGACGGCGTCGCCTTGGGCCATGCCGGAGCAGATCGTGGCCAGTCCGGAGCGCAGGCGGCGGCGACGCAACTCGAAGATCAAGGTCATCAGGATGCGGGCGCCGCTGGCCCCGATGGGGTGGCCGACGGCCACGGCTCCGCCGTTGACGTTGACCTTGGCCTCCAGGACGGCTGGGTCCAGGCCAAGCACGCTCAGGCCCGAGACCAAGGGCACAGCGGCGAAAGCCTCGTTGATCTCGATCAGGTCGAAGTCGTCCAGGGTCAGGCGGTGCCGCTCCATCAGGGCTTGGACGGCCAGTCCAGGCACGGTGGCGATCTCGCGGGCCGGCTGAGAGCGTTGGGCGTACCCGGCGATCCGGGCCAAGATCGGCAGTCCCAGGGCTTGGGCCTGGGCCCGACTGGCCAGGACCAAGGCGGCGGCCCCGTCGTTGGTGCCGGGGGCGTTGCCGGCCGTGACCGTGCCGTCGTCGCGGAAGAGGGCTGGCAACTGGGCCAGATCCGCCAAGCTGGCGCCAGGACGGGGGGCCTCGTCCCGCTCGACGGTCTGAACGGCGCCCTTGGGGCCGGTCACTGTGATCGGGAAGCGCTCCTGGTCGAAGCGGCCGTTGGCTTCGGCCTGGGCCCAGCGCTGTTGGCTGCGCCAGGCCCAGGCGTCCTGCTGCTGCCGGGTGATACCGTGCTCGGCCGCCACCTCGGAGGCCAGGACGGCCATGTGGACGTCGTTCTGGGGACACCAGAGACCGTCTAGGACCATGGCGTCGAGCAAGCGGACGTGGTTCATACGGGCGCCGAAGCGCATGTCCCGGGACAGGTACGGGATCTGGCTCATCGACTCCATGCCGCCGGCCATGACGACGCCGGCGTCGCCGGCCTTGATCATCTGGGCGGCCAAGGTGACGGCCTTGAGAGCCGAGCCGCAGACCTTGTTGATGGTCAGGGCCGGCACGGTCGGGGGCAAGCCGGCCCGGGCAGCGGCTTGGCGGGCCGGGATTTGGCCTTGCCCGGCCGGCACCACCGTGCCTAGGACGACCTCGTCGACTTGGGCGCCGTCCAGGTGGGCCCGCTCCAACGCTTGGGCCAGGGCCAATCCGCCCAGGTCCTGGGCGGTGAGGCGCTTGAGGGCGCCACCGAGCTTGCCGAAGGGAGTGCGGGCGGCGCTCACGATCACGACATCGTCCATCGCTAGACCTTTCTCTGTGGGTGGTCCCGCCTCAGAGGACGAGACAGTGGGGTGGGGAAAGGGGCCAGTCGGCCGGTCGGCCGGGCCCGGATCACAAGGTCAGGCCCATGACGGCCTGGCTGAAGATGCGTCGGTCCATCTCCTTGAGGTCGTCTGCCACCTGGGGGCGGAACTCCATCTGGGCCAGGACGTCGGTCTCCAGGTCGACGCCGGGAGCGATCTCGACCAATTCGACGCCATCTGGGGTGAGACGGAAAACCGCTCGCTCGGTGATGTACCAGACCTCCTGGCCGGTTTGGGCGGCCCGTCCGCCGGAGAAGGTGATCTGCTCGACGGCCCGCTTGAACTTGGGCTTCAGGCCATCCTGCAAGATCCGTAACTGGCCCTGTCCGATCTCGTACTGATTGCCGCCGGCCCGGAAGAGACCGACGAAGGCGACCCGGGGCGTCGACTGGGAGATGTTGACGAAGCCACCGGGGCCGACCACCCGGCCGGAGAACTTGCTGACATTGACATTGCCGGCCTGGTCGATCTCGGCCGCGCCTAGCACGGCCAAGTCGACGCCGCCGCCGTCGTAGAGGTCGAAGGTGGCGACTTGGGAGATGATGCACTCCGGGTTGTGGGCCGAGCAGATCCTGAGTCCGCCCATCGGCACGCCGCCGTAGATGCCGGCCTCGATGCTCATGGCGATGTCACCGGACAGGCCCTCCTCGGCCGCCACGGCCGAGACCGACTCGGCGATGCCGATGCCGAGGTTGACGTGTTGGCCCCGCTGGAGCAAGAGGGCGGCCCGGCGCCCGCAGACCTTGCGCTCGTTTAGCGGAGCCGGGGTGAACTCGGACAAGGGCAGCCGGGTCTCGCCCGACCACTCCGGGTGGTAGGCCTCGTCCACCAGGCACTGGCGATGGCGTTGAGGATCGGCCAGCACCAGGTAGTCGACCAAGAGGCCGGGGATGACGACCCGATGGGGATCGAGGCTGCCCCGTTCGACTAGGCGTTCGACCTGGGCGATGACGACGCCGCCGCTGTTGTGGGTGGCGGTGGCCAACTCCAACTGGTCGAAGCGGATCGACTCCCGTTCGATCGACAGGTTGCCGGCTTGGTCGGCCGAGGTGGCCCGGATGAAGCAGACGTCGAAGGCCCGGGGCCGGTAGCGGAGATACTCCTGACCGTCCCAGTCCACCACCTCGACCACCGTTTGACCGCTGTCCCGGGCGGCCTGGTTGCCCAGGCAGCCCTCCACTCTGGGATCGGCGTAGGTGCCCAAGCCGACGCTGGTGACGACGCCCGGTTTGCCGCCGGCCTGGGCTCGGACCAATTGGGCGTTGACGCCCTGGGGCACGATGAAAGCCGGGAAGAGATTCTGGGCCACCAACTCGGCCATCTTGGGCGCGGTGCCGAGATGGCCGCAGTGCAAGGCCCCGATCAAGCCGGGTCGAGCCAGTGCGTTGAGGCCGCCGTCGGAGTTGTCGCCGATGCCCGACTCGCAGAACAAGGTGATGCCGCTGGGGCGGCCGGTCTGACGGTGGCGGTCGGCCAAGGCTTGGATCAAATCCTCCGCCACGGAAGTGCAGATGATGCCCTGGACGCCCAGAGTCTGTCCGTCCTGGACCAAAGTGGCTGCTTGTTCGGCGCTGATCACTTGGGCTGGCATGGGTCCACCCCTTTCGCTGATCGAGCGACAGTCGGCGACCGTCGACCTCGATGAGGTCGAATTTAGGGATCGATGGTGATGGGCCGGTGCGTGAAAGGAGAAGATGTTACGAATGTTAGTTGGTCGTTTGGCGCCGTTTTGGCGCCGTTCAGTGCTGTGTTTCCCAAATGGGCGATGTCTGGGACGGGTCGCAGGCGGGGCTGGGCCAGGCCGTCGGGCGGACCAGGACTAGCTCGGTCGCCCGGCTGAGGCCGGCGCTCCGGCCCGCGGCCGCACCGCCGTCTAAGCGGGCTGGGGGACTGGCGTGGTCGTGTTATCCGGCTCAGGGGCCAGTTCGCACTCGAACCAGAAAGTGGACCCGACCGCTGAGCCGGAGATGACGCCGAAACGGGCCCGATGGGCTAGCAAGATGTGCTTGACAATGGACAAGCCGATGCCAGAGCCGATGACCGGCCGGGAATGGTTGGTGCGCGATTTGTAGTAGCGATCCCAAATCGAGGCCACCTTGTCCGGGGGAATCCCCGGTCCGGTGTCGGAGACCTCGAAACGGACCCGCCGTTCACTTCGAGTCAAGTTGACATTGACTATTTTGTCCAAGCCTGTGTAGTTGACGGCGTTGCCGATCAGGTTGTAGAAGACTCGCTGCATGTAATGCGCGTTCCCGATGATGTGAATGTCGGGGTCGACCGCGCGATGGAAGACGTAACCGCTCGACTCGGCCATGATGGCGAAGCGGGACAGGGTCTCCTTCAGACAGTCGGTCAAGTTGATGGGGGATAGCGGGATGGTGGCCGAGCCGGATTCCAAGCTGGAGATCTCCAGGATCTCGTTGACCAGGTCGGTCAAGCGGTTGGCCTCCTCGATGATGGTCTCGCAGTGGGTCTGGCGCAGCGACGGGTTGTCGCCGGAGACGTCGCGGATGGTCTCGGCGTAGATCTTGACGATGGTGAGCGGGGTCTTGAGGTCGTGCGAGACGTTGGCCAGCAACTCCTGACGGTCGCGCTGGATGTCGCGCAGCTCGCCGGTGGCGTAGTTCAGGGTCTGGGCCAATTGCTCGGTCTCGGTCACACCGCCGCCATCGAATTCGACCGTCAAATCGCCGTGGCCGAGACGCTGGGCGGCGGTGGTCAAGGCGATCAGGGGGCTGGCCAGGCGGCGGGACAGGCCCAGGCCGACGAAGACGGTCAGGATCATCATGATGGCGGCCACGATGGCGAACTCGATCTCCAGGGCCGGGATCGTCTCCGTCAGAGGCGGCACGGCCGAAGACAGGTAGACGTAGATCGGTCCCAGCTCGGGATCCTGCAGGTGGGTGAAGTAGATCACGACGTGGAGCGGATCGCTGGTGTTGGTGACGAAGCGGTGGATGTGCCGGTCGCCACTGTCCAGCAGGTCTTGGCGCAGCGCCGCCACGGTTTGGCGTTGGGCGTCGGTCAAGGCGTCGGGGTCGGTGCTGGCCGGGTGGGAGGTGAAGCCGTCCCGCAGCAAGATGACGTCGAGACTTTCGGTCAAAGCGATGACGCGCAGGTCGTTGTCCCGGGCCAATCCGTCCAGCAGCTCGAAGCGGTCCTGGCCGTCTTGGCCGTACTCAGACTCCAAGCGGGCTCCGAGCCGCTCCAGCTCCCACAGTTCGATGTGCTGGCAGAAGGGTTCCAAGAAAACCACCACGCACAAGGCCATCAGAGCCAGGAAGGCGCAGGTGAACAGAGTCAGGGTGCGCCAGGTGCGGAAAGACAGGCCCCGGGTGTTGACGGCCATGGCTCAGCCCTCGAAGCGGTAGCCGTGGCCGCGCAGGGTGACGATGCAGTCCTTGTGCGCCCCCAGCTTCATGCGCAGAGTCTTGATGTGGGTGTCGACGGTGCGGTCGTCGCCGAAGAAGTCGTACCCCCAGACCGCCTCCAACAGGCGCTGACGCGATAGGGCCACGGAGCGATTGTCGATCAGGTAGAACAGCAGATCGCACTCTTTCGGTGTCAGATCGACATGGCGTTGGTCGATCGTGACTTCGCGCGCCGTCATGTCCACCACCAGCCCTTGGCGACTCCAGATCTTGTGCTCGACGGCCTCATCGGCTGGGCGGGTCGAACGGTTGATGATGGCTTGGATACGGGCCAGCAGTTCGCGGGGCGAGAAAGGCTTGGTGACGTAGTCGTCGATGCCGAGGTCGAAGCCGTGCAGCTTGTCGTACTCCTCGCCCCGGGCCGACAGCATCAAGATGGGCACGTCCTTGAAGCGGCGGATCTGCTTGACGGCGGTGAAGCCGTCCAGTCGCGGCATCATGATGTCCATCACGACCAGGTCGTAATCGTGTTCGCGGCAGCGTTGGACCGCGTCCATGCCATCGGCGGCCTCGTCGACGGTGAAGCCGAGGAACTCGGCGTACTCGCGGAAACCAGCCCGGATCGACTGTTCGTCGTCGGTGATGAGAATGTGCGGCACGGCGGTTCCTGTTCTGTGAAGGAGTCGGGCGGAGCTCAGGTCTGAACGCCGCCGTAGCGGACGGCGGGGTCGTCCAGCTCCAGTCCGCTTCTGCGCTGGCGGGTGGCCAAAGGCGTCACTGGGTTGGCCTGGTCGACCAGCTCGGGCGCGGTCAGCGGACGGGGCGTGGATTCGATCGGGTTGGGTTGGTCGAGCGATTGGTCGGTCACCTTGAGGTCGCGCAGACGCCGGGCCGAGACCAGCACGCGGGTCTCCAGCGAGGCGACGGTCTCGTTGTAAGACTTGACGGCGCCGGCCAGGCCACGGCCCAGTTTGTCGAAGTGGCCACCCATGGTGGTCAAGCGGTCGTGCAACTCGCGCCCCAGGGCCGAGATCTGACGGGCCGAGTCGGTCAAGGCGGCCTGGCTCCAAGCGTGGGCGACCGTGCGCAGGAGCACGATCAAGGTGGTCGGCGTGGCGATGACGATGTTCTTGCCGGCGGCGTGCTCGATCAGATCGGGGCTGGCCTGGAAAGCGGCTTGGGCCAAGGCCTCACTGGGAATGAAGAGAACGACGAACTCCGGGCTGCCGGCGTCGGCCTGCCAGTAGCGCTTGGCGGACAGAGCGTCGACATGGGACCGGACCAGGCGGGCGAAATCGGTCAGGTGGCGCTGACGCTCGGACTCGTTGTCGGCCTCTTGGGCGTCTAAGAAGGCGGACAGGGGCGTCTTGGCGTCGACGTAGATGAACTTGCCGCCGGTCAGGTGGACCTTGAGGTCGGGCCGGATCAGACCGCTGTCGGTGGCGGCGGTCTGCTGGAGGTCGAAATCGCAGTGCTCGACCATGCCGGCCAGCTCGACCACTCTTTTCAGCTGGAGCTCGCCCCAGGCTCCGCGCACGGCCGGCTGGCGCAAGGCCTTCTCCAGAGAGGAGGTCTCCCGGCGCAACTGCTCGCCGGTCAATTGGACCGCTTTGACCTGATTGGCCAGGTCGGTGGCCAAGTGGACCCGCTGCTTCTCGACCTCGATCAAGCGGGTCTCGAAGCGTTCCAGAGACTGCCGCATCGGAGTCATCAACTGCTCGGTGGCGAGCAGGCGCTGATGGGCGGTCGCCTCGGTCGCCTTGGTCTGCTGCTCGAGGGCGGTCTGGGACAGAGCTTTGTACTGGGCCAACATGGTGTCACGGTCGGCCAGCAGCTCTGCGGTCCTAGTCGCAGCCAGCTCCCGCTCGGCCGTGGCCTGTTCCCAGCGGGCCTCGGCCCGGGCCAAGACGGCGGCCTGCTGGGCGGCCTCCCGCTGGGCCTCGGCCAGATCGGCCCGCCAGCGTTCGGCGGCCGCGCTGGGACGGCCGGCCGACCACAGGTAGTGGCCCAACCAACCGACGATCAAACCGACCAGTGCGGCGACGAGGGTCCAGGCGAAAGTGTTCATGGTACCTAGCTTGGATTGGAGCACTGACAATCCTGGCAGGACACTCTGTCGAGGAAGTGATCGAAGAGTGAGAGGACGGTGAAAATTCGCCCTTGGGTGGTGCTGGGCCACGCGGCTGCGGCCCAGCACCGCCACGCACCACGGTCCATCGATACGGCGACGCTGACGTACGGAAGACGGGCCCGGAGGCTGACGTCAGCTTACGCCAAGGCGCGGAATTGGCAAGGGGTTCAGGAGACGGAATGATCCACCTGGGGCGGGGCCACTACGATGTGGGCATGGGCAAGGAGCAGGCCACCGCGACGTGGGTGTTCTTCATGTTGACCGCCGTGCGACGGCGCCTAGGGCTCACCCCGTCCGAGTTCGTCCGCTACGCCCAGGAGCACGGCTTGATCCGGTTCCTGTTCGACCATTACGAGCTGCTCCACTACTACGACGACGATTATGTCGTAGATGACGTGCTCCGGCTGGTGGTCGGACGAAGGGGCGAGCGCCGTGAGCTATCCGCAACTGGCTAGTCCGCTGTACCACGGCTCGACGGTTCCCGTCGAGCGGGTCGACGTGACCAAGGGCGCGGTCAAGAAGGACTTCGGCCGAGGCTTCTACACCACTGCCGACGTCGACCAAGCCGAGCGATTCGCCCGTCTCAAGGCACGACGCGAAGGGCTGGCCGAGGGACATGTCAGCGTTTTCCGCTTGGCCGATCTGGAGGGTTTGGCCGTTCAACGGTTCCTTCGCTCCGACGCCGACTGGTTCGATTTCGTCCTTCAGAACCGCGGCTACGCCCGATGGGTCGGGTCAGGGCCACGAGTAGTCTGGGACATCGTCATCGGGCCAGTGGCCAACGACGCGGTCGGCCTCGTGCTCAATCAGTTCGTCGCCGGCGTCTACGGTGACCCAGGTTCGAGAGAGGCCAAAGACACGGCCATCCGTCTTCTGCTGGCTCAGAAGCTCCACGGCCAGGTCCTCTTCGCCACCGTGCGGTCGGCGGCCCGGCTCGAACGGATGGAGGCCTACCGTGTTCGAGTTGAATGAAGACACGATCCAAGCCGGCATCGACATCATCGCCGGTTCTATCGTCACGGAAGCCGCCGGACGACTCGGCCGTCCGATCGATGAGGTCGCCCACTCGTTCTACGAGTCAACGGTGTACGCCCAGCTCAGCGATCCCGAGACTGGCCGCTATTGGGATTCTCTGCCCGAACTCCTGGACCTGTTCCTGGCCGAAGTCGCGACCGGCGCCGTCGCCGAGCGAGCGGTGTAGACACGCGAACGGACGCTGGCGCGAGTTGCTGGCGCGAGTGTGAGGCCACGAACATGACTAAGAACCAGACGGGCACGAAAACCTCGCCGATCAAGGTGTCCGGGTCGAGGCCGAGGATCACCAGGGAGACGCCGAAGAAGACGAAGACGATCCAGCACATCGGCGCCCCGAAGGGCATCTTGTAGACGGACGCCTGGTGCAGTTGGGGCCGCCGCTTCCGGTAGACCAGGTACGACACCAGGATGACGCTCCAGACGAATATGAACAACACGGTCGCCGTCGTCGAAGCGTAGGTGAAGGCCATCATGATCGAATCCGAGGCGTACAGCAGGCCGATGGCCGGCAGCGTGCAGCAGACCGAGAAGACGAGGGCGTTGGCCGGCACGCGGTGGGAGGATCGCTCAGCCGGGGGTGGTGGCGGCGACGAGGGCCGTGCCAATGGGCCTGGCCGCGTCAGCCGAGCACGAATTCGGCCAGCAGGGCGATGTGCGAGGTGGTCGAATCGATGACCGGCAGGGGACTGACGTCGGAGCTGAGGCTGAGATCGAGTTCGGTGCAACCCAGCAAGACGGCTTCGGCTCCGGCCTGGCCCAGCCGTTCGATCACGCCGACCAATTTCTGGCGGGCGGACTCGGTCACGACGCCTCGGGTCAACTCGCTCCAGATGATGCCATCGACTAGGTCGGCGTCTTGATCCGAGGCCTTGACGCCGGTTATGCCATGGCTGGCCAACCGATCGGTGTAGAAGTTCTCGCGCATGACCCAGCTGGTGCCCATGACGCCGAGCCGTTCGATCCCGGCCCGGCTGGCCTGGGCGGCCACGGCGTCGGCGATGTGGATGAGGGGCACGCCGATGGCCGCTTCGACGGCCGGCGCCACCTTGTGCATGAGATTGGTGCCGATGGCCACGGCGTCGGCCCCGGCGGCCTCCAAGCGACGGCCGTGGCCAGCCAGCGTCTGGCCGGCCTCGTCCCAAGCCTCCGCCACCTGCATGTCACGGATCGGTTGGAAATTAATCGAATCGAGAATGATTTGAGCGGAAGCGTGGCCGCCTAAAGCTTCGGCCACCTTATTGTTGATGCCCATATAATATTCGACGGTGGAATGATAACTCATCCCGCCGATGATCCCAATAGTTTTCATGTCTCTCACTGTGGCAGCCGCCAGTGGACCTGAAAAGACACTTTTTACTTAGGTCGGCCATAAGGTGGGATTATGAGGCGAGGCCTGACTCGCGCAACAGGCGGACGACCAGCCGGACGGCGGGGATGCTGTCGGCGCCGCTCCGGTGGACGGCGTAGAAGTGGCGTCGCATGGGGTGGGCCGTGGCCACGGAGACGACGCCCGGGTAACGGTAGGCCTGCAGGGCGCTGCTCGGCACCAGCGACACCGCCAGCCCTCGGGCCACCAAGGCTTGGGTCGTGACGTAGTCGTCGATCTGGTGACAGATGCGCGGAGTGAAACCGGCCCGATGGGCCTGATAGAGCAGATGGTCGCGGCAACGCGAACAGCCGGCGATCCAGTCGTCCTCGGCCAAGTCGGCCAATTCCAGCGTCGGTCGTCCGGCCTGGGTATGGTCCGTCGGCAGGATCACGACGACGTCGTCCGCTCCGGCCGAGACGCCGCGCAGATCGTCCGGGATGGCCGGGATCTGGGTCAGGCCGGCATGGGCGAAGGTCAACGCGACGTCGGCCTGGCCGGTCCTAACGGCGTCCAAGGCCTCGGGCGGCTCGTTCTCGGACAGTAGCAATTCGATGCCGGAGGCGTGCTGGACGTGCAGTCGGTCCAGCAGCAGGGGCACGACGGTGGCCAGGGCCGAGGGGAAGGCGGTCAGCCGGACGGTGCCGCGCTCCAAACTGGCGAAACGAGACAGGACCTCGGTGGCGGCTTCGAGATGGCCGATGATGACTTCGGCGTGGCCCAAGAGAGCCCGTCCCGCCTCCGTCGGCGTGACGCCTTTGGCGCTGCGCGTCAATAGAGGCGTGCCCGCCGCCCGCTCCAAGGCCCGCATCTGCTGGGACACGGCCGGCTGGGTCCAACCCAGCGCGCGGGCGGCCGACGAGATCGATCCGTGGCGGATCACCGCCTGGAAGACCAGCACCTTGGCGGGGTCGAGCATAGTAAACGAGCATATCGTTCGGAGACGATTTGGACAGGGGCCGCTGGAGCGGCTGGGCGGTCCTAGGCCGACGGTTCGGGCCTGGCTCAGTTGAAGCCGACGACGCGGCGGGCCAGGGCGTAGCCGGTCAGGACCAGGCGGCCGGGCAGGCGGCAGAGGCGGCCCTCCAGGCTACGGCGCAGGCGGCGCTGGAGGCCAGGGTCCAGCCGGCCCAGATCGGACCAGGGGTTCGAACGGCTGGCCGCACCGTTGGTCGCGCCCGCCAACAGCAGGAAGACCGTGGAGACGGCGCAGACGATGCTCAAGTAGTGGGCCATGGCCTGGCCCTGGCGGCCGGGTGGCAGCGTCCGTCCGTCCAGTCCGTCCAGCATGGCCCGGTTGACGGCCAATTGTTGGTCCAGCCGGGTCAGCATGACCGCCTGGCTGACCGATTGGCCGGCCCGGCCGATGACGTAGTGATAGAGGTCGACGTCGAGATAGAACAGGCGCTGGACCTCGGCCAAGGGCAAGAAGGCGTAGAGATTGTCGACGTAGTAGCAGTGCTCGGGCAGGCGCAGGCCGAGGCGGCGCAGCAGCTCGGTGCGGTAGGTCAAAGCGTGCATCAGTAGATAACGGCCGGGCCGAAGAGTCTTGGTCTCGGCCCAGTCGAGCGACCGGCCGGCCGGCAGGGCGGAGCGGTAGCGCATGGTCGCGGGCCGGCGCCGGCCGATCTTGTCGTAGACGAAGTTGGTCACCACCAAGTCGACCTGATCAGGACCGGTCAGGCGGCCCAGGGTCTCGACCAGCCGGCGGTAGGCCGCCGGCTCCAACCAATCGTCGGCGTCGACCACTCGGAAGTAGTGGCCGCGGGCCTGGGCCAGGCCGGTGTTGATGGCGCCGCCGTGGCCCCGGTTGGGCTGACGCACCAGTCTCACCCAGGGCAGGCGGTCGGCGTAGGAGCGGGCCAGGGCGGGCGTGCGGTCGGTCGAGCCGTCGTCCACCACGATGACCTCGACCGGCTGGTCCGTTCGGTCCAGCGCCGTCAGCGAATCCAGGCAACGGCCCAGGTGGGCCTCGGCGTTGTAGGCCGGCACCACCAGGCTGAGGAGAGGTTGATCGGACCGGGCCATGGCTCAGTCCTGAGCTGGAGCCGACGGGACCGATCGGGTCGCCGGGCCCGACCCGGCCGACGGGATTGGCGGGGCCGGTGGGGGCGGCCCAGCGGCGGAGGCGGGGTCGGGCCCGGGGACGGGGCGATCGGCCGGGGAGCGGAAGATCAGTTTGAAGATGGGGAAGAAGACCCAGAAGGAGATGGCCGAGTTGATCAACATGGTGACGACGTCGGCCACGGTCTCACCGGTCCGGCCCCAGGCTGTGATGAGGAAGCGGTAGACCGGCGCTTTGTACAAGCCCTGCAGCCCGGCCGCCAGCAGGGTGATGGCGACGTAGGCGACGGCGTACCAAGCCGCCGCCTTCCAGACGGAATTGTCAGCCTTGAAGGTGATGTTGCGCTGGGCGAAGAAGTTGACCACTTGGGCCACCAGCAAGGTCAATTCGACGGCCAAGAAATAGGCCAGACCGCCGCCGCCGTTCGGCAGCGGGCCGGCGGCGTAATCGAAGATGTGGTGGGGCGAGCCGTCGGCGTTGGTCCCGACCGCCCAGACCTGGAAGGAGACCCCGATCAAGGCGGTGTGGGCGAAGAGCAGCTTGACCAAAGGCATCAAAACCAGTTGGAGGACGGTCACGCCGTTGGACAAGACGAAGAAGACGATGAACTGGGACAGCCCGAGGTGGCGCTGGGACCAGTCGCGCCAAGCTCGGCGGCGGCGGGTGGTCCAGGATTCCCGCCTCGACGGATGAGGACTCGGCACCGGTCTAGCTCTGATCCAATTCGGCGGCCGTTAGGCGGTTGGCCCGGTGGTTGCGCAGGAAGGCTCCCAGGGTCTGGCGCAGGCCGCTCCAGAAGGAGCCGTTGACGATCCGGAGCAAGCCGTCCACGGTGGCGGCGTCGAGGACCCCGCCGGTCATCTTGGGCAAGGCCCGGAAGGGCAGGTCGTGGATGAAGAGGAGGTTGAGCGAGGGCTTCCCCCGGCCCAAGCTGCGCTTCAACCGCCAGTTCAAGACGCGCCGGACCAGCCGGGCCAGTCGGCTGGCGGCTCGATCCATCTGGCCCAGGGTGTCGGACGGCCCCAGCGGGCCGGTCCGCTCCACCGGCGGCAGCCGGCGGCCCAGCAAGGCGGCGAATTCGGCCGCCGTGACCTGTTCGATGTGACCGGTCTGATAACTGGGCAGGGCCGGGTCGGGTTCGACCGGCGGCGTCGTGCCCGCCACCTCGACCTCGGCCTCGAGCCGGATGTCCTCGACCGAGGCGCCGACCAGGACGGCCCAGCGTCCCTGCTCGACCTGCCAAGACTCAGTCGCCGGATCGAAGTGACGGAAGGCCATGGGGCCGAGTGCGACCTGAACGGTCTCGGCCTGACCGGCCGCCAGCTCGACCCGGGCGAAGCCCTTCAGCTCGCGACGGGGTCGCCACAACCCGGGCGAACGGCGTTCGAGGTAGACCTGGACCACCTCGGCCCCGTCCCGCTGGCCGCTATTGCGCACGGTCAAGCGGACCTGGTCCGCCGTCGCCGTCAGCTCGGAGTAGTCGAAAGTGGTGTAGCTCAGGCCGTAGCCGAAAGGGAAGGCCACCTCGGCTCCGATGGTGTTGTAGTAGCGGTAGCCGACATAGAGGGACTCGCGGTGCTCGGCCGTCGCCCCCGGGGCCGGGAAGCGGCCGGCCGTGGGCGTGTCGGCCAGCCGTAGCGGCATGGTCTCGGTCAGACGGCCGGACGGGTCGACCCGGCCGGTCAGGACGTCGAGCAGACCCGAGGCGCCGGCTTGGCCGGGCAGATAGGCGTGGATCAGGGCCTGGCAGTGCTCCAGCCAATCGGTCTCGACCACGCCGCCGCCGCAAACCAGGACGACGACGCAAGGGTTGGTCTGGGCCAGCGCCTGGAGGGTCTCGATCTGGGCCGCCGGCAGCGCCAGAGTGCGGCGGTCCAGCCCCTCCGACTCGCTGACCTCGTCCAGGCCCAAACAGACCAAGACGACTTCGGCCGTGCCGGCCAGCGCCACCGCCTCGTCCCGTAGCCGGGGGTCGGGCCGGCCGTCGCGGCGGAAGCCGGCCGCGAAGCCGGTCAGGTTCAGTTCGGAGTCGGCCATGGCATCGAGCAGGTTCTCCAGTTCGACCGGATTGACAGTCGAGGAGCCGGCCCCCTGGTAGCGCGGCCGGCGGGCGAAGTCGCCCACCACGGCCACCGCCGTGCCGGCCGGCAACGGCAACAGGCCGGCCTGATTCTTCAATAGCACGGCCGAGGCGGCGGCGGCCCGCCGGGCCAGCCGGTGGTGGGCCTCGAAGTCGACCGCCGGGGCCGGCTCGGGATCGGGGGCGGAGCGGACCAGCCGGATCAACTCCTGGACCCGGGTGTCCAAGTCGGCCTCGGACAGCTGGCCCGATCCCACCGCCGCCACCAGCTGGCGGGTCGAGGCGTGGCCGGCCGCCGGCATCTCCAGAGTGCCGCCGGCGGCCACCGCCGCCACGATGTCGTTCGAGCCGCCCCAATCGGTCACCACGACGCCGTCGAAGCCCCATTCTTGGCGCAGGATCTGGCCCAACAATTGAGGATGTTCGCTGGCGTAAACGCCGTTGACCCGGTTGTAGCTCGACATCAAGACCTTGGGCCGGCCCTCCCGGACGGCGATCTCGAAGCCGGTCAGGTACAACTCACGCAAGGCCCGCTGGTCCACCACCGCGTCCGACTCCATCCGGCGCAGCTCTTGGGAGTTGACGGCGAAGTGTTTGGGACAGGCGGCCACGCCCCGCGACTGGATGCCGCGAATGTAGGCCGCCGCCATCTGTCCGGACAGCCAAGGGTCCTCCGAGAAGTACTCGAAGTTGCGACCGCCCAGCGGACTGCGCTTGATGTTGAGGCCGGGGCCGAGCAGCACATCGACGCCTTGGGCCCGGGCCTCGGCCCCCAGAGCCTGCCCGATCTCCTCGGCCAGAGCCAGGTCCCAGCTGTTGGCCACCGTGGCCGAGGTGGGGAAGCAGGTCGCCGGCAACGACTGGTGGAGGCCCAGGTGGTCGGCCGATCCGGCCTGGCGGCGGACCCCGTGGGGCCCGTCCGCCAGCCAGATCGAGCGCAAGCCGATGGTCGGCATGGCCCAGGTCTGCCAGACCGTCCGACCGGTCAGCAGGGCGGCCTTTTGCACCAGACTCAGTCGGTCGGTCATGGTGTCTCCTCGGTCTCCTCGGTCGAACGGTCGGCTGATCTCGCGCTGGTCTAGGTCAGCGCACAGGCCAGGTCTGGGCCACGGCGTACAGGATGGACTGGCTCGACCGCACCAGATTACGGGTCATGCCGATGTGGTGGGCAGGGTCGTCGAGCGCCTCTCGGATCTGGGCGGAGTCGCCGCCCCCGCCGCCGGTCCAGGCCGCCATCACGCCCAGCATCAGGTCGCCGCCGTTGTAGAGCGCTTGGACGGCGTTCTGGAAGGGGTAGATCTTGGCGTCGGTGATGACCACACCGTGGAAGCCCCACTCGTCCCGCAGGACGTCGTTCAGCAAGGCCGAGTCGCCGCCGGCCCAGGTCGAGCCGATGAAGTTGAAGCTCGACATCGCGCCCAGCGACCCGCCGGCCTTGACGGCGGCCTCGAAGGGGCGCAGGTAGATCTCCCGGATCGACTGCTCGCTGGCCCAAGTGAAGAGGTACGAGCGGCAGTTCGACTCCCGGTCGTTGACGGCGAAGTGCTTGATGAAGGTGATCAAGCCTTGGTCGCGGGCGCCGCGCACGACGCTGGCGGCGGTCTGGCCGGCCAGGATCGGGTCCTCGCTGTAGTACTCGAAGTTACGGCCGTTGAAGGGCGTCCGGTGGGTGTTCATAGCCGGCGCGTACCAACCGGAGAAACCGATGGCCTGGGCCTCGTGGCCGACGCTGGCGCCCATGATGTTGGCGATGTTCTCATTCCAAGTGGCCGCTATGACCGGCGGTATGGGGTAGGTCACGCCATTGCCGTCCAGGCCCATGATGGCGCCGGAGTAGACCGAGGAGCCGATGGTGGTGGAGCCGTCCGGCGTCAAGGTGCGGGGCACGCCCAGCCGTTCGACGGCGCCGATGTGCCAGGCCCCGTCGGTCACCAGGTCGATCATCTCGTCGACGGTCAACTGGGACACGAACTGTTCCCACTTGGGGTCGTCGGCCGCCAGTCCGGCCAGCTCTTGGATCATGATGGGCTGGCTCAGGGTCTGGCCGACGGCCGGCAGGTCGGCGGCGGTCAGACCCAGTTCGGCGTCGGTTTCCGGTGTGAAGCCGGCCAGGGCCTCCAGCACTGCCGCCCCGGCAGTGAAGTCGGCGCTCTGCGGACCGTTGAAGGCCCGACTGGCGGGGTCCCACTGCCGGGTCAGATAGTCGCCCACGCCGGCGGCGTCGAAGCGGTTGGTGGCCGTGGCCTGGTCGGAGGGGCGGGCCCCGGCTTGGCCGTCGGCGTAGACGATGGGCTGGTCCAAGTGCCAGGTCTCCTGGTCGAAGACCTGGTGCGAGTCGGCCCGCAGCGAGATCACGTAGTCGCCGGCCTCCAGCGTCCAGGCCCCGGCGGCGCCGTCGTCGTACGAGGCCAGGTCGGCCACGGGGAAGGTCAAGGTGTACGTCTCAGTCGTGCCCGGGGCGATCGGGTTGGTCTTCTTGAAAGCCACCAGGTTGACGGTCGACTTCTCGATGGCCCCGGAGTAGGGCGGGTCGAAGTAGACCTGGATGACGTCCTTGCCCTGGACCGAGCCGGTGTTACGCACCGCCACGCGCAGGGAGACCTCGTCGTCGACCACCGCCAAGTCCAGGATCTGGTGGTCGAACTGGGTGTAGCTGAGGCCGTGGCCGAAGGGGTACATGACCTGGGCCGCGTAGTCGAAGCTGGGATCGGTGTCGTGCCGGGTTTCAAAATAACGGTAGCCGACGTAGACGCCCTCGCTGTACTGGACGAAGTAGCCGGAGCCGTCGGGGGCGTTGGAGTAGTGGAAGCTGTCGTCGGCCCGGGAGCCGTCGGCGTCGTACTGGATGTAGTTATTGGCCGCCGGATTGCTTCGGTTGTCCCGCAGCCAGGTGTCGGGCAGGTGGCCGGAGGGGTTGACGGTCCCGTTCAGGATCCGGGCCAAGGACAAGATGCCGGACTCGCCGGGGTAACCGATCCAAAGCGCCGCCTTGATCGAGGGGTAGTCGTCGATGAAACCGAGTTCCATGGTGTTGGCCGAGTTGATGACCAGGATGACATCGCTGAAAGCCTGCGCCACGGCGTCGATCAGGGCGGCCTCGTCCGGGGAGGGGCGTAGCTCCTCGGGCGTGAAGTCGTACATCTCGCCGCCGCCCCGGCCCAGCACGATCAGGGCCAGGTCGGAGAAGTCGCGGGCGTGCTCCAAGATGGTGCGGCCGTCCGGATAGAGCGAAGTGTCGGAATAAGCCTGGGCCGGCGCTTCCGGCACGGTGATATTGCTGGGTTGGTCGATGAACTCCGAGGCCGAGCTATTGCCGGGAGCGGAGGTCGGGCTGATCGAGACCTTGCCTTGCTTGTAGTAGTTGTAATAAAGGTTGAGCAGGTCGTCGTTGACCGCGAAATTGCCCTGTTCGCCGCTCAGGGCGTCTTCCAGACGGACCGCCCGATCGACGTTGGAGGCCGACGAGCCGCCGGAGTTGTAGACCAGTTGGACGGATCTCATGCCGAACAGGTTGAGGCCGGTGCGGTTCTCGGGCGAGGTCCGCAGCGGCAGCAGGCCGTCCTGGTTGCGCAGGAGGACGAAGCCCTCGTCCGCGATCACCTGGGTGGTCTCACTGGCGGAGGCGTAGGACAGCCGTTGCTCCTCGCTGTCGGGTCTCATCATGGACAGTAGCCAGTAGCCGGATCGGGTGATGACGAACCCGTAGACCAAGACGATGGCGATCAGTAGGGCGAGTGATCCGCTCACGATCAGGGCGACTCGCTTACCCCGGCTGAGCTTCTTTTTGACGGTGGTGGGGTTGTCCGTGCTCATCCGCGTTACCTCTCCTTCGAAGCGTCGGCGTGGATATGCCCGACCCTAAGGCGAGCGAGTGGCCCGGGTGCCGGCCTTGGCACAAGCTGTCGCTAGGACGGCACAATCTGTCGGGCGGCGGGCAGGCTGGGGTCGGTCAGCAGCACCCGCAGCACGAACCAGCGCCCGTCGGTGTGGATGGTGGTGACGCCGCCGTACTTGGCGGCGGTGTGACGGATCGACTTGAGGCCGAAGCCGTGGCCGGCCGGGTCGGCCTGCGAGGTGACGATGTCGCCCCCTTCGGTCTTGAGCGAGCCGGAGAAGGAGTTCTCGACCGTCACGACGACCAGGCTGCCCTGGCGGAAGCAGGCCAGCTCGATAATGCGCTCCTCGGGGTCGGGCAGACGGCTGGTGGCCTGGACGGCGTTGTCCAAGGCGTTGCCGAAGAGAGTGCAGATGTCGACCACGGACATGAAGGCCAGGGCGGCCCCGTCGGCCACCGCCGTCAGGTCGACGCCGGCCTCGGCGCACTCGCGCCGCTTGGCGGTCAGGATGACGTCGAGCACCTCGTTGCCACTGTCGGTCCAGGCCTCCCAATCGCGGATGCTGGCCTCCAACTCGTCGATGTGGTCGGACCGTCGGCTGGGGTCGGCCTCGGCCCGGATGACGCCGAGTTGGTGCTTGAGATCGTGGTAGGTCCGGTCGATGGCGTCGATGTTGAGCTTGGACTGAAGGTATTGCTCGTGCTGTTTGCGCAGCAGGCCTTGGATGGCGGTCAACTCGGCATTGGCGGCGTGGCGCAAGCGCTGGGCCTGTTGGGCGTAGAGGGCGACTAGGCCGCAGAGGTCGACCAGGCTGCGGATGTAGAAGATCTCGGGTCCCAGCCGACCGCTGAAGGGGGTGCTGGTGGACAAGAAGCTGAGATTGGACAAGCAGAAGGTGGTCAAGGCGATGGCGATCGACGAGGCCAGGTCGCGCACGCTGGCCGGGCTGACGGGGTTACGGGCCTGGCGTCGTTCGAGGACGGCGGCCAGGGCGAAGACGACGGCGTAGACCGCCACGGCGAAGGCGATCTCGGCCCCGGAGTCGGGTTTGGGATCGGCCTCGAACAAGAAGCAGTGCATCTGCCAGTGCCCGGCCGCCAACAGCTCGGCCAAGACCAGGGCCCGGGCGGCCACGCAACCGACTTCGGTCAGAGCGGCCGGGCGGGCCTGGAGGGCGACGGCGATGAGTCCGAACATGCCGGCCACCGCTAGAGCCATGCCCAAGGGCCACAGGGCCAAAGGCCAGGCGCCGACCAACTCCTGTAGCCCGATCTGGCAGACGGCCCCGACCGCGGCCCAGATCAGCAGCCGGAGTCGCCCCAAGCGCTGGCGGGGCAGGACGCAGACCAAGGCGGCGATCCACTCGGCCAGGCCGGTCAGGAGCCGGGGGATGTCGGGCAGGGATTGTTCGATCATGTCGGCCGGCCCTCTCCCAGATAGTCGGTCAGGGCGATCAGGAAGTCTTTCTTACGCGGGCGCGAGACGACCAGGTGGACGCCCGTGCTCATGACGCAACTGGATTGGTGGACGGCCGTGACATGGCGCAGATTGACCAGGTAGCAGGAGTTGGAGCGGAAGAAGCCCCGCCCGGCCAGGGTCGCCTCCATCGCCTTGAGCGTGCCCACGGTGGTGTGTCGGTGGTCCAAGGTGTTGACCAGGAGGTGGTGCTTGACCGATTCGAGGTAGACGATGTGGCGGGTGTCCAGACGCACCAAGTCGGTTCCGGACGAGAGCACGACGTAGTCGGCCGTGCGCCGGGCCAGCCGTTCGACCGAGCGGGTCAACTCACGGGCGAAAGCGAAGTACGGCACCGGCTTGAGCAGGTAGCTGAGGGCGTCGACCTCGTAACCGTGGATGGCGTATTGCGGGGTGTTGGTGATGAAGACGATGACCACGTCCGGATCGACCCGACGCACCCGCTCGGCGGTGCTGAAGCCGTCCAGACCCGGCATCTGGATGTCGAGCAGCAAGAGATCGAACTGGCGCTGGAAGCCGGACAGCAGGTCCTGGCCGTCGCTGAAGCCGGTGACGGGGCAGGCCAGTCCATGCTCGGACTCGTAGCGCGCGACGTAGTCGGTCAGCAGGCTCCGGCTGGCCGGGTCGTCTTCGACGATGCCGATTCTCATTCAGGTCTCCTGAGGGTTGGCCGGGATTATAGTGACCGTTCCCGTTCCAGGGGTCGGTCCTGGCCGGGACGGTGGTCTTCGTCCTAGCCGGTCGGCCCCGGGCCGACCACGCGTCTGAGCACGGCCCCAGCGGCCGCCCACTAGGCTATGCGGCGTGGCGCTCACCATTGGTATCGTCGGTCTGCCCAACGCCGGCAAGTCGACTCTGTTCAACGCTCTGACCGGCAACCAGGCCCTGGTGGCGAATTATCCTTTCGCCACCATCGACCCCAACGTCGGCGTGGTGTCGGTGCCCGACCCCAGGCTGGCCGTGCTGGCGGGGATGTTCGACTCCGAGCGGATCGTGCCGGCCACGGTCTCCTTCGTCGACATCGCCGGCATCGTGCGCGGGGCCAGCCAAGGCGAGGGCATGGGCAACGCCTTTCTGGCCAACATCCGCGAGGCCAACGCCATCTGCCAGGTCACGCGCGTCTTCTCAGACCCCAACGTGTCGCACGAGGCCGGCCAGGTCGACCCGGCCGGCGACATCGACACCATCGCCTGCGAGCTCGCCCTGGCCGACCTGCAGACCCTGGAGCGGGCCCTGCCCAAGGTCGAGAAGGAGGCCCGGCTACGCCCCGAGGCCAGGCCCAAGCACCAGGCCATGCTGGCGGCTCAGGCCGTCCTGGAGTCGGGCCGGGGTCTGCGTCAAGCTGGCTTCGAGGTCGCTCTCCTGTCCGATCTGTGGCTCTTGACCGCCAAGCCGTATCTGTACGTCTTCAACTGCGACGCCGGCGACCTTGACGACCAGGCCCTGAAAGACCGTCTGAGCGCTCTGGTGGCCCCGGCCGAGGCCATCTTCTTGGACGCCTCCTTCGAAGCCGAACTGGTCCGCCTGGAGCCAGCCGAAGCGGCCGAGTTCAGGCAGGAGGCCGGACTGGCCGAGTCCGGCCTGGACGCCTTGGCCCGGGTCGGCTACGCCAGCCTGGGGCTGCAGAGTTTCCTGACCGCCGGCCCCAAGGAGTCCAGGGCTTGGACCATTAGAGCCGGCGCCACCGCCCCCGAAGCGGCCGGCGCCATCCACAGCGACTTCCAACGCGGCTTCATCAAGGCCGAGGTCGTCAGCTACGCCGATCTGGTCGAGTTGGGTTCCCTGGCCGCCGCCCGGGCCGCCGGCAAGGCCCGGATCGAAGGCAAGGACTACGTCATGCGCGAGGGCGACGTGGTCGAGTTCAGGTTCAACGTCTGACCCGATCCCGTGAAAGGTAGCGTAGTAATTCCGTAGAAGGTAGCGTAGTAAGTCCGTGAAGGGTAGCGTTAGTGGGCTCTGCCGGCTAACCTGACGGTATGGACTATTTGGCCCGCACGGTTGACTGCGAACTCGATGCGCTGTTGCCCATCGCCCCGGCCATCGCGCTGGACGGGCCGAAGGGCGTGGGCAAGACGGTCACGGCCCGACGTCGCGCCAGCGCTATCTGGTACTTGGACGACCCCGCCCAACGCCAGGTCGCGCGAGCGGATTTCGATCTGTCCTCGTTGCCAGAAGGCACGGTGCTGTTGGATGAGTGGCAGAAGCTCCCTCAGGTGTGGGACTCCGTCAGGAGGCGGGTCGACGCTGGCGCCGACCCGGGTCGGTTCTTGCTGACAGGCTCCGCCACGCCCGTGGACTCCGCTGGAACTCATAGCGGCGCTGGACGCATCTTGTCGCTTCGGATGCGGCCGATGGGTCTGCACGAGCGGGGTCTGACGACACAGACAGTGTCATTGTCGTCTCTGCTCTCGGGCGCCGCCGACGCCATCAAGGGAGACACTTCGTTCACATTGCGGGACTACGCGGATGCGATCGTCGACAGCGGTTTCCCGGGGATCAGGGCCACAGCGCCGCGTTTGCGTCGCCGCCTCCTGGAGGCGTACCTCCAGCGCGTCATCGACCGTGACCTGCCCGATCTGGGTTTCGAGGCCCGTCGACCCGAGACGTTGCGTCGTTGGATGTCCGCCTATGCGGCGGCCTCGTCGACGACGACGGCCTACGCCAGACTGCTTGACGCCACGACCGGGGGAGACGGAGTCCAACCAGCCAAGACGACCACGATCACGTACCGTGACCATCTCAGCCAGCTGTGGCTGCTCGATCCGGTGCCTGGTTGGACGCCCGCCAACAACGCCATCCGTCGTCTGCAGCAGGCGCCGAAGCACCAACTGGCGGATCCGGCGCTGGCGGCCCGGCTCTTGAATCTCTCGGCGTCGACGCTCTTGGGGGCCGCTGGCGCGCACATGGCTGGTCCGCTTTTCGAGTCGCTCGTGTCGCTCGGAGTTCGTGTCATGGCGCAGGCCGCCGAGGCACGTGTGAGTCATCTCCGTCTGATCGGAGGCGACCGCGAGATCGACTTGATCGTCGAGGGGCCGGACGGTCAGATTCTTGGGATCGAAGTCAAACTGGCGCCTGACGTGACCGGGTCTGACGTGCGTCACCTGGTCTGGTTGCGCGATCAGATGCCTGATCGAGTCGTCGATCTCGTCGTGGTCACGACCGGAAAGACCGCCTACCGGCGATCAGACGGCGTCGCCGTCGTCCCACTCGCGCTTCTGGGCCCGTGACCATACGGCCGTTCCGCTCGGAACGTGGTCGAGTTCCGGTTCAACATCTGGCCTGGGCCGCGAAAGGACAACCTCGTCTCGGGCAGGAACGGGTGGCGGTCCGCCGAAGCGGCTTAGGCGCTTGGCAGTGGCTCTGGGCGGACCGGGCGGAGTTCGAGTCCGTCGATGCCGCCGAAATCGGAGGGATCGCAGGTGAACAGGGGCAGATCATTCGCCAAGGCGGTCGCGGCGATCAAGGCGTCATAGGCCCGGGCGGCGAGTCAGGCGTCCGGTGTGACGACGGTCAGACCGTTGGCGGCGGCAGCCGCGGCTTGCCGCCTGTCATAGGTGACGAGCGCGTCCACCTGGTCCAGCTGGGCGGTGGCGACGTGGATGGCGTCGAGGGAGCGCAGGACGTCGGGGCCGATCGCAGCGGCCGTGTGGGCGACCTCTTCGGTCAGGGCGACGATTTCCAACCCGGCCAACGCCGCGTCCACGGCGGCCGCCAGGTCGTAGCCGTCCGGCAGGCGACGGGCCCGCAAGGCCCGTTCCGTCTCGATCCGCGCCAGCACGGACGATTCCAGCGTGTCTCCCGCCGCGTGCCGCCCGGCCAGGTAGCGCTCCGCCGCTAGAGCATGCGCGTCCGTCGCCAGCACCCGTCGCAGCAGAGCGCTGGTGTCCACGTAGACCCGCATCAGAAGCGGTCCTGGCGCAGATCCTCGAGCAGTTCGTCGACGGACGCGCCTGGTGTGGTGATCCGCAGTCGCTCTGGAACCGGCGCGTACGAGGTCGTCGAGACTCGCGGCAGCGGGGCGGACGCCTCCAAGAAGCGCTCGACGGCCTGGGCGATGATCTCGGAGCGGGGTCGCCCCGAGCTCCGCGACACCGCCCGCAGGCCCTCCTCCAGGCGTTCAGGCAGTCTGAGTGTCATAGCCATGAGCCGATGATACCTCGGTGATACCACTGATCGCGCTCCGGTGGACGCCAAGTTGCCCGGAAGGTTCGAGGCGCGAACGACTGCTCCGACCCGGCTGGTCGGCGACGGCGACGGCATAGGCCCATTGGTCGCCGTCGCCACACCTGGGCACAGGCCCGGCAGCGTCTCCTACTGGCACGAACGCTCCGGAACGCTGTTCGCCGGAGACGCTTGGCAAACACGAGCGGGACTGTCCGTGGCCGGGGACACCCGCTCGTTCTTCCCCTTCGTCGCCATGGCCACTGGGAACGCGAGCCTGGCGGTGACGAGCGCCCGAACCGCTTCCCGAACCTTCCCCATACGCCAACTGGCCTGCGGTCAAGGCGATGCGCTTCCAGTGGCCACAGCCCAACTCGACGCCGTCATCGCCCGCGCCGCGGCCAAGGCGGGTAGCGATGGATAAGCCCCGCGTCCTCGTCGTGCTGGGCCACCCCGACCTGAAGAGTTTCAACATGGAGAACGGTTGACCCATCGTCACCGGCCGCCACATGCGGTCGACTGTCGGGAAATTTAACACAGCCTTGACACAGCCACGCCTGAGACAAACCCAGTCTTTGTCAATATGGCGGGAGCGGTGCAGCCCGTGGTCGAGGTGCGACGAGCAGTCGCCGGCGGCGTCCCAGGCCTGGGCGGTCCCGCCCAGGAGATTGTCGCCAAGCGGGCGCCGTCCGGGGCGGTCGCGACGGCGCATCGGTGCGGCGCATCCGTGGCGCGTTTATTTCCAGTAATGTCGGAACTGTGTTTCCATCATTGCAGGAACGAGCGGCTTACTGAGAAGGCGAGGCGGGTAGCTATGGAGACTCCGGGGACTTATCTGCCCAGGCTTGTCGATGATGCGTTGGCTGACCAGATGCGGGCTTTCGGCGCGGTCCTGGTCGAGGGTCCCAAGTGGTGCGGTAAGACCTGGACCGCGACCAGGCTGGCGCGCTCGGTCGCCTGGGTGGCGGATCCGACCGGAAACTACACGACGCGGCGAATCGCCACACTGGATCCGTTCTCGCTCCTCCGCACCAGCAAACCTGTCCTTCTAGACGAGTGGCAGGACGCCCCGGGTCTGTGGGACGCCGTGCGGATGGCGGTGGACCAAACTCCGGGACCGGGTCAGTACCTACTCACCGGTTCGGCGACCCCCAAGGAAGGGGTGACGGCGCATTCAGGCACGGGCCGCATCGCGCGGCTGCGAATGTGGCCGATGTCCCTGCTCGAATCGGGGGAGTCGTCCGGCGTGGTGTCTGTCCGTCGGCTGCTCGAAGGTGACCCGCCGGTCACGGCGACGAGCCGGTTGACTGAAACCCAACTCATCGAGGCCATTCTTCGAGGCGGCTGGCCCGGCGGCCTGGGGGTCGCCTTGGCCCCAGCGATGGCCCTGCCAAGGTCCTATCTGGAGTCCGTCGCGAACTCAGACGCTTCACGGATCGATTCCGTCCGCCGGGACCCCATCCGTCTGGCGGCGCTGCTCGCCTCCTTGGCCCGCAACACAGCCACCACCGTAGCCAACACCACCCTGGCCCGCGACATCGAGATTTCGGGCGCGGCGACCGTCTCGACCAAGACGGTCGCCGATTACCTTGACGTGCTGCGCCGCCTGCATGTTCTCCACGAGATTCCGGCTTGGTCGCCCGCGCTCCGCTCCCCTGTCCGGTTGCGGCGCAGCCCTAAACGCATGCTGGTGGATCCCTCGCTGGCGGCGGCAGGGATGCGGGCCGGCCCGGAGACGCTGGCCGCGGACAGAAAGACCTTCGGTCTTGTCTTCGAGAACCTATGCCTGCGCGACCTGAGCATCTACGCCGCCACCACCGGCGCGACCGTCTGGCATTATCACGATCAGGCCGAGCTCGAGGCCGATGCGATCATCCAGGACCGCTCCGGGCGCTGGGCCGGAGTGGAAATCAAGCTTGGCCCCCACCAAGAGGACTCCGCCGCGGCGTCGCTGGTCGCGCTCGGAAAGAAGATGGCGGCGGCCGGCGAACCCGCTCCCTCCGCCCTCGTGGTTGTGGTGGGTCCAGGGAGCTTCGCCCATCAGCGCGACGACGGAGTCTCCGTGGTCCCAATCGACCTCCTGGGACCCTGACCCCGGAGGTCCCACGTCGGGCGGCATGTCCTCGGCGAGGTTGGACGGGCATCCCGCCGATTGCGGACCACCAGAAGCGTGCGCGTTCGCCGGACCTGGGCTAGCCCAGGTCAACCCACCCCTGACCCGGCTGAGCTCACGGCTCCTTTAGGCTGGTGGCGTCACGTCGCCGTGACCCCATGTTCCGAAGGAAGCGCTATGTCGACCGTTCCTAAGACAGGCCCGGCTGGGTCCTCCGCGCCGGGTCAGCCGTCGCCCCTGGTGGATGAGTACATCGCCGCCCAGACGCCTGAGGCGCGCCCTCCGCTCGTCGCCGTCCGGGCGGCCATCCGGTCCGCCGCGCCCGCCGCCCGCGAGCGGGTGGCCTGGAGTATGCCGACTTTCTGGCAGGGCCAGAACCTGGTCCATTTCGCCGCCCACGCCAGGCACATCGGGCTGTATCCCGGTGGTGAGGCGGTCGCCGTGTTCGCGGACCGCTTGGCCGGGCTGAAGACGTCCAAGGGCGCGATCCAGTTCCCCTTGGACCAGCCCATCGATCTGGGGCTGATCGGTGACATCGTCGCTTGGCGGGTGGCTCAGGCGGCTCAGTAGACCTTCGCGGAACAATTCAGTCGCCTCGGACGAGGTCGTGTCTGAGCTGTGGGCGGAGATTTTGGAGTGACGGCCCCAGGCGGCGAACCCCAGGACTAGGGCGAGACTGACCGGATGTCGAGGACCGTTTCGAGTCCTCGGAAGTCGTCCGCGTTGGCGGTGTAGAGCGGCAGGTCGTTCACCACGGCGGTGGCGGCGATCATGAGGTCGAGGCGGCGGGGCCTGGGTTGACGACCGGTCGCCAGGACGAGGGCGGCCAACTCGCCGGGATTCTATTGGGCAATACGCCGAATCCCACCGGTGCGGCGGCGGCTGACTGGGCCCGGCCGAACTGGATCATGGGCCGTTGGTTTCAAGGCTCAGATCAGTTTGAGGGCGGCGGCGGGCGGTGGACCGAGCACGGTTAGACCGGCTCGGCGGCAGGCCTCGGGGCCGCTCCAGCGGCGGCGGACGACCGGGGCGGGGCGCTGGCCGGAGCCGGCGCGGCCGAACAGGGCCCAGGCCGTGGCCGGGCCGGTGGTGAAGCGGGAGCCGTAGCGCAGGCCCTGGAAACCGGCTCGGTCGAAGACCTGGGCCCAGGCTTGGGGGACGGTGTAGTCGGACATCGTAACCAGTTCTTTGGTCAGGCCGAAACCGGCCGCCTGGGCGCTGGCCAGGTGGGCGCAACGCCAGCGCCGGCCGGTTGTTAGCTCGGTCACCGCCATGGCCTGGGCCAGACCGTCCGGCACTAGACCGGTGCGCACCAACTCGTGGCGCAGGCGCTCGCGCACGGCCGTCTCGATATCGTCGGCGACGTAGAACGTGCCCTGGGGCTGGGCCAGGTCGAAGCGACCGGTCAGGTCGCCGTTGAACCACCAGACGTCTTTGTCGCAGGCGTGGGAGCGGAAGAGGGGACGGTTGGGAGGCAGACTGGCGCTGGGGAAGCCGGTCAGATCGCGGTCGGCGGGGCCGAGCTGGGCTAGGTCCGACCCGCTGGCCGGCTCGACTTCGGATGGATCGGACGGCGTCGGTCCTGCGGACGATGGTGGTGGGTCGGTCACGGCGCGGTCCAAGCCCGGACGGCCTGGTCGGCTTGGGCCAAGACTTGGTCCAGACGGCCCAGTCGTAGCTGGTCGGTCTGAGTCAGACCGTCGGTGTCCGGACTGTTCAGCCACAGGGCCCAGACGTACGGATCGGAACTGCCCTGGTCCAGGCGGTTCAGGGTCTGGGCCAGACCGGGCAAGCGGGCGCCGTGGCGGTCGAACTGGAAGGCCGGGTAGACCGCCACCGAGTCGCTGGTGGTCAAGCGCAGGATGGTGCGGGCCTGGGCGGCCTGGCTGATGGCCTGGCGGGTGATGCCGAGGAAAGTAGACAGGGAACGGGTGGTGTAGACCGGCCCCAGCGCCTCGGCCCAGGGCGAGTCGGTCTGGGGCAGGGCGGCCAGCATACGGTCGGCCAGCTCCGGCAGGGGGCCCAGTTCGGCCAGGTCGCGTTCTTTGAGGCCGGCCCGCAACAGGTCGAGCAGTTCTTGTTCGAGGGCGATGTCTTGGTCCAGGTCGGTCCTGGCCATGGTCATAGTCACGAGATCCCCTCCCGCCGGATTCGTCAAGCCCGTCAAGCTTCAGGTCTTCAGTCTAGTTACGTCAAGCCCGTCAAGCAACGCTCAAGCCAAGTCTGTCTCGTCCTCGACTGGGTCGGTCGGTGAAGACAGGGAGACCGGAGCGGCTGGAGTGGGTGTATGGCGCCGGTCGGCCGTGTCGATAGGCTCGGTTGGGGCCGTCGGATGGAGCGGGTCAGTCGGCCTGGTCGGGGCGGACGGGTCCACTGGCGGGAGCGGTTCAGTCGGGCTGGTCGGCTGGGCTGGGTCGGTGGTCGGGCCGGTTGAGCGGCCCGAGGCCAGGGCCCGGCGCAGGGCGGGCCAGCCGACGGCGGTGACGGCGATGGCGGCCAGGCCGCAGGCGGCGATGACTCCGAAACCGCCCCGGTGGCCGGTCCAGTCGATGGCTTGGCCGCACAGACTGGCGCCGATGGCCGAGCCCAGGCCGAGCGAGGTGCCCATCCAGGCCAGCCCCTCGGTCAGACGTTCGGGCGGGGCCAAGCGGGTGATGATGGCGTTGCCGTTGATCAGACTGGGGGCGACGGCCAAGCCGGTCGCCACCCCGCCCAAGGCCAGGCCGAGGGGGGAGCCGACCAGCAGCAGGGCGGAGGCGAAGACGGCCAGCAGTAGCACGCCGATGGCGAAACGGGTCGGCAACGGGGTCGACCAACTCCGGGCCCCGTAAGCCAGGCCGGCGACGGCCGAGGCGAAGGAGAAACAGGCCAGCACCAACCCGGACCAAGCCCGCGCGTCCCACTCCGAGACGGCCGCCACCACGGTCACGTCGACCCCGCCCAAGACGCAGCCGACCAGCACGTTGACGGCCACCACGGCCCCGAAGCCGGGTCGCAGGACGATCAAACGGCGCCAGGGCCGCCGCTGGTCGGCCGGCTGGGCCGAGGCCGGGCGGGGTTTGATCGGCGGCTCGGTGGCGCGTTGGGAGTAGAACAGGTGGGCGCCGGTCAAGCTCAGCAGCACCGGGGCCACCAGGCCGGCCGCCGGGTGGACCTGGGTGGACAGCCAAGTGGCCAGGACCGGGCCGACCACGAAGGTCAGCTCGTCCAGAGTCGACTCCAAGGCGTAAGCGGTGTGCAACTGGTCCGGTCGGCGGACCGTCAGGTTCCAGCGCGCTCTGACCAAGGCGCCGGGCGCGCCGCCGAAGGCTCCGGCCAGCATGGCGGCCGGGAAGAGGGTCCAAGGCGGGGCGGACAGGACTCCCAAGACCACCAGGACGACCAGGGCGGCGCTGAAGACCAGCGCGGCCGGCCACATCACCCGGCGTTGCCCATAGCGGTCGACCAGATTGGCCAGTACGGCTGTGCCGATGGCCCAAGCCACGCCGTTGCTGGCCGCCACCGCCCCGGCTAGGCCGTAGGAGCCGTACAAGCCCGACACCATCATGACCTGCCCGATCGCCATCATGGCCCCACCCGAACGGGCCAGTAACCCGGCGGCGCAGAAGCGAAGCGCGCCCGGCAGTCGCAGGATGTCTAGATACGGGCGCATCCGACCAGCTTTCCACACCGGCCCAAATCGACCGGCCTGGAGTGGGAGAATCGGTCATCAAGTCCGTTCACCGAGGAGCGCCCATATGACTCTCAAGCACCGCCGGGACCTCGACGCCATCGCGCCCTACCGGCAGGGCCCGCCGGCTCCGCAGGCTGATTTCCCGACCTACAAGCTGTCCAGCAACGAGACTCCGGATCCGCCCCTGCCCTCGGTCCGACGGGCCATCGCGGCCGGACTGGACACGGTCAACCGCTACCCGGCCATGGCCGCCCCCGAGCTGGTCCAGGCCCTGGCCCGCCGCCACCAGGTGAGCGAGGACGAGATCGTGTTGGGGGCCGGCTCGGTCGAAGTGGCCTCGGCTTTGATCCGGGCCACGGCCGGGGCCGGCGACGAGGTCTTGTTCGCCTGGCGCTCCTTCGAGGCCTATCCCAGTTTGACCATCGCGGCGGGGGCCTCTCCGGTCATGGTTCCGTTGACGGACGATCTCAGACATGACCTCGACGCCATGGCCGCCGCCATCACCGAGCGGACCGCTTGCGTCTTCATCTGCAACCCCAACAATCCGACTGGCACGGTCGTCGGCCGGGCCGAGTTGGAGGCCTTCTTGGACCGGGCGCCGTCGGAGGTGACGGTCGTGATCGACGAGGCTTACTACCAATTCGACCGCGATCCCCTCAGCCCCTGTGGCCTCGACTGCTACCGCCGCTGGCCCAACGTGGTGGTCTGCCACACCTTCTCCAAGGCTTACGGCCTGGCTGGGCTACGCCTGGGTTACGCCGTGGCGCCGGCCGAGTTGGCCGAGCAGGCGCGTAAGGTCGCCATCCCCTTCGGCGTCTCCGACCTGGCCCAACGGGCCGGTCTGGCCAGCCTGGCGGCCGAGGACGAATTGACCCAACGGATCGAGGCCATCGTGGCCCGCCGGGTCGAGCTGGAGCGGATCATGGCCGGCCAGGGCTGGCGGTTGGCCCCCTCGCAAGCCAATTTCTTGTGGTGGCCGACCGGAGCGGCGACCGCAGCGGCGGCGGCCGTGCTGGACCGGCACGGCTTGGTGGCGCGGGTCTTCCCCGGCGAGGGGGTGCGTATCACCGTGGCCGAGGTCCAGGCCATCGAGCCGATGGCGGCGGCGGCGGCCGAGATCAGAGCCTTGCTGGATAGTCAGTGTTTGGCGTAGCCCACTAGTCCGACTCGGGCGGACCCTGGCCGAAGGCGGCCCGGCTCCTGGACGCCGGCCGTTCACAGGTCGATCCGACCGACTCCGACTGGGGGCCGGTGTCGTAGGGTGGAACACGCAAGCGATCCCTTTGGCGCCGTCTAGCGCGCCCTGATCGGCAAGGATGACTGTGACTGAGAACCTAACTTGGACCGACCTCGACCGTCGAGCCGTCGACATCGCCCGCGTGCTGGCGGCCGATGCGGTGGAGAAGGTCGGCAACGGCCACCCCGGCACCGCCATCTCGGTGGCTCCGATCGCCTATCTGCTCTATCAAAAGGTGATGAAGCTCGACCCGACCGACCCAGCTTGGATCGGGCGCGACCGCTTCGTCTTGTCCATCGGCCACAGCTCCTTGACTCAGTACATCCAGCTCTATCTGGCCGGCTACGGTCTGGAGTTGGACGATCTGGCCAGCTTCCGCACCTGGGGCTCGCGCACCCCCGGCCATCCCGAAGCCGGTCACACGGCCGGAGTCGAGTGCACCACCGGTCCGCTGGGAGCCGGCGTGGCCAACGCTGTCGGGTTCGCCATGGCGGCCCGGCGAGAGCGCCATTTGTACGATCCCGCCAACCTGGGCGAATCGGTCTTCGACCGCCAGATCTACTGCCTGGCCGGCGACGGCGACATGCAGGAAGGGGTGTCGGGGGAGGCTTGCTCCTTGGCCGGCACCCAAGAGCTGGGCAATCTGACTCTGATCTACGACGACAACCACATCTCGATCGAGGGCGACACCAAGATCGCCTTCACCGAGGACGTTGACGCTCGTTACCGCGCCTACGGCTGGCACGTCCAGCGGGTCGACTTCACCGACGGCGGCGCCTACGAGGAGAAGGTGGCCGAATTGTACGCCGCCATCGCGGCCGCCCGTCAGGTGACGGACCGCCCCAGCTACATCCGGGTCCGGACCATCATCGGTTGGCCCTTGCCCAACAAGGCCGGCCACCACTCCGTGCACGGCTCCAAGATCGGGGCCGAGGAAGTGGCGGCTCTGAAGACCCGGCTGGGCCTGGACCCGGCCAAGTCCTTCGACGTGCCGGCCGAGGTCATCGCCCACACCCGGGGCAACGCCGCCCTCAGAGCCGAACGGGCGCGGGCCGACTGGGACGCCCGCTTCGCGGCTTGGGCTCAGGGCAATCCCGCGGGCAAGGCTCTGCTGGACCGGGTCCAGGCCGGTCTGACCGCGCCCGGGCTGGCTCAGGCCCTGCCTCATTTCCCGCCCGACAAGAAGGTCTCGACCCGGGTCGCCTCGGGCCAAGTCCTGAGCGCCATCGCCGAGGTCGTGCCGGAGCTGTGGGGCGGCTCGGCCGACTTGGCCGGCTCCAATAACACCACCATGGCCGGTCAGCCCTCCTTCTTGCCGGCCGACCGGGTGAGCTCGGATTGGCCGGGCGGCCCGGACGGCCGGGTCTTGCACTTCGGCATCCGCGAGCACGCCATGGGCGCGATCCTCAACGCCATCGCTCTGTCCGGTCTGACTCGGGCTTACGGCGGCACCTTCCTGGTCTTCGCCGATTACATGCGCAATCCGCCCCGGGTGGCGGCCCTGACCGGGGCGCCGGCCATCTACGTCTGGACCCACGACTCGATCGGGGTGGGCGAGGACGGTCCCACCCATCAGCCGGTCGAGCAGATCGCCTCGTTGCGTCTGATCCCCGGCTTGGACGTCATCCGGCCGGCCGACGCCAACGAGGTGGCGGCTTGCTGGGCCGAGATCCTGCGCATCCAAGACCGGCCCCAGGCCCTCATCCTGTCGCGTCAGGATCTGACTGTGTTCGATCGCTCGCCCGGCTCCGGCTTCGCCTCAGCCGATCAGGTGGTCCGGGGCGCCTACACCTTGCGGGAGGCCTCGGCTAAGCCCCGCCTGGTGGTGGTGGCGACCGGCTCCGAGGTCGAGATCGCGGTCCAGGCCCAGACCACGCTGGAGGCCGAGGGCGTCCCCACCCGAGTGGTGTCGGCCCCCTGCCTGGAGTGGTTCGCCGCCCAACCGGCGGCCTACAAGGACCAAATTCTGCCCACCGACGCCGCAAAAGTGTCAATTGAGGCTGGTGTCACCTATGGTTGGGCTGAGATCGTCTCCAGTCAGGGACGCCGGATCGGAGTCGATCATTTCGGCGCTTCAGCCGCCGCCGGGCGGTTGTTCGTCGAATACGGCATCACCGCCGAGCAGGTCGTCGCCGAAGCAAAGATAGCTTTGGCCGAGTTGGAACTCTGAGAGAGGGCACGGCATGCAAATTGGCATCCCCCTGGAATCGTTACCCGACGAGACACGGGTAGCCGCCACGCCGAAAACCGTGGCGCAACTGATCAAGCTGGGCTACAGCGTCGCAGTCGAGACGGGAGCCGGCTCCAAGGCCGCCTACCCCGACGACGAGTACGCCGCCGCCGGAGCGGAGGTGGTGGGCCGGGCGACGGCTTGGGCCTGCGACGTGGTCTGCAAGATCAATCCTCCGACCGATCCTGAGATCGCCGCCATGAGCGAGGGCGCGACCCTGATCTCACTGATCGCGGCCCCGCGATCGCCCGAATTGCTGGCCCAGCTGGCCGAGCGCAATCTGACCGTGTTGGCGATGGACTCGGTGCCGCGCATCTCCCGGGCCCAGTCGCTCGACGTCATCTCTTCGATGGCCAACATCGCCGGCTACCGGGCCGTCATCGAGGCGGCGGCCGCCTTCGGCTCCTTCTTCACCGGTCAGGTGACGGCGGCCGGCAAGGTGCCGCCGGCCAAGGTCTTCGTGTCCGGGGCCGGCGTGGCCGGCCTGGCCGCCGTCGGCACGGCCCGCGCCCTGGGCGCGATCGTGCGGGCGACCGACGTGCGGGCCGAAGTGGCCGAGCAGGTCGAGTCGATGGGGGCCGACTTCGTGGCGGTCGAGGCCGGCGAGCAGCAGCAGTCCAGCGACGGCTACGCCAAGGAGGCTTCAGAGGCCTACGCCGAGGCGGCCGCCCGGATGTATGCCGAGCAGGCCAAGGAAGTCGACATCATCATCACGACGGCCCTGATCCCGGGCAAGCCGGCGCCACGGCTGATCACCGAGGAGATGGTGGCTTCGATGAAGCCGGGCTCCGTCATCGTGGACATGGCGGCGGTCAACGGCGGCAACGTGGCCGGCTCGGTCCCGGACCAGTTGGTGGTGACTCCCAACGGCGTCAAGATCATCGGCTACACCGACCTGGCCGGGCGCCTGCCCACCCAGGCCTCGCAGCTGTTCGCCACCAACATCGTCAATTTGATGAAGCTGATCACGCCAGGCAAAGACGGCCTGATCGTGTTGGACATGAACGACGTGGTGCAGCGCGGCGTGACGGTGGTCTCGGCCGGTCAGGTGACCTGGCCGCCCCCGCCGGTCAGCGTCTCGGCTGCCCCCAGCGCGGCTCCAGCCGCCGCCGTGGCAGCCAAGGAGCCCAAGCCACCACGCGACCCCAGGGTCACCTATGGCGTGCTGGGCTTGTGCGGCGCGGCCCTGCTGGCTCTCTTCTGGGCTTCGCCGGTCGGTCTATTGGGCCACTTCATGGTCTTCATGTTGGCGGTCGTGATCGGCTACTACGTCATCGGCAACGTCTCTCACTCCCTCCACACTCCCTTGATGAGCGTGACCAACGCCATCTCGGGCATCATCGTGGTCGGGTCCTTGCTCGGCCTGCGTGAGGCCGATAGCTCCGCCGCCATCGTCGTCCTGTCGGTCTGCGGCATCCTGCTGGCCAGTGTCAATGTCTTCGGCGGCTTCACCGTCACCCACCGTATGCTCAAGATGTTCCGGAGGGGCTGATCCGATGTCGATCTCACTGTTGCAAGGTTCCTTCATCATCGCGGGCTTGCTCTTCATCTTGGCCCTGGCCGGTCTGAGCAAGCATGAGACCTCCAAGCGGGGCAATGTCCTCGGTGCCATCGGCATGGGCTTGGCCTTGGTCTTCACCATTCTGGGCACCGTCTTGGGCACCGGTTCAGGCATCTGGAACAACGCCGCTCCCAAATGGGCCATCGCCGCCATTCTGATCGCCATGCTGATCGGCGCCGCCTTCGGCGTCTTCAAGGCCCTCCGGGTCGAGATGACCGGCATGCCCGAGCTGATCGCCCTCTTCCACAGCTTCGTCGGTTTGACCGCCGTCCTGGTGGGCTGGAACTCCTACCTCGAACCCGGTCACGCCGACAAGCTCCATTACGGTGAGCTCTTCGTCGGCATCTTCATCGGCGCCGTCACCTTCACCGGCTCGATCATCGCCTACCTCAAGTTGTCCGGCAAGATGAAGTCGGCTCCGCTGACTCTGCCCCACCACAACGTCTTGAACTTGGGCGCTCTGGTGGTCTTCCTCGGTTTGACGGTCTGGTTCGTGCTGCTCGGCCCGGCCCACCACGTCGGCGGCAGCGGCGCTCCCATCGGCTTGATCCTGATCTCCGCCATGACCTTGGTCTCCTTGGCCCTGGGCTTGCACCTGGTGGCCTCGATCGGCGGCGGCGACATGCCAGTCGTGGTCTCGATGCTGAACTCCTACTCCGGCTGGGCGGCGGCCGCGGCCGGCTTCACACTGGACAACGACCTCCTCATCATCACCGGCGCCCTGGTCGGCTCCTCCGGCGCCTACCTCAGCTACATCATGTGCAAGGCCATGAACCGCTCCTTCATCTCCGTCATCGCCGGCGGCTTCGGCTCCGACGGAGCCGTGGTGGGGGAGGCCCAGGACTTGGGCGAGCACCGTGAGACCACGGCCGTCGAGGTGGCCGATCTGCTCAAGAACGCCAGTTCGGTCATCATCACGCCTGGTTACGGCATGGCGGTGGCCCAGGCCCAAGGCCCGGTGGCCGACCTGACCAGCAAGCTGCGCGCCCTGGGCGTCGAGGTCCGTTTCGGCATCCATCCGGTGGCCGGACGTCTGCCCGGTCACATGAACGTGCTCCTGGCCGAAGCCAAGGTGCCCTACGACATCGTCTTGGAGATGGACGAGATCAACGACGACTTCGAGTCGACCGACGTGGTCTTGGTCATCGGCGCCAACGACACGGTCAACCCGGCCGCCTTGGACGACCCCACCAGCCCCATCGCCGGCATGCCGGTGCTGGAGGTCTGGAAGGCCAACACGGTGGTCGTCTTCAAGCGCTCCATGAACACCGGCTACGCCGGGGTGCAGAACCCGCTCTTCTTCAAGGACAACGCCGTCATGCTGTTCGGCGACGCCAAGGATCGGGTGGAGGACATCATCAAGGCGCTCTGAGACCGATCGGCCAGCCCGCTGGCCGGCCGATCGGACATCTTAAGATCCGGCTTCAAGCCATCAGCCGGCGGTTCGACCTCAGGTCGGGCCGCCGGCTGAGTTATGGGGGCGGGCAGCGGGCTCGGTTAGGCCCAGCCGGGCTCAGGTCACGAACTGGTCTCGATTGCCTCGATCAGGCCCATTAGGCCTTGGGCGGCGCCCGGCCGGAGTGCAAAAATGCGAGACGTTGACTCGGCCGCTTCAGCGGCTCGATCTGACTCCACTCAGACAAGGAGAACTTATGCGTACTCGCATTCGAGCCCTTTCGGCCGCCGCTCTGGTGGCCGCCGCTCTCGTGGCCACGGGCTGTAGCTCGGGCGACCCGACCCCGGGTCCTGCCGGTGGCGGCGAGGTCGTCCTGCGCGGCTGCACCGCCCAGAACCCGTTGCTCGGCCTGATGACCAATGAGGTCTGCGGCGGGCACGTCCTCGACGTCGTCACCAGCCAGCTGATGCGCTACGACGCCGAGACCGCCGCGCCGGTCTACGACATCGCCGAGTCGATCACGACCGACGACGCCCAGCTCTTCACCGTCAAGTTGAAGAAGGGCTATCTCTTCTCCGACGGCACCGAGGTCAAGGCTGAGAACTTCATCCGGGCCTGGAATTACGGCGCCTACGCTCCCAACGGCATGGCCCAGGCCACCTTCTTCGAGCCCATCGCGGGCTACGCCGACCTGCAGTGCCCCGGTGATGACTGCGACGCCAACAAGCCGCCCAAGGAGGAGCTGGAAGGCCTGCAGCAGGTGGACGAGTACACCTTCACCATCCGCACCACCGAGCCGACCTCGAACATGGAGCTCCGCCTCGGCTACACCGTCTTCGCGCCTCTGCCGGAGGCCTTCTTCGCCGATCCCAAGTCGGCCGAGTTCGGCCGGACGCCGATCGGCTCCGGTCCCTACAAGGTGACCTCGAACACGGCCACCGAGATCGTGATGGAGCCCAACGAGCATTACACCGGCGCCTTCAAGGGCAAGGTCGACCGCATCGTCTACCGCATCTACGACAACGACTCCTCGGCGGCTTGGGCCGACCTGCTGGCCGGTAACCTCGACTTCAACGACATCGTGCCGGGCGACCAGTTGGTCGGCGACGCTTGGATCGCCGAGCTGGGGCAGGAGCGCACCGTCGTCCGCACCTCCGGCACGATCGAGGTTCTGACCGTGTCGCCCAACGACCCGCAGTTCAAGGACAACCCGAAGCTGCGTCAGGCCATCGGCCAGGCCATCGACCGCGAGACCATCACCCGTGAGATCTACGGCGGCTCGCGCACCCCGGCCACCGGCTGGGTCGCCCCGGTGGTGGACGGCTACCTGGCCGACCAGTGCGGTAAAGCCTGCGTCTACGATCCGGTCCAGGCCAAGATCGACTACGACGCGGCCGGCGGTTACCAGGGCATCTTGTCCGTGTCGGTCAACGGCGACGGCGGCCACAAGGACTGGGCCGAGGCGGTCTGCAACAACCTGCGCAATAACCTCGGCGCTGACTGCATCGTCAATCTCACGCCCGACTTCCGGACCCTGCTGAACCAGGCCCGCGACGGCGAGCTGATGGGCCTGTTCCGCAACGGCTGGGTGATGGACTATCCCTCGATCGAGAACTTCCTGACCCCGATCTACCGGGTCGGCGCGGCCTCGAATTACTCCGGTTACAACAACCCTGAGTTCGAGAGCACTTTGACCCAGGCCGCCGCCGCCACCAACCTGGCCCAGGCCAACGAGCTGTACCAGGCCGCTGAGGCCATGCTGGCTCAGACCTACCCGACGCTGCCGATGTGGTACCGCACCACTCCGGCCGCTTGGTCCACCCGAGTGGACAATGTCGTGGTGACGAAGATGGGTTGGATCGACGCCACTCAGGTCACGGTCCACCAACCCTGACGGAGCCTAGTCCCTTGTGTGGCCCGGCCGGGCGACCGGCCGGGCCACACACCCTGCGGCTGCGGCCGGCCGGGCCATCTCGGTCCGGCCGGCCCAGCCTGAGGTGTGGACAACGCGCCACAGTCCGGTAATATCCCGCCAAGATGCCCAGATACATACTACGAAGGCTGCTCCAGATGATCCCGGTGATCATCGGAGCCACTTTCATTCTTTTCGTGCTCGTCTTCGCCTTGCCCGGTGAGCCTTGGCAGGGCCGCTGCGGCGAACGTGAGTGCCCGGCCTCCTACATCGAGGCCTTCAAGCGCGAGTACAACCTGGACAAGCCCCTGCTGCTGCAATACCTGCTCTATCTGGGCAAGCTGGTCCAAGGCGACCTCGGGGTCAACTTCTACAACAACCGCGTCATCGACGAACTGGCCGTGCGTTACCCCACCACGGTCAAGCTGGCCCTGATCGCCATCGCGGTCGAGATCGTCATCGGCATCGCCGCCGGTCTGCTGGCTGGTATCAACAAGGGCCGCTTCTTGGACTCCCTGGTGGTGGTCTCGACCTTGGTGGTGGTCTCGATCCCGGTCTTCGTGATCGGCTCGGTCAGCCAGTGGGGGGTGCTCCAGCTGCACCTGAACGACATCTTCCCGGTCACCGCCGCCCAGGGCACAATTAAACAATTAATATTACCAGGGTTCGTCCTCGGCTCCCTCTCGGTGGCCTATGTGGCCCGCTTGACTAGGACCAATCTGGTCGAGAATCTGCGGGCCGACTACGTCCGCACGGCCCGGGCCAAGGGCTTGTCGACCGGGCGGGTGATCGGCGTCCACACCCTGCGCAACTCCCTCATCCCGGTCGTCACTTTCATCGGCTACGACTTCGGCTCCCTGATGGGCGGGGCCATCGTGACCGAACGCATCTTCAACATCAATGGCATCGGCGGCTTCATCTTCCGCAGTATCAGCCAGCGCGACGGCGTCTCGGTGGTCGGGGCCGTGACCGTGCTGGTGCTGGTCTACCTGGTGGCCAATCTGTTGGTCGACCTCCTCTACGGCGTGCTCGATCCGAGGATCTCCCATGACTGATCCGACTCATCCCGGGCCCGAGGCGATGATGGGGTCGACGGCCGGCGAATTCGTCGTCCCCAGCGCCGAGGACCAAGCGGCGGTGGCCGAGGTGGCCGGGCTGGACAAGCCCCACTCGCTCGGCTCCGAGGCCTGGTGGCAGATGCGGCGCCGGCCGATGTTCTGGTTCTCGGCCGGTCTGATCGTCTTGTTCCTTCTGATGGCGGTCTGGCCCTCCCTCTTCACCGACGCCGATCCGCGTTACTGCGACCTGACCCAGGCTCGGCACAAGCCGAGCCGGGAGCACTGGTTCGGCACCGACATCCAAGGTTGCGACGTCTACGCCCGCACCATCTACGGCTCCCGTTCCTCCATATTGGTGGGCGTCTTCTGCACCGCCGGGGTGGCCCTCATCGGCTCGATCGTGGGCCTGCTGGCGGGCTTCTTCGGGGGCTGGCTGGACGCCTTGCTGTCGCGGGTGGGCGAGATCTTTTTCGCCATCCCGACCCTGCTGGGCGGCATCGTCATCCTCTACTCCTTCCCCTCCCGGCCGGACACCCCCTACGCCATCGTGGTGGGCAAGGTCGTCCTCGCCATCACCTTGTTGCAGTGGCCCACCATCGCCCGCATCATGCGGGCCTCCGTCCTGCAGGTCATGCCGCACGAGTACGTCACGGCGGCGCGCGGTCTGGGGGCGAGGCCGGGACGTATCATCGTCTCGCACATCTTGCCCAACGCCGTGGCCGGCGTCATCGCCGTCGCCACCATCAACCTGGGCGTCTACATCGCTCTGGAGGCGACCTTGAGCTTCCTCGGCATCGGCCTGCAACCGCCCGCCATCTCTTGGGGCATCGCCATCTCGGAGGCCTCCCGGATGGGCTTTTTGACCTCGGCCCCGCACATGTTGCTCTTCCCCTCGGTCTTCCTGTCGCTGACCGTGCTGGCCTTCATCATGTTGGGCGAGGTGGTCCGTGACGCCCTCGACCCGAGGCTGAGGTGAGTCCGGTGACTGAGATCAAGCATTCAGCGCGGGGGGGGGTCCCGCTCGATCCGGCGGCGCCGCTGCTAGTGGTCGAAGACCTCCAGGTCGAGTTCCGCCTGCGCGAGGGCGTGGCCCGGGCCATCAACGGCGTCTCTTTCGAATTGGCGGCCGGTCAGACCCTGGCCATCTTGGGCGAGTCCGGCTCCGGCAAGTCGGTCACGGCCCAGGCCATCATGGGCATTCTGGACTCCCCGCCCGGCTTCGTCACCGGCGGTCGTGTGTTGTACCGGGGAGTCGACTTGCTGCAGCTGCCGGAACGGGAGCGGCGCAAGGTCCGGGGGGCCCAGATCGCCATGATCTTCCAGGACGCCCTGTCCGCCCTCAACCCGGTCTTCCCGGTCGGCTGGCAGATCGCGGAGATGCTGCGGGTGCACCGGGGCCTGAACCGGTCCGACGCTCAAGACCAGGCCATCCGGTTGATGGAGCGGGTCAAGATCCCAGCCGCCCGCCAGCGGGCCCGGGACTACCCGCATCAGTTCTCGGGCGGCATGCGCCAGCGAGTCATGATCGCCATGTCCATCGCCCTCGACCCGGTGGTGCTGATCGCGGACGAGCCCACCACCGCCCTCGATGTCACCGTTCAGGCCCAGATCATGCGCCTGTTGCAAGACCTCCAGGACGAGTTCCAGATGGGTTTGATCTTGATCACGCACGACCTCGGCGTGGTGGCCGACGTGGCCGACCGGATCGTCGTGATGTACGCCGGCGGCTTGGTCGAGGAGGCCGACGTGGTCGATCTCTACGCCCACCCGGCCCATCCCTACAGCCGGGGCTTGTTGGACTCGATCCCACGGCTGGACCAGAAGGGCTCCGATCTGCCGGCCATCGGCGGTCTGCCGCCCAACCTGTTGCATCTGCCGGCCGGCTGCGCCTTCCACCCCCGCTGTCCGTTGGCCCAGGACGTCTGCCGCAGCGGAGCGCCGCCGGCTCGGGTCGAGCTGGGGCCGGGCCGAGCGGCGGCCTGCCACTTCGTCGATCAGACCCTGACCGCTGGGAGGCCGGCATGAGCCAGGTCATCTTGCGCGGTTCCGCCTTGCAGAAGCACTACCCGATCAAGGGCGGCGTCTTCCGCCACACGGTCGGCCAGGTCCGAGCCGTCGACGGCGTCGACATCGAGTTACGGGCCGGCGAGACCCTCGGTCTGGTGGGGGAGTCCGGTTGTGGCAAGTCGACCCTGGGCCGACTCTTGATGTGTCTGGAACGACCGACCGGCGGCCAGTTGGAGATCTTGGGCCAGGACGCCCTCAAGCTGGACGGCAAGGCCTTGCGCCGGCTGCGGCGCGACGTCCAGATCGTCTTCCAGGATCCCTACACCTCGCTCAACCCCCGCCGCACGGTGGGTGACATCGTGGCCGAGCCCTTCCGCATCCACCGCGACGTCGTGCCCCGGGGCGGCGTCCGGCGCCGGGTCCAGGACCTGCTCGACCAGGTCGGCCTCAACCCGGAGCACATCAACCGCTTCCCGCATCAGTTCTCGGGCGGCCAGCGCCAGCGCATCGGCATCGCCCGGGGCATCGCCCTCAACCCCAAGGTGCTGATCTGCGACGAGCCGGTCTCCGCCCTCGACGTCTCGGTCCAAGCCCAGGTCGTCAATCTGATGCGCCAATTGCAGCGTGACCTGGGTTTGGCCTACGTCTTCATCGCCCACGATCTGGCCGTGGTCAGGCATATCTCCGACCGGGTGGCGGTGATGTACCTGGGCAAGATCGTCGAGCAGGGCGACGAGGCCGCCATCTACGACCGGCCCACCCACCCTTACACCCAGGCCTTGCTGTCGGCCGTGCCCACGCCCGACCCACAGGCCCGGGACGATCAAGACCAGATCGTCTTGACCGGCGATGTGCCCAGTCCGGCTGATCCGCCGGCGGGCTGTCGTTTCCACACCCGCTGCTGGTTGGCCCAAGAGCGCTGCTCACAGGCCGAGCCCGAATTGAGCCTGCGCTCGGACGGGGTCGGACAGCACGCCTCGGCCTGCCATTTCGCCGCCGTCCGGAGCCCGGACCAAACCTCAGCCGCCTAGACGAAGGAGCCGCCCAGATGACCTACGTCATCGCCCAGCCGTGTGTCGACACCAAGGACAAAGCCTGCGTCGACGAGTGCCCGGTCGACTGCATCTACGAGGGCAACCGGATGTTGTACATCAACCCCGACGAGTGCGTCGACTGTGGGGCCTGTGAACCGGTCTGCCCGGTCGAAGCGGTCTTCTACGAGGACGACCTGCCGGCCCAATGGAGCGACTTCCTGCAGGCCAACGCCGGCTTCTTCGAGGGCCTGGGCGCCCCCGGCGGAGCGGCCCGTTTGGGCCCCTTGAACCAGGACCATCCTCTGATCGAGGCTCTGCCGTCCCAAGGCGAGTGAGGCCGTGAGACCGGTCGACCGTCTGCCCGATTTCCCCTGGGACACCATCGCGGCCGCCGCCGAGCGGGCCCGCTCCCACCCGGACGGCATCTGCGACCTCTCGGTCGGCACGCCGGTCGATCCCGTGCCGGAGATCGGCCAGGCCGCTCTGAGCGCCGCCGCCGACAGCCCGGGCTATCCCCAGGTCTGGGGCTCCCCGGCCTTACGTCAGGCCATCCTGGCCTACCTGAGCCGCCGTTGGGGGGCGGTCGGACTGAGTCCGGCCGGGGTCTGTCCCGTCATCGGGGCCAAAGAGGCCATCGCCTGGCTGCCCACCCTGCTGGGCCTGGGACCGGGCGACCAGGTCGTCATTCCGGAGGTGGCCTACCCGACCTACGCCGTCGGCGCTCTGATGGCTGGGGCCGAGCCGGTGCCGGCGGCCTCGCCCGACCAGGTGGCCAGCCTGCGTCCCGGCCTGGTCTGGGTCAACTGGCCGGCCAACCCGACCGGGGCGGTGGCCGAGCCCGAGTCGATCAGAGCCTGGCTGGAGTACGCCCGGGCCCGGGGGGCGGTCTTGGCTTCGGATGAGTGCTACGGCGAGTTCGGCTGGACGGTGGAACCCGTCTCAGTGCTGTGCCCCAGCGTCAACGGTGGCGACCTGAGCGGTCTGATCGGGGTCTACTCGTTGTCCAAGCGCAGCAACCTGGCCGGTTACCGGGCCGCCTTCATGGCCGGCGATCCGGCGCTGGTCCAACCTCTGGTGAGTTTGCGCAAGCACCTCGGCCTGATGGTGGCGGCGCCGGTCCAAGCCGCCATGGTCGCCCTGTTGGGCGACCAAGACCACGTCGAGCTGCAACGCCGGCGTTACGCCGCCCGGCGGGACCGGCTGATGGCCGCTCTGCTGGGCCGGGGTTTCACAGTCGACCACTCCCAGGCCGGCCTCTACCTCTGGGCCAGCCAAGGTCAGCCCGGCCGGGCCACGGTCGAACGTTTGGCCGACTTGGGATTGCTAGTGGCCCCCGGCGACTTCTACGGCCCAGCCGGGGCCAATTACGTCAGGATCGCCTTGACGGCGACGGACGAACGGATCGAGGCCGCCGCCCGCCGTCTCGAAGATGGTCTGTGAGGCGGTCAGCCGATCGAAGGGCTGAGACTAGCCCGGGCCGGGGCCGGTGGTCAGTGGCCCCGCAGGGCTTGACGAGCCCCTTTGACATTGGTCGGCAGAGGACCGCGCGGCAGCGGCATCTTGGGCCGAGCCGCGTCCAAGGCCTTCAGCCGGGACTGCAGCTCGCTGACCTGGGACTGCCGGACGGCCTTGGGCAGCTGGCGGAGGTGCCGGTTCAGCCGGTTCAGCGGCACCTGGTTGGATTCCTTGCCCACCACCACGGTGGTGACGGGGACGCCTTGGCGGACCGACTCATGCTTCTTGGTCTCGGTGGCCAGCAGCTGACGCACCCGGCCGGCCTGGCCCTCGCCGATCAGGACGATGCCGGGCGGACCGACCACGCGGTGGACCACGTCTTGGTAGCGGGTCAAAGAGATGGCCGGGCTCTTCAGCCACTTCTTGGGCAACAGGTTCATGGCCACCTCGGCTGAGCCGGGCTGGCCGTCGAAGCGCTTGTAAGCGGCCAGACGGGCCCGCCAGGCCAGCACCGTCATGGCGGACAAGGCCGCCAGCATGATGCCCATGGGCAGCCAGGCCCACAGCGGTCCCACCGCCAGTCCGACGACGACCCCCACCGCCAGACTGGCCACCGCCGAGCCCAGCACCAGCCACAGCATCGGCTTGTCGTGCTGGCGGGTCATCTTGAAGGTCTCGACGATCTGCCGGACGCGGCCCCAATCGTCCGGGTTGTTGGACTGCTTCTTACGCAGCTTCTCAGCCTGGGCGGCCGCCTTCTGCTCCGCCTCTAGCTGTTTGGCGCGTTCGCTTCTTGCCATAGTGGTCCTACTCCGACGATGTCGAGATGGTGTTCAAAGCCGCCCGGTAGAGTCGGCCGGCGCGATAGCTCGACCGTACCAAAGGTCCGCTGGCCACGCCCAAATAGCCCAGTTCTGTGGCCTCTTGGGCCAGCTCGTCGAACTCCTGCGGAGTCACCCAACGGTCCACCGGGTGCAGGGTCGGCCCGGGTCTGAGGTACTGCGTGATCGTGATCAGCCGCGCCCCGGCCTGGAAGAGATCGCCTAAGGCTTGGGAGACCTCCGACCGGGTCTCGCCCAGACCCAGGATCAGATTCGACTTGGTCAGCAGACCGGCCCGCTGTGAGCGGGTCAAGACCGCCAGCGAGCGGTCGTAGGAGAAGGCCGGCCTGACCCGACGGAACAGCCTGGGCACGGTCTCTAAATTGTGGGCGAAGACCTCCGGGCGGGTGGCGAAGACCTGGTCCAGCAGCTCGGCCCGGCCGGAGAAGTCGGGGGCCAGCAGTTCCACGGTGACGCCGGGGTTGAGGCGGTGGATGGCGCTGACGGTCTCGGCGTAGATCCAGGCCCCTAGATCGGTCAAGTCGTCGCGGCAAACGCCGGTCACGGTGGCGTGGCGCAGCCCCAGGGCGGCCACCGACTGGGCCACTCGCTCAGGCTCGGCTAGGTCCAGCCCGGTCGGCTTGGCCGAGCTGATCTGGCAGAAGTCGCAGCGTCGGGTGCAAGCCTCGCCGCCGATCAGGAAGGTGGCCTCGCGGTCCTCCCAGCATTCGAAGATATTGGGGCAGCCAGCCGATTGACAGACCGTCTGCAAGCGCTGCCCGGTCATGATGGACTGCAAGTCGCGGTAGTTCGGACCGGTGCTCAAACGCGTCTTGATCCAAGGTGGTTTGGATTCGATCGGGGTCTCGGCGTTCTTGGCCTCGATCCTAAGTAGACGGCGCGATTGTACAGTCACTCGCCACAGGCTACCTGGTCCCGGCCGGGCCGTCGGCCGGACGCGGGATGTCGGGGCTACGGTGGAAGTCGCGGAAGGCCAGCAACTCGGTCAGGTGGGACTCGACGGCGGCCGTGACTTGGAGGAAGTCGGGCCGGTCGGCCAGCTCTCGAGCCAGGCTGGAGACGCCGGCGTCGCGGATGCCGCAGGGCACGATGCGGTCGAAGGCGGCCAGATCGGGGTCGACGTTGAGGGCGAAGCCGTGCATCGTGACTTGACGGGCCACGCGCAGGCCGATGGCGGCCAGTTTGCGCTCCGGCCGCTCGGCGCTGGCCGGCAGCCAGACCCCGGTCCGGCCGGGCACCCGGCCGGCCGGCAAGCCGTGGTCGGCCAGCGTCCGGATCAGGGCCTCCTCCACCCGGCGCACGAAATCGACCACGTAGATCCCGGCCGGCAGTTTGACGATGGGGTAGCCGACCAACTGCCCGGGGCCGTGCCAGGTCACCTTGCCGCCCCGGTCGACCGGCAGCACGACGGGGCCGTCGCTCAGCAAGTCGGTCGCCGCGGTCGAACGCCCGGCCGTGTAGACGCTGGCGTGCTCCAGCAACAGCACGGTGCTGGGCTCCTGCCCGTCCAGCACGGCTTGGTGGAGACGGCGCTGCTCGGACCAGGCCCAGTCGTAGTCGGTCAGACGACGCGGCCGATCGTTCAGACCGAGACGACGGAAGACCAGATCGGTCATCGGGCGCGTCTGAGGGACACTAGGCCAGGGCCCCCAACTCGGCCGCGAACTCGCCCTGTTCCAGACGAGCCTTGATGGCGGCCAAGAAGCGGGCCGCGTCGGCCCCATCGACTAGTCGGTGGTCGTAGGTCAAGGACATGTACATCATGTCGCGCACGGCGATGATGTCGCCCATGCGGTCGTCAGCCACCACCACGGGCCGTTTGACCAGAGCGCCGGTGCCCAAGATGGCGACCTGGGGCTGGTTGATGATCGGGGTGTCGAAGAGGGTGCCGGCGGCCCCGTAATTGGTGATGGTGAAGGTGCCACCGGCCAACTCGTCCGGAGTGACCTGGCTGGAGCGGGTGCGGCTGGCCAGATCGGCGATCTTCTTGGCCAGGCCGCCGACCGTCAGGTCGCCGGCGTCACGCACCACCGGCACCAAGAGACCGCGTGGGGTGTCGACCGCCACCCCGACGTGGACGCCGTCGGCGTAGCTGATCAGCCCGGCCTCTAGGTCGATGGTGGCGTTGACCTTGGGGAATTGCTTGAGCGCCTCGACGGCGGCCTTGGTGATGAAGGGCAGATAGGTCAAGCCGACGCCCTCACGGGTCCGGAAGCTGTCTTTGACTGTGCCGCGCAGCTTGGAGATGGCGGTCAGATCGACTTCGACGGTGGCGGTCAACTGAGCCGCCACCCGCAAGGACTCGACCATGCGCTGAGCCACGCTGGCCCGCAGCCGGCTGATCTTCTCAGTCGTTCCGGCCACGGCGGCGGGCGGGGCGATGGCGGCGGGACGGGCCAGTCCTAGGCTGGGTTGGCCCGGACTGGGAGCCGGCGCCTCAGGCGGCCGGCTGGCCGGTTGAGACGGCCGGGGCGGTTGGGGTAGCTGGGGAGGGGGGGCCAGGACAGTGGTCGGAACTGGCTCGGCCGTAGTCGGCGTCGGCGCGGTCGGCGGAGCCAGTTCCGGCGCTGAGATCGGCTGGGCCGGTTGGTCCGGTTCGGCCACTGGACTGGGCCTCAGAGGAGCGGCCGGGTCCAGTGTGGGAGCGGGGGTGGCGACTGGCTTAGCGCCACCGGCCGCAGTCAAGATGTCTTCCTTGCGGATGCGACCGCCCACGCCGGAACCAGCCACCTGGGACAGGTCGATGCCATGCTCGGCCGCTAGACGGCGCACCAACGGCGTGACATAGGGGCCGGTCACCTCCGAATTGCCGGCCACCGGACGGGGGGCGATCGGATCGACCGGGGGCGAGGGGATGACGGGCGATTCTCCGGTCGGCTCGGTCGGCTCGGTCGTGGTCGGTTCAGTCGCCGGCGGTTCGGTCGGTTCGGTCGGCTCTAGGCCGGTGGTCGAGGCCGTGGCCGCAGCTGCGGTCGCCAGAGTGGCCGGGCTCGGTTGCTCGACGATTTGGTCCGGGCTGGGCCTGACCGGATCGGGGCTGACCGCGGCGGGGGCCGGCGCTTCGGATCGGACCGGTGGCCCGGGCAGCGGTCCGAAGAGCGGACCCTGGCTGGGTTGGGCCCAGGCTGGGAGCGGCGGCGGGCTGGGCGGCTCGGTCGCAGCCGACTCCGCAGTCGGCTCGATCGGCCCCGACCAAGCTGTCGCAGGGCTGGGGAGAGCCGGAGCCGGGGGAGTCGTGGCCTGGTTCGAGCCTGGGAACGGTTCGTACCGGGTCGGTTCGGGCTGGGCCGCTTCGGGTTGGGCCGGTTCGGACGGGGTCGAGTCGGCCGGTGGGACCGTAGCCTCGTCCGGCTGACCGATCAGCGCCAGCACCGCTCCAACTGGAGCGGTCTCGTCCTCGCGCACCCGGATCTCCAGGAGCAAGCCGGCGGCCGGGGCTGGAATCTCCGTGTCGACCTTGTCGGTCGACACCTCCAACAGCGGCTCGTCCGCCTCGACGCGGTCGCCGACCTGTTTGAGCCAACGCGAGACCGTGCCCTCGAAGACCGATTCGCCCAACGCTGGCAGTGTCACTTGGGTCGTCATGACGACCGGCTCCTTTCGCGCTGCGAGCCCATGGCCGCACTCCCGAGATTCCCTAGACGGTGGCGCCGTCGGCGACCACCAGGGGCGAGCGCGGTCCGCGCCAGGCCCACTGTCCAAAAACACTAGTCCACTCGGCGCCCGAAGCGGTGGCGCAGGAGCCGAGTTTCGCTCACTGGCGGAGCCTTCTAAGCCGCCGCCAACGAGGTCAGCAGGGCGATCAGGCTGCGCACGCCCGCGCCGGTGCCGCCGGCCGGAGTGTGGCCGCTGGCTTCGCCCTCGTTGAAGGCCGGCCCGGCGATGTCGAGGTGGGCCCAAGGGATCGACTCGGTGAAGCGACGCAAGAAAGCCGCCGCCACTAAGGCTCCGCCCTCGCGGGGGCCGCCCGATTTGAGGTCGGCCACCGGCGAACGTAAGGCCTGTTCGGCCTCCTCTGTGATCGGCAGGTGCCACATCAGCTCGCCAGCGGCTTCGGCCGCGTCCAAGACCTGGTCGGCCACCACGTCGTCACTGGCCATCAAGCCGATGGTGGAGTGGCCCAGAGCGACCATGCAGGCCCCGGTCAAGGTGGCGATGTCGACCATCAGATCGGGCTTGTCCTGAGCCGCCCGGCGCAAGGCGTCGGCCAAGACCAAGCGGCCCTCGGCGTCGGTGTTGTAGTTCTCGACCGTGGCGCCGCCGTAGATTTGAATGACGTCGCTGGGCCGGTAGGCCGTCCCAGAGGGCAGATTCTCGGCCAGGGGCAGCCAGGCCGTCACCTTGACCTTGAGGTCGAGGTCGGCCACGGCCGCGATGGTGGCCAGACAGGCGGCGGCGCCGGCCATGTCACAGCGCATGGTGGCCATGCTCTCGCGTGGCTTCAGGTTGATGCCGCCGGAATCGAAGGTGATGCCTTTGCCGATCAAGGCGACGTGGCTCTTGGCCCCGCGCGGTCGCCAGGTCAATTGGACCAGGCGGGGACCGCGCTGAGAGCCGCCTCCGACCGCCATCAGGCCGCCGTAGCCCTGCTCGGCCAGAGCGGCCGGCTCCAGCGTCTGGCAGCCCAGATGGCGTTGATCGGCCACCTGCTGGGCGATCTTGGCCAGAGCGGCCGGGTAGAGCTGGTTGGGCGGCCGGTTGACCCAGTCGCGGGTGGCGCAGACCGCCTCGGCCACGGCCTGAGCCAGATCGAGCGAGCGTTGATTGACCGGGCTGCCCTCGGCCAGCAAGGTGATCTTCTCGATCGCCGGGCCGGCTGGGGTCTGGGCCCCGGCGCCGGGCTGGCCGGCGTAGCGGTACAACCCCAACAAGGCCCCTTCGGCGATGGCTTTGATGTCTTCGGGGCGGTCCCAGCCCAGGGATAGGGCGACCTGCCGGACCGGTTGGCGGTCCAGCCCGCGCAAGGCTCGCAGAGCCGCCCCAGTGGCCTGGCGCAGGCGCTCCGCAGTCGGTCGCCCGGAGCCCAAGCCGGCCAAGACGATCCGGGTCGAGCCGAGTGGGACGATCTTGACCTGTCCGACGGTGGTCTGGGCTCCGACCAACTCGACCGCTTGGCTCAATTCGCGGCGGGTCTCCCGTTTGGCCCAAGACGGGGGCAAGCCGACCGCTTCGGGGCCATCTTTGCCTTCCGTCAAACCGACCACCAGGGCGTCGGCCGCCCGCGGCAGGGCTCCGCCCAGAACCACCTTGACCATCTCTCAGCCTTCCTTGTCCAGAGCCGCCGCGGCGGCCTCGTCCGATGCCGGGGCCAGCTCCATCGGCCCCCAGATGACGACGTCGTCCTGGCATAGGCTGACCCGCTCGACACCGGCCTGGAGCAGATCGGTGTGGACGGCGCCGAGCCAGTCCTCGGCCTCGGCCGATCGATCGAACCCCAGGCTCAGATCGGACGCTAGCTCGGCGTCGGCGGGGGCCGGTTCGGCCAACCAGCGATAACGGCTCATGCAGGACGTTCCAGGGGACTGTTGCCGGTGCCGGCGGGGTCGTGGTTGACACAGTCGCCCAAGGCGGCGTCGACGCGGGCCATGGTCTCAGCCGACAGGGTGCGATCGGCCGCCTGGGCGGCCTGGCTGATCTGCTCCGGTCGCGAAGCTCCCACGATGGCAGCGGCCACGTTGCGATTGGTCAAGACCCAGGCCAGAGCCAACTGGGCCATGGTCAGGCCCTCGTCGGCCGCGATGGGCGCCAGATCCTGAACCCGCCGCAAGACCTCGGACCGCGACAGCCAGCGGTCGATCATGGCCGCGCCGCCCTTGGGATCGGCCGCCCGAGAGCCGGCTGGGATCGGTTGGCCCGGCTTGTACTTGCCGGTCAGGACGCCCTGGGCCAGGGGCGAGAAGACGACCTGGCTGATCCCCAACTCGATTGAGGCCGGCACTAACTCGGCCTCGATCGAACGATGCAGCATGGAGTACTGGGGCTGGCTGGCGACCAGGGGCACGCGCAATTCCTGAGCCAGGGCGTGGGCCAAGCGGATCTTGTCCACCGGCCACTCCGAGACGCCCAGGTAGAGCACCTGGCCGGCGTGGACCAGATCGGCCAGGGCCGACATGGTCTCCTCCAACGGCGTGGCGTGGTCGTAACGGTGGCACCAGTAGACGTCGACGTAGTCGGTCCGCAAACGGGTCAGAGAGCCGTGGATCGACTCCCGGATGTGCTTGCGCGACAGGCCACAGTCGTTCGGCCCCTTCGGCCCAGTCGGCCAGAAGACCTTGGTGCACAGTTCGATCGACTCCCGCCTGACCCCGCTGAGAGCCTCGGCCAAGACGGCTTCGGCGGCGGTGTTGGCGTAGACGTCGGCCGTGTCGAAAGTCGTCACCCCGGCTTCCAAAGCGGCCCGGACGCAGAGCTTGGCTTGTTCGTCTTCGACTTGTGAGGCATGAGTGAGCCAGTTGCCGTAGGCGATGGCTGAGACCTTCAGGCCGGAACGGCCCAGGTGGCGGAATCTCACGTTGACTTCCTTCCTGATCGCGCCCCGGCCGGCTGATCCGGCCGCTGGCGGTGAGCTCTAGTTCGACTCGGCCGGCGGCCAGTTGAACTTGCTGAAGCGTTTGACCCGGGCCCGGGGCTGGCGGGCCCGCCGCATCATCATGGCCCGGCTCATGGCATAACCCAGCTTGCCTTTCAAGGGCTCGTCGGGGAAATGCTGACGGATGGCCGCTTTGCAGCCCAGCCACATCAAGACGGTGTCGCCGATGAGCAAGGCGAACAGGCCCCAGGTGGCGTAGAAGGTGACCTGGACCAGACTGGGGAAGCGACCGCCCAAGAACATCGCCACCAAGATCAGGAGCATCAAGGGCAGGGCGAACTCGCCGATGGACAGGCGGACGTCGATGTAGTCGCGGATCATGGCCATGACCGGCCGGGACTGGGTCCGGTCCCAACCCTCGGACCGGACCTTGTCGCGGGCTTGACGCTCACGCAGTCGGACCTGCTTCTTGTTCAAGACCGGGTTGAGGCGGGCCTGGCGGGCTTGGATGGACTGCTTGCGGGTCGGCGTGGGCGCGGCCTTCTTGGTCCGTCCGCTGGGAGCCGGCGGGGTCGACGCCGCAGCGGACCGAGGGGGCTGGGGGGCGGGAGCGACGGCCGGTTTCGACGCGCTCGGCGCGGGGCCAGTCGATGGCGGGCTGGGCGGTGCGGCCCGGTCGTCACGGACGGAGTCGTCGTTGGCCGAGCCAGTCGACGCGGGCTTGGGTTGATACGGACGGAACAGTCCCACGGCCTTCCCCTCATTGCGTAGTCGATGCTCGGTCATCCTACTAGTGTCCCTCGCCGGAAATCGGACATCGGCTTGGTCGCCGGTGTCGGCCCCACCGGCGCCCGGCGGGCGGCTTACGATGGGCCAGATGAGAGTCTCGGTGATGGTCCGGCCTGGTCCTTGGACCGGCCAGCGCACGGTCCAAGCCGCCGTTCGACGGGCTTGGACCGAACTGGGCCACAGCTTGGAACTGGTCGAGTTCGATCCACCGCCGCCGCCGAGGGGCTGGTTGACCCGGGCCGACGGTTCGGCCCGGCGTCTGGCCCTGGCCGTCCCGGCCGACCACCAGGTCGACCCGGCCCGGCCCGAGAGCGGTCCGGATCGGCCGGATCTGATGGTGGGGTTGATCGACGCCTTGGAGTTCCGGGACGGCGGCGGTCCCTGGTTGGGCCAGGTGGCGGCGCGGGCGGGGCAGGCTCTGGCTCCGCTGATCGTGTTGGCGCAGCGGGTGGCGGTGTCGGAGCGCGAACTGCGCGGACTGGGCGTCGAGGCGGCCTACGCCGTCGACCCAGCGGTTCCGGCCAGTTGGGCGCGGGTGGCGCGGACCTGGTCTTGGTGAGGGCCAGGCCTAGCGGGACCGGGTCTGGGCCGGGCCGGCGCCAGGGAGGACAGAGTAGACTCCCGGGCATGACTGAGACTGTGATGAGCCAGAGCGTGGTTCTGACCGACGCCGCCGTCGCCAAGGTGGCCGCCTTGTTGGCGGCCGAGGCCGCCGAAGGGGAGGACCTGGCGCTGCGCCTGGCCGTCCAACCGGGCGGGTGCGCCGGACTGCGTTATCAGCTCTACTTCGACGACGAATCCTTCGAAGGCGATGTCGAGACGGTCTTCGGCGACGTCAAGGTGGTGGTGGACCGCATGAGCGCCCCCTATCTGGCCGGGGCCACGATCGACTTCGCCGACACCATCCAGCGTCAGGGCTTCACCATCGACAACCCCAACGCCACCACTTCTTGCGCCTGCGGCGACTCTTTCAACTGACCCGATCAGAGCCGCCGCTGGGCCGATCCGCGGAGAGCCGCTAACTCACCGTCAAATCGATGCTGAAGATGCCTAAGACCTGGTCCCGGAAGGTGAAATTGAAGGAGACGGTGGTCTGACCGGACCGCTCAGCTTTGATCAAGACGGTGGTGTCAGCGCTGGCGTCCGGAGTCGGGGACTCATCCTGGTGGACGGTCTGGATCGGCTCGACCGTGGCCACGGCGCTGTCGTATTCCTCGTCTATCGTCCAGTAGACCTGGGCCAGCTCGTTGCTCAGGCCGAGATCGATCAGAACGGATTGGCCGGGCTTGAGGCTGACCGCCTCGCTGGCCCGTTGCGGTTGACCCGGCTCACGGCCCTGTCCGTCGACGCCGTAACCGAAGGGCGAGGTCACGGTCAGGGCGGGACCGCTTGGGCGGGTCAAGAGGAAGACGGCGACGGCCAGCACGACCACGGCTAAAGCGGCGATTAGGACTATCAGACGGCGGTCGAGGCGCCTCGGCTCAGGGTCGACGGCGCGGGAGGGTTGATCATTCACAGGCCCAATGGTGTCGGGCGAGACCCGACCTGTCCAGCTTCGTCGGCTCGCGCCTCAGCCCAGCTGGGCCGGCCGGCGCCGCCCAGGGCGCTAGCATGTTGGCCAGCGGCCCGAGCCCGGCCTGGTCCCAGGCCTCAGAACGGTCCCGACGCAGTCTTGAGGAGCGACGTATGGCGACGAAGGTCTTGGTCTATTCGGACGATCACACGGTGCGGGAAGACGTCCGAGGCGCCCTCGGCTCCCGCCTGTCCGGTTCGGACCAACCGATCGAGATCGTCGAAGTCGCCACCGCCCCCGCTCTGCTGAGCCGGTTGGATCAAGACGACGACATCGAACTGGCCATTCTGGACGGTGAGTCGACGCCGGCCGGCGGCATGGGCTTGGCCAAGCAGCTGAAGGACGAGTACGACCCCTGCCCCCTCATCCTCCTGCTGGTGGGCCGGCCCCACGACGCTTGGCTGGCGGCCTGGTCGGGCGCCGACGCCATCCACCCCCATCCGATCGATCCGATCGAGTTGGCCGGCTTGGCCGGACGGCTGCTGACCGCCCCAGCCGCCGTCTGAGCCCCTCTCTAGCTAGCGTCGGCGGCGGACTCCGGTCAGGCCGCCCACTGCTCGGTGGCCGGACTCCCCACCCGGTGAGCCTCGCAGGCGGCCCGGGCCAAAGCCTCGACCAAAGCGGAGCAGGTGGCGGCCTGACCCGAGGCCAACTGACGACAACTGGGCCGGTCCAACCCCAGCCAACGCGCCACCTGACTCAAGGGCAGACCGGCCTCGAGCAGCGCTTGGACCCGGCGCTGGGTCGGTGGGGCGGCCACTCGTTGGAGTCTCAGGCCGCGTAACTCAGCCGCGCTGAGGGCGAGCAGGGAACCGGCGAACTGGCTCGGGATAGTGGGCCGGGGCCGGCCCCGGCGGCCGAACAAGAGAGTGTGGATGACAGCGGCGGGCACCCCGGCGCGCTGGGCGACGACCCGCCAGGGCACGTCGGCGGCATCCATCAGATGCACGACATAGCTGCGGAAAGGGGCGGCCGAGACCCAGGTCCCGGCGGCGGGCATGACGGTCATGGCGGTCATGGGAACTCCTGAGGTAGAGGTACACCTCAGAAAGCCATCCAGCGGCCCCGATTGTGAGGTCCGGCTTGAGGTCGGCCCCGCTCAGGGCCAAGGCGTCCACTGGCCCAGCCCCGCCGGGGCCGGACCAGTGGAGCGGTTCAGCCTTGGGCGCGTACGAAGCCAGCCGCCTCGGCCGCCTCGGGAGTGGCGAACCAAACCTCGGCGATGGTGCGGTCATAGCCCCGGGAGCCGGGCAGATGGTACTTCTTGGAGCGAGCGTTGGCCTTGATGGTGAAACCCTCGGGCGGATTGGGCCCGATGAAAGAGTCTTCCTGCTCCGGTTCGGCCGCGGCCGCCGTGGCCGCCGTCGGTTCGGCTTCGACCAGGTCGTCCGGGTAGACGTAAGCCTGGCGCGGCTCGTGAGTCGCCCAAGTGTCTTCCTTGGAGCCCGCCAAATAGGCCCGGACGGCGTAGGCCACGCCCGCCAGGGCCGCTCCCAGCGCCACCAGCTTGGCCAAGCGGCAGAAGACGCGGCCGCGTTTGGCCGGCGGCGGAGTCGGTTGGCCGGCGGCTTGGCGCAGGGTCTCGATCAGTTGAGGGATGAGGTCCTCCTGAAGAGTGCGCTGGGCCCGGTCGACCGCCGGTGTGACCTTGTCCAAGGCTTGGTTCAGCCCCGGCCGCAGATGCTCGACGGCGTCGGCCGCCATTCCGGCCGCTTTGGTCTTGGCCGTCTTAGCCCGGTCGAGGGCCTCATCGGCCAACGGCGCCATTCGTTCGACCGCTTGGGTCAGGACCGGGGTGATGCGTTCAATGGCGTGATCGAGGGCGGCCGCACTGAATTCGGCGGCTGCCACAGTCTTGTCGGCGGCCGCTTCGAGCAACGCCTGCTTGCCAAGCATGATACCTCCAGGTGGTTGAATCCTCCGCGATGGAGTCCCTCCAATTTAGCGCTACTGCGACTGTCAGTCAGATCAGTTCGGCTCGATCTGCCAGACTGGGCGGGCCAAGGCACCGGAAAGGACCCTGAAATATGAGCACTGCCACCCTGAGCACCAACCTGGGCGACATCGTGATCGAGCTATTCGACGACCAAGCCCCCCAGACGGTGGCCAACTTCGTCGGCCTGGCCGACGGCTCGAAGGAGTACGTCGACCCCGAGACCGGTCGACCCACCACCGGCCGGTACTACGACGGCCTGACCTTCCACCGCGTCATCGACGGCTTCATGATCCAAGGCGGCTGCCCCAATGGCGACGGCCGGGGCGGTCCGGGTTACACCTTCGCCGACGAGTTCCACCCCGAACTGCGCTTCGACCGGCCCTACCTGCTGGCCATGGCCAACGCCGGGCCCGGCACCAACGGCTCCCAGTTCTTCATCACGGTCACGCCCACGCCCCACCTCAACCGTAAGCACACCATCTTCGGCCAGGTCTTAGACCCGGCCAGCCAAGCCGTGGTCGACGCCATCGCGACGGTTCCGACCGGCTTCGGCGACCGGCCGCGGCAGCCAGTCGTGATCGAGTCGGTCACGGTCACGGCCTGAGCCGACGCCCCTAGTGTCCTGCGCCGGAAGTTCGCCGCGGAAGTTGACGCCATCCGGGGCCCCTGGCGGCG